>NZ_JBASTH010000113.1:0-5535 GCF_049274795.1 Aquabacterium sp.
CTTTACGCCTTCATACTCCCGATCCGTTTTTTCCCCGGCGTGCAATCACCATTGCGTGATTCACAGCACACCGACATGGTGGTGTTCCGTGAAAACACCGAGGACATTTACGCCGGCATTGAGTGGCCCGCCGACTCGCCGGAAGTTAAGAAGGTCATCGCGTTTCTGCAGAATGAAATGGGCGTCACCAAGATCCGTTTCCCGGAGAGTTCTGCCATCGGTATCAAGCCGGTGTCGCGCGAAGGATCACAACGCCTGGTACGTAAAGCCATCCGGTACGCGGTCGAGAATGACCGTACTTCGGTGACCCTGGTGCACAAGGGCAACATCATGAAGTACACCGAAGGCGGATTTCGCAACTGGGGGTACGAGGTCGCGCGCAACGAATTCGGAGCCGAGCTGATCGATGGCCGTTCGTGGTGTGCGTTTACGAATCCAAGGACTGGCAATCAGATCCTGGTGAAAGACGTAATCGCCGATAATTTTCTTCAGCAGATCCTGCTACGACCGGAAGATTACGATGTGATCGCTACACTGAATCTGAACGGCGATTACATCTCGGATGCGCTCGCGGCGCAGGTCGGCGGCATTGGCATTGCGCCCGGAGGGAACGTCGCCGATTCCATCGCGGTGTTCGAAGCGACCCACGGCACCGCACCGAAGTACGCCGGCAAGAACCAGGTGAATCCCGGGTCCATGGTCCTGTCGGCGGAGATGATGCTGCGGTACATGGGCTGGGTGGAAGCGGCGGAGCTAATTCTCAAGGGTGTGGCCGGGGCGATTGCGGCCAAGCAGCTGACCTACGATCTCGCGCGCGTACGCACGGCGATCCTGCAACCCCGCCGTGGTACCGTGAGTCAGCGCCCGCCGACTGAAGAGGTCGCTCGTCTAATCCCGGGCGCGACGCTGGTAAGCTGTTCCGGCTTCGGTAACGCGATAGTTGAGCACATGTGATTTGATAGATGGAAACAAAAAACCCGGCGTGCGTGCCGGGTCGAGACCGTGCCGAAGCAGTAACGCCCTGGCTCTTGATTATTTGATAAGTGCGCGTATTTGCGATGATTGCGGACCTTTAGGTCCTTCCTGGATTTCAAACTCTACATGCTGGCCTTCTTTGAGTGTTTTGTAACCGTCCATTTCAATCGCCGAGAAGTGGGCAAACACGTCGTCCCCTCCCTCGGCCGGTGTAATAAAGCCGTACCCTTTGCTGGCGTTAAACCACTTCACGAAACCTGTTGCCATAATATTCCCCTGTGCTCCGGCGGAACAAACACCTCCGTTGCTGATCACATCTGATTGACAGCGCGGGCAGCAAACAGTGATAAATCTTGCTGCTTTTTCCAATCAAGTCAAGCAAAGGGGGTACGATAGACCAGCCATGCGCAATGGGCTCTTAAAAAACAGACCTGCTCGCTGGGGATTGAATTTTCGGATTGTGACGGCAGAATAGGGTAGGACCGGCGTGATTCGGTATCGTATTACTATTTTATTCTAATAAGTTATTGGTTATGAACGAAAAAAATCCGCAATACCTCGAGGGTCCGGTAGTTCAGGAAGCGAAGCCGAAGCTCCAGCGGCCATCGCTTTATAAGGTCATTCTGTTGAATGACGACTATACCCCTATGGAGTTCGTCGTCACGGTTGTCGAGCGCTTCTTCCACAAGGATCGTGAAACGGCAACCCGCATCATGTTGCATGTGCATCAGAAAGGGATCGGGATTTGTGGCGTGTATACACGCGAAATCGCAGAAACCAAGGTCCAGCAAGTGATGGCGTTTGCACAGGAACACAAACATCCATTGCAGTGCACGCTGGAACCCGAATGAGGTGCTACTCTCTTTATTAGGCACTTAAGAGACGCACGGAGGTTTACGTCATGTTGTCCCAGGAGCTCGAGTTTTCCCTGAATAACGCTTTCCACGCGGCTCGTGAGAAGCGCCATGAATTCATCACCGTTGAACATCTGCTCCTGGCGCTGCTCGATAATCCGACCGCGGTGCGCGTCCTGCGTGCGTGCGGCGGCAACATCGAGGAACTGCGTCGCAACCTGCTCACGTTCATTACTGAAAACGTACCGGTGCTGCCGGTGGGTACCAAACTCGATACCCAGCCGACCATTGGTTTCCAACGGGTGATTCAGCGCGCCGTCCTGCACGTGCAAGGGGTGGGCAAGAAAGAAGTCACCGGCGCGAACGTGTTAATCGCGATTTACGGTGAAAAGGAATCACACGCGATTTATTTTCTGCACAAGCAGAACATCAGCCGTTTCGATATCGTCAATTTCATCTCGCACGGTATCTCGAAGGTACCGGGTGAGGGCAGCAACGAACTTCCGGCGCCGGATGAGAGCGAAGATGGCGCGCCAAGCACCGAGCGCAGCCCGCTCGATGCCTTTTGTGTGAATCTCAACGAGCAGGCGCGGTTGGGCAAGATCGACCCACTGATCGGCCGCGCGCGCGAGCTCGAGCGCACGATCCAGGTGCTGTGCCGGCGGCGCAAGAACAACCCGCTGTTCGTCGGCGAGGCCGGAGTCGGTAAGACCGCAATCGCCGAAGGTCTGGCGAAGAAGATCGTCGACGGCGAAGTTCCGGAGGTACTCGCGCGCAGCACCATCTATGCCCTCGACATGGGCGGGCTGCTCGCGGGCACGAAGTATCGCGGCGACTTCGAGAAACGCCTGAAGGCGGTGTTGCATCACCTCAAGAAACAGGAGCACGCGATCCTGTTCATCGATGAGATTCACACGATCATCGGCGCGGGTGCGGCCTCGGGCGGCGCCATGGATGCCTCGAACCTGCTCAAGCCGGTGCTCGCGAACGGCGACCTCAAGTGCCTCGGTTCGACCACCTATCAGGAGTACCGCAATATCTTCGAAAAAGATCGCGCGCTGTCGCGCCGGTTTCAGAAGATCGACGTAGTCGAGCCGTCGGTAGAGGAGACCGTCGAAATCCTGCAGGGACTCAAGTCGCGATTCGAAGTGCACCACGGCGTGCGTTATACCAGCCAGGCATTGCGCAGCGCGGTGGAGCTGTCGCATCGCTTCATTAATGACCGCCATCTCCCGGACAAGGCGATCGACGTGATCGACGAGGCCGGTGCCGGGCAGCAATTACTGGCGCCGAGCAGGCGCAAGAAGACCATCGGAGTACATGATATCGAGGCGATCGTTGCCAAGATTGCGCGCATTCCGTCCAAATCCGTGTCCACGTCCGATCGCGAGGCACTGCAGACGCTCGATCGCGATCTGAAGATGGTTGTGTTCGGTCAGGACGAAGCCATCGGCGCGCTGGTGACTTCGATCAAGCTGTCGCGCTCGGGCCTCGGCCATGCCGAGAAACCGGTGGGATCGTATCTGTTCTCCGGACCGACCGGCGTCGGCAAGACCGAAATCACGCGCCAGCTTGCGCGCGTGCTGGGCGTGGAATTGATCCGCTTCGACATGTCGGAATACATGGAGCGGCACACGGTCTCGCGGCTGATCGGCGCGCCGCCGGGCTATGTTGGTTTTGATCAGGGTGGATTATTGACCGAGGCGGTTACCAAACACCCGCACGCGGTGTTGCTGCTCGATGAAATCGAGAAGGCCCACCCGGATGTTTATAATCTGCTGCTTCAGGTCATGGATCACGGCACACTTACCGACAACAACGGTCGCAAGGCCGATTTCCGCAACGTGATCCTGGTGATGACGACCAACGCCGGGGCCGAGCGTCTGGGCCGGGCGTCGATGGGATTCACGGAGCAGAATCACGCCGGTGACGAGATGCTGGACATACAGCGGTTGTTCAGCCCCGAGTTCCGGAATCGTCTGGATGCGATGATTCGCTTCAAGCCGCTCAATGCACAGAGCATCATGCACGTTGTTAACAAGTTCGTGCTCGAGCTTGAGGCCCAGCTCGCCGACAAGCATGTCACCATTGAGCTGGATGAGGCCGCACGCCAGTGGCTTGCGCTGCGCGGGCACGACCCCGTCATGGGCGCACGCCCGATGGCGCGGCTGATTCAGGAGAGCATCAAGAAACCGCTGGCGGATGAAGTGCTTTTCGGAAAGCTCGCGAACGGTGGCCACATACGCGTGAGCGAGAAGAACGATGCGCTGACGCTGGAGTTCGAATCGAGAGCGGCGGTGGCAGAGCGCCCGACGGTAAGTTAATTGTTCAACGGGCGCGGAAGGTGATCCGGCCCTTCGACAAATCGTACGGCGTGAGCTGCACGGTGACGCGGTCCCCGGTAAGAATGCGGATGTAATGTTTGCGCATCTTTCCGGAGATATGCGCTGTTACCACGTGGCCGTTGTCCAATTTCACCCGAAACAGGGTATTTGGGAGAGTTTCAGAGATCGTACCCTCCATCTCGATATGTTCTTCTTTCGCCACGCTTGATTGTGCACTCCGGGTCTGATTGGCGGCGTATGATGCCGTAGTCACCCCGGCGCGTAAAGGCAAAGCGCCACCACAGGCAGCTGAAAAAGTCCGGGATGGACTTTTTCAGAAAATAATCAGCTAAAGACCACCCCAGTGGCCGTCGCGATAGACCTCAAGCGGCCGGAAGTTCGCTTTGTAGGTCATTTTCGGACTGGCCCCAATCCAGTAACCCAGATACACCCAGGGCAGGCGTTTGCGCCGCGCCTCTTCGATCTGCCACAGGATTGCGTACGTCCCGAGACTGCGGGCGGCATCATCCGGATCGAAGAATGTATAAACCGCCGACAACCCGTCGTTCAGCTGATCGATAACGGTAACAGCCGCCAGCCGCTGGCCGATGCGCAGCTCGCAGAACTTGGTTTCGACGCATCGACCAATGAGAAAGCCGCTGTATTTGCGCGGGTCCGGATCGTCCATTCCGCCCCCGGGGTGACGATGCGCCTGGTAACGCTGGTAGAGCACGAAGTGCTCGGGGACAAAGCGCGCCGGTTGCGCGATCACGCACACATCCGCGTTTTTGCGCCAGGTGCGCACCTGTCCGCGCGTCGGTTGAAAGCGTTCGACCGGAATGCGCACCGGGATACACGCGTTGCAATCGCGGCAGTGCGGTCGGTACACGAGGTCGCCGCTGCGGCGGAATCCGAGGCGGGTGAAGTACCCGTAGGCGTCGCGGTTGAGCGGGTAACGCGGGTCAACGAAGAGCGTGGTCGCCGTCTTGCCCGGCAGATAGCTGCACGGGTGCGGCATCGATACGAATACATCCGGGTTTTTTTGCTGTCCGCTCATCTGGAAACGCTAAAACAGCGCAAGCTCAATGTCAAAATTCCAGAGAGCTGATCGGCCGGGAGCGCGTAGCGCAAGGTCGAGCAGCACCAGATAGTCGCGGCGGCTTCGTTCCTCCGCGCCCAGACTCGTCAGGTGCGCCGTCGGCAACTGGCAGTCGATCAGGCTAAAACCCCATTGTTGCACTTGGCGCACAAGGTAAACGAATGCCACCTTGGAAGCATCGTCCGCGAGGCTGAACATCGACTCGCCAAAAAATGCGCCGCCGATGGCGATGCCGTAAAGCCCGCCCACCAGACTGTTGTCGCTCCAGACCTCGACGGAATGC
>NZ_JBASTH010000114.1:0-2685 GCF_049274795.1 Aquabacterium sp.
GCATATAAACATCAGACCGCATATTGTCACAAGAAGTACAAGGGAAAATTTGAGAAGTTGGGCAACGGCAAAACAAAGTCCCGCGATAATCGCATTGCGCAAGGTGGGGCGCTCAAGTAGTTGGATAAATGTCGCAATGCCTATAAAAAATCCAAAGCTCGCGCCAAGATCCGTGGTCACATAGCGACTGTGCGCGAGCATAGTGGGAGAGAAACAGAAAAATGCAAGCGTGAGCAGTGCTACGCGAGAACCAAATCGCCTCTGGATCCATTGGTAAAAAAGCCAGCCAAAATAAATGGCAAGCAGGATAATGGGAATGCGTGCCCAAAAAATAATCGCATCCGCATCGTTGCCGTTCTCATACAGAAACGAATATCCCATACCCCATTGACCATTGATTTCATCCTTCCATGAGGCGATATCTGTCGGAAAATGGGGATTTACGAATGTACGGACAAATACTCCGGAAATCGCTTTCAAGAGCGGTGGATGTTCGGGATTGAGTCGGTAGTCAGAAAGCACCGCGTAGCTGTAGCCGGCTGGAATATGAGCAAGTTCATCAACGATTGCTGATTCATTCAAGATAGAGCTAAGAAGAAGCCCAAACATGATGGTTAACATGAAGAATGCAAGGATGGGTGATTTCTTTGGTAGTTGTTCCATATTTTATTCTTTTATTCCCCCTCCTAGTATAGGAGGGGTTAGGGGTGGTAGGGGTGAGGGATAGAAACTCTATGTCTTCCTCCACACCTTTACCCCTCCTCACCCCCCCCCTATGCTAGGGGAGGAAACAGAGACGTGTATTCTAAAAATAATTTTCTAATATAATAAAGTCCCCGGGAGCGCGCGTCTTAAAATCTGGAAATTTTTTCTGGAGTATGGATAGGGTTTTTTTGTCATCGCCGTTAAGAAACACAATCATAGTTTTTTGTCCTTCCTGTATGCGAATTTGATCGAGTTGGTCAGTGCGCAGGTATGTAATGTGCTTGGCGATACGCTCGGCTTCGCGGAATGTATCCGTGACAAACATAACGGTTTGTGCCGGCATTGGAATACCGCGCACTTCGGTGCCGCTCATATTAACGACCACATATGCGCTTACGTCTGCGGGTTTATCGCGCAGATATTGTCCTATGTGATAGAGATCGGTGGCGAATGCGGAATAGGTATCAGGAATATTTGCCCAGGAGTTAAAATAGTTGCGATAACTGGAAATCGGCACAATGAGCAGAAGAAGCATTACGAGGATTTTGAGTTCTTTTTGGACTCTCGCAAGCTGGGAGATTTTTTCTGGGAAGCGTGATTTTTGTCGTTCAAACCAGTCAAGGAGGGCGCGCGTTAAGCGCCAACAGCCGAACGCGGACAAAATCATGACTGGAGGAATCATGCCAATGGAACGGAGCGCATGGGGCAGTCCTTCCCACGTAAGAGTTGCAGGCAGTGACATAATAATAAGCCATCCGAGAAGAACAAGAGGAACTGACGAGCGCTCATAGGTTCGTTTGAAGAGATCACGAATGGTCACAAAAATGCCAATAACAAAAAAGAATGCAAGTGGCCATATGAGCGCGGGCTGGCAATCATAATTATGACGCCAATTACAGTCACCGTGGGCAACAAACATACCCCATGTTTTAATATTCGATTCGATAAATGTTTTGATCGGAGACTCGGCGGCAAAGACAGAAACTTGGCTTGACCTGCCGATAAAATCTTGGGGATTCTGGAGAAAATAAACGCCAATGGGTAGGGCAATAACAAACGTCACGAAAAGATAAAGCGCTATTGCGCATGGACTGCACGAGAGGTCGAATGTTTTTGTTTTTTTGTTAACTGGTTTGGTGCGGTAATAGTGCCACACTTCGCCAATAATGGGGATCGCGGCAACAAAGGGAAAAAATCTAAATGCGATATAGGTATGAAATCCGAGGCCGGTTACAAAACCCGCGCAGACAAGAGTCCAAATATTTTTTGTGCGCAGGCCTTTGAGGAGAAAGTAGAGCGCGAACGCGGTGAGAAGCGGGAACATGATGGCGCGAAATCCGATGCGAGAAAAATTGATATGCCAATAGGATGTGGCAATAAAAAATGCTGCGATCAGAGCAACGGTAGTCGCGGCACTACGTTTTCGTTTATTACCGCGTTGGGAAAATAATTCTTTTGTCACGAGAAATACTCCCCAAATGGTTAGTACTCCCATCACCGCAGATACTCCGCGCAATGCCCACGGTTCTCTCTCGAAAAGAGCAAGTGAGACGGCTTGCATATTAATAAACAAGCCTTCGCGTCCGTTATTTTCCTGATAAAAAATTTTATAGTCATATGTAGCTTGAGCTTCAAGCGCATTGTTGCCATTCATTGCCTCGTCGGGATATAGGCCGAGCGGGGTTTCATTCAACCGGAAAAATCGAAAAAAGATGCCCAAAGCAATAATGAAAATAAAAATAACAATTTTATATTTTTTCATATACGGACAATATATCATATATCTTGAGACTATAATAGAAGATTTTGAATTACGAAACCCTTCTTTCTGTCATTCCCGCGCAGGCGGGAATCCAGGTTTCTTCAGAATGAAGGAGGGTCTGGATCCCGCATCCCCATAGGGATACGCTCTATCAAGTGCGGGATGACAAGAAGGGAGGGTAGTTTCATAATTCAAAGATCATTAGATATAACCACTGC
>NZ_JBASTH010000115.1:0-49664 GCF_049274795.1 Aquabacterium sp.
ACCCCCAGTGCCGCCGGCAGCGCCAGCACGGCCCAGTAAGGCGCACCGGCATCGGCCAGGGCCTTGCACAGCGCCCAGGCCAGCACCCAGGTCAGCAGCGCCGGCGCCGGCCAGGAGCGGGACAGCAGGCGCTCGATGCTCAAGCCTGCGGCCCGCGCAGCTTGTCGATCAGGCCATTGAGCTCGTCGAGCGAGCCAAACTGGATGGTGATCTCGCCCTGCTCGCCGCGCTTGGTGCGGCGCTTCACGTTGATCTCCACCTGCGCGGTCAGCAGGTCAGAGAGCTCTTCTTCCAGGCGCAGCACGTCGCGGGATTTGTCCTGCTTGACGCGCAGCAGCGGCGTCTGGCGCCCTGCCCCGTTCACCTTGGCGACGAGCTTTTCGGCATCGCGCACATTGAGCTTCTTGCCCACGATCTCGTGCGCGGTGGTGATCTGCACGGCCTTGTCCAGCGGCAGCAGCGCACGGGCATGGCCCATGTCGATGTCACCGGCCATCAGCATGCCTTGCACAGGCTCGGCCAGGTTCAGCAGGCGCAGCAGGTTACTGGCGGCGCTGCGCGAGCGGCCCACGGCCTGCGCGGCCTGCTCGTGCGTGAGGCCGAACTCCTGCGTCAGGCGCTGCAGGCCTTGGGCTTCTTCCAGCGGGTTCAGGTCTTCGCGCTGGATGTTCTCGATCAGGGCCATCACGGCGGCGGCCTCGTCGGGCACCTCCTTGACCAACACGGGCACCTCGGTGAGCCCGGCCAGCTTGGCCGCGCGCGAGCGGCGTTCACCGGCGATGATCTCGTAGCGCCCGCTGCCGATGGGGCGCACCAGGATCGGCTGCATGATTCCTTGCGAGCGGATGCTCTCGGCCAGTTCGTACAGCGAGCCCTCGTCCATGCGCGTGCGCGGCTGGTACTTGCCGGCCTGCATCAGGTCCAGGCGCAGGGTGGTGGGCGCGCCTTCAACCGCGGGTGCCGCGGGCGTGTCGCTGACCTTGGGGCCCAGCAGGGCCTCCAGGCCCAGGCCGAGGCCCTTGGTTTTCTTGGTGGCCATGAGAGTGGTGTCGGGAAATGGGGCGCGCGGCGCAAAGGTAAGAAAACGCGGGGCGCAAGTGGCCGATGGTAGCAAACCCCTTTGCCGATCGGCATCGGCGCGAAGGTGCGGCATACGCCGCAAGGGCATCGCGGCACCAGGATCCGCGGGCTTGGACGATCCCTTGTCAGTGTTCGCGGATCAGCTCCCACACCATGCGCACCAACTCGTCCTCGAAGGCCTGGGTGCCCAGCAGCGGCGAGTTCTCCAGCGAGGCCGCCCGGATCGTGCCGATCACCGCGCGCGTGGCCACGAACAGCAGGGCCGGCGTGGGGGGGCGCAGGCCCTGCTCGCGCGCCTGCACCTGCGCCCAGGCGATCGCCACGTGCTCGGCCCCCTCGCGCTGCGCCTGCGCCACCGTGTCCACATGGTCCATCTGCCAGGCCAGCTTCACGATGGCCCGGTTGAGCGTGTTGCCCAGCCCGAAAGCCTGGATCAGCGCGCGGATGCGCAAGCGCAGGCCTTCCAGCGGCTCCTGCCGGCCGGCGGCCACATCCAGCAGCACGGTGCGCATCTCGTCCATCACCCGCTGGCGCTCGTCCGCGATCATCGCCTGCAGCACCGCCTCCTTGCTGGGGAAGTACTGATAGAGCGTGCCCACCGAGAAACCGGCCACCCGCGCGATCTTGTTGGTGCTGAGCGCGGCCAGCCCTTCGTTCTCAATGATCTGAGCAGTGGCCTGATAAATCATCCGCACGGTGTGCTGCGCGCGGCCCTGCACGGGGGCCTTGCGCATGGTTTTCTGCTGGGCGGCGGTGGTCTGACGGGGGCGGGCCATGGGCGTGATTCAAAGCTGAGCGGTAAGCGAGCGGCAAACGAGTTGCCGGAATGAGAATACCTGAATATTATTCAGTTTCAAAACAACACACACCCAACGTTGATCAGGAGACGAGCATGACAGAACGCGCCACCACCGCTTCCGGGGCCCAAGCCCCCGCTTTGCGCCGCCTGCAGGATCTGCCCGGCCCCAAGCCCTGGCCCCTGGTCGGCAATGCCCTGCAGTTCGACCGACCGCACGTGCACCAGGACATGGAAGCCCTGGCCAGGGAGTACGGCCCCTGCTTCCTGGTGAGCTTCATGGACATGCCCATCCTGGTGGTGGCCGACCACGCCCTGACGCACCAGATCATGCGGGCCCGCCCGCACGACTTCAGCCGCTCACGGCGTCTGGAGCGCGAGATGCGCGACCTGCGTTTGAAACCCGGCCTGTTCAACGCCGAGGGCGAGACCTGGCACCGCCAGCGCCGCATGGTGATGGCCGGCTTCACGCCCCAGCGCGTGCGCGCCTACTTCCCGGCCATGCTGCGCGTGCTCCAGCGCCTGCAGACCCGCTGGCAGCGCGCTGCCACTGAAGGCGCGCCCATCGACCTGCAGGCCGACCTGATGCGCTATACGGTCGACACCATCACCGGCCTGGCTTTCGGGCAGGAGGTCAACACCCTGGAGGCCGAGGGCGATGTGATCCAACGCCACCTGGACGTGATCTTCCCCACCCTGTTCAACCGCGTGCTCGGCGTGGTGCCCTACTGGCGCCTGTTCAAGCTGCCATCCGACCATGCCGTGGACCGCAGCGTGGCCGAGGTGCACCGCGCCATCGCCGACTTCATGGCCCGCGCCCGCGAGCGCCTGCAGCAGGATCCGGCCCGGCGCGAGAACCCGCCCAACCTGCTGGAGGTCTTCCTGGTGGCGTCCGAGCAGGAAGACAGCGGCGTGGGCGACGACGACGTGACCGGCAACGTGCTGACCATGCTGCTGGCCGGCGAAGACACCACCGCCAACACCCTGGCCTGGATGATCTGGCTGCTGCACAAGCACCCGCAGGTGCTGGCCCGTGCCCGTGACGAGGTCCGCGCCGCCGCACCCAATGGCCTGGCCGACTTCACCCCCGAGCTGATGGACGCGCTGGACTACCTGGGCGCCTGTGCCCACGAAACCATGCGCCTCAAGCCCGTGGGCCCCTTCATGCCCGTGGAGGCCCTGCGGGACATGGTGATCGGCGATGTGGCCGTGCCCGCCGGCACGCTGATCTGGAACGTGCTACGCCATGAAAGCGTCTCCGAGGAGCACGTGCCCCAGGCCGCGGCCTTCCAGCCCGAGCGCTGGCTGGCCGAGCACAACCCCGCCAAAAACCTCTCCATTCCCTTCGGCAGCGGCCCGCGCATCTGCCCCGGCCGTTACCTGGCGCTGCTGGAGATCAAGATGGCCATGGCCCTGCTGCTGTCGGCCTTCGACATCGCCGATGTGCGTCCCGACGACGGCGGCGAGGCGCGCGAGACCATGGCTTTCACCATGGGCCCCTCGCCGCTGACCCTGATGCTGCGCCCGGCATCGCCCGCAAGCGACACCCTGCTCACATTTTCGGCTTGACGCCATCAGCCGCCTGGTGTTTGATGATAGGTGCTCCGCTTTCGCGAGCGTCTCGTCTTGCCGTACATGGGCGCGGTTGAAACACAACAAAAGGCCGCTTCGACACACCTGACCTGTCCCGCCACCCGCCACAGCGCGCGTGCGCTCCGATAAAGTCAGGCCATGTCAGACACAGCAGGTTCCAGCCACTCGACGGCCACCATGGCCGCCGAACTCGAGGTCTTGCGGGCCGAGGTGGCCACCTTGCGCTCGGAGGCCGAGCGTTACCGCGCCGGCTTCGAGCTGAGCGCCTCCGGCCAGGTCATCTCCAGCCTGGAAGGCTGCATCAAGGTGGTCAATGACCGGGCCTGCGCCATCCTGGGCCACACGCGTGAAGCGCTGATCGGCAAGCACTTCAGCGAAATCACGCACCTCGCGGATCTCAAGCTCAACGCTGCCCTGCTTGAACAGCTCGTGCTGGGCATCGTGCCCAGCATGCGCATGGACAAGCGCTACCTGCGCGCCGACGGCAGCGCGGTGTGGTGCGCCATCCACGTGGCCATGGTGCGCGACGCCGAGGGCGAGCCCAAGTCCGTGCTGGCCGTCATCAACGACATCTCCGAGCGCAAGCGCATCGAATCCGAGTTGCGTGAGCGCAACGATGTGCTGGCCGGCCTGAGCGCGCACATGCCCAGCGCCCTGTTCATCTACAAGGTCGATGAGCGCGGCCACCGCAGCCTGCCCTACCTCAGCGAGAGCATGAGCACCATGTTCGAGCTGGATCTGCCCACGCTGCGCGAGGACGCCACCCTGCTGGCACAGCGCATCCACCCCGACGACGTGCACCGCCTGTCCGTCGAGGCCGAGGACAGCCACCGCCACCTCACGCCCATCCAGCAGGAGTACCGCGTGCTGCTGCCGTCGCGCGGGCTGCGCTGGGTCGCGGCCCGCAGCATGCCCCACCGCATGCCCGACGGCAGCACCCAGTGGTACGGCGTGATGACCGACATCACCGACCAGAAGCTCTACCAGGAGGCCGTGGTCAACGCCCAGGCGGCCGAGCGCGCCAACCAGGCCAAGAGCGATTTCCTCTCGCGCATGAGCCATGAGTTGCGCACCCCGCTCAACGCCGTGATCGGCTTCGCCCAGCTGCTGCGCATGGACACCCAGCGCCCGATGGACGAAGAGCAGCAGCGCCGTGTAGCGCTTATCGAGGAAGCAGGTGCTCACTTACAGGCCGTGATCAACGATGTGCTCGACCTGTCCCGCATCGAGGTGGGCAGCCTGCCGCTGTCGATCGAATCGCTCAACCTGCGGGCCCTGGGCGACGAGGCGCTGAACATGGTCGAGGAGATGGCCCACAGCGCGGCCGTCAAGCTGCTGCCGCCCGAGATCGCCGGCGACCTGTACGTGCGCGGCGACCGTGTACGCCTGCGCCAGGTGCTGGTCAACCTGCTGAGCAACGCCATCAAGTACAACCGCCAGGGCGGCACCGTGCAGCTCAAGGCCCGCCCCCAGGGCAGCGAGGTGCTGATGGAGGTGAGCGACAACGGCATCGGCATGAGCGAGGAGCAGCAGCAGCACCTGTTCGAGCCTTTCAACCGCCTGGGGGTCGAATCCAGTGGCGTGGACGGCACCGGCATCGGCCTGGTGATCGTGCGCAAGCTGCTGGAGCTGATGAAGGGCGAGGTGCGCGTCTCCAGCCACAAGGGCCGCGGCACCACCGTGAGCGTCACGATGGCCAGCGCGCTGCCGGCCACGCCCGCACTGCCCACGGCCCGCAGCACGCCCGAGGACGAGCCCGCCCCCCTGCCCACCCGCACGGCCACCCTGCTCTACGCCGAGGACAACGACGTCAACGTGATGCTGGTGGAGCAGATCCTGGCGCTGCGGCCCGAGTGGAACCTGCTGGTGGCCGTGAGCGGCACGCAGGCCCTGGCGCTGGCCCGCGAGACCTGTCCCGACCTGCTGCTGCTGGACATGCACCTGGGCGACATGACGGGCTTCGATGTCGTCACCGAACTGGACAAGGACGACCGCCTGTCGCAGATCCCGCGCGTGGCCCTGTCGGCCGACGCCATGCCCGACCAGATCCATGCGGCCAAGGCCCGCGGCTTCGAGGCCTACCTGACCAAGCCGCTGGACGTGAGCAACCTGCTGGACTGCCTTGACGAGCACATGCGGCGCCTGACGGCTGCCAGCTAAACCTTACTTCAGCCGGCCACCTTTGACCCGCTCGACCAACTCCTGCGCGAACTCGATGAAGGCCTGCGCGCCCTTGCTGCTGCGGTCGAACACCACGCCGGGCATGCCGTGGCTGGGCGCCTCGGCCAGGCGCACGTTGCGCGGGATCACGGTGTTGAACACCTTCTCGCCGAAGTGGCTCTTGAGCTGGTCACTCACCTGCTGCTGCAGGGTGATGCGCGGGTCGAACATCACCCGCAACAGGCCGATCAGCTGCAGCTCGCGGTTGAGGTTGGCGTGCACCTGCTTGACGGTGTTGACCAGGTCGGTAAGGCCTTCGAGCGCGAAGTACTCGCACTGCATCGGCACGATCACGCCATGCGCGCAGGTCAGGCCGTTGAGCGTGAGCAGGCTCAGGCTGGGCGGGCAATCGATCAGCACGAAGTCGTACTCAGCCGCAGCCGCCTCGATGGCCGTCTTGAGGCGCCGGTCGCGGCGCTCCAGGTTGACAAGTTCGATCTCGGCGCCCGAGAGTTCACGGTTGGCGCCCAGCACGTCGTAGCCGCCCTTGGGGCTGGGCTGGCGCGCCTCGGCGATGGACACATCCTCTAGAAGCACGTCGTACACCGTGTGCTCCAACGTGCGCTTGTCCACGCCCGAACCCATGGTGGCATTGCCTTGTGGATCAAGGTCCACGATCAGCACCCGCTGCCCGATCTGGGCCAGGCCGGCGGCCAGGTTGACGGTGGTGGTGGTCTTGCCGACCCCGCCCTTTTGGTTGGCAATGCAGAAGATGTGCGGCATGCCTGAATTATGGCTGCAGGGCCTGTGGCTGGGCAGCGGGGGCATGCCGGATCAGGCGGGTGTTAGGCACAAAAAAGCCGCCCCTCACTGCCAAGGGACGGCTTCGTTGCGGCGCCGTGACAGGCGCTACTGCTTGTGACTGCTGGCTCAGGCCGCGCGGCGACGGCGTGCCGCCACGGCAACGCCCACCAAGCCCAGGCCCATCATGGCCCAGGTTCCCGGCTCGGGCACCTCGGGCATCACCAGCGTGCCCTGGGCCACGATGGTCGAGGTGATGGTGCCGTAATCCGAGACGCCTTGGATGGTGCTCAACCCCAGTTCAACCAGCCCCAGGGCCGCCGAGAAATTGGCCAGGCCTTCCTGCGTGATCTTCAGGCCGGAGATCACGTTGGTGTAACTGCCCGCGCCGACCTGCACATTGGTCGGCCCCGTCAGCGAGGCGTAATCCCAGAGGTAGAAATGCTGCAGCGTGGTGGCGGCGGCGCCATCCACACCAGAGAAGTTGCCCGTGAGGTCTGCGTACACCCGCTTCTGGGTCAGGTCGACACTCAGATTGGCCACCGTCACAGAGCCCCCCGTGGACACACCGGCCAGGGGCGCGATGGTCAGGATCGCACCGCCCTGAGAGCCCGCGGCGAGCACATCGCCCGTGACGTCATTGACAGTCATGAAGCTCAGAGGGGCATCGGCCGTGACGCCGGTGCGCACCGAACCGAAGGGCGGGCGGCTCGTGAAGATTTCGTCGACCGAGGCGGGGGCCAGTTCGGTGAACACCACCTTGCCCACATTGAGCGCCGTCACCAGGCTGGTGCTGAACGACAGGACCGCATTGCCGCCGATCAAGGTCAAGCCCTGCTGGGTTTCGCCTGGTTCAACGGTGATGGTCGCGGCCTGGGCTGCCGATGCCAGGGCGATCAACGAAGCTGCGAACAACTGCTTGACGGTGTGCTGCATGGTGGGCTCCTCAGATTGGCATGTATTCGGGATCGATGCCCGGTACCTTAGCAGCGGCGCCCGCAAAGAACACCTGACGTTAACCCTTTTTCGTGCCCCCCCCAGCCTGGGGTATCAACCAGAGCAGGCAGCGCTCGGCGTCCAGGCCCGGCACCTGCAAAACCTGGTGGCGTTGCACGCTCACGGTCTTGGGCAGGGCCGCCAGTTCATCGTCCGGCATCTTCCCCTTCATGGCCATCCAGATCCCGTGCGCCGGATGCAGCAGTTGCTGGGTCCAATCGGTGAAATCCCCCAGCGAGGCAAAGGCCCGGGATGCCACTACATCGAAGCGACCTTTCAGCTGCTCCACCCGGGCGTGCTCCGCGCGCAGGTTGGGCAGCTTCAATTCGGCCGCTACCTGGCGGATGAAGGCGGCCTTCTTGCCCACCGTGTCCACACAGGTCACGGCCACGGCCGGGCACAGGATGGCCAGCACCACCCCGGGCAACCCGCCGCCACTGCCCACGTCCAGCAGGTTGAATCGGCTGGGCACGGCCTGGGCCTGGGCCCAGTCGAGACCCAGGTGCGCCAACAAGGGCTCGACCACCACCAGGCAATCGGCCAGATGGTGGCTCAGCATGTCCTGCGGGCTGCGCAGGGCCGTGAGATTGTAGGTGGCGTTCCAGCGCTGCAGCAGGGCCATGTAGCCGGCCAAGGCCGCCAGTTGTTCGGGCGTTGGCGACAGGCCCACGGAAGCCATCACTGGCGGCATCTGCTCGGCCCATTGCTCAACAGACCAAGGCGGCTCTTGCCGGGATGATGGCGTTTCCGGGCGAGGTGCAGAGTTCACCGGCCGGGGCATCGACTGCGCAGTACCGCTGCGCCCACGTGCTCCCGGCTTCATGCGGCGGCGCCCTTTTCCAGCTTCTCCAGCGGCGCACCGGCGTGCGACTCATCATTGACCGCGCCGCCTTCAAAGCCCTTGAAGCGGCCCTTCTTCAGGTGGATCAGCAGCAGTGAAATGGCTGCGGGCGTGACGCCTGACATGCGTGAGGCTTGCCCCAGAGTTTCAGGGCGATGGCGCTGCAGCTTCTGGCGCACCTCATGGCTCAGGGCCGAGACCTGGGTGTAATCCAGTTCGTCCGGCAGTTTCAGGTGCTCATAGTGCGCCGCACGTTGCACTTCGTCGTTCTGCTTGTCGATGTAGCCGGCGTACTTGATGCTGATCTCCACCTGCTCGATCACGGCGTCGGCCAAGCTGCCACCCAGTTCAGTCTGCAGTGTCTGGCGTGACGGAGCTTGCGCGTCGGTTTCACGTGAAACATCGGTGGCCGATTTGAGCTTGACATTGGGCTTGGCGCCCGCAATCGCAGCCACTTCCGCCACGGTGTCAAAGCTCACGCCGGGGCGGCGCAGCAGATCAGCCAGACTGTATTCGTGCTCCAGGGCCTTGCCCACCAAGCGCTCCGCGTCCTGCGCAGGCAAGGTGGCCGGGCGTACCCAGATGGCACGCAAGCGCTCTGTTTCACGTGAAACAGCGTCGCGCTTGCGGTTGAAGACATCCCAGCGCACGTCGTCCACCAGGCCGATCTCACGGCCCAGTTCGGTCAAGCGCAGGTCGGCATTGTCTTCACGCAGCTGCAGGCGGAACTCGGCGCGGCTGGTGAACATGCGGTAAGGCTCGGTCACGCCCTTGGTGATCAGGTCGTCCACCAGCACGCCCAGGTAAGCCTGGTCACGGCGCAGGGTGAAGGGCTCACGGCCCAGGGCCTGCAGGCCCGCGTTGACCCCGGCATACAGGCCTTGGGCAGCGGCCTCTTCATAGCCAGTGGTGCCATTGATCTGCCCGGCGAAGAACAGGCCCTGGATGGCACGGGTCTCGAAGGTGGACTTGAGTTCACGTGGATCGAAGTAGTCGTACTCGATCGCATAGCCCGGACGCAGCACGTAGGCCTGATCCAGTCCTGGCATGGATTGCAGCGCCGCCAGTTGGATGTCGAAGGGCAGCGACGTGCTAATGCCGTTGGGGTAGAACTCGTTGGTGGTCAGGCCTTCGGGCTCCAGGAAGATCTGGTGCGAATCCTTGTCGGCGAAGCGGTTGACCTTGTCTTCGATGCTGGGGCAGTAGCGCGGCCCCACCCCTTCGATCACACCCGTGAACATCGGGCTGCGGTCGAAGCCGGAGCGGATGATCTCGTGCGTGCGCTCGTTGGTGTGGGTGATCCAGCAAGGCAACTGGCGGGGGTGTTGATCGGGTGTGCCCAGAAAACTAAACACCGGCACCTCGGGCCCCGTGGGTGCGGATTCACCCCACTGTCCCACCAGGCCGACGCCATCGCCCGGCTGCTCCGACAGCTTGCTGAAGTCAATGCTGCGGCCGTCGATGCGGGGCGGCGTGCCGGTTTTCAGGCGCCCCTGGGGCAACTTGAGTTCCTTGAGTCGGCCCGACAGGCTGACCGCTGGAGGATCACCCGCACGGCCAGCGCTGTAGTTCTGCAGGCCCACGTGGATCTTGCCGTCCAGGAAGGTACCGGCGGTGAGCACCACGGTACGGGCACGGAAGCGCACACCCACCTGGGTCACAGCGCCCACCACCTTGTCGCCCTCCACCATCAGGTCGTCCACGGCCTGCTGGAAGATCCACAGATTGGGCTGGTTCTCCAGGCGTCGGCGGATGGCGGCCTTGTAGAGGATGCGGTCGGCCTGGGCCCGGGTGGCGCGCACAGCCGGGCCCTTGCTGGAATTGAGGATACGGAACTGGATGCCGCCTTCGTCGGCGGCGGCGGCCATGGCCCCGCCCAGCGCATCCACCTCCTTGACCAGGTGGCCCTTGCCGATGCCACCGATGGAGGGGTTGCAGCTCATCTGCCCCAGCGTCTCGATGTTGTGGCTCAGCAGCAAGGTGGCGCAGCCCATGCGCGCGGCGGCCAGCGCGGCCTCAGTGCCTGCGTGGCCGCCACCGACCACGATCACATCGAATTCCTTGGGGTAGATCATCACAACACCATCAACAAGTGAAGACGCGGCCTGAGGGCCGCGCACGGGCTCGATTATCCCGGACGGGCTGCCTGGCCACCAGGGGCTGGCGCACGTTTCCCCAGCATTCGTGTGGCTGGGATGGGGTGTGGCGGTGCGGGCATTCATCCTGATCGTGTGCTTGATGCCTGGGGCTAACTGGCGCTTCTTTGGTTCGATCAAGCTTCCGGGATCCGGCATGCCGACGACCGGCGCGCTTTGTCGTGGCAGCGCGGGGCGCGGGATGTGGGGGTGGCATGCGTAGAAGAGGTTGCGCGTGACAGACATGTAGAGCGTGAAGCGACGCCAATACCGCTAGCGCTCACGCGGTAGTTGCGGCAGTGAGCGCGGCGGTGGTCCACTGGCCAAGGCAGCAGTTCAAGCGCAGCCTTCGAGGCGTCAGGCCTACCCAATCAAAGGACAAGCCCCCCGCATGCGGAGAGCGGGGCATCAAAGGGCTGAGGGGGCCTCTGACCAGGCGCCTTGTTGGCGTCGCAGGCGCGCAGGGAGGGACAGGTCTGCCCCTGGCCTGCGGCCAGGGGATGGCGAGCATGTTTGAGCACGAAGGGCGAGTCACGCAGCCACCTGTCCCGTACGAGCACCGGAGAGCAGTCCTGCCAAGGGCAGGATCGCCAACTTCGAAGACCGGCCAGAGGCCCCCTCAGACCCCGCCCCGCGCTGCCCCGACAAAGCGCTCACTCTCATGCATGCAGGGCAGCACAAAAAATACAAGGAGCCCCAACTTGTTCCACGTGAAACACAAAAGGCATCGACCCACAGCCCGCAACGCCAAGGCACAATCCACCCCCATGCAATGCCGCCCAGGCTGCGGCGCCTGCTGCACCGCCCCCTCCATCAGCTCACCCATGCCCGGCCTGCCTCACGGCAAACCGGCGGGCGTACCCTGCCCTCATCTGGATGAAGCACTGCGCTGCCGCCTGTTCGGCCAGCCCGAACGGCCGGCCGTGTGCGGTTCACTGAAACCGTCGGCGGAGATGTGTGGCGCAGACCGCGCCCAGGCCATGCACTGGCTCAGCGAGCTGGAACGTGCGACGGGTTGACTGCACCAGCAGCCGCCCCCCCACCCTTCTCAGCCGCCACCACCGCAGCCAACTTGCCATCCAGCAGCGCCTCGGGCGGCACCCCCGTGGCCGAACCAGTCAGCGCCTTCATGTGGGCGCGCAGCTGCTCCGTGGTCAGGCCCCTGCCATCCGGGGCCCAGCCCGGCGGCATGAACACATAGCCCAGGGCATCCTTCAGGCTGCGGGCGCGCAGCACATCGCGGCCGATGCTGAACCACTCGTGCAGGCAGATCTTGATCGCGCTGTACGTGGTCACCTGTTTGACCAGGCCATAGCGGATCGGCACGTCGTCCTTCTCCGGCACGTAGGTGCCGAACAGGCGGTCGAACAGCAGGATGGTGCCGCCATAGTTCGCGTCCAGATACTCAACATTGGCGGCATGGTGCACACGGTGTGCCGACGGTGTGTTCAGGATGCCCTCTAGCCAGCCCAGCTTGGGCACCAGGTCGGTGTGGATCCAGAACTGGTAGACCAGGTTCATCGCGTACGAGAACAGCACCACCTCGGGCGGGAAGCCCAGCAGGCACTGCGGCGCGAAGAACACGAAAGCGCCCGTGATCTTGCCGGTGATGGATTGGCGGAACGCTGCCGCCAGGTTGTACTGGTTGCCCGAATGGTGCACCTGGTGCGAAGCCCAGTACCAGCGGATGCGGTGGCCGGCGCGGTGCATCCAGTAATAGAAGAACTCGGTGGTGAAGAACATGGCCACCCAACCCCACCACGTGTCCATCGGCACCGTCCAGAAGCGGTGCTCGTACATCCAGGCGCCCAGCGGCAGCGAGGCGCCCAGCACGGCCCCCATGGGGATCGCCTCGACCACCAGACGCCAGCCGTTGATGCGCACCGTCGTCCAGAAGGCACGCCAGTCATAGGCCTTGTTGCTGCGGTGGCGGCGCGCAATGGCCAGGCCTTCCATCGCCGTGATGCTCACGGCCAGGCCGCCGAGCACCAGCATCAGCACCCGGGTCGAATCCAGGGTCTGCCAGAAGTCCGTCAGGGATTGGGTGATCGTCTCGAACATGTTGGGCCACGCAGGGTGGATCAGGTACAGCACCTGTTCAGCACCATAAGGACTTGCCCTGGCGCTGTCTCTCGGGGAAGCCCTTTGCGCAGGCGCCTAACCCCCTGATCGAGGGTGTGCATTGCATGCATAACGCACAAACTACCGCTCCTCAAGAGCGCGCCGGCCCCGCACTCAGCTCAGGGCGTGACGACAGACAGGTAGTACCAGTGCCCCTGCTCGCGCACGAAGTCGCTGGTCTCCTCCTGGCGCTCGGCCTTCCCGCCGATCTTGAAGCGCGCCACGAAACTGACACGTCCTCGACTTTCAGAAGGGGGCGGCGCTGCCTTGATGCTCAAGCCCAGCCACTTCATGCCCGGCTCCGGCGGCTCGATGCCGGCCGGGCGTGTGGTGGGGTGCCAGGTCTCCAGCAGATAGGGCCTGATGTCCTTGACGAAGGCCGTGTAACGAGACCTCATCAGCGCTTCAGGCGTGGGCGCCTGCATGGGCAACATGCCGCCCGGGTGATAGCGGCCACAGCACTCGGCATAGCCCGCGGCGCCACCACAAGGGCATGGTTCGATGGGAGAACGGCGGGGCGAATTCATATCGGCGGTGGCGTGAAGACAAGGACGGAGATTCAACAGCCGGCCCATGCATGGGCACGCGCACCAGAGGCGGCGCCCCACCCAGGGCAGGCGGGCACAATCATGGCATGACAACGCCTGCCACCGCCCTGCCCCCATCCAGCCCCTTCCGGCTCGATGGCCGTGTGGCACTGCTCACCGGCGCCGCACGCGGACTGGGCCTGTGCATGGCGCAGGCCCTGGCCCAGGCTGGTGCCACCGTGTGGCTCAACAGCCGTGATGCCGACGCCACAAAGGCAGCCGCACAAGCGATAACCCAGGCTCTGCCAGAAGGCAGCCCGTTACCGCAGGCCCTGCCCTTCGACATCGCCGACGCCGCAGCCCGTGCGCGCGCCCTGGCGCACATCGACGCCACGCACGGCCGCCTGGACATCCTGGTCAACAACGTGGGCCAGCGTGATCGCCGCCCGCTGGATGCCTTCGAGGGCGACGACATCCTGCGCCTGCTCGACACCAACCTGGTCGCCCCCCTGCTGCTGGCCCGCGATGCCGCGCGGCTCATGCCCGATGGCCAGGGGCGCATCATCAACATCACCTCGATCGCCGGGCCCATCTCACGCGCCGGCGATGCGGCCTACACCGTGAGCAAGGGCGGTCTGGATGCCGCCACCCGTGCGCTGGCCGCCGAGCTGGGCCCGCGCGGCCTCACCGTCAACGCCGTGGCCCCGGGCTACTTCGCCACCGAGGCCAACGCCGCCATGAGCGCCGACCCCAGCGTGGCCGACTGGCTGTCGCGCCGCACCTCGCTGGGCCGCTGGGGCCAACCGGCAGAGATCGCCGGCGCCGTGGTCTTCCTGGCCTCACCCGCGGCCAGCTACATCACCGGGCAGACCCTGGCCGTGGACGGCGGCTACCTGGCGCACTTCTGACCGGCCCCGGCCTTGCAGGTCGCCCTGCCCCAGGCGCCCCATGTACCTCGATCCACCCTCAGCCCTGCGGATCCTGCCGATCACGCAGCGCCAGGTAGATCTCGCACACGCCACGCAGGTACACCAGCGTCGGCATGACCAGCGCCAGCGAGAACACCACCCCGCCGCCGATGGCCGCCGCGCGGATGTAGCCCACGGCCTCAGGCGGCACGACCTGCGCATTGACGTTGTGCAAACCGCCACCGAACAGGCCCACCATCAGCACCTCGGGCGGCACGTCCACCCCGGTCAACCACACCGAAGCCTCCGCCATCAGCCGGCCACCGGCCATCACCACGAAGCCCGTGCCCGCGCCCACCAGGCCCGTCACCAGGCTCAGACCCACCATCATCACGGCGGCATGCAGCACATGCAGGCGCAGGAAGCGCAGCACCTGCCGCACGCTCTGCCATGACGAGGCGCCGGCCCACACCGTGGGCCCCGTGAGCGGCCCCACCACAGCCCCGCCCGCCAGCATCGCCAGCCCCACCACCACCACCGTCAGGGGCACGACCAGGCCATAGAGCCAGGGGCCGGCCATCGGCATGCGGCACAGCCAGAACAGCCCGGCCAGCGCGCCCACCAGGGCAGCCGCCGCCAGGCCCACCACCGCCAGCGTGATCAACACGCGGTGCCCCACGCCCAGCGCGTCCAGCACCGCATCGGCCACCTCACGCGGCGGACGGCCCAGCGCCCGGTCCATCAGCAGCAGCCCCGCCGCATTCGAGCCATAGAACACGATGAACAGCGCCGCCGCGCCCTGCCCCACGGCCCATGGCAGCTCGCCCCGCGCCATCGATGCCTGCGCCGTGGCAAAGGCCAAGCCAGCACCAGCGAAAGCCGCCAGCAACACGTACATGGCACGCCCATCGCGCACAGCTTCGATGCTGCCCAGCACGCGCACAATGGCACGCCACCAATCAAACGGCCCCTGGATGTTTTGAAGAGGTTGCAGCCCGGGCGCGAAGGCCTGCGCGTCAAGCTCGTGATTTGAGTTTCTGGTATTCATGGACAGCATTTTCAAAAATTAGGGGCTAGCCCTAGGTGATTTTGACGACCTGGAGCAACACCGCAGCTAAGTGCTTGACATTTCCGAACCAATTGGGCCCCTAAATCAGGTTGTAGGTGCTATTCGAAACCAAATAAAGACCACATAATGGCAGCCTGTGTCTGGTAGCGGCGCCTTCGATGGAATGGGTCCCGATGGTTGAAAGCTCCACATGGTTGATAGATAGAAGGAGCTCCTTTCCATGAGCAACAACAAGCTGTACGTGGGCAATCTGGCCTACAGCATCCGCGATCAGGATCTGCAGGACGCCTTTGGTGCCTACGGTGCGGTCCAGTCCGCCAAGGTCATGATGGACCGTGATACCGGCCGTTCCAAGGGTTTCGGTTTCGTCGAAATGGGCTCTGATGCCGAAGCGCAAGCTGCCATCAACGCTTTGAACGGTCAGCCCCTGGCTGGTCGCTCAATCGTGGTCAACGTCGCTCGCCCCCGTGAAGAGCGTCCCAGCGGTTTCCGCAGCCCGTACGGCGGCGGCGGCGGCCGTGGTGACGGCGGCGGCTTCGGCGGCGGTCGTCGCGAAGGCGGCGGCGGTGGTTTCGGTGGTGGCCGTCGCGAAGGCGGCGGTGGTGGCTACGGCGGCGGTCGCCGCGACGGTGGCTACTGATCCCCACCGGTTTCCTCGCGAAACTGCATAAAGCGGTGCCTTCGGGCACCGTTTTTTTTGCCTGTCGCAAATCTGCGCCCAGGCCCTGCTTCGATTTTTCACCAGCCGCCACGTTCACAAGCTGAACCGAATCTTTGTCATTTGCTTACACAATTCCTGTCGTCGCCTCCCGCCCGCCATCCGTTGAAAAGGCACACAAGCCTGACACCACAGGCACAGGAGTCGACAACATGCAACACACCGCCATCACCCTCCCCCGCCGCATCCTGCTGGCCGCCACCACGGGCCTGGCCCTGGCACACGGTGCCGCACAGGCCGGCGTGAACGTCAGCGTGGGTGTGAACCAGCCCGGCTTCTATGGCCGTGTGATCGTGGGCGATCACCGCCCCGCCGTGATCTACCCGCAGCCGGTCATCATCCAGTCCTCACCCACGGCCGTGGTGCAGCAGCCCATCTACATGAACGTGCCTCCAGGCCACTACAAGCACTGGTCGCGTTACTGCGGCCGCTATAGCGCCTGTGGCCAGCCGGTGTATTTCGTGCAGGATGCGTCGAGCCCCGTGTTTGTCCAAGACCGAGGCGGTCGCCACAGGGATCGCGATGACCACCGCGGCGATCATCGCCGCTGATACAGAGCGCTGGCTGGCACTCGGTCGTCAGCCGGCTGAGGGCGGGATCTTGCCCTGCCCGGGCGCTTCGCGGCGCCGCTTCTTGCGGTGCTTCTGCGCACCCACCACGGCATCGAACAGGCCACGCGGCAAGGCCCGCAGCACGGCGTAGACCACACCCATGGGCCACGGGATCACGGTGAAGCGCGCGCCCTGCTCGATGGCAGGCACCGCGCGCGCCGCGAACGCGTCAGCATCCATCAAAAAGGGCATGGGGTAGTCGTTGTGCGCCGTGAGCGGCGTGTCCACGTAGCCCGGTGTGAGGGTCACCACCTTCACGCCCTGGCCGCGCAGTTCGCCCCGTAGCGTTTCGCACATCTGCACCACCGCGGCCTTGGTGCCGCAGTAACCCGCATGGCCGGGCAGCCCCCGCGCTGCCGCCACACTGGCCACGCCCACCAGGGTGCCGCGGCCACGCTGCACCATCGGCCCGATGAAGGGCTGGAAGGTGGCGGCCATGCCCAGCACATTGGTCTCGTACAGGTCGCGCAGCACGGGCAGGTCTTCGGCCAGGGCCAGGTCCACGCCCACACTGATACCGGCATTGGCGATGACGGTGTCGGGCACGCCCTGCTCGGCCAGGCAACGGGCGGCCACGGCGCTCAAGGTGCCGGTATCGCGCACGTCGGCCTGGTAGATGGCCACGCGCGCTGCGTCCGTGCCTTGCTGCGCCACCCAGGCCTGCAGCGCATCGGTGCGCCGGGCCACCAGCGCCAGCCGCGCCCCCTGGGCCAGGTAGCGCCGGGCCAGCGCCAGCCCGATGCCGCTGGACGCCCCGGTGATGAACACCAGGGGCGCTGCCGATGCCGGGGTAGGGCCACCCAGGCCGCTCACGGCGCGGGCGCCTTGTTCTGCTGCAGGCGGCCGGACACACGGCCTCCTATCTGGGTCAGGCCGGTGCGGCTGTCGTAGTCCAGGCTGCTGCCATTGACCACGCCTTCGGGGCTGGTCAAACGCACGGGCTGGCGCGAGGTCACGCGGCGCGTGTCGGTGTGCACCACAAGCTCTTCGCCATCGAACACCACGGGGCCGCGCGCCTGGTTGGGTGCCACCGGCGTGGCCACCACGTGGGCCTGGCCCTTGAGGTTCACGACGGCGTCATCGCCCTGGTAGGTGCCCTGCAGGGCGCGTGCGGTCAGGTGCTGGCCCTGGGCATCCTGCCCGACCATGTGGAACTCACTGACCACCAGGCGGTCGCCTTCGGGGTAGTGGCGCATGGTGGTGCCACGCAGCACGGAGATGCGCTGGCCGTTCAGGTCGAAACGCTCGACCATGGCGTCCGACAGCACGTAGTCCGGGATGGAGGGCGGCAGGGCCGTGCGGTCCGCACCGTCCTCGGAGGGCACGGACTGCACCAGCCACCAGGTGTAGGCGGCCAGCCCCGCGATCATCACGATCGGGAAGGCCGCGCGGGCCTGGTCGACCACCCGCACCAGGAGCCGGGGGGCCTTGCTCACGGGCGGGCCTCCGGCGCATTGCCCGTGTTGCTCACGTTGCTGTCCAGCGTGGTCAGGTGGCCGTGCAGCAGCGCTTCATAGCGGCCACTGGCCTGCAGCAGCAGATCGCAGCATTCACGCGCGGCGCCATGGCCGCCCTGGGCCTTGGTGACATGGTGGGCCGCGGCGCGGGCATCGGCATGGGCATTGACCGGCGCGCAGGCCCAGCCAGCACGCAGCAGCAGGGGCAGGTCGGGCCAGTCGTCGCCCATGGCGGCCACCTGGGGCCACGCCAGGCCCAGCGAGGCCAGCAGCGGCGTGGCCGCGGCCAGCTTGTCGTGCGCGCCGAACACGGCGTGGGTCAGGCCCAGGTCTTTCAGGCGGCGGCGCACGGCGGGGGAATCACGGCCGGTGATCACGATGGGCGTGATTCCGCCCTGGGCCAGCAGCTTCAGGCCGTGGCCGTCGAGCGCATGGAAGGCCTTGAGCGTTTCACCAGCCTCGCTGATGTAGAGGCTGCCGTCGGTCAGCACGCCATCGACGTCGAAGATGCAGGCGCGGATGCCGCGAGCCGGGGCCAGCACGGCTTCATCGAAGCGCAGGGAGGGGGTGAGGGGTCGCATGCGAACGGCGTTGAGACAAAGGCGCGCTGGTCAGATGACCTTGGCGCGCATCAAATCGTTGGTGTTGAGGGCGCCCACCAGGCGGCCATCGGCATCGACCACCAACAAGGTGGTGATGCGGCGCTCTTCCATCACGGCCACGGCCTCGGCGGCCAGCAGCTCGTCGCCGATGGTGCGGGGCGCCGGGGTCATGACCTGGGTGGCCGTGGTGGCGCGCAGGTCGGCGCCTGTCTCGATCTTGCGGCGCAGGTCACCGTCGGTGAAGATGCCCAGCACGCGGCGCTCGGCATCGACGATGGCGGCGGCGCCCAGGCCCTTGGCGCTCATTTCGCGCATCAGGTCGCCAAAGGCGGTGTCGGGGCCCACGGCGGGTACGGCATTGCCCGAGCGCATCACGTCGCGCACATGGGTGAGCAAGCGGCGGCCCAGCGAGCCGCCGGGGTGGGATCGGGCGAAGTCTTCGGGCTTGAAGCCGCGCACATCCAGCAGGGTCACGGCCAGGGCATCGCCCAGGGCCATCTGCGCAGTGGTGCTGGCGGTGGGGGCCAGGTTCAGCGGGCAGGCTTCCACGGCCACGGCGCTGTCGAGCACCACGTCAGCATGGCGGGCCAGGGCCGATTCGGCCTTGCCGGTCATCGCGATCAGGGGCACGCCCTGGCGCTTGAGCACGGGCAGCAGGCCGGTCAGCTCTTCGCTTTCACCTGAATTGGAGATGGCCAGCACCACGTCACCGGGCGTGACCATGCCCAGATCGCCGTGATGGGCCTCGGCCGGGTGCACGAACATGGCAGGTGTGCCGGTGGAAGCCAAGGTGGCCGCGATCTTGCGTCCGACATGGCCGCTCTTGCCCATGCCCATCACCACCAACCGGCCGTGGCAGGCCAGTACCAGGGCCACGGCCCGCGCGAAGGCCGCGGCAGGCGCGCCGCCACCCTCCAGGCGGGCGCGCAGGTCCAGCAGGGCCTGGGCTTCGATCTGCAGCGCCTGGCGCGCCAGGCCCGCCAGCGCCTCGTCAGCAGGGACGGCGGGCGGATTCACGGCCTGGGGCGCGGCAGAAGAGGACGAAAGGGACATGAAGGCGAAACCACACAGTAGGATCCAGGGATTCTAGGGACAACATGGCCACCACGCTCGACCTGACGCTGCTGTACCTGTTCGCCGCGGTGATCGGCGTGGTGCTGTGCCGTCTGCTGCGCCTGCCGCCCATGCTGGGCTACCTCGTCGTCGGTGTGGTCATCGGGCCCAATGCGCTGGCGCTGGCGCAGGACTCCTCCGGCGTCGAACACCTGGCCGAATTCGGCGTGGTGTTCCTGATGTTCGTGATCGGGCTGGAGTTCAACCTGCCCAAGCTGCGCAGCATGCGCTCGCTGGTGTTCGGGCTGGGCTCCAGCCAGGTGCTGCTGACCATCGCGGCCACCGTGGCCGGCTACTTCGCGCTGGCCGGCGTGCTGGCCTGGATGGGCGACCGCGCCCACCCCGACGGCCTGCTGGGCTGGGCCCTGAACTGGCAGAGCAGCATCGCCCTGGGCGGCGCGCTGGCCATGAGCTCCACCGCCATCGTCGTCAAGATGATGGCCGAACGGCTGGAGCTGGACACCGAGCACGGCAAGCGCGTGATGGGCATCCTGCTGTTCCAGGATCTGGCCGTGGTGCCGCTGCTGGTGCTGATCCCCACCCTCAGCGCCAGCCCGGCCGACCTGACCCGCGCCCTGTTCATCGCCACCCTGAAGGCCGGCGGCCTGCTGGGCCTGCTGCTGGCCGGCGGCCAGAAGGTGATGCACTGGTGGCTGACCCTGGTGGCGCGGCGCAAGAGCGAAGAGCTGTTCATGCTCAACCTGCTGCTGGTCACGCTGGGCCTGGCCTGGCTGACCGAGCACTTCGGGCTGTCGCTGGCGCTGGGCGCCTTCGTGGCCGGCATGCTGGTGGCCGAGACCGAATACAAGCACCAGGTGGAGGCCGACATCCGGCCCTTCCACGATGTGCTGCTCGGCCTGTTCTTCATCACCATCGGCATGAAGCTGGACTGGCACCATGTGGTGGACCACTGGACCCTGGTGGCCGCCCTGACCACCCTGCCCGTGCTGTTCAAGTTCGCGCTGGTGGCCTCGCTGGCGCGCTGGTTCGGCGCGCAGCCCGGCGTGGCGCTGCGCACCGGCCTGTACCTGGCGCAGGCCGGCGAGTTCGGCTTCGTGCTGCTGAGCCTGGCCGGCGAGCACGGCCTGATCAACGCCCAGGCGCAAAGCCCGCTGCTGGCCTCGATGGTGCTGTCCATGCTGGCCACGCCGCTGCTCATCATGCACAGCAACCGCATCGTGACGCGGCTGTCGGCCAGCGACTGGATGATGCAGTCGCTGGCGATGACGAAGATCGCCACCAAGGCCATCAACACCGAGCAGCACGTGCTGATCTGCGGCTACGGGCGCAGCGGCCAGAACCTGGCGCGCCTGCTGGAGATCGAGCACATCCCCTACATCGCGCTGGACCTGGACCCTGACCGCGTGCAGCAGGCCGCCGCCGCCGGCCAGCACGTGGTGTTCGGCGACGCCACACGCCTGCAGAGCCTGATGGCCGCCGGCCTGTCGCGCGCCAACGCGGTGGTGATCACCTGGCCCAGCGTACCGGCCGCGCTCAAGATCCTGGCGCTGGTGCACGAGCAGGCGCCGCACGTGCCCACCGTGGTCCGCACCATCGACGACTCCGGCCTGGACGCGCTGCAGGCCGCCGGCGCCGCCGCCGTGGTGCCCGAGGCCATCGAAGGCTCGCTGATGCTGGCCTCGCAGGCGCTGGCCCTGGTGGGCGTGCCGATGCGGCGGGTGCTGCGCCTGGTGAAGGACCAGCGCTCCGCCCGCTACGGCCTGCTGCGCGACTATTTCCACGGCGCGGACGACGACTCCGTGGACGAGCCGGAGCTCAAGCGTCTGCAATCCGTCACGCTGGGCGCCGATGCGGCCTGCGCGGGCTTGAGCATCGGCGAATTGCACCCCATGATGGAGGCGGTGGTGGTGGTGTCCCTGCGCCGCGCGGGGGGCGCCGTGGTGGTGCCCGAACCGGCCACCCGTGTGCAGGCAGGCGACACGCTGGTGCTGTCGGGCCGGCCGCAGGATCTGGCACGCGCGGAACACACCTTGCTCAACGGTTGATGAACGGTTGATGGCCCGGCCTCGATGCCCGGCCTCGATGGCAAAACAACGCAACGAGGCACGAAGATCGCTCCCATGACCCCTGAACCACCCAAGATGCCGGCAAGACGCCGCACGGCCCTCCTGTTGGGCTGGACCGCCGCCGCGTGGACCCTGGTGGTGCTGGCCGGCGCGGCCTGGAACATCAACCACGACCTCGACGACGCCCGCCGCGACAACCTGGCCCGCACCACCCAGCGCCTGGACAGCCTGCGCGAAACGCTCGACTCCAGCTTCCAGCAGATGGTGGCCCTGCCCCGGGCCCTGGGCCGCGAAGAAGGCATGAAGCAGTTCCTGCAGGACACCGTGCTGGAGCACTCGGCCAGCCTGGCTGAAAGCGACCGCGCCCGCATGCAGGCCCACCTGCTGGCCATGGCCCCCGTGCGCCAGATGAGCCAGCAGCTCAAGGAAACCACCAAGGATTTCAACCTCTCCGAAATCTTCCTGATGGACCGCTACGGTACCGTGCTGGCCGACAGCGGCTTCGATGCGCAGCCCAACCCCATCGGCGGCAACTACCGCACGCGCAACTACTACACCGAGGCGCTGGATGTCGGCACCGGCTCGCAGTTCGTGGTGGGGCGCATCAACCGCTCGCCCGGCTTCTACTTCGCAGGAAGGGTGGAGCGCCAAGGGCAGATGGTGGGCGTGCTCGTCATCAAGCGCGACCCGGCCAGCATGGCCCGCCTGTTCGACGGCGATCAGCGCCTGATCTTCGTCACCGACCGCAACGGCGTCATCGTGATGAGCAACCAGCCGCGCTGGATGCTGGCCCACGCGCCCATCCGCGACAAGCTCACCCTGTCCGACGCCGCCCAGAGCAAGCTCTACCAGCGCAAGGTGCCCACCCTGCCCTGGGAAGTCGGCAGCACCACCGTGGGCGCACGCACCACCGACCTGGTCACCATCGGCGACCGGCGCTACCTGGCCGTGCAACGCACCGTGATGGCCGACACCTACAACGCCTGGGTGCTGGCACCGCTGGAGGGCGAAGGCGCGCTGATCTCCTCCCGCGTGCTGGCCTGGGCCCTGGTGCTGATGCTGGGCTACGGCGTGCTGGCCATGCTGCTGCAGCGCAGCCGGCGCCTGGGTGCCCTGGCCGCCGCCCGGCGCGAACTGCACGACATGGCCCAGACCCTGCCCCTGGCGCTGTTCCGCTACCACCGCGATGCGCAGGGCGAGGTGCGCTTCGGCTTCCTGAGCCAGGCCGTCGAACGCGTGATCGGGCTGGACGCCATCACCGTGCAGGCCGACCCCACCCTGCCATGGCGCCTGGCCGAGCTGCCGGACAACCGCCCGCCCACACAGCCCGTCGAGGTCTCCGTCACGGTGCAGGGCCGCCCGCGCTGGGTGCGCTGCCACAGCACCCTGAGCACCGGCGCCGACGGCAGCGCCACCTACAACGGCTACTGGCTCGACATCACCGAGCAGAAGGAGCAGATGGCCCGCTCGGTGGCCGTTTTCCTCAACGCGCCCAACACCTACCTGTTCTTCAGCCGCGACCAGGGCATCCAGCGCGCCAACCCGCAGGCCCTGGCCATGTTCCGCGCCGACAGCGAGCGCGCGCTGCTGGGCCTCAAGCCCTGGCTGCCGCCCCTGTCCAACGCCATGCAAGACGGCAAGGCCGCGATGGACCAGGCCCACGCCCTGCTCGACGAGGTCCGCGCCAGCGGCCAGGCGCGCCGCTTCGAGTGGCGCCACACCACGCTGGACGGCCGGGCCTTCGATGCCGAGGTCGTGCTGATCCCCTTCGAGCACGACGGCGAACAACTCTACTGCGCCATCATCCAGGACATCAGTTTGCGCAAGCAGGCCGAGGCCTTCACCCAGGCCGCCCAGCAGGCCGCCGAATCCGCCACCCAGGCCAAGTCGCGCTTCCTGGCCAACATGAGCCACGAGATCCGCACCCCCATGAACGCCGTGATGGGCATGACCCACCTGGCCCTGATGGAGGAGATGCCCTCCAAGGTGCGCAACTACGTCAACAAGGCCCACCGCGCCGCTGGCAACCTGCTGCAGATCCTCAACGACATCCTCGATGTCAGCAAGATCGAATCGGGCAAGCTGGAGCTGGAGTGCACCGAGTTCCAGCTCGAAAGCGTGGTCAGCCACATGGCCGAGGTGCTCGGTGTGCGCGCCGAAGAAAAACGCCTGGAGCTGCTCTTCACCGCCGAGCCCGACATCCCCACCGCCCTGGTGGGTGACCCGATGCGCCTGGGCCAGATCCTGATCAACCTGGGCACCAACGCCATCAAGTTCACCGAGAAGGGCGAGGTCATCATCGGCTGCGAGGTGCAGCAGTTCGACGCCGAGGCCGTGCAGCTGCACTTCTGGGTGCAGGACACCGGCATCGGCATGACGCGCGAGCAGGTCGACCGCCTGTTCGAGCCCTTCACCCAGGCCGACACCTCCACCACCCGCCAGTACGGCGGCACCGGCCTGGGCCTGGCCATCTGCCGTGAACTGGTCACCCTGATGGACGGCCGCATCTGGGCCGACAGCCAGCCCGGCCAAGGCACCACCATGCACTTCACGGCGCGCATGGGCCTGCAGAGCCAGCAATCGCCCGCCCGCCGCGCCCTGCTCGCGCACGAACTGCGCGGCCGGCGCCTGCTGCTGGTCGACGACAACCCCACCGCCCGCGACATCCTGGGCGAGATGGTCAGCCGCATGGGCCTGCAGGTAGAGCTGGCCGAAAGCGGCCCCGCCGCGCTGGACCGCATGCGCCAGGCCATGGCCGCCGGCCAGCCGCACGAGATCCTGCTGACCGACTGGAAGATGCCCGGCATGGACGGCATCGACTTCGCCAAGCACGCCCTGGCCCTGCCGCCCGAGCACCGCCCCTGCGTGCTGCTGGTCACCGCCTTCGCGCGCGACGAGGCCTTGCGTGCCGCGGCCGGCGTGGGCCTGGCCGGCGTGCTCAACAAGCCCGTCACGCCCTCCACCCTGCTGGACAGCCTGAGCTACGCCCTGGGCCACGAGCAGGACGCGCTGGCCCCCGCGCCCCGCCCCGCCGCGCGCTTGCTGGAACATGCCCAGCAGCGCCTGGCCGGTGCCCGCGTGCTGCTGGTGGAAGACCAACCCATGAACCAGGAGCTGGCCTGCGACCTCCTGACGCGCGCCGGCATGGACGTGGTCACCGTCGACAACGGCCAGCAGGCCCTGGACAAGCTGCGCAACGACGGCCCCTTCGACGGCGTGCTGATGGACTGCCAGATGCCCGTGATGGACGGCTACACCGCCACGGAGAAGATCCGCGCCAACCCCGCCTGGCAACACCTGCCTATCATCGCGATGACGGCCAGCGCCATGGCCTCCGACCGCGAACGCGTGCTGGCCTGCGGCATGAACGACCACATCCCCAAGCCGCTGGAGCTGCCGCAGATGTTCGCCATCATGGGGCGCTGGATCACGCCCACACGCCCCGCCGCCGCCCGCCCCTGGCTGGCCGACAGCGACACCCTGCCCGCCTGTGCCACCCTGGACACCCGCGACGGCCTGGCCCGCTGCCTGGGCAACACCGACCTGTACCGGCGCCTGCTCAAGGGCTTCGACAAGACACAGGGCCCGGCCTCCGACCAGATCGAGCAGGCCCTGGCCCGCCACGACTACGACGAGGTGCTGCGCGTGGCCCACAACGTGCGCGGCTTGGCCGGCAACATCGGCGCGCACCAGCTGGTCAACGCCATCGCCCAGCTGGAAGAAGCCTGCCTGCGCGCCGACCCGGATGAAAGCGTGGCCCGCGCCCGTGCCGCGCAGGACAGCCTGCAGGCCGTGCTGCATGACATCCACACCCTGGTCAAGGCCCACGGCAACGGCCACACCGCCGACAGCCCGATGCCCGCCAGCCCCGTGCCCTTGGCCGAGCTCAGCCCCTGGTGGAGCCGCCTGGCCGCGCTGATCCATGATCAAGACGCTCAGGCCCCCGACGTGCTGCGCCAGTTGCTCGATGCCCACCCCGCGCTGGACGCGCTCGATGAAGTCGCGCGCCTGCGCCAGGCCTTGCTGCGCTATGACTTCGACAGTGCGGAAGCGGCCCTGGCAGACTGGCGCCAGCGCGCCGGCACCGAGGCGGCAGCAGCGTCCAAATCGCAGACGGCGGGCGACACCGACAAGGCCCCGGCCAGCGGCGCCTCCTCACGCGAACAGGCCTGACGGCCTGCTGACGCGCCGCCAAGAAGCTCAGTCCACCTGCGAGCCGCGCTCGTCGGCGTACTGGGCCATGATCTGCAGGATCTCGTGCTGCTGCGCGAAGAAGGCGTCCAGCAGCACCGGGTCGAAGTGCGTGCCCCGGCCAGCCTCCATCAGCTCCAGCGACTTGGCCGGCGAGAAGGCCTCCTTGTAGGGCCGCTTGCTCATCAAGGCATCGAACACATCGGCCAGGGCCACGATGCGCCCGAACAGCGGGATCTGATCGCCCTTGAGGCCCAGCGGGTAGCCGCTGCCATCCCAGCGCTCATGGTGGCTGAGCGCGATGGTACGCGCCGCGGCCAGCAGCTCGTTGTCGTGCTTGCCGATGATGTCCGCGCCGATCTGCGGGTGCTGGCGCATCACGGCCCACTCTTCATCGTTGAGCGGACCGGGCTTGAGCAGGATGTGGTCCGGCACGCCGATCTTGCCCACGTCGTGCAGGGCCGCCGTCTGGAACAGCAGCTGCAGCGAGGCGGGGCCGAGGCCGGCCTGCACGCCCACCAGGCGGCTGATGTGGCTCATGCGCACCACGTGGTTGCCGGTCTCGTTGTCGCGGAACTCGGCGGCGCGGCCCAGCCGGCGGATGACCTGCTGGCGCGTGGCCACCAGCTCGGCCGTGCGCTGCGACACCATGCGCTCCAGCTCGCGGGCCTGGTCGTACAGGGCCAGGTGCGTGCGCACTCTAGCCTGCACCAGCGGCGGGCTGATGGGCTTGGTGATGTAGTCCACCGCGCCGATGGCCAGGCCCAGGCTTTCATCCTCGATCGAGCTCATGGCCGTCACGAAGATGATGGGGATGCGGCGGCGGTCGGGGTTGGCCTTGACGCGGCGGCACACCTCGTGGCCGCTCACGTCGGGCATCATGATGTCGAGCAGGATCAGCTCGGGCGGCTCATCGGAGTAGACGATCTTGAGCGCCTTCTCGCCCGAGGTGGCCACCTTGATCCGGTAGTCCTGCCCCAGCACGCGCGACAGCAGCTCGATGTTCTGTGGCGAATCGTCGGCCACCAGGATGGTGGGACGGTGGACTTCATGCACCCCTGCGGACATCCTGCTAGCTCCTCTGTCGGGCGTCGATCAGGCGCTCGGGATCTGCCTTTGCATGTTGGCGCGCATGCGCTGGGCCATCAGCGCCCCAGCAGCCCGCACCACCTCGACGGCCACCTGCGGCACGCGGGCGGCCAGTTCTTCAAAGCGCGGCAGGCGCAGCGCCCACACCACGCAGGGCGTCATGGCCTCCACGTTGGCCATGCGCGGGCCGTCGGCAAACAACCCCGGCTCGCCGAGCACCGAACCCGCCCGCAGGATGGCGATGCGCGACGCACCCGGCGCCGCGCCAGTGACGAAGACCTGCAGCGAACCCTGCCCCAGGAAGTAGACCGTGCGGTCGTGGTCGCCCTGCTTGATCAGCAGATCGCCGGAGCGCAGTTCATGGCGTGTCAGGTACTGGCAGAACACGCGCCATTGCTGCGCGTCCAGCCGAGGTCGAAACGAATCCTCGGCGTTCAGCGTCTGGATCGCGTGAACCAGTTCGTTGGCATCCATGCAGGTCCTCTTTAAGCTCTTGTAACCACGTGCGGCATAGGGGATCCCTCATTTGAAGGGGATAAGTCGTTAATTTATCCCATCCGGCCCAGGCTTACACGAGGAATACAGAGGTTCACAGACCTTTTCAGACAGATCGCTGCGGATCAATGACATTACGCGGCTGTTTCAGGGACCTGGGTCTACCGGCTCATGGCCCACCGACCGGGTACTTGCGCGCGTTGACCACCATCTTGCGCCGCGCCGCGTCCAGCAGGTCCACCTCCAGCGCGGACGACAGCTGCACCAGGTAGAGCAGCACGTCGGCCATCTCGAAGGCGACCTCTTCCTTCTTGTCCGCAGGCAGTTGGCGGCTCTGATCCTCGGTCAGCCACTGGAAGTGCTCCAGCAGCTCGGCGGCCTCCACGCTCAGCGCCGAGGCCAGGTTCTTGGGCGAGTGGAAGGGCTGCCAGTGGCGCTCGGCGGCAAAGGCTTCGAGACGATGCGTCAGCTGGCGCAGGGAATCCGTGTCGGACATGGTGGTGAACCAAGAATCAGGTAGCCCTGATTGTTCCAGATCAGGCGGGACGAGGGCGGTCTGACGATAGCCCCGAGGCGCCATCGATCAAGCGACTCGGCGCTTGACCTTGACCCCCAGCACCCGCTCCAGCCACTTGCGCTGAACCAGGCGAGCAGCCTTGTTCAAACCGGTCAAGGTCTTCGGGTCGGGTTCACCTGCACGGATCAGCCTGGCCCGGCCTCCGTCTTGATTCGATGACGGGCCTGGACACGTGCGCCCGATCAAAGGCATGGTGTCCACGTGGGCGATGCGCTGGTTCTCGTCCCACGCCACCGCACACTGGTTGAGCAGCGACTTGGCCGTCTCCGCCAGGGCCTTGAACACAAACGCCTGCCCATTGGGCTGAAGCGCCAGTTGCGCCAGGGTGCTCTTCGGAATGCCGTTGACGGACTTGACCTTGGGGTTGGCCAGCAGGGCGGGTAGCTCGACCAGGCCAAAGGTGCGTGCAGGATTGGCCTGGCTGCTCAGGACGACGACATCACCCTCAAGGGACTGGGCAAAACTGTGCGAGGTCTTGGCCCTGCATGGCGGTGGCCAGCTTCCACGACCCCAGCGGAGGGGGGCCTTCATCAATGTCTCCGCTGTACAGCACCGTGCGGTCGGTTGGCAAACCGTCAGCATGCGCGACCGACACCTGGCCCACCAAGGACATCAGCGCCTGCGGTGTCGCATAGGCATCCGGGGAGCGCTGCAACAGCTGGGCGGCGGCATCCGCCGTGATGCCACCGGAAAATTCCTTGTCCTGCAACGCCGGCTCAGAACTCGAACTCGATGGCATAGCTCAGTTCGCTCGAACTGTTCAAACCTCTGCTCTTGTAGGCGGTGAGCGCGGCCTTCAGCGCAGCCAGCCTGGCCTGGTGATGCGTCGCCGGCCCAGACGGCGCGGCATTCAATGGTTTGGTCAGCAAACGCCACCGGATGAGGTAGCGGCCGTCTGCCGCACGGTTGCCATCCATGTGCAGCAGCTCTTCCTTGAGTTCACCATCCCACAGAAAGGCAAAAGCCATGGTGCTCATGTCTTCCGGGTTCCTGCGCACCAGCAACAGATAGGACTCGCTCTCGCGATCAATGGTCCAGGACAGGCCGGTGAACACAAAGTAGTAGCGTTTCCACAGACTGTTGAGGTCGTAGTGCTCGATGTCGGCTGGTGTGACGAGTTCGTTGCTGTAAGGCATCGGGATCAGGCTTGAGGGAACACTGCTTCTTCTAGGGAGTGTACGCAGGTCCATCCCGCCATCAAGGCATGGTTCACCGCCAGGCCTGCGCCACCCGCGTGTGCGTCGGGTGGCGGTCCAGCCACCACACCAGGAACACGCAGCCCGCCGCCGCCAGCGCCGTGCCGATGCCGAAAGTGGCGGTATAGCCCAGGCGGTCGCCCAGGAAGCCCCCCGCCAGCCCGCCCAGGCTGCTCACGGCCACCACCACGCTGGCCAGCAGCGTGTAGTCGGTGCCGGCGTGGGCCGGATCGGACGCGTCCATCATCAGGGCGAACAGCGCCACCGAGGCCATGGTGCCGACCACGCCCTCCACCACCGTCGCCGTCCACAGCAGTTCGACACCGCCCAGGCCCATCGCCGCCGCGATGTAGAAGCCGAAACCCGCTGCCTGCAGCAGTCCGCTCCATAGCAGCGCCTGGCGCCGCCCGGCGCGGAAGGTGAGCCACCCACCTACCACCGCACCCAGCAGACTGGTGGCCGAGCCGACCGTGCCCTTCATCAGGGCGATGGTTTCCTTGCCCACACCCTGGTCGCTGACAAAGGGCGTGAGCAGCGAGCTCACCATCTGGTCCCCGAAGCGGTAGCAGAAGATCAGCCCGGCCAGCACCAGCATGCCCGGCGTGAGCGCGCGGTGCAGCCAGGCGATGGCCAGGCGCCAGCCGCTGAAGAAGGACGAAGACTTGGCCTGCGCCGGCAGCACCGGGGGCTCGTCGTGCGGCACCCGCGAAGGCTCGCGCAGCCCCAGCACCGGCAGCGTGGTCAGCGCCAGCATGCCCGCCATGCCCAGGAACATCACGCGCCAGCCCATCTGCGCGAACACCCACAGCAGCAGCCCGCCGCCCAGGATCATGCCCAGGCGGTAGGCCCCCACCTGGATGCCGTTGGCCAGGCCCCGCTCCTGCGCGTTCAGCAGGCGCACGGCCAGCCCGTCGGTGACCACATCCTGCGTGGCCGCGATCAGGTTGAACAGGAACACCGCGACGAACAGCAGCACGCTGTCCAGCGAGAGGTGCAGCTCGGACAGCAGCAGCGCCATGGCGATGGCCGCGCCCTGCAGGCTCAGCAGCCAGGTGCGGCGCGCGCCATGCTGGTCCACCAACGGCGCCCACAGGAACTTGATGCCCCAGGGCAGCGCCAGGAACTGCAGGAAGCTGATGGCCGTGAGCGACCATCCCTGCTCACGCAGCAGCACCGGCAGCGCCAGCGTGAAGAAGCCGAACGGCAGCCCCTGCGCGGCGTACAGGCATGTGAGCAGGATCAGTTGCCGCGCCCGCGTGCCTACGCCGGGCGCGGTGTCCAGCGGCGCCGTCAAGCCAGCGTCTTGTTGCTGACCTCGGCCGTGACGCCGCCAGCCTTCTTGAACTTGACCTTGCCCGGGCGCCAGTTGCGCTCGCACTCCCAGCCCACGTCGCTGGCGGTCAGCTCATGGTTGGGGTAGTGCGTCACCAGCTCCCAGGCAGCCCCGCCAGCGCCGCGCTTGAACACCACCACGGCGTGGCGGATCATCTGCGCGCCGCCGTCCTTGGCCACCAGCTTGACGTTCAAGTCCTTGAACAGCTGCTCCTGCGTCTTCTTGCCCTTCTCGAACTCGGTCAGGAGCTGCTTGGCCACCGTCGCATCGACGACGACGCCCGTGCGCTCCACCGCATAGCCCCAGCCCACCGAGGTATCGGGCTTGCCCAGCGTGATGGCCAGGCTCCTGAAATCCTTCCAGACACCGTTCTTGTCTTCGAACTGCAGGTAGCTCTGCATGGCCTTGGCCGTGGCGATGGCCTTCTTCACGGCCTCGCGCTCCAGCACGGGCGTGGCCCAGGTGGAGCCGATGTCGCTTTTGACGATGGTGTCGGCCGCGGCAATGATGCTCTTCTCCACCGAGCTGCGGTTCTTGATGACCTTCTCGCCGTTCTCGTTCTCTTCGTACTCGATGGTCACCTTGTTCCACTTGGCCGTGTGCTGGGTCACGCCGTGCTTGTTGCCCTGCTTGTCCGGCGTCACGCCCTGGGTGGCGGCCCGCAGCGCCTGGCGGTCCAGGCCCGTCTGGGCGCCGTGGCGGCCGGTGCCGTGGCCCTGGCCGGTGCCCACGCCATCACCCTTGACCGTGGTCGAACCGTCCTTGTTCTTGACCTTGTCGACGTTGTCTTCCTGCCAGACCGTGGCCTCGGCCATCTTGCCCACCAGCGCGGACAGCTCCTTGTGCGACTGCTCGGCCGACTTGGAGGCCGCCTCGACCACGTCCAGGCGCTTTTGCATGTTCTGCACCACCGTCAGCATCTTGGAGGGGGCCTTGTCCTTGAGCTGCTTGAGGGATTCGATCTGCGGGCTGAGGCGGTCCTGCACTTCCTTGAGCTTCTTGTTGGCGTTCTGCAAATCCAGCGTCAGGGCCTCGATACGCCCCTTGCGCTCGAGAAAATCCTTCTGCTTGATGTTCGGCTTCTTCTGAGCCTCTTCCATGCTCTTGATGGTGTTCGTGAGCTGCTTGACGGTGCTCTCCGCCGTGTCGAGCTCCTTCGTCAGCGGGCTCAGCTGGCGGGCGATCTCCCGCAGCTCCTCATCCAGCGACTCCTGCAGGCTGGCCTTGCGCTGAGCAAACTCCTGCTTGGTGGCGGCCTTTTCCTCTTCCAGATCCTTGGTGGCCTTGTCGATGAGGAGCTGGGCCTGCTCGGGCTTCTTGTCCTCGATCAGCGCCTCAGCCTTCTCCAGCGCCTTGCGCATCTCGCTGCGCACCGAGCTGGCCAGGATGTGGCCCATGTCCTTGAAGGTCTCGGACACGGAGAACAGCGCCCGCTTGGCCTTGACCGTCTTCTGCTCCAGGGCCACGTCGTCCTTGGAGGGCTTTTCGGGCTCGTCGATGCCGTCCACGATCTCGAAGGTGAAGCCCGTGCCGCTGAACAGCTTCTTGAGCTTGCCCGGGATCAGCTTGCCCTTCATCACCTGCAACTGGAGGTGCTTCTTGTCGGGCGTCACCTGCCCCCAGGTGAACTTGGCGCCGCCGGTCTTGAGCGCCTTGATGGCCGGCGCCTTGATGCGGCCCACCAGCAGCACGTCGCTGTCCTCGCCCCCGATGGGGTAGCTCTCCGCGAAATAGAACTCGCCCAGTTCCCCGCCCAGCTTGGACAGTTCCATCTTGAACTGCTTGACGTACTTTTCGGGGGTGTCGAAATCGGCTGCTTCATTGAAGGGCATGGTGGCCTCCGCAAGGACAAGGCCGGCCTACCCGCCACCAGGTAAACACTCCGGCCATGTCGACGATGCAGGCGCAGTCTAGGCACGCCGCCAGCTGCCGTCCACGTCCTTTCGTACGGGTGTTGCGCCCCCGCACGCGGCCCGCACCACCCCAGGGCGGTGCGCCGTCGCACCACATTGGGGTCAGCTGAAGGGCCGCTGTGGCCCATCCGGCAAGGCCTTCCCTCTGGACAAGATGTCTGCAAAACCAGGCATAGCCCTTGCATGAGTTCAGGCACGCATCCGCGGTGCTGACGCTGCAGATGCCCCAAACCAACTCCGCTAACGACGGCGGATCCGTCGGAGCAGGCCTTCCCCCTTCACTGAGGCCCGCCCCTTCTGACCCCCTTGGTCCCGAGGTGCCCCAGCACCGCGCGATCACAGGTGCGCCGTGGTCTTCTGTGCTGACCCGCGCACCCCGTCTTCCCAGGAGTGCACACATGAAGATCGTCGTCGTTGGCCATGGCATGGTCGGCCACAAGTTCCTCGAATCCCTGGCCGAGCAAGGCCTGGCAGATGCCGAGGTCACCGTCCTGTGCGAAGAGCCCCGCGCCGCGTACGACCGGGTCCACCTCTCCGAATTCTTTGCCGGCAAGACGGCCGATGACCTCTCCCTGGTCGAGCCCGGCTTCTTCGAGCGCACCGGTTACAGCCTGCGCCTGGCCGCCCGCGCCGTGGCCATCGAGCGCCGCAACAAGACCGTGACCACCGCCGACGGCGAGGTGCTGTCCTACGACAAGCTGGTGTTGGCCACCGGCTCCAACGCCTTCGTGCCGCCCGTGCCCGGCCGCGAGCGCCCCAACTGCTTCGTCTACCGCACGATCGAAGACCTGGAGGCCATGACGGCGGCCGGCGCCACCTCGCGCAAGGGCGTGGTGGTGGGTGGCGGCCTGCTGGGCCTGGAGTGCGCCAAGGCCCTGCGTGACCTGGGCCTGGAAACCCACGTCGTCGAGTTCGCCCCCCGCCTGATGGCCGTGCAGGTCGATGACGGTGGCGGTCGCATCCTGCGCAGCAAGATCGAAGCGCTGGGCGTGCACGTGCACACCGGCCGCAACACCACCGAGATCGTCGATGGCGCCACGGCCCGCCACCGCATGGTCTTCGCCGACGGCAGCCACCTCGAGACCGACATGATCGTGTTCTCGGCCGGCATCCGCCCGCGTGACGAGCTGGCCCGCCAGTGCGCGCTGGCCATCGGCCCACGCGGCGGCGTCGTGATCGACAGCGAGTGCCGCACCAGCGACCACGATGTCTACGCCATCGGCGAATGCGCCAGCTGGAACGAGCAGACTTTCGGCCTGGTGGCCCCCGGCTACGACATGGCCCGCGTGGTGGCCAAGCAGATCGCCGGGCAGACGGACGCCGCCTTCGTGGGCGCCGACATGAGCACCAAGCTCAAGCTGATGGGCGTGGACGTGGCCAGCATCGGCGACGCGCACGGCAAGACGCCGCATGCCCGCACCTACCAGTACGTGGACGAGATCAAGCAGATCTACAAGAAGATCGTCGTCAGCCAGGATGGCAAGCAACTGCTGGGCGCCGTGCTGGTGGGCAATGCCGATGAATACGGCACCCTGCTGCAGATGGCCCTGAACGGCATCACCCTGCCGGCCGACCCGGAATTTTTGATCCTGCCCGTCTTTGAGGGAGGGGGCGACGGCAAGGCCAAGCCCGGCCTGGGCGTGGACGCGCTGCCCGACACCGCCACGATCTGCTCGTGCAACAGCGTGACCAAGGGCCAGATCTGCGCGGCCGTGGGCGACGGCGTGTGCACCATCGCCGACATGAAGGCCTGCAACAAGGCCGGCGCCACCTGCGGCGGCTGCGTGCCCCTCGTCACCCAGGTGATGAAGGTGGAGATGGCCAAGCGCGGCATGGCCGTCAACAACCACCTGTGCGAGCACTTCCCCTACTCGCGCCAGGAGCTGTACCACCTGGTGCGCGTCGGCCAGATCAAGACGTTTGACGAGCTGCTGGCCAAGCACGGCAAGGGCCTGGGCTGCGACATCTGCAAGCCCACCGCCGCCAGCGTGTTCGCCTCGGTGTGGAACGAGTTCGTGCTCAAGAAGGATCTGGCCGGCCTGCAGGACAGCAACGACTACTTCCTGGGCAACATCCAGAAGGATGGCACCTATTCCGTGGTGCCACGCATGCCCGGTGGTGAGGTCACCCCTGATGGCCTGATCGCCGTGGGCATGGTCGCCAAGAAGTACGGCCTGTACACCAAGGTGACGGGCGGTGCGCGTGTGGACATGTTCGGCGCGCGTGTGGAGCAACTGCCCGCCATCTGGGAAGAGCTGATCGCCGCCGGCTTCGAATCCGGCCACGCCTATGGCAAGTCGCTGCGCACCGTGAAGAGCTGCGTGGGCAGCACCTGGTGCCGTTACGGCGTGGACGATTCCGTCGGCCTGGCCGTGGAGCTGGAGAACCGCTACAAGGGCCTGCGCGCCCCGCACAAGATCAAGTTCGGTGTGTCGGGCTGCACGCGTGAATGCGCCGAGGCTCAGGGCAAGGACATCGGCGTGATCGCCACCGAGAAGGGCTGGAACCTGTACGTGTGCGGCAACGGCGGCATGAAGCCCCGCCATGCCGAGCTGTTCGCCACCGACCTGACCAAGGCCGACCTGATCAAGCTGATCGACCGCGTGCTGATGTTCTACGTGCGCACCGCCGACCGCCTGCAACGCACCAGCACCTGGCGCGAGAACCTCGAAGGTGGCCTCGATTATCTGAAGGACGTGCTGATCAAGGACAGCCTCGGCATCAACGCCGAGCTGGAGCAGCAGATGCAGCACGTGGTCAACACCTACCAGTGCGAGTGGAAGACCGCCGTGACCGACCCGGCCGTGCGCCAGCGCTTCCGCGCCTTCGTCAACAGCGACGCCAAGGACGAGCGCATCGTGTTCGTGAAGGAACGCGGGCAGATCCGCCCGGCGCGCGACGAAGAACGCACCACGGCATTTACCGACACCACCACCGCCTGACTGACCGGGAGGACAACATCATGAGTACCGATACCCTGACCTGGACCCCCGTCTGCGCGGCCAGCGACATCCTGCCCAACACCGGCGTCTGCGCCCTGCTGGAGGGACGCCACGTGGCCGTCTTCCGCGTGGGCGGCGACCAGCTCTACGCCATCGACAACGTGGACCCGAAATCCGGCGCCAGCGTGCTCTCGCGCGGGCTGGTGGGCAACCTGGGCGAGCACATCGTCGTGGCCTCGCCGCTGTACAAGAACCACTTCGACCTGCGCACCGGCGCCTGCATCGAGGCGCCCGAGCACTCGGTGCGCGCCCATGCCGTGCGCGTGGACGAAGGCCACGTGGTGGTGGCCCTGGCACCCTGAGCCCGGCCTGGTCGGCGGCCTCGTTGCAGGGGCCGCCGTTCCTTCCAACAAAGGCCCGCATGGTCACCCGCTCATCCCTGCAGCACCACACGCACGACATGCACGGCGCCCCCGCGCTCGCCGTGGCGCCGCTGCATGCCCTGGCCGGAGGTGGCCTGGCCCACCCGTGCCTCGCCGCACATTCCTGAGCCCGGCGACCACCCACCCCTCCTTCACCTTCAGCGCATCTCTGGTCTCCGGGCGTCCCCAGCGCAACACCCACCGGAGAACCGCATGCCTTCGCCGCAAACCGCCCCGCGCGTCCTGACCAACGTCGATCACCAACGCCTGTTCGCCCTGGTCGAACGGCAGGACACCGCCTCGGCCCACACCAGCGCCACCGAGGCCTTGATGGACATCCTCGACTTTGCCGACCTGGTACCGCCTCAAGCTGTGCCGGGCCACGTGGTCACCATGCGCTCACGCGTGGTGCTGATGGGGTAGGCCAACGGCAGCACCCGCAGCCTGACGCTGAGCTACCCCACGACGACGTGAGTGGCGGCCTGTCCGTGCTCACGCCCCTGGGCACCGCCCTGCTGGGCGCGCGCGTGGGCCAGCAGGTGAATTGGACAGGCGTGGACGGCGCCATCCACCACGCGGTGGTGGCCGCCATCCAGTACCAGCCCGAGGCGGCTGGACAACTGCACCTCTGAGCATCACCGAGCACAACGACCGGGCACCCCGAGACGCGCGGAAAAACCGCGCCGCCTCGCCCAAACGCGGCCAAGTTGCGGACAATGGGCGCAAAGCGATGTCTTTGCGCCCCCATGTCCCTGCCCGCTGCCCTCTCTGCCCCTGCTCCCGCCGCCTTGCCGGCGCTGTCCGTCTCGCACCTCGTGCTCCGCGCCAAGCAGCTCGAGATCGACGCACTCAAGCACCTGGCCGCCCGCGCCGAGCTGGTCGATGTGATCGGCCAGCTGATCCACGCCCTGCAGCGCGAGCGCGGCGCCACCAGTGTGTACCTGGCCTCGGGCGGACAACAGTTCACCGAGGTGCGCCAGGCCGCCGTGCTGGAGGCCCAGCCACTGGAGGCTCAAGCGCGCGCCATCTTCGCCACACAGACGGAGCCGGGCCAGGGCGCCTCGGCCCGCATGATCTCGATGATGGCCTGGGCCCTGATGGGCCTGGACATGCTCGACGGCCTGCGCACCCAGATCGAGCAACGCACGCTCAGCGCCCATGACTCGGTGGCCGCCTTCAGCCGCCTGATCGCGGGCCTGGTCGAGCTGATCTTCCACGTGGCCGACGCCACCGCGCACCCCGGCATCTCGCGCCTGCTGGTGGCCTTCCTGCACCTGGTGCAGAGCAAGGAAGCCGCCGGCCAGGAGCGCGCCGTGGGCGCCCTGCTCTACGCCTCCGGCCATGGCGACGAGGCCCAGCAGCAGCGCCTGATCCACCTGATCGATGCCCAGGAAAGCAGCCTGCGCGTGTTCGAGGAGTTCGCCGAGCCCGCCCTGCGCACCCACTGGCAGCAGCACCTGCTCACGCCCGGCGTGGCCCGCCTGGAGCGCCTGCGCCGCACCCTGTGCACCGCCCGCCCCGGCGCCGCGCTCGACGCGCAGCTCAGCGACGACTGGTTCGAGGTCAGCAGCGCCCACATCACCGCGCAATGGGATCTGCAGCAACAGCTGGTGCAGGCCCTGCGCCAACACTGCGAGGCCCAGGTACGCGCCGCCGAGCAGGCCTTGCTCGACGCCGAAGGCCTGCTGCAACAATTGCGCGACAACCCATCGCCGCATGCGCAGGCGGTCGAGCGCTTCTTCGACGCAGCCGCGCAGCCGGGCAGCATGCCCCTGCCCGCCGCCGTCACCGAGGGCCTGGCCAACCACATCGACACCGCCGCGCAGCAGGCGCAGGCCTCGTCGCTGCTGGACATGCTGCAGGCCCAGTCCGCCCGCCTGGCCACCATGGAGGCCGAGCTGGAGACCGCGCGCCGCACGCTCAACGAGCGCAAGGTGATCGAGCGCGCCAAGGGCGTGCTGATGTCGCGCATGGGCCTCACGGAAGAAGCGGCTTTCCGCGCCCTGCAGAAAACCTCCATGGACCAGAACCGCCGCCTGCTGGACGTGGCCGAGGCCACGCTCTCGCTGCCGGATTTCGCCTTCCCCAAGCCCGGCACCTCCAAGTGAAGCCCATGCTGGCATGCCTCTAGCTTGCCTTGACGCCATCAGGCTAAAGGCGGCCTGACAACCACCCTGCATGGTGCCAACGCGCCCCGGGGTGGTGCACCAACGTGTGGATAACGGCGTCCAACCCAGTGTCCTGCTCCGGCAGGGTGCGGTGGTGGGCGCTTTTTTCATGGCCTTCGCGGCACCGAAAGACAGCACCTTCACCGTGGCCTGTCCTTATTGCCCCAAAGGAACCCCATGGCCTACCTCGCCCCCGCCGAATTCGTCACCAAGATGGTCGACGCCGGTGAATCCAAACTGCTGATGTCCACCCGCGACACGCTGATCCGCTCGTACATGGCCGGTGCCATCCTGGCACTGGCCGCGGCCTTCGCGGTCACCGTCACCGTCAACACGGGCAACGCGCTGGTCGGCGCCATGCTGTTCCCGGTCGGCTTCATCATGCTCTACCTGCTGGGCTTCGACCTGCTGACCGGCGTGTTCACGCTGGTCCCGCTGGCCGTGTTCGACAAGCGGCCCGGCGCCACCTGGGCCGGCGTGTTCCGCAACTGGACGCTGGTGTTCTTCGGCAACTTCGCCGGCGCCCTCACGGTGGCCGTGTTCATGGCCATCATCTTCACCTTCGGCTTCAGCGAGGCCGCCAACGCCGTCGGCCAGAAGATCGGCCACATCGGCGAAGGCCGCACGGTGGGCTACTCGGCGCACGGCGCCTCCGGCATGCTCACCCTGTTCATTCGCGGCGTGATGTGCAACTGGATGGTGTCCACTGGCGTGGTCGCGGCCATGATGTCCACGTCCGTGTCGGGCAAGGCCATCGGCATGTGGATGCCCGTGATGATCTTCTTCTACATGGGCTTCGAGCACAGCATCGTCAACATGTTCCTGTTCCCCTCCGGCCTGCTGCTGGGCGGCAACTTCACGATCATGGACTACCTGATCTGGAACGAGATCCCCACCGTGATCGGCAACCTGGTGGGCGGCCTCACCTTCGTGGGTGCCACGCTGTACGCCACGCACTACAAGACCGCGCCCAAGCGCATCGTGGCCTGATCGCGCCCATGCCTCAAGCCCCCACCGCACCGGCTCGCCGGGCGGTGCCCCGGCCATGACCGGCGCGCTGCGCATCACGCTCGGCCAGCATTCGCGGGCCGGGCGCAAGGCCGTGAACCAGGATTTCCACGGCGCGGCCGTGCCCACCGGCACGCTGCTGGCCACCAAGGGCATCGCCATCGCGATCGCCGACGGCATCGGCAGCAGCGCCGTGAGCCAGGTGGCCAGCGCCGCCGCCGTGCGCAGCTTCCTGGACGATTACCACGACACCTCCGAGGCCTGGACAGTGCGCCGCTCCGCGCAGCGCGTGCTGGAAGCCACCAACGCCTGGCTGCACGCCCAGACCCGCCGCAGCGACGCCCGCTTCGATCCGGATCGCGGCTACGTCTGCACCTTCAGCGCCCTCATCCTCAAAGGCCGCGAGGCGCACCTGCTGCACGTGGGCGACACGCGCGTGTACCGCCTGCACGCCCAGGCGCTGGAGCAGCTCACCGAGGATCATCGCCTCCACGCCTCGTCCGTGGAGACCTACCTGGCCCGCGCGCTGGGCATGGGCCCGTCCATCGAAATCGACTACCGCCACTGGCCACTGACACCCGGCGAGGTCTACCTGCTGGCCAGCGACGGCGCCTACGAGCACCTCGATGCCGCCGCCGTGCACAAGGCACTTCAGGCCCATGGCGATGATGTCGACCAAGCCGCCAGCGCCCTGATCGACACCGCGCTGGAACGCGGCAGCCAGGACAACCTGACCGTGCAGTTGGTGCGCATCGACACCCTGCCCGAGCCCGAAGCCCGTGAACTGCCCGTGCAGCGCGAGGGCCTGGCCCTGCCGCCGCCCCTGCAGCCACGCATGCGCTTCGAGGGCTACACCATCGTGCGCGAACTGCACGCCAGCGCCCGCAGCCATGTGCACCTGGCGCTGGACGAGGCCACCGGCCAGCAGGTCGTGCTCAAGACCCCGGCGGTGGACCTGCGCGAGCAGCCCGCCTGGCTTGACCGCTTCCTGCTGGAAGAATGGGTGGCCCGCCGCATCGACAGCGCCCATGTGCTCAAACCCTGCGCCATCGAACGCCCACGCCAGCACCTGTTCGTGGCCATGGAGCACATCGAAGGCCACACCCTGGCCCAGTGGATGACCGACCATCCCGCGCCCAGCCTGGACGCCGTGCGCCGCATCACCGAGCAGATCGCGCGCGGCTTGCAGGCCTTTCACCGCAAGGAGATGCTGCACCAGGATCTGCGCCCCGAGAACGTGATGATCGACGTCACCGGCACCGTCAAGATCATCGATTTCGGCGCGGTGCACGTGGCCGGTCTGGCCGAAGGCAGCGATGCGCCACGCCCGGATGCGCTGGTCGGCACGCTGCAGTACACCGCGCCCGAGTACTTCACGGGCCAGGGCGGCAGCGCCGCCTCCGACCTGTTCGCGCTGGCCGTGCTCACCTACCAGATGCTGACGGGCCAGCTCCCCTACGGCCTGCAGGTCACGCGCGTGCGCACCGAGCGCGACGTGACCCGGTTGCACTACACCCCGTTGCGCGAACACCGGCCCGAACTGCCTGCCTGGCTCGACGCCGTGCTGCGGCGCGCATTGCACCCCCAAGCGCACAAGCGGCAGGAAGCGCTGTCCGAGTTCATCCACGATCTGCACGATCCCGGCCTGCAGTACCAGCCGCGCCGGGCGCCCGCCCTCATCGAACGGCACCCGGTGGTGTTCTGGAAGGTGCTCAGCGCGGCCCTGGCGCTGGCTGTGTTGCTGCTGCTGTGGCTGAGGATTGCCGGACACTGATCTCGGGCGACAGGACAGGGCCCTTGCCTGTCACACAGAGCAGCATCCCAACAGCGAACTTTTCCGTTCATATCTGAACGAACCAAGCCATCAAGGCCGCGCCACACGATGACACGGCCGCACACCCACCCCGACAACGGAGTTGCTGATGAAGCCTGTCGCCGCCGGCCTGACCCTGGCCGCCCTGACCCTGCCCTGCGCCTACGCGGCCCAACCGACTGCCACGGCCGCCACTAGCCAGGCCGCTACCCAGACCACCACCGAGGCCGCTGCCGCAGCGCCAGCCCCCACCTACGGCGCGCAGCTCGAAGGCTTCGACTACCCGCACCCCATCCAGCGCTTCAAGCTGACATCGCAGCAACAGGCGCTGGAGATGGCCTACATGGACATCGCCCCCAAGGGGAAGGCCAACGGCCGCACCGCCGTGCTGCTGCATGGCAAGAACTTCTGCGGCGCCACCTGGCAAGAGACCATCCGCGTGCTCAGCGAGCAAGGCTGGCGCGTGATCGCCCCGGACCAGATCGGCTTTTGCGCGTCCAGCAAGCCCAAGGGCTACCAGTTCAGCTTCGGCCAACTCGCGGCCAACACGCACGCCCTGCTGCAATCGCTGAACATCAAGCAGGCCACCGTGATCGGCCACTCCATGGGCGGCATGCTGGCCACACGCTTCGCCCTCAACCACCCGCAGGCCGTGTCACAGTTGGTGATGGTCAACCCCATCGGCCTGGAAGACTGGCAGGCCGCAGGCGTGCCCTACGCCACCATCGACCAGCTCTACCAGGGCGAGCTCAAGACCAGCTTCGAGGGCATCAAGGCCTACCAGCTCCGCTTCTACTACAACGGCCTGTGGAAGCCCGAGTACGACCGCTGGGTGCACATGCAGGCCGGCCTGTACGCCGGCCCCGGCCGCGAGAGCGTGGCCTGGAACCAGGCCCAGACCTCCGACATGGTGTTCACCCAGCCCGTGGTGCATGAGTTCGCCCAGCTCAAGGTGCCCACCCTGCTGGTGATCGGCGGCAAGGACCGCACCGCCCCCGGCGCCGCGCGAGCGCCCAAGGCCATCGCCGACAAGCTGGGTGACTACCCCGCACTGGGCCGCGCCACGGCCAAGGCGATCCCGGGCGCTCAGCTGGTGGAGTTCCCGGCGCTGGGCCACTCACCCCAGGTCGAATCGCCCAAGGAGTTTCATGAGGCGCTGCTGCGGGGGCTGAAGGGCTGAAGCGCTGTGAACCCTCACACCCCAGCGTAATCGATGAACCCCTTGTTGATGCTCGACAGCTTGCGCTGCAGCCGGTAGACACCGCCGCCCTCGCGCGTCTGCGAGGCGTCGGTGTTGCCTTCGATGGTGTGGATGTAGCCGCCGTCGATGCGCTCGACAAAGCCCGTGTGGCCCAGGCCCCCGCCGAAGTCCATGATGAACACCATGCCCGGCTTGACCAGGGCCGGATCGGCCACAGCCTGCGCAGCCGGGATGCGCCGCGCGCCCTGACGCTGCGCATTGTTCCAGTGGGCCATGCAGCCGGCGGTGCGGAACATGGGGTTGGCACGGCCCGCGGCCTTGGCCGCCTCGTCGAAACACCAGTAGGTGAAGGCGCAGCACCAGGCCAGGCCGGGTGTCACGCCGGATCGGCGCAGGTAGACATCGACCTCCGGCCCGCGGTTGCTGTTGCGGGGCTGCTCGCGCACACCCGCATCGGCCTGGCTGCCCGCCTTGGCCACCACCGCCGCCAGGAAGGCATCCTTCGGCGCATCGGCCTGCGGAACGCGCGCCGCGCCGAACAGCACTGCCCAGGTCAGCGCGCCCACCTCGCCGTCCGTCTTGAGCGGCTGGCCCTCGTCGTCCACATTGCGCGCCTGGAACAGCTGCACGGCCTGCTTCATGCGCGGCCCGAAGGTGGGGTTGTCGGCGTCGAGCACGATGGCCTCACCGCCCCCGCCCCGCAAGCCCAGCGCCTTGTTGAGTGCCGTCTTGAGCGCCTTCACGATGCGGGCCTCGGCCTCGCCCGCCTTGATGATGCGGCCCGGGTATTTCATGCGCCTCTCCCTTGTGCATGGCGTGCATGCCGACATCGCCAGCAACTGCACCCCGATGCTATCGACGCAGGCCCCGGCGCCCATCCCTGGCCTTAGGGATGCGGCCGGGTCGCCGACAATGCAGGCCTCGCGTCCCTGCACATCCCTTCACCGCCCCGCGCGCCTTCGCTCCCGTGTCCCTGCCCTTCCAAGCCCTGCTCGATGCCATCGCCCGCATCGACCACATCCCCACCGATGCGCAGCGCCTCTTCCATGGCCGCGGCGGCCTCTACCCCGGCTGCGAACAATGGACGCTGGACGCCTACCCGCCCGCCTGGCTGCTCACCAGCTTCCAGCCCGTGTCAGACGACGACCTGGCCACCGTGCAGGCCGCACTGCAGCAGCGCTGGGACGCCATCGCGCCTGGCCAGCCCCTGAACCTGGTCTTCCAGCACCGCGACGAGGTACGCGCCACCACCCGCCTGCTGGCCGGAGAGGTGCCCGATCCGCACGACGTGTCCGAGCAGGGCGCCCGCTTCAAGGTGCACCTGCTGCGCGGCATGAACCACGGCCTGTTCCTGGACATGGCCGAGGGCCGCCGCTGGGTGCGCGCGCACGTGGCGGCCCGCCCAGGCGCCAAGGTGCTCAACCTGTTCGCCTACACCTGCGCCTTCTCGGTCGTGGCCATGCAGGCCGGCGCGGGGCAAGTCATCAACGTGGACATGGCCGGCGGCGCCTTGTCCATCGGCAAGCAGAACCACCACCTCAACGGCATCACGCAGGGCGCCAGCTTCCTGCCGCACGACATCTTCAGCTCGTGGGGCAAGATCACCCGGGGCGGCCCCTACGAACTGGTCATCATGGACCCGCCCACCTACCAGAAGGGCAGCTTTGTGGCCGAGAAGGACTATGCCCGGCTGGTACGCCGCCTGCCCGACCTGCTGGCGCCGGGCGGCCATGCACTGCTGTGCCTCAACTCGACCAAGCTGGGGCCGGATGTCCTGAAGGACCTGGTCACGGCAGAGGCGCCCGGCATCGGCTTCGTGGAGCGCCTGGCCAACCCTGCGGCCTTCACCGACGTGTCCCCCGACCGCGCCTTGAAGGTGCTGGTGTTCAAGGCGCCCGACTGAGCGCCAGGCCCGTGTCTCTCAAAGAGACATCGACGGCCGCTGCCCCATGGCCTCGCGCCAGCGCAGCAGGTGCGGGTGCGCCTCGGTCACGCGCACCTTCACCACCCGCGCAAAATCCACCGCCACCACGGCGGTGATGTCGACGATGCTGAATCGGTCGGCCGCGATGAACTCGCGCTGCGCCAGCCGCTCGTTGAGCGTGTCGAAGAACTGCCCGATGCGCAGCAGCCCTCGCTCGGCCAGCGCCGGGATCTGCGGGTGGTCCACCGGCCCGGGCAGGGCGCGGTTGAGCATCGCCGGGCTGCTGTTGCGAAAGGCATCGGCGATGGCCAGTAGGCCTTCGAACTCCACGCGCCAGAACCAGCTGGCCACCTCGGCCTTCTCCAGCGGGGTCACGCCCATCATCGGCGGCTCGGGAAAGCGCGCCTCCAGGTAGGCCGCGATGGCGGCGTTGTCCGTCAGCACCGGGCCTTCTTCCGTGCGCAAGGCCGGCACCGTGCATGACGGGTTCACCAGACGAAACGCCTCGCCCATCTGCTCACCGCTGCGCAGGTCCACCTGCACGGTCTCGTGGGGCACGCCCTTTTCGGCCAGCAGGATGCGGGCGCGGCGGGGGCTGGGAGCGGTGGCGCAGTCGTAGAGGGTGATGGTCATGCGAGGGCGTCAGGCGGGGTTGAGCTTGTCTTGCGTCTTCGTGTCGAAATCGCTGGCGTCATGCCGCTCGTGCAGCTGGCTCGCGGGATCGCCGAAGGTGCGGTTGACCATGCGACCGCGCCGCGCACCAGGGCGCTGCGCGATCTCGTCCGCCCAGCGTACGACGTTGGTGTAGGTGTGCGCCTGCAGGAATTCCCCAGCCCCGTAGAGCTGGCCTTTGGACAGCGCGCCGTACCACGGCCAGATGGCCATGTCGGCGATGGTGTACTCGTCGCCACCGAGGAAGCGGTGCTCGGCCAGGTGGCGGTCCAGCACATCCATCTGGCGCTTGACTTCCATCGCGTAGCGGTCGATGGCGTACTCGATCTTGGTGGGCGCGTAGGCATAGAAGTGGCCGAAGCCGCCGCCCAGGAAGGGCGCGCTGCCCATCTGCCAGAACAGCCACGACAGGCACTCCGCCCGCTTGGCCGGCTCGGTGGGCAGGAAGGCGCCGAACTTCTCGGCCAGGTGGATCAGGATGGCGCCGGATTCGAACACGCGGATGGGCTCGGGGCCTCTGCGGTCCACCAGGGCCGGGATCTTGGAGTTGGGGTTCACCTCGACGAAGCCCGAGCCGAACTGCGCGCCCTCGTTGATGCGGATCAGCCAGGCGTCGTACTCGGCACCGGTGTGGCCAGCCTCCAGCAGCTCTTCCAGCATCACCGTGACCTTCTGGCCGTTGGGCGTGCCCAGCGAGTACAGCTGCAAGGGGTGCTTGCCGACGGGCAGATCCTTGTCGTGCGTCGGCCCGGCGATCGGGCGGTTGATGTTGGCGAACTGGCCACCGTTGCCCTGCTTCCAGGTCCAGACGGCGGGAGGCGTGTAGTTGTCGGATTCGGACATGTGTTGCTCCACAGGGCGCGCTCAAAACAAAGGTGCACGCACGCTTGCGCACGATTGGAGCAGATTCGCAAAAGCCCCATCCAATGCCCGGCCCTCGCGCTGCCTCAGTGCGACACCCACCAGGTGGCGCCATACAGCACCAGCCCGATCACCCCGCCCACCAGCGTACCGTTCAGGCGGATGAACTGCAGATCGCGGCCCACGCCCAGCTCGATCTGCTGCACCAGGCTGCGGTCGTCCCAGGCGCGCACCGTGGCCGAGATGTGGCCGGCCACGCCTTCGCGCAGGCGCTCGACCAGCGCGCCGCTGGCCGACAGCACGTGCTCGTTGATGGCATCGGCCAGACCAGGATCGCGCCCCAGCCGGCCAGCCAGCGCCGCCAGCGAGGCCCGCAGGTGGCCCAGCAGCGCCGAATCCTCCCGGCGGATGTCGGCCTCCAGGCTGTCGCGCACCGTGGTCCACACGCCTTCCAGGTAGTCGCGCACATCGTCGCGCTGCACCACGCGGTCCTTGAGCGCATTGACCTCCTGCGCGAAGAACGGATCGCCCTTGAGCCGCTCGATGAAATCCGCCATCCACGCATCGAAGCGCTGGCGCACGGCATGGTCGGGCTGCGACACGGCCTTGTGCACCTCGCTCACCAGTTCCAGCGCCAGGCGGTCCGACATGTTCGCGGCCATCTTGTCGATGCTGCCGAACGTGTCGACCACGGTGGTGATCTTGGGCCACTCCTTGCGCGCATAGCCCACCAGGCGGCCGGCCACCAGTTCACGCATCTCGTCGGTGGCCAGGTAGTCGCCCACCTTCTGCAGGGCCGCGTCCAGCACCTGCTGGTGGCGCCCGCCGCGCGTCAGCACGTCCAGCACGCTGCCGGCCGTGGCGGCTGCATCCCAGCGCAGGGCCCGGGCCACCAGGAACTCGCCGATGGCGCGGCGCACCGCCTGCTCGTTCAGCAGTGACAGCGCCTCCAGCGCCATCGACCGTACCGAGCCGGCCACCGTCTCCAGGTTCTCGGGCTGGCGCAGCCACTGGCCCAGACGCTCGGCCGGGTTGAACACCTTGAGCTTGGCCAGCAGCACCTCGGGCGCCAGGAAGCTGTCACGCACGAACACCGCCAGGCTGTCGGCGATGCGTTCCTTGCCCCGGGGGATCAGCGCCGTGTGCGGGATCGGCAAGCCCATCGGCCGGCGGAACAGCGCCACCACGGCGAACCAGTCGGCCAGGCCGCCCACCACGGCCGCCTCGCAGAAGGCCTTGAACCAGGCCCAGCCGCCGTGCGCGCCGGGTTGCCCCATGGCCGCCACGCTGGTGAACAGGCCCACCACCGCCAGCAGCAGGCAGGCCAGCGAGACGCGCTTCATGCGCGCCAGCTCACGCAGACGAGGGTCGTCGATCAAGGCAGCGGGCATGTCCTGCAGCAAAGTGGTCCTGCCAGCTTACCCGGATCGAACAAGCTGTGACTTGCCGGACACGGGAAACGTGGCAAGCTGCCACCCGGCATCCCCCCTCAACATCCCAGAAAAGTCATCACCATGCTGAGCACCCGCCCCCTGCTGGCCACCCTCGCCCTGACAACCCTGTGCGGCCTGAGCCTGCCCGCCCTGGCCAGCACCGCGGCCGCCACCCAGACCCTACCCTCCGGCGTGGTCGTCACCCACCTCACGGCCGGCTCCGGCGCGCAGCCCACCGCCGCCAGCGTGGTCAAGGTGCACTACGAAGGCAAGCTCAAGGACGGCACCGTGTTCGACAGCTCGTACAAGCGTGGCTCGCCGGCCGTGTTCCCCCTGAACCGCGTGATCCCCTGCTGGACAGAAGGCGTGCAGACGCTGAAGGTGGGTGGCAAGGCCACCCTGCAATGCCCGGCCAAAACAGCCTACGGGACTTCCGGCGCCGGCGGCGTGATCCCGCCCAATGCCGACCTGACCTTCACCGTCGAGCTGATCAGCATCGAGCGCTGAGCACGGCACGCACAGGTCTAACCCGTAGCCGCTGATCCCCCGAAGCGGGGGATCAGCCCCTGCCCATGTGGCACGGGCGCCAAATCGCACCCCAACGTCTGTTGACCCTGGCCTGCTGCGCCGCAGAAACTTCTCGTCACCAATCCAAGGGAGTTTCGAATGGCCTTCAACGCCACATCATCGGCCGTCGCCGCGGCCTGCCTGCTCGCCACGCTGAGCCTCACCAATGCGCACGCGGCCATCAGCGCGCAAGTCAGCTTCAGCGACCTGCGCCTCACCCTCATCGATGACAACAACGGCGGCAGCATCCTCCCATTGCCCGCCTTCAACCCGACGGACACGTCGGTGAGCAGCGTCACCGACGTGGGCTATCAAAGCGATGGCCAGCTCGGCAACCTGCCCGGCCTGCCGCTGCCATCGATTTCTGCTGCGACCTCGCTGGGCTCGGCCACCCTGGGCGGAACAGGCGGCTCGGCGTCGGCCACGCTGGGCAGCAGCAATGACCTGACCGGCCAGTCCAGTTCGTCATATGGGATGTCCGTCTCAGGCACGTCCAATTCGATGGCCACCATCGGTTACGACTATGCCTATGGCACACAAGGCCTGGGTTTCCCGTTCCAGATCACCCTGGGTGCCGGCACGACGATCGTGCTCGAAGGCTCGTATGCCACCTCGCTGAACCTGTCGCAGCAACAGGTGGCCGATCTCCGGGACACCATGTTGGCCCAGAAGGACCCCACCCGCGACCTGAGCTACTACTCGTATTCGGCAACGGCGAGGGCCGGGGTAGGGGCCTATTTCTATGTGGACTCCCTGGCAGACCCTTCGATGAAGTCGTTCGGCATGGGGAACGAGCTCCGTGTCGACAACGACCTGTGCACCGACTGCAGCTTGATCGACCTGACCTCGCAGGCCAGCGACACGTTCAGTTTCTCGTACACCAACACGACCGGTGGCGACCTGGATGTCAACCTGCTGTTCCTGGCTGGTGCGCTGGTCGACCAGACCTTCAGCATGCAATACGCCTATGTCAGCCCGCCTGTGGTCCCTGGCGTGCCCGAACCCTCCACCTACGCCCTGATGGGGCTGGGCCTGGTCGGGCTGGGGTGGGCACACTGCGGGCACGCGCGGCGCTGAGACGCCCTCCCGGGCTCATTCAGCACTCAGTGCAGCCTTCCAGAATATAGGCGAAGTTGGCACATCCCGGGGCGCGTTGCAAAGATACGCCGAAGAAGGGGAAGGGCATGCAATTTGCCCAACACGAATGGCCTGGTTTCTGCATGATGTGTTCAGTGCCCTGTGCTGTACACACCGCAGAGGCCACCTTCCTGAAACCCCTTTCACTGGAGGATGGCGCATGAACTGGCTCGACAATGTTTCGTCGGACTGCGATCAACCGATCGCGGCGGCCTGCCTGATGGAAGGTCACTGGCGATACCAGCCTCACCCCTTTGCCGACCCCGTGATGTGCCGCCTGGTGATCGACCTGGCCGCCCCCCGCGTGGTGGCGGCCCAGGTGATCGAGACCGGCCTGGAACAGGACCTGGGCAGCAGCGCCCTGGAAGACCTGACCCAGGCCCTGCTGGAGCAGGACGTGCACTACCGGCCCGGCGCCTGGGGTTTCTGCCCCTGCGTCGTGCTGCCCACCTGGGCCCGCCCCAGCTTCAGCGAGCAGCAGATCGAAGAGCTCGAACGCATCCAGGGCTACCTGGTCGACGCCACCGAAGACACCATCCAGGACGTGCTGCGTCTGCGCGAGGAGTTTCTGCGCGGCATCGGCGTGACGGACCGGCACATCATGCGTGCCACCGGCGCCCCGGATCCCGGCACAGCCGCCCGAAAGGGCAACCGCATGGTGAACTGACCAGGCAAGCCGCCCCGCAGCCTTCACAGGCCCGGGGCGGGTTGTTTTTGACTCGGTTGGTTGGCTAGCTCAAACGGCGTGCAACGCCTGCAGCGCTTCGCCCGCCTGGATCGGATCGCCCGTGCGGTTGTAGGTGTCCACCCAGACCTGGTAGCTCTTGATCACGCCCGTGTCCCAGGGGTGGAAGCCGGGTTTGAAATAGCGCAGGTACTTGCCCGTGAGGCGCGAGTACAGCCCGTTCCAGCCGAACAGCCACCACAGGCCCTTGGCGCCCATCTTCCAGCGCTGGGCACGGCTGAAACCATCGATCTTGAGCATGTAGCTGGTGTTCAGCATCACGTTGAGGTTGAAGCCCAGCGTCACGAACACCAGCGCCAGGGTACGGCGCAGGTAACCCACCTTGGCCACCTTCTGCAGCACATCGAAGGCCACGGCCTTGTGCTCCATCTCTTCCATGGCGTGCCAGGCGTACATGGCGCGCATGCGGTGATCGGCCTGGG
>NZ_JBASTH010000116.1:0-2164 GCF_049274795.1 Aquabacterium sp.
CCCATGTGGATTCGACACTTTCCGCAGCCGTTCGTATTGAAAAAAACAGTGCTCCCGAACGTCCAGTGCAGCGCCCCATGCCTTGATGTGATGAACGAGCAACGCATGGGACAGGTTGATAGCACCCCCGAGTTCGACACCAAAATGCCGATTTCGCATTTTTGGTGAAGCCGCTTCCATGTGAATCAACGACTTATGCACATTTTTGCGGAAGTTTTGTAGTGGCAACTTCATGAATGCTTTGTAGTGGCGCAATTGGGGTGTTGCGCTATACTTGCGGCATGTTCATCAAGCTCACCCGCTCCAAAAGCCGCACCTACGCCCAGTTGGTCGAGTCCTTCCGTGACGAGCAAGGTCAGCCTCGCCAGCGCACGGTGGCCACTCTGGGTCGCGTTGATGAGGACGGCGGCACGGTCGATGCCGTGCTGCGCACCTTGCTTCGTGCCAAGGGTCGCAGCGGCGTGGACATCACCACGCCCCAGGTGCGCTTTGAATCGGCCTTGACGCTCGGTGATGTCTGGGCTCTCGATCAACTCTGGCGTGAACTGGGCTTTGACGCCCTGGCGGCGGTCTTCCGGCGTGCACGCTACACCACCCCCATCGAGCAGGCCATCCGTGTCATGGTCTTCAACCGCCTGTGCGATGCCGACTCCAAGCTGGGCACCCTGCGCTGGCTGCAAACCGTGAGCATGCCGGGAGTTGATGCCGACAAGCTCAGCCACCAGCAACTGCTGCGCAGCATGGATGCGCTCATGGACCACCAGGTCGCCGTCAATGACACGGTGGCCCATCTGCTGCGCCCATTGATCGATGAAGAACTCTCGGTTGTCTTCTACGACCTGACCACCATCCGCGCTGAAGGCTTGAGTGAGCAAGGTGGCGATGTGCGCCGCTTTGGCATGTCCAAGGAGGGGTTGATCGCCCGTCAGTTCATGCTGGGTGTGGTGCAAACAGCCGATGGCATGCCCATCCACCATGAGGTCTTTGCTGGCAACACGGCGGAGGCGCCCACGCTGCTACCCATGCTGGGCACCTTGCTCAAACGGTATCCGCACATCCGCCGTCTGGTCATCGTGGCCGACCGAGGCCTGCTGTCGCTGGACAATGTGGCCGCCCTGTCTGAGTTGAAGCTGCCCAGCGGCCAGCCGATGGAGTTCATCCTGGCGGTGCCGGGGCGGCGTTATAGCGAGTTCGCCGAAGTCCTGCAGGCCATGCAGGCCAAGATGGCCGACGCATCGTGTGAGGTCATTGAGGAAACCCGCTGGGGTGAGCATCGACTGGTGATCGCCCACGACCCCGTCACCGCGCAGGAGCAATCGGCCCAGCGGCAAGGCAAGATCGACGCATTGCACGTACGCGCTGCCGAACTGGCGGGCAAGCTCGATGCGCAAGACGATGGCGTGATGCGCCGCGGTCGCAAGCTCTCCGACAGTGGTGCCAAGGCGCGCTTCTTCCACGAGGTCAGCGACGCTCACCTCAGCCGCATCATCAAGGTCGACCTGCAGTCCGACGTGTTCACCTATGCGCTCGATACGCAGGCCCTGCAGCGTGCCGCACTCATGGACGGCAAGCTGATGCTGGTGACCAACGTGGCCGATCTCAGTGCCACCGAGGTCGTGCAGCGCTACAAGGCCTTGGCCGATATCGAGCGGGGCTTCAAGGTGCTCAAGTCCGAGATCGAGATCGCCCCCGTCTTCCACCGTCTGCCCGAGCGCATCAAGGCCCACGCCAGCATCTGCTTCATGGCGCTGATCCTGTACCGGGTCATGCGCCAGCGCCTCAAACTCGCTGGCAGCCCGCTGAGCCCCGAAGCCGCGCTGGCCAGTCTGCGGCGCATTCAACGCCACAGCGTCAGCATCGACAACGGCGCACCTGTCTCAGGCATCTCCAGCATCAACCAAGATCAGGCCGCCACCATGGCCGCCTTGAAGGTCAAAAAGCTCAGCAACGAACTCCAGTTACCCCTCCTGTAGTGGCACGCTGACTAGGTCAACCTAGTCAAATCAACCACTTACAGCATTTGGTGTCGAACTCGGGAGCACCCTTGCGCTGGTTGCCGTGTTAACCGCGCCTAATGCCAACGCGGATCGAATTGATGTGATCGCGGCCTGGTTGCTGATGGTTGACGGCATGCGTCTGGATGTGAAGCCAGAATATTGGGGGC
>NZ_JBASTH010000117.1:0-2016 GCF_049274795.1 Aquabacterium sp.
GTATATTGGATATACGGCCCGGTATTTCCCTCAAACGAAAGCACGTCTTCCCATCGAAACACCACATCAGATCGCCGATTATGCGAAAGATCAAAAAATTTAATTGCGCCGAGTCCAACTTTTTTTGCTACCTCGTTCGCATCTTTCAAGTCGGGATTTTTTATCCGTATCACGTCCCGTGCCCGTGTCTCGGCTTCATCAAGCACGACATCAAGCGAGATCGTATTACCCGCACGCGTACTCATGGCACCCTCGGGCAATTTCATAAATCCAAATTCCACATGCTCGCTTGCTCCCACCCCTTCAAACCCGAGCATCTCGGCTACGCGAAATACCTGCCGAAAATGATGAGATTGGCGATTGTCCACAATATATAAATTTTTCCAAAAATGCCATTCTTCCTGCCTATATTTAATAGTAGCAAGATCGCGCAAAAGATAGGTCGAAGCCCCATCAGATTTAATTAACACCGCTTGGTCAAGATGTTCTTCTGTCAGATCAACAATCACCGCACCGTCTTCTGTTTTTTTCGCAATACCTTTTGCAAGTGCCAATTCCACAATCAGCGGCATCGCACCCTCATACACACTCTCTCCACGATTTTCTTCAAACGTAAGCAGGTTAAGCCGTTTAGCACTTTGTTCCAATTTTTTCATGGAAATATCCACCATCCATTGCCAGATCTCCCTGTTTTCCTTATCGCCCTGTTCGAGTTTAGCGAATTCTTTTTTTGCTTCTTCCCGCAATTTGGGATTATCTTTTATATGCGCACTTGTCTTCACATACAATTCATTCAATTTAAAAAACGCATCTTTCTCCACCAATGATTTCCAATTCTCTTCTAGGGAAAGATTTTTATATCCATACAACAAAATTCCAAATTGCGTTCCCCAGTCACCCACGTGCGTATCGGCAACCGTGTGATATCCGCGGGCAAGCAAAATCCGTTTGAGTGCATCTCCGATTACCGCCGAACGCAAATGCCCTACATGCGGTTCTTTTGCGATATTTAATGCAAAGTAATCCAAAATAACAGTCTTGCCATTTCCTTCCGTACTTTTCTCCCACGTATCCGGACGCGCAAGGATATTGCTTACCGACGCAAGCACAAGAGAATCACTAATGGATATATTGATAAAGCCGGGTGACACCACGTCAATTTTTTTAATCAAATCCGACGCTGTTTTCTTAATTGCTGTCACAAGCGCTTGAGCAATTTCCATTGGATTTTTTTGGAGAACTTTTGCAAGCACCATGGCAGCGTTGCACGCATAATCACCAAACTCTTCCTGCTCAGGCGGCATAACCGAAAACTCACGAATCTCAATTTCGCCAAATTCTGTACGAATTGTCTGCCCTATGAGTTTTTTTATTTTCTCCTGCATGGTATAGACCTTTTGTGCAATAATTTTCGTAGCGAAATTTCAAGATTTTAGGCGAGGCGAAGGAAAAATTTTTCAACATATACAAAGTATATGTTGAAAAATTTTTACAAAGCCGTAGCCAAAATCTTGAAATTGCAGCCGAAAGATTATTGCGCAAAAGGTCTTATAATCGTAGCAAACATGGCACAAAATAAAAAGCCCGAAATAATTAATCGGGCTTTGCAATCAAATGATTGCAAGCTACAAGCGACATGCACTATCTGCTTCCGGGCGGCCGATTTCCAGTCCGAGGCCGAAATTGGGATGGAGGCGGAGGCGGAGGCGGAGGCGGAGGCGGAGGATTTCTTTTTCCAAATTCTCCCTTCTTCCAAGCGCCAACCACACAGATCACAGAGATCACCAAGCACAGAAAGAACAAAAACTTCACTATCCCGACAAAAGATCCGGCGAGCCCTCCAAACCCGAGCACCGCAGTCACTAGAGTTAGGAGCAATAATAGTAGTAACGAACCAGACATGCCCATACTCCTCTTATGAGATTCTTTTCTACACCATCCTCTTCAGAATGGATAACATCAGAATACCACGGAGCATTAAGCTGTCAACAATCACTTAAGTAGCGCCATCACGCC
>NZ_JBASTH010000118.1:0-1663 GCF_049274795.1 Aquabacterium sp.
GCCTCGTCCAGGGTCTGCAGGAAGCGCGCGATCTCCAGCGGCTTGGTCACGTAGTGCAGCGCACCCAGGGTCAGCGCTTCCTGCATGCGTGCCGTCGTGGCGTCGGCCGAGACGACGATGACCGGGATGTCGGCGACGTCGTCATCGTTTTTCAGGTGGCGCAGCAGCTCCAGGCCGCTGATGTCGGGCAGCTGCATGTCGAGCAGGATCAGGTCGGGCCGGCGCTGGCGGATCGCGCTCAGCCCGTCCAGGCCGATCATCGACACCTCGAGCAGGATCTGCGGCCGCTGCAGCAGCATGCCGCGCATGACCTCGACGTTGGTCTCGTTGTCCTCGATGTAGCAGGCCGTTGAAAAATCCTTCGCCGCCGCCCGTGTGGGCCGCTACGATCTGAAGCCATCCAAGAACGACCCAGACAAGAAAGATGAGAGGCAACCAAGACTTCCAGGGGGCGATGTTCAGCTACATCAGCCTTGAAGAGCGCGTGCCAGCGTCACACCCGCTGCGCAAGTTGCGCGCCGTGGTCGATGCGCTGCTGGCGACGATGCACAGCGAGTTCGAAGCGGTGTATGCCCGCCGCGGGCGCCCCTCGGTGCCGCCCGAGATGCTGCTCAAGGCCTTGCTGCTGCAGATCCTGTTCTCCATCCGCAGTGAGCGCCAGTTGGTCGAAGCGGTCAACTACAACCTGCTGTATCGCTGGTTCGTGGGCCTGAACATCGAAGACAAGGTCTGGGACCACTCCACCTTCAGCGCCAACCGCGAACGCTTGTTCAGCGAAGACCTCGCCCGTGCCTTCTTCGAGCGCGTCAAGCTCAGCGCCCAGTGGGGGCGGCTTGCCAGCGACGAGCACTTCAGCGTGGACGGCACGCTCATCGAAGCCTGGGCCTCGCACAAGAGCTTCAAGCGCAAAGACGATGACAGCGACACGCCGCCCGGACGCAATCCCGAGGTGGACTTCAAAGGGCAGGAGCGCTGCAACGACACCCACCAAAGCACCACGGACGCCGATGCACGGTTGTTCAAGAAGAGCGCGGGTGACAAGTCCCGCCTGTGCCACATGGGGCACATCCTCATGGAGAACCGCAACGGGCTGATCGTGGATGTCGAGATCACCCACGCCAGTGGCACCGCCGAGCGCGAAGCGGCGCTGGCCATGCTGGGGCGCCGGGGCAACATGAACAAGCGGGCCACGGTCGGTGCCGACAAAGGCTACGACAGCAAGGCCTTCATCAAGGGCTGCCGCCGGCTTTTGGTCACGCCACACGTGGCGGCCAAGGACAAGCACTCGGCCGTCGATGGCCGCATCAAGCGCCACGAGGGTTACAAGGCCAGTCTGAAGGTGCGCAAGCGCATCGAGGAGGCCTTTGGCTGGATCAAGACAGTGGGTGGTCTGGCCAAGACCAAGCTGATCGGTCAGGCCAAGCTCGCGGGCCAGGCGCTGCTGTGCTTTGCCACCTACAACCTGGTGCGCATGGGCAGTCTGGGTGGCTGGTGGGACGCGCATCATGCGTGAGCCATGGGATACGTGCGCCCGAAACGGGCAAAACGGCCTGCAAACAGGCCGAAATGGCCCTCGAATTCGTTCCGTAGGCGCGTCTGGGCGACTTGCTTCTTCGAAATCCTCGACCCTGGCGCGTTCGATGAGCATTTTTTCAACGGCCTG
>NZ_JBASTH010000119.1:0-22795 GCF_049274795.1 Aquabacterium sp.
GCCCCACGGGCGCGCTGACCACCGCCAGGCGCAGCGCCCAGCGCGGCGCATAGGGCAGCAGCAGGCCGGACAGCAGCAGGGCGCCCAGTGTCATCGCGCCGCACCACAGGATGGGGCCGATGTTCCAGCCTTGCCGTTCGACACAGGCCAGCAGCGACAGGGCCAGGGCGATGGTGCCGCCAGCGCGCAGCCACTGGCGCGCTCGGGCTGAAGGCTCCTTGCCGCGCCCGAAGACATCGGCGTGGTGCCGGTCCATGGCCAGGCTCAGGGCGGCAAAACCGGCATAGGCCAGCGCAACGGCGGCCACGGCCAGCCAGGTGGTTATCGTCATCATGATCCTTGCACCTCGGGCAGGGCATCGCCGTCCAGGAAGGGTTGGCCGCGGGATGGTGTGGGCTTGTCCGCGGCTGCCTTGGCCACCTTTGGCTTGGGTTGGTGCTTATGCAGCATCCAGGCCGAGAACAGGCACAGCAGCCCCAGGCCTAGCATGGTCAGGTCGAACATGGCGATGGGCAGCGGGCCGTTGAACAGCGTCACGCCCAGGTGGGTGGCGGTGGTGAAGGCATTGAGCACCGGGATCAGGCCGAAGGCCAGGCCCGTGGCCACCAGCAGCACCTTCCACATGCCGCGCGTGGGGCGCAGCAGGCCCAGCACGGCCACGAAGCCCCACACCTTGAAGAACCAGGCGATCTCGGCGGCCTGACGCTCGGGGATGTCGACGGCCAGCAGGCGGTTGGCCCAGAAGTAGCCGGCGATGGCCAGCGGCACGCCGGCCACGGCGCCGATGTTCAGGCCATCGACCAGGCGCAGCCCAAAGCCGACACGGCCGCCCTTGGCCAGCGCCTTGGCGTATTTCTGGCGCTCCTTCACGGCCCACAGCAGCAGGCCGGTGCCCACCATGGCGCAGCCGGCCAGGCCGCACAGGAAGAACAGCGGGCGGATCAGCGGCGTGGCGAAGTGCGCCACGTGCAGGCCATAGAGCACGCCGTGCGTCTGCATCGCGCCGGACAGGTCATCGCCCTGCGTGCCGATCAGCTCACCCGTGGTGCCGTTGAAGCGCATCACGGGCTGCTTGCTCGACACCGAGTGCTCGCCCTGGCGTGTCATGCTGATGGTGGCAGTGGCATCGTTGGGCCGGTTGACGGTGATGCGGCCGGGTGGCGTGCCCTGCCAGTGCTGCATGGCCTGCGTGACCATGGGGCCCAGTGGGGCCAACGCCACGTGTTCACCGGACGGTTTGGCGTCGTCGTTGCGCGAAGGGAAGGCTTCGGCAAAGAAGGTTTTCTCATCACCCTTGTAGGCGTTCTGCGCGCCCCAGGGCATGTAGAGGAACATCAGCGTGATCAGCCCCGTGTAGGTGATCATGATGTGAAAGGGCAGGGCCAGCACGGCGGTGGCGTTGTGCCCGTCCAGCCAGGAGCGCTGTCCCTTGCGTGGCCGGAAGGTGAAGAAGTCCGAGAAGATGCGGCGGTGCGTGATGATGCCGCTGATGATGGCCACCAGCATGAGCATGGCGCAGACACCCACGATCCAGCGGGCCCAGACCACGGGCATGTAGTGCAGATCGAAGTGGAAGCGGTAGAGGAAGTCGCCGCCGCGTGTCTGGCGGGCCTTGGCCATGGGCTCGCCCGTGGCTGGGTCGAGCGTTTCGGATTCGAAGCGGCGGCGCTGGTTCTTGGGCGCCTTGTCATCCTTCGGGGCGGGGGCTGGTGCCCAGGTGATGCCCAGTGAGGGATTACGCGCATCGGGCAGCGAGATGAACCAGCGGGGTGATTTGTCGCCCACGGCCTGCAGGCGGGCTGTGGCCATCTCTGCCGCTGCGGCTGGCGCCAGAGCCTGGGTGCTGGCCTGGTGCAGTTCCGGCTTCATCCACAGGGTGATGTCGTCACGGAAATAAGCTGAGGTGCCGGTGGCGAACATCGCGAACAGCACCCAGCCGACCAGCAGGCCCGACCAGGTGTGCAGCCAGGCCATCGATTGGCGGAAACCTTCCTTCATGCGGCCCCCAGCAAGCGTTGCAGCCACACGGCCAGGCCCAGCGCGAGCGACGGCACCAGCAGGCCGAGCCAGGCGCGGCCTGCGGTGCGTGCCGCGAACACCCACACCACGGCGCAGGCATAGACCAGGAAGGACAGCATGGTGGCCGTGAGCGTGGCATCCACGCGGGCCAGGGGCAGGGACACGGCCAGGGCCGCAGCACTCAAAGCCGCCAGCACATAGCCGCCACCGATGGCAGCGAGGGCGCGCGAGGCCACCATCCAGCGGTGGCGTGCAGAGGGAGACAGAGGCAATGCGGCGGGCATGAGGGGGCGACTACGCAGACAAGGCGTTCCGGGCAGCCTTGCCCAGAAAGGACGCCATTATCTTTGAGAATGATTCTCGTTATCTCGTAACCGACCATGGCCCACGGATTTCGGGGGATTGCTGCCCCGTCATTTCCGGACAGCCTCGGCCTCAGTGTGGCTTGCGGGGCTTGTTGAAGGATTTGGGCGTGTAGACGTTGCCCTTGCGCTCCACCCCATCGCGCGCACGGCGGATGGCCTCTTCAGCGGCTTTTTCGGCCGAGCGTCGATCCTGGCGCCAGTGGGCCAGGTGTCTGGCGCGTCGGCGCAGGCCGTGCCACCAGCGGGAGGCGGTCTGGTCGATGCGTTGCCGTCGGCGAGCGCCGGCCAGCAGGCGCACCAGCAGCAGCACGCAGATGGTGGCGATGACCAGCGCCAGAAACTTGTCGAACGAGAACATGGTGCCCATCGTAGCGCGGGGCGGGCGATTGTGCCTTGGTGACATCCAGGGCGGGGTTTGCTCGTGCGTCGCCGGGGTCGGGTGCATGGGCTTGCACGCCCGGCCCGGTCGAGACCGCCGGGATTGCCTACAGTGTGCGCACCATGCCGTACCCCGTTCCCCTTTCCGTTCTGGATCTGTCGCCCATCGCCATGGGCAGCAACGCTTCGCAGGCACTTCACCATACCCTGGAGCTGGCCCGCCAGGCCGAACGCTGCGGATTCAAGCGCTTCTGGCTGGCCGAGCACCACAACATGCCCGGCATCGCCAGCGCCGCCACCTCGGTGGTGATCGGCCATGTGGCGGGCGGCACCTCCAGCATCCGCGTGGGGGCGGGCGGCATCATGCTGCCCAACCATTCCCCGCTGACCATTGCCGAGCAGTTCGGCACGCTGGAGGCGCTCTACCCCGGGCGCATCGACCTGGGTCTGGGTCGGGCACCGGGCGCCGACCAGCTTACGGCCCGCGCGATGCGGCGCGGGGATCCTGTCGCCGCGGCCGAGCGCTTCCCCGACGACGTGCAGGAGCTGCAGCACTATTTCGAGCCCGACAGGCCCGGCCAGCGCCTGCGCGCCTACCCGGGCAATGGCCTGCGTGTGCCGCTGTGGATCCTGGGCTCCAGCCTGTATGGCGCACAACTGGCGGCGGTGCTGGGGCTACCTTATGCCTTTGCCTCCCACTTCGCGCCCGAGCAACTGGATCCGGCCATCGAGCTGTACCGGCAGCGCTTCCAGCCTTCAGCCACACGGGCCAGCCCGCACCTGATGCTGACGGTGAACGTCGTGGTGGCCGACACCGATGAACAGGCACGCCGGGCCTTCACCTCGGTGCAGCAGTCGTTCATGAACCTGCGGCGCGGTGTGCCGGGCCAGGTGCCGCCACCGGTCGATTCGATGGACGGGCTCTGGACGGCGGAGGAGCAGGCCGGGGTGGGCCGCGCCTTGCGCCACGCCTTTGTCGGATCACCCGCCACGGTGCTGCAGGGCCTGCGCCGCTTCCTGGACACCTACCGGCCCGATGAGCTGATGGTGACGGCGCACCTGCATGACCAGAAGGCGCGGTTGCGCTCGCTGGAGCTGCTCTCCGGGATGCAGTCAGCCTTGATGCTGGATCCGACCTTGTGAGCAGGCGGGCGGCCGCTCAGCGGCGCGCCTCCAGCGCCTTGGCCAGGGCGGGGTCCAAGGAACGCAGGAAATCCTCCACTGCCTCGGTGTAGGCGCCGGGCTGTCCCAGCTCATCGTTGATCTCGGCGTGGGTGCGGTCCTGCGGCAGCACGCTCACGCGCATGCCCAGCGGTGTGGCCTTGGCCGCGAAAGCCTGAGCCTGCGGGCAGGCATCGTCGCGGCGGCTGGAGCACACGGCCAGCAGGGGCGCCTGTGCTTGCTTCAACTGGTGCAGCGGCGAGGTGGCGGCCCAGAAGTTCGGATCCTTGCCAAAGGCGCGGTCGTACAGCCTGGCATGGCGTGCACCCATGATGGCGGGCACGTCGAAGGCGGCGCTGTCCAGCGACACGGTGCCCAGCCAGGGTTTGGCGCCCTGCTCGCGCGCCAGGGCCGGCTCGGCCGACAGCAGCGACACCAGATGGGCGCCGGCCGAATGCCCCATCAGCACAAATTTGCCGGCATCGCCACCCCAGGCGGAGGCCTGTTGCTGCGCGAAGGCCAACGCACGGGCCACGTCACGGGCCTGCTCCAGTGGATCGGCGCTGGGCAGCAGCCGGTAGTTCACCGAGATGAACAGCAAGCCTCTGGGCAGCCAGCGGGCCGCCTTGTGCCGCACCACGTGCGACGAGGCCTTGTCGCCCATGGCCCAGGCACCGCCGTGCACCATGAAGATCACGGGTGCGCCTTGGCCTTGGTTGGCGGTGTTGGGGGCGTAGACGTTCATCGTCTGCGCCGGGTCCTGGCCGTAGGCCACATCCGCGTGCGCGGGGCGCTGCGCGGCCGTGAGGGCGCCGGAGGAGGCGCCCTGGCGGGCTTCCCGGCGTTCGGCCATGCGCTCCCGAACAGGACCCGCCTGCGCGGTTTGCCACCCCATGAGGCAGAGGAGCGCGATGGCCGCAAGGGCTCGCATCCGCATTTGCGTCTTGGACAGGCCTCGGTGAGCGGGAGACCCGGCGGCGGCTGTCGTCGTTTGGATAGCCTGGTTCATACGGATGGATTGTGGCGCAGAGTCAGCCAGGTCGATGGCGAGTCAGAGCGCTGCGGCCGCCTCATGTGGTGGCCACCGCCGATGCGGAGGAAGGGCGCTTGAATGCTTTTCGCGCCCGAGTCACTTTGGCTCGCATGGTGCAGTCTTCCACGTGATCGTTGATCAGCCCCATGGCCTGCATGAACGCATAGACCGTTGTGGGCCCGACGAATTTCCAGCCCAGCTTCTTCAGCGCTTTGGACAGTGCCTCCGATGCCTCGGAGGTCGAGGCCGTTTGGGGCGTGGCCAGTTGCCCTGGGGCGGGTTCATAGCGCCAGAAAAAGGCAGCCAGCGAGCCTTCGCGATCAGCGAGCTCGACGGCGCGCTGGGCGTTGTTGATCACGGCTTCGATCTTTCCGCGATGCCTGACGATGCCTTCGTCGGCCAGCAGGCGGGCGACGTCGCGTTCGCCATACTTTGCCACCCGCCGGAAATCGAAGCCATGGAAAGCAGATCTGAAGTTCTCCCGCTTGGCGAGGATGGTTCGCCAGCTCAAACCGGACTGAAACCCTTCAAGACAGATCTTCTCGAACAGCCGGTTGTCGTCGTCGACCGGAACGCCCCACTCCAGGTCGTGGTAGTCGATGAACTCTGGCGCCGCACTGCACCAGCGGCATCTCAGTTTCCCGTCGGGGCCCAACATCGTCATGCTCATCGTCAACCTCCAGTTTTTATTTCTTGGATCAGGCGGCCTGCGCTTCAATCCGTGAATCGAGCCAATGGTGAATCTGGGCCACTTCACTTCGGATGAATTGCTCGTCCCGGAACACGCTGGCGAGGGTCGCGACTCCCTGGCTGCGGGACAGCAAGTGCATGGCCAACTCATCGGCATCCGCATCGAAGCCCAGGCTTGTGAACTGGCGGCACAACCACACTCGGAACAGCGTGAACACCTGGTTGGCCTCGACGCGGGCGGGATGATTCAAGCGGGCCAGCTCCGTGCACAGGCTTCCCACAGGGCAGCCGAACTTCTTGATCTGCGATCGCTGCATGATGAGCAGTTCAATGAAGCTGCGAATCCGTGCCAGCGCGCCTTCGTCCGCCGAGTCCCAGCCCTCAAGCATCTGCTGGGTCTTCAACAGCCGTAGTTGAATGACGGCGCTGAGGATCTCGTCCTTCGTCTTGAAGTGATAGTAGAAATTGCCCCGGGAAATCTTCACCGCATTGGCGATGTCCGAGAACGAGGTGTGCTCGTAGCCTTGCTCGTAGAAAAGCCTGTCCGCAGAACTGACGATCTGCTCTCTCGTTGTGATGTCACCCATTGCATCTCCGTTTCTTGACCAGGATCTTCTTCCACGCCATATCACTGGTGCGCAGAATGCCTGGGAGGTGCCAAACGTCAGGCGTGTGCACACGCATCGGCTGACATTGCGTTTGGCGTGGCGCCTCGCTTCTTGTCCGCATCGGTATGGCATTTGCCGCACCATGATAGGACAATTGACCTAGTTGATCAACCCGTCTTGGTGCGCATTCAGGGGGGCGGTCGTGAGGCGATTTTCCTGCCATGCGTCAATGAGCGCCCAAAACGGAGATGCTGTACCACTCGCGCGCATCCGTGATGTGATCGCACACGGTGAACCCTCCGGACGCGGCCAGTTCTTCCACGGTGTCGAAAGTGTACTTCTGGGACTGTTCGGTGTAGATCGTCTCGCCTGCGCGGAAATGGAACGTCCGCGCCAGTTGCGTACTGCGCACCGTCTGCTCCACGGTGCTGACCAGGAAGCTGCGGGCGGCGCCATCGATGGGCGAGTAGCAGGCGTAATGCCGGAAAGCCGTCAGATCGAAATTCATGCCCAGCTCGCGGTTCAGCCGGCTGAGCAGATTGAGGTTGAACTGCGCTGTGACGCCCTCGACATCGTTGTAGGCAGCCAGCACGGCGCGAGGGTCCTTCTGAAGGTCCACGCCCAACAGCAGCAGGTCGCCGCGCTTGAGTCGAGACCTGATGCGTTTGAGCAGCCCGATGGCCTGGGCGATCGGCAGGTTGCCGATATTGCTGCCCAGGAACATCGCGACCTGCTTGCGCAGCGCATAGACGGACGGCCACCTCTGGAAGTAGTCGCCTCGCAGCGCGTGCACTGCCACTTGCGGCAGTTCATGCTTGAAGCGTGTGCTCAACTCGGCGAGCGCGTGGGCGGATACATCAATGGCGTGGAAGGCCAGAGGAACTCCGGCGTCATGAAGTGCCGTGCACAGGGATACCGTCTTGGTACCGTCGCCACATCCGAGTTCGATCAGATCGACTTCCCCCGAGGAGGGCGCGATCCATCTAACCAGGTCTTGCGCGCGCCGCACGAGGATCTCGTGTTCCACGCGCGAGGGATAGTAGGACGGCATGATCATGATCTTCTGAAAGAGACGCGAGCCTTCATCGTCATAGAACCAGCGCGAGGGCAGGAACTTCTGCGTTGCGGACAGGCCCGAGACAACGTCCTTGACCATGTCGGCGTCGACAGGGGAGGGCGATGTGGCTTCGGCGGGCGCAAGAGCGGTGGTGATGTCCAAGAATTCCATCATTCAATCCTGTGGGTTTTATAGATCTCGGGCCGGGCGGATGCCGGTGTACTGCCAGCGAAGTGGCGGGTGGAAAAAATTCCGATACGTCTTTCGCGAATGGCCTGCAGGGGTTGCGAACGAACTGCCGCGCAGGACGGTCTGGTTCAGCATGAATTTGCCGTTGTATTCGAGCGCAGCCCCCTGGTATCCCCGGTAGCCGGGGTAGGGCAGATAGGCGCTGCTCGTCCATTCCCAGCGCCTGCCCCACAAGAAGCCGGTGCACAACGCCTCCCACTCGAATTCCGTGGGAAGACGCCAGCCGGCCCATTTGCAGAAAGCAAGGGCCTCGAACAGGCTGATGTGGGACACCGGCGCGCCAGGCGCCAGAGGAAGTTCTCCCTGTAATGTGTAATGAAGCCAGGTGCCCGCTTCGCAACGCCAGTAGAGCGGAGCGCTCACCTTGTTGGCTTGAACCCAGTCCCAGCCTTCCGCGTGCCAGAGATCGAAGCGCCGGTAGCCGCCGTCATGCATGAAGGCCAGGTATTCCTTGTTCTTCACCAGCGATGCACGCAACTGGAAGCCGGCAACATAGGCGGTGTGCCGAGGGCCTTCGTTGTCGTAGGCGAACCCGGCCCCGCCGTGGCCGATCTGGAGCAGCCCCCCTGAGAACTCGATCCACTCCGCGCCATGGGCATGAGGTTCGCGGGCATGTTCGGCGGCGACGTCGAGCGTGGCTTCCCGACCGACCATCGACACGCGTCTCGAATCATCCTGGAGCACCGAAAAAGTGCCCTCGTTGCCCCAGTACGGAGGACGCAGCGGATTGGAGCCCAGTATGTACTTGATGTCCGTCAGCAAAAGTTCCTGATGCTGCTGCTCATGCTGAATGCCGAGGGTGATCAAGTCAAGAACGCCTTGCTCGGGAGCCTGCTTCAGGAGCCGCTTGATCGACGCATCGACATGAAGTCGATAGGAGATGACCTCGGCGATGGTGGGCCGGCTGAGTGCGCCTCTATGGGCCCGCAGCACCCTCTCTCCCTGGCTTTCGTAATAGCTGTTGAAGATGTAGCCGTAGGACGGGTGGTGCACGGCATATCCGGCCAGGTGCGGCCCCAGCACGAGGGTTTCGAAGAACCAGGTCGAATGGCCGAGATGCCACTTGGGCGGGCTCACCTCGACCGTGGGCTGAGGGACGTAGTCTTCGGCGCACAAAGGCGCGCAGATCAGCTCCGAGCGCCGTCTGACCAGTTCGTACTGGTGGGCGATGGCTTGATTCTGAGAATTCATGTCGTTGAAACGGCGGATGTCCGATGTGGCAGCTTGCTGGCTCGCGGCTTCGAAGGGCGGCTCAGCCCTTCGCGATGGCGGCCCCTTCGTCTCCGAAACCCGGTGGCAGCAGCGCGTCGCCTTCCTTGGTGCCGACGTCCGTGCTGGCGGGCGCAGTCGGCGCCTGGCGGCGCCAGGCGGCCCGTTGCGCGGCTTCTCTCGAATCTGAGAAGTAGATCCGGTAGATGGGCTTGGCCAGTGCGGTGGTCATGATGGCGATCATCACCATGATGGAGAACATCTCGGTGTGGATGATGCCGAGCGCCAGGCCGATGTTGATGTAGACCAGGATCATCAGGCCGCGGGCGTTCATGAGGCCCGCCATGGCCACGGTCTCACCCCATGACCAGCGATACGCGCGCAGCACGGTCACCGCCGAAAGCGCCTTGGAGACAACGGCCACGCCCAGCAGTACGCCAAAGACCCATAGTGTCTGGCTGTTGAAGGATCCGAACACATCGGTGTTCAGGCCGGAGTACGCGAAGAACACGGGCAGAAAGAGGCATTTCACCGTCTGCAGAAGCCTGTCCTGCAAGAGCTTCGAAAAGCCTGGCACCTTGGGGAGCGCTGCGCCGGCAATGAAGCCCCCGAAGACCGAGTAGATGCCGATGTAGTCCGAGATGAGGCTGCAGACAAACACGGTGATCAAGAGGCCGCCCAGCAGCTTGTCACTGATGGTGCCGCTTGCCACCGCCTTGTCGAAAGCGCGTCGGAATATCTTCGGCAGAAGCCAGAATACGCCAGCTGCGAAGAAGATCGCCGGTATGACCGTCTGATAGAGGGCCACGACCATGGAACCGTGAACAGCCATCGCGCTGATGAGCGCCAGTCCGCACCAGGCCATGGCGTCGTCAATGGCGGCAGCCTCGATCGCGGTAGCGCCGAACATGGTCTTCATCATGTTCCGCTCCTGCAGGAAACGGGCGAGCATCGGAAAGGCGGTCACGGACAGCCCCACGCCCACGAACAGGACATACACGTCCATGCCGACGTTGCCAGGCTTGAACTGCTGAGCGATGGCGATGGTGGCCGCGCTGCCCATCGCCGTGGGCAGGACGATGCCAAGGATGCTGAGAATGATCGGCAGATAGCGTCGCCGTCCTTTCTGGCCAGAACTCTCGTGCTCCGCGCCGACCAGGAACATGTACAGCCCCAAGCCGCTCATCGCGATGACATAGAGGGTCTTCTTGACCTCGGCGTTGAAGATGAACGCGCTGAACTCCGGCAGTGCATAACCCAGTGCGGAAGGCCCCAGCAGGACACCCGCGACCATTTCTCCCACGACGACAGGTTGCCCAAGCTTGGGGGCCATGTGACCGCAGATCTGTGCCGCGATGATGATGATGATGATCGCAGCGGTGGCGAACATCAATAACTGCATGGAAGCGCTGTGCATGTTGATTCCCCAATGAATGGATGGAAGTGGGTCGGGATGCCTGATCCCATGGATGCGTACAACCTGTCGTGGGACTCCTTCTGTGGTTCATGCCTGATCACGGTCAGCTGGCATGTGTCGTTCTTCTCGTAGGCCTTTTGTCCTATTAATGTCCTTCTTGTGATGTGTGATTTCTTGTTTGTGTCCTTTGAATGCATTGTTCATGCGTGAAGTTGCCGCCTAACTGTGGATGATTTATATTTGCTCGTCTGTCCTATTCTCATTCCGGAGCGTGAGCTGAAGTGGGACGGATACTTGGTCGGTTGTTCGCCTTTTGGCTCAATCAATCCCTTGAGCCGCAAATAATCAATGGAAGGAAAGTGATGTTCATCGTGCTTCTCAAGTTCGCAGACAAAAGCAAGGCGGCCCAATGGATGGCCGGACACAACGAATGGATTCAGAAGGGGTTCGCCGAGCAGAAATTTCTGCTGCTCGGCAGCCTTCAACCCAATCTGGGTGGGGGCATCCTGGCCAAGGCCGAGTCCCTGCAAGAGATTCAGGCGTTCGTGAATGAAGATCCGTTTGTCGTTCATGGCGTTGTGACGGCGGACATCTTGCAGATCAGCCCGGGAAAGGCGGATCCACGCTTGCAGTTCCTGCTGGAGTGACGGGCTGGCCCTGCTCAACCATGCTTCCCGATGCCAGCTGCCGCATCGGGGGGCGTCTCGCTGTGGCGCTGCTTGCGCCTGACGCTAAGGCTTGCGGGCTGTTGTTTGGTTGGCCGCCAGCTGGTCGGGCTGCGGCCAACCTCCTGCCATGGCCTTGAACAGTGCAACCGCGTTGAGCGCGCTGCGCGTGCGGGCGTCCACGAACTGCTCCTGTACGGACAGCACGGCCCGTTCGGCATCGAGCAACTCGTACAGGTCCGTCATGCCTGACTGATAACGCATGCGGGCCATGCCGGCGGCCTTGGTGCTGTCACGTGCAGCCTGTTCGAGCAACGAGTCTTCCATCCGCGTGCGCGAGTAACGCACCAGTGCATTCTCGGTGTCCTCAAGCGCGAGCAGTACCGTCTGCTGGTACTGCAGCATCTGGGCGGAAGCTTCGGATTCGCTGGCTGCGATGCGGGCTTTGACGCGGCTCACATCCAGGAACGACCAGTCCACGCCCAGGAAGCCGCTGTTCATGGCGCCCCGACTGCTGAACACATCATCGGCCTTGAACGCCTGGTAGCCGACCAGACCACTGAAGCTGAACTTGGGGAAAAGATCTCCGACGGCCACGCCGATCCGGGCCGTGGCGGCTTTGAGGCGCTCTTCCGCGGCCGCGATGTCGGGGCGCCGCCGCAGGACGTCGCCGGGCGTGTCGGGCGATATCCTGGCAGGGAGCGTCGGCAGGGGACGGGCCGTGGTCGACACGAGATCAAGCGATTCGGGCTGCTGTCCGGTGAGCACCGCGAGTCGGTGCTGAGCCACGGCGATACTCGCCTCGATCACGGGCACGCGGGCCGCGGTGGACTGAAACTGGGCCAGGGCCCTGGTGCTGTCGAAGTCCGTGCCCCGACCTGCCTTGACCCTGACATCGACCAGATTGAGCATCTGTCGCTGGTTCTCGACATTGTCCTGCACCACCTTGAGTCGCTCCTGAAGACCGCGCAGGGTCATGTAGGTGGCGGCGGTCTCCCCGACGATCGCTATCCTCAAGGCTTCCACCTCATGCTCACTGGCCTTGACCTCGGCCCGCTGGGCCTCGACTTTGCGCCGAACGCGGCCAAAGAGATCCAGCTCCCAACTGGCCAGCACGCCAACGCTGTAGTTGTCATGGCTCCTCGGGAAACCATAGGACTGGTCGATGCTGAGCTTCTCGTGCCCGCCCCGAGCCCCCATCGTGACAGTGGGCAACTGGTCGCCCCGCGCTTCGGACAGCAAGGCTCTGGCCTGTGCATAGTGCGAGACGGCGACCCCGAGGTCCTTGTTGGCGGCCTGTGCTTGGTCGACCAGCCTTGCCAGCTCGGGATCGCCGAACGCAAGCCAGAACCGGTGGTCCTGAGCGGCCTTCTGCCCGCGCTGTGACATGTCCTCACTGTCGTCCTGTCGGTGCTTGAATTGCTCGGGCAGGGCGATCAATGGCTTCTGGTAGTCTGGGCCAACCGCGCATCCGGCCATGAGGCTCACCATCGCGGCGAGCGTGAGGCGCGAGACCTTCGCGGTGAAGGCGCGGTGTGATGTCGGCCACTCGTTGTTCATGATTGCACTCCCAGATTCAGATCGACAGGTTTCGCGTCGTGCGTGGCGCGGCCAGAGAAGGGTGTACCGGACAGCCGCCGCAGCGCGACATAGAACACGGGCGTGAGCAGCAGACCGAACACGGTCACGCCCAACATGCCGGAGAACACGGTCACACCGGTGGCGATGCGCACTTCGCTGCCCGCGCCATGGCTGAGCAGCAAGGGGACGGCGCCGGCCACGAAGGCGATCGATGTCATGACGATGGGCCTCAGCCGCAGCTTGCAGGCTTCCAGTGCCGCCTTGACGGTGGGCAGGCCTTGCATTTCGAGTTCGCGCGCGAATTCAACGATCAGGATGGCGTTCTTGCAGGCCAGTCCCATCAGGACCACGAGCCCGATCTGCACGAAGATGTTGTTGTCGCCACCCGTGAGGCGCACGCCGGTGAGCGCGGCGAACATGCAGACGGGAACGATCAGTACGACGGCCAGAGGCAATGTCCAGCTTTCGTACAGGGCGGCGAGCACCAGGAATGCCAGCAAGACGGCCACACCGAACACCACGAACGCCACGCTGCTCTGCGTCACCTGCTGGTAACTGAGATCGCTCCATTCGAGCTTCACGCCTGGCGGCAGCACGTTGGCCGCGATCTCCGACAGCTTGGCGATGGCCTGTCCCGACGAGAAGACTCTGGGGTCGGCGTCGCCGATCAAGTCGGCGGCCGGATAGCCGTTGTAGCGGACCACGGGATCCGGACCATAAGCCTGGGTGATGTTGACCATCGAGCCCACGGGCACCATGTCGCCCTGGGTGTTGCGTGTGTAGAGATTGCCGATGTCTTCGGGACGTTGCCGATGCTGGGCGTCAGCCTGGACCATGACCCGGTAGGTGCGGCCGAACATGTTGAAGTCGTTGACATAGGTGGAGCCCAGGTTTGTTTGCACCGTGTCGAACAGGTCGCTCAGTGCCACACCATGCGACTTGGCCTTCACGCGATCCACCTGGATCTCGAGCTGCGGGATGTTGGCCTGGTAGGCGCTGACGGGAAAGCTCATTCCGGGTGTTTGCGCCACGGTTCCCCTGAAGGCGTTGAGGGCTCCCTGGAGGGCCCCGTAGCCCAGTCCGTCTCGGTCTTCCAGGTACAGCGAATAGCCGGAGCCATTGCCGAGCCCCTGGATGGGCGGCGGCATGAGCGCGAACGCGTAGCCGTCCTTGATGGAGGAGAACTTGGCGTTGAGCTCCGCATTGATGTCCGCCGCGCTGCGGGTTCGCTGGTCGAATGGTTTGAGGATGACGTAGGAGGCGGTGAGGTTGGGGGTGTTGGTCTGTTGCAGTGCGTTCAAACCGGGATAGGCGGACACCGTTTCCACGCCCTCGACCGTGCTGGCCAGCGCAATCATCTGGCGCGTCACGGCATCGGCGCGTGCCAGTGATGCGCCTTCAGGCAGCTTGGCTCCGGCAAAGAGATACAGCTTGTCCTGCTTGGGGATGAAGCCCGCCGGAACCGAATTGAACAGCCAGGCCGTGGCGCCCAGAAGCGCGGCATACACCACGAACACGACGCCTCTCATGCGCAGGTTGCCGGCCACGAAACCTTGGTAGCGTGAAGCGCTGCGATCAAAGAACCTGTTGAATGGCCCGAACAGCCAGCCCAGAGAGCGATCCATGACACGGGTGAAGGCGTCTTTCGGTGCGTCGTGTTCGCGCAGGAGCCTGGCTGCGAGCGCCGGGGACAGGGTGAGCGAGTTGACCGCGGAGATCACCGTCGAGATCGCGATCGTCACGGCGAACTGCTTGTAGAACTGGCCCGTGACGCCAGACAGGAACATCATGGGAATGAAGACGGCGCACAGCACCAGCGCGATGGCCACGATGGGGCCGGAAACCTCCTTCATGGCCTGGTGCGCGGCCGCCACGGGGGAGAGCCCCTTGCGTACGTTGCGCTCGACGTTTTCCACCACCACGATGGCGTCATCGACCACGATGCCGATGGACAGCACGAGCCCGAACAGGGTCAGGGTGTTGATGGAGTACCCAAGCAGGTAGAGGCCGGCGAAGGTGCCGATGATCGATACGGGCACGGCGACCAACGGGATGACGGATGCGCGCCAGGTCTGCAGGAACAAGATGACGACCAGCACGACCAGGATGACGGCTTCGATCAGCGTGCTCTTGACGGCACCGATCGAGTCCCGCACGAAGTTGGTCGGATCCCAGACAGGCTTGTAGGTGACGCCTGTGGGAAAGCTCTTCGAGAGCTCATCGAGTTTGGCATGGACCTTGTCGGCCACCGCCAGTGCATTGGCGCCGGGCGACAGGAAGATGCCGATGGTGGCCTGGTTCTGCTTGTCCACCAGCGCACGCAGGGTGTAGTCACTGGCGCCAAGCTCGATGCGGGCCACGTCGGACAGCATCGTGATCTGGCCTTCCGAGCCACTCTTGACGACGATGTTGCCGAACTCCTGTTCGCTGCGAAGGCGTCCGCGAACATTGATCGACACCATGAAGTCGGCGCTGTTCGGCGTGGGTTCGGCGCCGAGCTGGCCCGCCGAAACCTGCACGTTCTGTTCGCGGATAGCCTTGACCACATCGGAAGAGGTCAGCCCTCTGGACGCCAGTTTGTTGGGGTCGAGCCATACGCGCATGGCGTAGTCACCCGATCCGATCAGGCCCACATTGCCAATGCCGGGAATGCGCGTCAGCTCGTCCTTGACACGCAGGGTGATGTAGTTGCGAAGGTAGAGGGAGTCGTAGCGGTTGCCCGGCGACAGTAGGCTGACATACATCAGCGGCGTAGGCGATTGCTTCTGCGTGGTGACGCCGAACTGACGCACTTGCTCGGGCAGACGACTGAGCGCTTGGCTTACCCGGTTCTGAACCCTCACCGCCGCGGTATCCGGTGGCACCTCCGGCAGGAAGGTGACCGTGAGCTGGAGACTGCCGTCGGAGCTCGCCACGGACTTCATGTACATGATGCCCTCGACGCCGTTGACGGCCTCCTCCAGTGGCTGCGCGACGGACTCGGCGATCTCCTTGGGGTTGGCGCCTGGGTAGACCGCTCTGACGACCACGCTGGGCGGCACCACCTCGGGGTACTCCCCCGAAGGCAGGAAGGGAATCGCGACCAGGCCCAGGGCGAAGATCACGATGGACAGCACCACCGCGAAGATGGGGCGATCAATGAAGAATTTTGAGAAGTCCACGGCGGCACTCCTTACATCGGGGGCTTGGTGCCGGCTTCGGCGACTGTTTCGGCCGGCGCGTTGACCGGCTTGACGACCATGCCCGGATAGAAGATCTTTTGCGTTCCGCCGACGATGACCTTGTCATTCGCGTCCAGCCCCGACTCGATGACGCGCAGGGACGGTGCGTCCGCCTTGGCCTCGCGGATCAACGGGCCCAGCATGACGTCCTTGCGCATGGCCTTGTTCTCCGGACCCACGACATACAGGTACTTTCTGTCCTGGTCCGTGAGGATGGCGCGTTCGTTGACCAGCATGGCCTTGAACTCGCCGTTGGCATCGAACTGCACCCGGGCGAACATGCCTGGTGTGAGACGCCGATCCGGATTGGGAAGAATGGCGCGAGCGCGGATCGTGCCTGTCTCGGGGTCCACGTGGTTGTCAAGGAAGTTCACCTTGCCTTCGTAGGGAAAGCCGGTGTCACTGGCCAGGCCGATGCGGACCGCACCGCTCGTGGCGGTTCGTCCATTCCTCTTGGCAATCTCCTGGAACCGCTGGTAGCTGCGCTCGTCGCAATTGAAATACACGTACATCGGGTCCTGTGACACCACGGTCGAGAGCAGGCTCTGGTCCGACTGCGCCAGGTTGCCGACGGAGAGCATGGCTCTCCCGGCCCGGCCCGAGATGGGTGCCCGTATCTCCGTGAACGCCAAATTCAACTTCGCGCTCGCGACCGCCGCTTCCGCCGCCCTGACATCGGACAGGGTCTGTTCCAGGTCCGCTTGACGGCTGTCGAACTCTTCGCGCGATACGGCGTTCGCAGCGATCAGCGTCTGGACGCGATCGACCTGGGCCTTGGCCAGCCGGGATGCGGTCTTGGCCCGTTCCAGCTGCGCCAGCACGGTGTTCAGCGCGTCTTTGTAGGGGCGTTGGTCGATGACGAACAGGAGATCGCCTTTGCTGACTTCGTCGCCCTCCTTGTAGGCCACCCTTTCGATGTAGCCGCTCACGCGTGGACGCAAGGACACGGTGTCCACGGCGCTCACGCGGCCATTGAACTCGTCCGGGGCGTTGACGGCCCGCGTCACCACGGAGGCCACGTCCACTTCGGGTGGTGGCGGGCCCTGGTTGCTGTTGGCCGCGGCATCGGAGTTGCAGCCCGATAGATGCATCATCGTGGCCGCCAGGCAGGTCACCTGGACCAGGCGCCAGATTTCTAGGGTGTTGAACATTTCATTTCCTCATTAACGTTCGCGACGAGTCCGCCGTCTGTGAATGGATGGGCCAAGGAAGCCAGGGCCCTGGCCCGATGGCCGGGCGCCCCTTCATGCGACCAGCCTGTAGCCGTCGGTGTGAGGGATGCGCTTGTAGAGGAAGTTGCCCAGGAGGTCCCTGGTTCCTTCCGTGGCAAATGATTCGGGGTGGAACTGCACGCCTTCGATCGGCAGTGCCAAGTGGCGTATGCCCATCACAATGCGGTCTTCTTCAGCGGCCGAAGGCGCGAAGTCATGCGTGTAGGCGGTGACTTCGAAGCAATCGGGAAGCGTGGACCTGTCCACCATGAGGGAGTGGTAGCGCATCACCTCCAGCCCTTGGGGCAGCCCCGCGAAGACGCCGACATCGCGGTGCAGCACCCTGGATGTCTTGCCGTGAACCGGCATCGGCGCGTTCCGGATGCGTGCGCCGAAGCAATGGGCGATCCCCTGCATGCCCAGGCAGACACCCAGGACGGGTACGGCACGGCCGAAATGGAGGATGGCCTCGCGGCACACCCCGAAGTAGGCTGGATCTTCCGGCGAGCCTGGGCCGGGCGAGATGACGATGTGGGTGGGGTCGTAGCGCTCGATGTCCTTGAGCGTGACCGCGTTGTTCCTGACGACATTCACGTCCGGCCTGGCGAAACGATCGGTCGATGCGGACAGCAATATCTCGCCGATGGTCTGGTACAGGTTGTAGGTGAAGGAGTCGAAGTTGTCGATGATCAGGACACGCATGTGGGGCTCCCGCTGAATTCCATCAGCACGTTTTTCATGGCCGACAGCTTCCTTTCGATCTCTCGGTATTCGTTGTCGGCAACGGAGTCGTAGACGATGCCTCCGCATGTCTGTACGTAGCCCAGGTTGCCGTGGATGAACACCGAGCGGATCGGGATGGCGAACGCGCAGTCGCCATTCATGGAGAACTGGCCCAGCGCGCCGCCGTACGGACCACGCGGGGAGCTCTCCAGCTCGTTGATGACCTTGATGGCCTCGATCTTGGGTGCGCCGGTCAATGTGCCCGCCGGGAAGTTGGCGGACAGCGCCGAGAACATGTCTTCGCCGTCGGCGACCATGCCGACGATCTCCGAGGAGATGTGCTGGACATGCGAGAAGCGCTTGACATCCATCAGGCTGCGTACCCTGACGGAGCCGATGCGGGCCACCTTGCCGATGTCGTTGCGGTGCAGGTCGACCAGCATGTTGTGCTCGGCGATCTCCTTGGGGTCGTTGAGCAGACTCCTCGCGAGTTGCACATCCTCCGCGGCGCTTTGGCCGCGACGCTCCGTGCCCGCCAATGGAAACGTTTCCATCTGTCCGCCCCTCATCCGGAACAGCAGCTCGGGCGAGGCGCCAATAATCTTCTGCGCGCCGAACTTCAGGTAGTACATGTGGGGCGAAGGGTTGACGCTGCGCAGGCGTTCATAAATGCGCAACGTGTCACCCTCGATGCGGTAGTCGCTGCGCATGCCAACCTCGCATTGCAGAAGCCGGCCGGCCACGATGTCGTCCTTCACCTTCTTCACGGTGGCCGCATGGGCCTGCCTGTCCATGGAGTGGCCCAGGAACTCGACTTCAAGTTTGCCGAAGTCATCCGGCTCGCTGCCCATGAGTTGCTGGATCTCGTCGAAGCGGCATGTGTCGTAGTAGTAGTAAAAGATCTCGCCCGTGACATGGTCATAGATGAGCCCATCGAGGAACAGTCCGAACTTGAACGTTTCGAATGCGTCGCTGTCCTGCACTTGGAGGCCTGGCTCGAACAGATTGATGGCGTCATAGGCCAGATAGCCAACCAGCCCTCCCGCATAGCTTCTGGAGATGACGTTCGGAACGAAGCGCCGTAGCTCGAAGTAGGGGTTGTGCACGCTTTCCGTCTGGCACTGGCCGGTGGCTGTGTCCATGGTCTGCAGCGTCCCCGGGTTCGGGGCACTGATGATCTTGACGGGATCGAATCCGATGACGTGGTGCCGTGACACATTGGACTCTTCCCCGAGGGACTCCAGGAGGAAGCAGTTGTCGTATTTCTTCTCGATCAGCCTGAACAGGCGGAAGAAATCGAAGTCCTCCGTGAGCTTGAGGTAGTTGGGCTTTCCGCTTCGGATCGGGGCGTCTGTTGCTGTCATGGCGGCTCTCCGGTTCAGGCCGCGGCCGTTGCGTGGTCGAGCGGGGCCATGCATGCGACGTGGCTGTCTCGTGCTTGCAGGAAATCAAGGAAAGACGCCATCGCGCTGTCGTGCAGGGAGTCGATGACCGATCGGCTGGCCATCAGCCTGTGGCCCCAGGCGACGATGCCAGGATGGCGCCTTTCTTCCATGACGCCGCCGCTGCGGTCATGGAGAAACCAGAGGCGCTGGAGCAGGGGGGCGAACGTGCAGTCGACCAGCGACAGCTTGGTCCCCACCATGTGGCGTGCAAGACAATGGGCCTCCACGAGATCGAGCTTGCCCATCAATGCATGGCGGGCAGCCTCGAATTCGCTGGCCGTTTTGGCCAGGATCATGGTGCCGAAGTCCGACATGCAAGGGCCGCAGAATTCGATCCAGCTCCTGGACCAGGCCCGTTCATAGGTGCCCTGCGGAAGCAGCGGTTCCGGATAGGCGTCCTCGAGGTACTCGTTGATGGCCACCGAGTCCACGATGGCGCCTTCGTGCGTCACGAGCACCGGTACCTTCTTCTGTGGCGAGATCTTTTCGAAGCCTTCGGGGTATTCCCCAGGCGTGATGTAAACGATTTGGTGGTCGATGCCCTTTTCGAGCAGCACGATCACACATCGCTGGGCGTAGGGACAGATGCGGGTGGTGAAAAGCTTAGGCTGCATGGCTGAACTCCTTCTGGCGGTCGATCACCATGTGGATGTAGCGGTCAGAGGCGTCCTCGTCCATGAGCAGGGCAGGCGACGCCGCGTCGAGAATCGCGTCGGTGAGCCGCTCGAGCTCATCGATCCTGGCCTTGACTTCGGCATAGGGCGTGTGCGTGAAGGCGATCAGGTCGTAGGGCGCTGCGTAACGCTGAGGAAACAGGGCCTGGATACGCTGCTGAAGACTTCTTCTGAAGAGGAACTCCGGATTGCCGATCGATTGGGAGAGCTCTTCGAATGCTTGTAGCGACATGTCCGTCACCGCCTCGCAGTTGTCCCGTCTGCTCGATTCGAATTCGGGCAAGGCCCTGGCGAAGTCTTCGTGGTGCTTGTCGAGCAGATCCATCAGGGCGGAGCAGTCCTCGAAGCCCGCGTTCATGCCCTGTCCCAGGAACGGCACCATGGCGTGAGCGGCATCACCGATGAGGGCCGCCCGACCCGCGAACACCCATGGGCGGCATCGAAAGGTGAACAGGGAGCTCGCCGGGTTGTCGAGCAGCTCGTGGATGAAGGCGTCGGGCGAGACGTCGGGGAACAGTGTGTCGAACAGCGCGGTGATGCTGCGGGCATCGTCGAGGCTGGAGAACCCCTTGTGCCCGTTGAACGGTGCGATCAAGGTGCCCGTGAAGCTACCGTCCGCGTTGGGGAATGCAAAGAGGGAAGCGTCCCCCCGGGGCCACGCGTGCATCGTGTCCGCGCGCAAGCTGAGGGCTTGCCCACCGCTCAGCGTGAACTCCTTGTAGCCGTAGTGCTCCGAGCGTTGCGATATCTCCATCGCTTCGCGCTTCATGAGCGCCCCGCGCACGCCGGAAAACGCGCCGTCCGCGGCGAACAGGATGTCGACCTCGCTTTCCGTGACCCTCCCTGTTTTTGAATTGAGTACGGTCAGCCGTCCCTGTGATGCCTGCGCGTCGATGCATCGATGGGCGAACCTCATGTCGATGCGTGGATTGTCGGCGCAGAGTTCTCGGAGCAGGCGATTCAGTGCGCTGCGCTGAATGGCGAAAATGGTCTGCCCATCAGCGCCGTAAGGTTGGAAGTGCGGAGCCTGGCCGGGCAGGTGGATGCACCTGCCCGCCAAGGGCAGCGACATGTCACGGACCTGGTCGGCCACACCGATGTCACCCAGGGCCTTCCAGCCGCGGGCGGATACCACCAGGTGCGTCGAGCGACGCTCTTGCGAGTCCGGCGCATCAGCGGCTTGCCGCTTCTCGTACATCACGATCTCGTGGCCTCGGCGAGCCAGCATGTGGGCCAGCGCGCACCCCACGAGTCCCGCACCGACGATGGCGATTTGTCTTGACATGTTCGTGAACTCCGTGTCAGGACACCGCCCCGGTTTGACAAGCCGGAGCGGCATCCAGTCCCGATGGCGTCAGTTGGCGGCTTCCGTCGCCGCGCGGCGGTGGAGCTCCCGCTTCTGCTTGCGCAGGCGCTCCATGTCCGGGAGGATCACGGCGGTGGAGTCCGTTTCGGTCACGTAGCGAGTCAACAGCACGGCGCAAGGCTCCGTGTCGCTCGGGTTGTCGATGAAGTGGGGAACGCCCGGCGGCACAAATACGAAGCTGCCAGCCTCGGCCACTTCATAGTGCTCAAGCGAGTTGCCCCACAGCAGGGCCAGCTTTCCGCTCACGACGTAGCCGCTGGTCTCGTGCTCATGGATGTGAACCGGGCCGTCTTCGGCCAGCGGCGCGATCTCGAACAGCGAATAGGTGATCTCGCGGCATCCTGTGGTTTCTGGCGTGATGCCTTCGATGGGCTTGCCACCGGTGCCAGGCCTGTGGGGGATCCTGGTCTGCGTGACGCCGGATTCATAGGGCTTGCCATGGATGATCTTGCAGTCGAGCCTCGGTAGATCGAATGCGGTACGGCCGATGGTGGGATGCCAGATCACCGATTCAGAAAGTTGTGCAGACATGAGTTTCTCCATTGGTGGGATAGGACTTGAGAACAAGGCGTGGACACGCCAACTCCGCGACGGTCAGGCGTAGACCTGCCCCGAGGATTCAGGAAGCTGGTTGGCTCGGGGTTCGGCCTGGCCCTGCTGGGCGGCAAAGAACCGTTCCAGGGGGGCGACATGCACCGCGATCTCGTCCCACTCCGGGATGATGTCCTCGAGCACGTGGTGCTCGGCGATCAGTTCCCCATGGCGATAGCGCCGCACGATGGGGTGGATCCCCGTGCTCAGGGCCGCGTTCTCCACATCGTCCTTGTGGATGCGCGTCACGGCCAGCGGATCCGGGCTGGCATAGATGATGTCCAACCCGAACTCCAGCGTGATGACGTAGTACTCCTCGTGGTGGCCGAAACGGCTGTCCTTGACATACTGCGTTGGCACATCTTCGTAGTAGCGATAGGTGCCATCGTTCATCCTGGCCAGGACGTCGCCGATGAAGCCGGTCTGCTGCCAAAGGCCAGGGCTCAGGTTGGCGCGGTTGAGGACGGCCGACGCCAGGGCGTTCGGGTGAGCGTCCACGCTCTTCTCGGGCCACATGTCGTCGTGGTAGCGCTCGGACAGCACGCGGCTGAGGCTTTCGATGTTGTGGCGGAAGCCATGTACGAAACCGGACTGCTTCTTTTTGAAGTCACGCTCTTGCATGATGGTGCCCGCGAAGAACAGGTCTTTCACGTTGACGGATTCGAACGTGCTGGTCTGCGCCGGAAAGCGGTCCTTGATGGCCAGCTCGGGCCGACAACTCTCGTCGAAGATCGACGCATCGAAGCGGAAGCCCGTGCACACGATGACGCGGTCGAACTCCATGACTTCGATTTCTTCGTCTGCGTGGGCATAGTGGAAGGTCACAAGCAATTGCTTGTCCTTGCGTGCGATGCCGAGCACTTTGGCGTCGAGCATGACGTTCTGCAGCTTGAGCTGGTAGGTGTCGATGAAGTTGTTGTTGACCGCACGCAGATGGCCGACGAACTTGCTGCGCCACGACAGCGTGATCGGATTGGGGCTGCAGACATAGATCCGGGAGGAGGTGTGAGGTTGCCCCTGAATTTCGGAGCGCTTAGCCCGGGTTTCATGCGGCGTTCTTGCGCTGAGCCGCCAGCCAGCGTTGCTCGTATTGCATGGGGCTGAGATAGCCCAGCGCCGAATGCAGACGAGA
>NZ_JBASTH010000120.1:0-237525 GCF_049274795.1 Aquabacterium sp.
TGGTGACCCGCGAGTTCATCAGGGACGCGTGACAGGGCGATGGCGCCCGGCTCATATATGGCGAATTTTTCTGAGGGGGTATGTGATGAGCCCAGCCCGCAGATTCCCCCCGTGCCCCCCTCGTTTCTCTGTCGTTGGTCCCGCGCCACGCGCTGTCACGGCATTAGCCTTCCCTACTGAGGAACGGTCTCTGCGTCGGGATCAGCCAAGAGCTAGGCATGACTTGGTAAACGCCAGATTGGCACTTGAGATGGTCCCCCTGTCGGGACGTTCCCCATGCAGCAACGAGCAGCATTTAACTCGGGCATTCGCAAGGCATCGGCATATCGCCTGCCATCCTTGGGTCCGCGTCGATGTTGACGCGAGCAACGAACGAGAGAACCACATGGCCCATGCCGCACCCAGCCCCGCCACGAACAAGCTCGCTGAGCCTGTGCCCCCACAGTTCACCTTCACCCTGGGTGTCCCCGAGATTCAAGCCCTACTTGCCATCGTGGGTCTCACCCGTGGGGGTGCGCTGGACACGCTCTATCAGGCCCTGGAGTATTTCCACGAGCAACACGACATAGAGCGGAAAGAAGTGTCCGAGCCCCACGACATACACGGCTTCGATCTAGACCGACTTGTGGACTGGTGGTCTGTTGAGGAAGCCACAGACGCCTGACCCAGCGCCAGCCCTAGGCCGCCCCTGTTGGAAAACGAAGGATTCCGACACCCCGCCCGGGCTGGCCTGATTGATGTTGGAAATATAGGCCTTGACAGTTATCGACACCATCGAGATACTGACAGCCTTTTCTGACACCCAAGGGTCCATCAGCATGACCGCCCGCATCTATGGCTATGGCCGCGTGAGCACCACCGACCAGACCACCGAGAACCAGCGCCTGGAACTGGAAGCCATGGGTCACAGCCTGCCCGCACAACGGTGGTTTGCTGACACCATCTCGGGCAAAGTGCCAGCCCTCCAGCGGCCCCAGTTCGCCAAGATGCTGGACCGCATGGAAGCGGGCGACATGCTGCTGGTCTCCAAGCTGGACCGCCTGGGCCGGGACATGATTGATGTCATGCAGACCCTTCGCCTGTTGGCCGAGCGTGGGGTACGCGTCAAGGTCCAAGCCCTCGGGGACACCGACCTGACCAGCACCGCAGGGAAGGCCGTGGTGGGCATTCTGGCCGCTGTGGCTGAGATGGAGCGGGACATGCTGGTGGAGCGCACCCAGGCGGGACTGTCGCGGGCCAAGGCCGAGGGCAAGCAACTGGGGCGCCCATCCAAGACCAGCGAGGCGGACAAGCAGGCCATCCGGGAACGCCTGGGAGCCGGCGACACGGTCAGCCAAGTGGCGAAGGACTATGGCATCTCGCGGGCATCGGTCATCGCCGTGAGGGACACGCTGGTGGCTTGACGTGCTTCGCTGTCAGCCCCTCGTCGTCACGCAGTCCTTTCGTACCACCCCTTGCTCTGGTTCACCACACGCACCACCAGCAGCATCACGGGCACCTCAATCAACACGCCAACGACAGTAGCCAGTGCGGCCCCCGACTGAAAGCCAAAGAGGCTGATGGCGGCGGCCACGGCCAGCTCAAAGAAGTTGCTCGCACCGATGAGGGCCGACGGACAGGCCACGCTGTGGGCTTCCCCGAGCTTGCGATTGAGCCAGTAGGCCAGCGCCGAATTGAACAGCACCTGGATGAGGATGGGCACGGCCAGCATGGCAATCACCAGCGGCTGATCAATGATGGCCTGCCCCTGGAAGGCGAACAGCAGCACCAGCGTGGCAAGCAGCGCAGTGATGGACCACGGCCCTATGCGGGCCAATGAAGCCTCAAGCGCAGCTGTCCCCCGCTTCAACAGTGCTCGGCGAATGATCTGCGCCAGGATGACAGGCACCACGATGTAGAGCACCACCGACATCACCAGCGTGTCCCATGGCACCGTGATGGACGACAGGCCCAGCAGCAGGCCCACCACGGGGGCAAAGGCGAAGATCATGATGATGTCATTGAGCGCCACCTGGCTAAGCGTGAACAGGGGATGCCCGTTGGTCAGCCGGCTCCACACGAACACCATGGCCGTGCACGGGGCTGCCGCGAGGAGGATCAAGCCCGCTATGTAGCTGTCGAGTTGGTCTGCAGGCAGCCAGGGGGCGAAGACTTCACGCACGAACAGCCAACCCAGGAACGCCATTGAAAAGGGCTTCACCGCCCAGTTCACGAACAGTGTCACGCCAATGCCTCGCCAGTGGGCCTTGACCTGCGACAGGCTCCCGAAGTCCACCCTAATCAGCATCGGGATGATCATCACCCAGATGAGCAGGCCCACCGGCAAGTTGACCTGAGCGACCTCCATGCGGCCAAGCGCCTGGAATGGCTCCGGGGCAAGTTGGCCCAACCCGATGCCGACCACGATGCACAGGAAGACCCATACCGTCAGATAGCGCTCAAACACGCTCATCGGGTGAGCTTTGGACTGCGACACGATAGCCCCTCAGCTCTTGGCAATGGCGGCCAGCGCATCGGCCAGTGCGGACCTGTCCATGGTCTCCAGAGGCTGCGCAAGGAGCTGCAACATCCGAAAGCCGATGGCCTGACGGGTCAGCTCGAAAGCCCGGCGCTTGCCCTTGTCGCCCCCTTCCGCATTTGACGGATCCGGGTAGCCCCAGTGGACCTTGACCGGCTGGCCGTTCCCGCCGAAGAACACAGGACACGATTCGGCCGCAGCACTGTCGCAGACCGTGATCACGATGGACAGAGGCGGCGCATTGGGTCCTGTGAACTCATCCCAACTCTTGCTCCGATAACCCGCCGTATCGATGCCCACACCTTGCAGTGCTTCGAGCGCGAACGGGTTGAGTCGGCCACTCGGGGCACTGCCCGCGCTGTGGGCCTTCACGTCTCTGCCAAGTCGAGCCGAGAGGTGATTCAGCATTCCCTCCGACAGGACGCTGCGGGCCGAGTTGTGGGTGCACAGGATCAGAACATGTGTGGTCATGTCGGCCTCAGCAGCATCCGGTTGAAGCGGACTTCACGGGGATTCCGATGGGCTTGCCGGTGGTCCTCGGGGCGCAGCATGCCGAACCCGTGGCAGCCATCTCGGGCGCACTTGCTTCAACGTGCTCGGGCTCCCCCCCGCTGAAGACAGGGATGGTTCCCAGTGTGCGGAAGTGCTCCCATGGCAGGCCTTGGGGGTCCACGATCCAGTGCTTGTCGCTGCGGGCGTAGCAGCAGGAGGTTGCCCCCTCGTCGATGAGCGCCATGTCGGCCGCCTGGGCTTGAGCCTTCATCGCGCTCAGGTCCTCTTCGTTGTCCACCTGGATCCCCAAATGGTCCACCCCGAGGTGTCCATGGCCCCGCGTGGAGATGGCGAAGTTCACCGCTGGCTCATCCAGCATCCACTTCGCATAGTCGGGCTCAACACGAGCGGGTTGAGTGCCGAACATCGCCGAATAGAAGGCGACATTGCGGGCGAGGTCATCCACATGGACGTGAACATGGAAGCGCTTCATGGGGGACTCCTTAGCAGGTCGTGCAGCTTCGGGCGGCGGGGTTGTCAGGGTCGGGGACGGTGGCGCAGGGGCTGCCTTGGCAGCAGTGTTCAGTCAGGTAGCCGAGCAAGCCGTTCATGTGTCCGTACGCAGCGCGGTAAATGAGGTGGCGGCCATCACGCTCTTGTGTCACCAGCCCGGCATTCATCAGCTCCTTCAAATGGAACGACAGGGATGTGGATGGAACCCCGAGCTGTTCGGTCAAGGCGCTGGGGGTCATGCCTTCTGGGCCAGCAACAACCAAGGCGCGGAACGCACGAAGTCGGCTCGCCTGAGCGAGGGCAGCTAGGGACTTGATGACGGTTTGCTCTTCCATAATTCAATGATATTTGAAATATTGAATTGATAAGCAAGGTCCGACTAAACCCCGACCTAACGAAGAACTATCCGCCCGAAACGCCTGGCCGCCCCCTGCCGCCAGCAAGTGGAGCCGCGCGAGTGAAAACAGTGAAATCGCGGATGGAGTACGGAACAGCGGACAGCGGTCTGTGCTGGCGCTGGCCGCCCCCAAAACCGGGGCGCATCTCGATCAAATCGTTTGACAAATCAACCACCTAGTTCTGCAAAACGGCCCAACTGCCCACCAAACCCTCTTCCTCGGGAGAACCTTCAATTCCGACGGTCTCCTCCATCGTCATCACCGGCCCCATTCGCGGGCCATTCAACGGAGTACGCAGCAATGCAGCACCACAACCCGATCCCGATCCAGGGCCAGCGGGAGAAGGCCGTCTTCCGGACGGTCCCCATCCCCGTGTTCGCCTTCGATTACCTGAAGGACACCCAGCGAGCCATCGAGGCCAGCGGCCACCGCATCACCTTCAACGAGGTCCTGGCACGAGTAGTCATCGAACATCAGCAACATACGCAGAACGCAGTCAACGCAGTCCGAATCCATGAGCAAGAAGTCAACGGCACCCCAGCCCGATACCGCTGAAGCCTCCAATGCCATCGAGTGGCATGAGGAGTGGCTAAGCCCTGAACAGGTCATCCGGCTGAAAAGCCTACAGGTCCGCAAGAAGTTGGACGCGGGGGCCATCAGCAGATACCGCGACATGACCAAAGCCGGCAAGGTCCCGCCGCCCATCAAGGTGGCCGAGGTCAAAAAGGCTGGTGTCATTCAACACTACCTCGTGGACGGCTGGCATCGCTGGGAAGCGGGGGCCGTGGTCACCGGGCACGATGTAGACGGCAACCCTGTAATGGATCTTCATGGGATGCCCGGCCCGGGCGGAACCTTGGTCAAGGTCTTGTGCGCACCCATGAGCATGAAGGACGCCACTTGGGAAGCTGCACAAGCCAACCTGGACCATGGCGTGCCTCTCAAAAGTACCGAGTTGGTGGCTGTGTTCAAGGCCTTCGTCAGAGCGGGCAAGCACCGCACTCGCAAGGGCTACAGGTCGTATCGCGAGATGGGCACCGTGCTGGGCATCGCAAAGTCCACCCTGGGTCGTTGGATGCACAAGCACTTCCCAAAGATTGCAGCCAACATAGGCGGGAACGATGGGGCGGCACCGGGCGGGCTCAGGGATGCGCCCGAGTTGCCCTCGCCAGCCGATGAGGTCGTATCCGAAGTGAAGCGCATCAGAGCAATTGCACTGAGCTTGCCCCCAGGCGAGAAGCGCAGGGTGTCCGATGCCCTTCAGGAACTGCTGGCCGACCTGGGCAAGCTGCCTGTGATGGAGGATGCGAATGCGTTCTGACGACGAAGGCCAACAGGGCAAACCTGCGGACCACCCGGTGGCTGTCCCATTGGGACACCTACAGTCATCGACAAGTGCCGAGACCTCAATACCCATCGGCACTCCCGGTCGATTGGTGGGCGATGGCGTGTTGCGCCAGCAGCACCCGTCCCCCGTGGTCACAGCCGACTCCCCGCCCATGGACCTAAAACAAGCCAAGGCGCTGGGCCTCAAGCTCTACCCATCCAGGGCCTACTGTCGCCGGTCGCCCCAGCATGGCCGACTGCGCATGGTCTCCTCCAACGAGTGCGCCACCTGTGCTGAGCTTGAAGCGAACCTCATGAAGGAACTGCGGACCAGTGCCATGGACAAGCTGAGGGCCGAAGTCGAACGCAAAGTGCGCCGCGAGATGAAGACACTGATTGCCGATGCTGAAAAGCAGGCCCAGGACATCTTGAAGGCCGCCCAGCGGGAGGCGATGAACAAGGCGAAGCAACTTGAGAAAGCGAGGGCAACCAGGGCTGCGAACAAGGCCGCCAAGGAAGCCGCAGCGCTTGCAGCAGCTACCCCATCAGCCGAGCCAGTGGAGCCCGTGGTGGGTGCGCTGGAGGCCTCGGTGGGACCGCCCTGGGAGGGGCTGGAGGATAGCCCCGAGGCCAGCGCCAGCGGGCTCGATGTAGCCCCCTGGGACTGAGGGCAAGAGTGGATGCGCGGGTGTTCCTGATGGAGCGCCTGCGCGTCTGCTGGCATCTGTTTTTTTCCCAGGCCCCGACATGCGGATTCTAGTTAACGGCTTTGGCGAGCGGCGGCATCCAGCGCCCGCCTGTAGCTGAAGTCAATACTTGTCTCGTCTCGGCGAACCACGAAGAAGCAAGAGGTGTGGCCAGGATGGTCCGTGTCCAACCTCTTCTCAAAATAGGCGACGCCTGCACCAGCTTTGGTTGGCTCACCCGGCTGGAGGTCTGCGTCGTAGACGCTCAACAGAGCTTCCAAATCCGCATGGTCAGCCGAATCAAGAACTCGTTCCCCCACTCGATAGCGGCCCAGCATTGCCTTGAAATGTGCTTCAGCATCACCCTTCTTGGGCCAGGAGCGGCCGGATGACAAGGAGACTGGAATCGACTTTCCCATGACGACCTCACTGTTGATACGCTGCAATTGCCAGTTGTGCAAAAGAGATAGGCAGCTTCCTCTCCTTCACCTTGCTTTCGATGTAGTTCTGGAATCTGCCGCCCGCAATATAGGTTTCGCGAAACCATCGGCGAAACTCCCCCAAGGCTTCCTCTGGGTAGCACCATGGCTCCTGCGGATTGGAGACGGCTTGCGGGAAATAGTCTGGATAGTTGTGTTCGTACTTCCTGCGCGCTCCATACCTCGTATCCCCCTCGATGTTGCCCCAGTGCTTGGACCAGTGGATGCCTACGCTGATATCCGGCACGAACGTTTCATCAATATGGAGGCCCGCCTGTCCGAGCGTCACAATCATGTCCGCAATCTCCTTGAAAACACCAAAGGTGCCCTTGGGTAAGGCGTTGTAGGTCAACGAAACGCGGTCATGAAAGTACTTCCATTTCTCTGGAAGGGCGTTGGTTGGGTCATATCCGACCTGCGTGTAGATGAAGTCACGAAGGGCTCCTCCGGCGAGCAGGCGATAGTTCTTCTTTGCCTCTTCCTTGACGTTGGGGCCAGCGTCAAAAGAGTAGTACTCCAGAACAGCAAGGCATACGTTGTCGGGGTATGCAAAAAATGTCCCGCTTCGCTGTTCGACTTCGATATAAGGCATGTCAACAGAGTGCCCGTGCGACGCCAGGATGTCGCGGATCTTCGAGACCCGAGGCAGAGATACTTCCTGGACCCACTCTTCACCGATGCCTTGAATGGCGTTATGGAACACGCCGCAAAGTCGTGCAAGCCCCCGGCCCGTAAGGAAGGGCGTCCCATCCGACAGTACGCCCATGCCGATGCCATCAATCTCGACTTGCTTCTGGATGCCTAGATCAAGATGCGACTGCTTGCCGGCCACCTTGGAGGGCATTTTTAGCACTAACTCATTGCCACCATTACGTTTTTGGGTGGCCAGCGCGATTCGGTTGGAGGCTACAAAGTCGCCCGCCGACAGCTCCAGTCCCTTCTCGCGTGCCAAGTTCAGGATGGGTTCTTGCCACTTCGCGGGGATGACGCCGGCCTTCGCCCAATAGCTAACCGTACTTTGAGACTTGCCCAAGGCGTTGGCCAATGTAGTCTGGCCCCCAAACAGATTGATGATGTCCTTCGCGTGCATAGAGCCTCCTGCTTGCTCGATGCAGTGTATCCGAACATCGTTAAAAAACGAAATTTCCGTTTTTGTTTGTCGGTATTTTTCGTTTGATTGGTGGCAGGTCTTGCGCAACATATGCGTTAGACTGGTGGCTGTGCCGTTGCGCTGTGACAGTTGTTGAAGTTGGGCCTTCTGTAAGTCGTTGATTTTGCTGGGTCAATGCCGGTCGGCTGTTATTTCGAATCTCACCGCTTCCGCCAGTCCTTTTGATTCAATATCGAGAACTACAAATCAAGCGCCTAGGCGCTTTTTTTGTGCCTGAACCACCACCACGGGCCGTCCTGCACGGGCGTTCCAACCTGCGAGACTGATCATGGAACTGAATTTCACCGGCCGCGTGGCCATCGTCACGGGTGCAGGGGGCGGCCTGGGCCGCGAACACGCCCTGGCCCTGGCCAAGCGCGGCGCCAAGGTGCTGGTCAACGACATGGAGCGGGGCGATGGCCAGCCTTCGCCCGCCCAGAAGGTGGTCGACGAGATCGTGGCCGCCGGTGGTGAAGCCATCGCGTTCTCCTGCTCCGTGACGGACTTTCCGCAGGTGCAGGCCATGGTGCAAAAAGCGCAGGACACCTGGGGCCGCGTGGACGTACTCATCAACAACGCCGGCATCCTGCGCGACAAGTCCTTCGCCAAGATGGAGCTGGATGACTTCCGCCTGGTGCTGGATGTGCACCTGATGGGCGCTGTCAACTGCACCAAGGCCGTGTGGCCATTGATGGTGGCGCAGAAGTACGGCCGCATCGTGATGACGACCTCGTCCTCCGGCCTGTTCGGCAACTTTGGCCAGGCCAACTATGGCGCGGCCAAGATGGCCCTGGTGGGCCTGATGCAGACGCTGTCCATCGAAGGCGCCAAGAGCGACATCCGCGTGAACTGCCTGGCACCCACCGCAGCCACGCAGATGACCGAAGGCCTGCTGCCGCCGGCCATGCTCGAACTGCTCAAGCCCGAGGCCGTCACGCCTGCCATGCTGGTGCTGGCGCATGAATCGGCGCCCAACCGCACCATCCTGAATGCCGGGGCCGGCACCTTCGCGGCCTCGCACATCACCATGACCCAGGGCCTGCACCTGGGGCTGGGCGATGACGTGCCCGAGCGTCTGGCCGAACAACTGGCGGCCATCACGGACCGCGCTGGCGACAAGGTGCCTGGCAGCGGCTCGGAGCAGGGCACCAACGAGATCACCCAGGCCACGGCGGCGCTCCAGCGCTGAGCGGCACGACCAGCGGGCGCCGTCAATGCCCGCGCAGGCCAGTACCGAGCGGCCCTTGCCGGTGATGGTGTGGATCCACGGCGGTGCCTTCATCAATGGCGCGGGCTCGCAGTACGACGGCACGGTGCTGGCGCGTGAGGCCCAGGCCGTGGTGGTGACGGTGAACTACCGCCTGGGCATCTTCGGCTCGCTGGCGCTGGATGCGCTCGCTGCAGAGGCCAAGGCCGGGAACTACGCACTGCAGGATCAGCAGGCCGCGCTGCGCTGGGTGCAGCGCAACATCGCGGCCTTCGGTGGTGATGCGGGGCGCGTGACGATCTTCGGCGAATCGGCCGGTGGCACCAGTGTGTGCAACCAGTTGATCTCGCCAGCGGCCAAAGGGTTGTTCCAGCGGGCGATCATCCAGAGCGGCACCTGCCCGTCCGTGCAGCCTACGCGAGCACAGACGGTGGCGGTGGGCAACGCGTATGCCGACAAGCTTGGCTGTGCGCCGGGTTCCGGGCAGTTGGCCTGCATGCGCGGCAAGTCCGCCTTGCAGGCGCTGGTGGCCTCTCCGCCGATTGATGCGGCCGATCCGGCCTCGCTGGGGCAGTTCAGCCCGCACATCGATGGCGTGGTGCTGCCGGAGGCGCCGCGCACGGCCATCCGCGCCGGGCGTTTTCACAAGGTGCCTGTGCTGCTGGGCAACAACGCCGATGAGGGCACGCTGTTCATCGCGCTGGCCTTCGAACTGCAGCGGCGCACGCCCATGACGGAGGCCGAGTTCCAGTCCATGGTCAAGGGCAACGCGGGGGATTCGGGCATCGCCGCGCTGGCGTCGTCCATCGTGCTCGATGCCTACCGCTCCAGCCGCTATGGTTCGCCCAACCTGTCGGCCGCGGCGCTGCTGGGCGACAGCCTGTTCGCCTGCCCGACGCAGTTCCTGGCGCGTGCGCTGTCGGACCACGTGCCCACCTACGCCTACGAGTTCCAGGAGAAGAACGCGCCGGCTTTCGTGAGCGATCCCTTCATGCCCTGGGGCGCCTTCCATGCCGCGGAGCTGCCCTTCGTGTTCGGCACGCGCATCGTGACGACACCGCCCAGCCCGGATCCGGCCGAGGTGGCCACGCCCGCGCAACTGGCCTTGTCGAAGGCGATGATGGCCTATTGGGGGCAGTTCGCCGCTACCGGACAGCCCAATGCAGCGGGGCAGAAGGCCTGGCCGCGCTTCAACCGCCTGCTGCAGGCCACGCAGACGACCTTCAAGGCGCAGGGCATCGGCACGGAACTGCTGGGTGCCTCCTATCTGCGGCACCAGTGCCTGCTGTGGGATGCCACGGCGCTGCTGGGCACCTTGCAGTGAAAGGCTTTGCCCTTGGGTGATGATCGGGTCAGGTGATTGACCTGGTCGGCCTCGAACGGTTCCAGCGCCACGCGCCGGCCATGGATGTGGCGCAGATCCTCCAGATGGCGCAACCAGTAGTCGGCCAGGCCCACGCGCTGCCCACGCAGTGCCGCCTGCACGCCGCCGCAGCCATAGTGGCCCACAACCATCACGTGGCGCACCTTGAGCACATCCATTGCATCCTGGATCACCGACAGGCAGTTCAGGTCGGTGTGCACGATCAGGTTGGCGATGTTGCGGTGCACGCAGACCTCGCCGGGCAGCAGCCCGACGATCTCGTTGGCGGGCACGCGGCTGTCCGAGCAGCCGATCCACAGGTAGCGGGGGCTTTGCTGGCCGGCCAGATGGCTGAAGAAGGCCGGATCGCGTTGCTGCATGGCCTGGGATCAGTGCTTGTTGTTGTCCAGCAGGAGGTCGATGTCGTCCATGGGCGGGTGTGTCCTTTTCATCTTGTGCATGCGGCGCGCTCTGCGCACAGGCGCGCGCACGCATCCTCGCACCGCCTTGACATTTCTGTCTTGGAACAATTGGTCGTCGGTATGATCTGCTGACAGTGCACAGGAGACAGGCATGGGCACCGGAGCCAACCGGTTGATCTTCGACAGCGACATGGTGTTCTACGCGGGCCTGCTGGGCCGGCCGCGCACCCGGGTGCTGGGCGCCTGGACGCTGTACGCACCCGCCTCAGGCGCCATGCAGATCACCGTGGGCGATGAGGCGCCGATGGACGTGCCCGCCTGGGTGGTGCCACCCTATGTGCCGCACAGCCTGCGTACGGCGGATCAGCGCATTAAGTGCGTGCTGGTCGAGCCGGATTTCATCGACGTGGCGCGCCTGCCGGAGGTGCTGTTGCTGGATGAGCCGGGCGCCAACTGGGGCGAGCGGCTGGCCTTGTTCGCCGAACACCTCACAGGGCAGGGCAGGGTGGGCGACGAACCCTGCCTGGAAACCGCTTTGCTGGGCACGGCCTTGCCCCGCCGCCGCATCGATCAACGGATCGCGAACGTGATCGAGCGCATCCGGCAGGATCCCGCCAGCCTGGTCACCGCCGATGACTGCGCGGCGGATTGCGGCCTGTCGGCATCACGCTTCATCCACCTGTTCACCAGCGAATGCGGCATGCCGTTTCGCAGCTTCCGTACCTGGAAGCGGGCACGCAGCCTGCTCAATGCCGTGGACAGCGGGGCCACGCTCACCCAGATCGCCCTGGACCTGGGCTACAGCGATTCAGCTTACTTCAGCAATTCGATCCGCTATTTCACGGGCTTGCGCCCCCGGGACATCCTGGCCGGTTCGCGCGCGCTGGTGGTCGACAGGCGCTAGCCCGGGCGGCTCAGGGCCTTCACCCCGGTCACCCCCGTTTAGCCGGTTTGCACAAGCGGGGGCGGCGTGTCGCCGCTATCGTGGCGCCAGCAACCCCACGGCTTGAAAGGCCCGCATGACCTCCCTGAAAGACAAGACGCTGTTCATCACCGGTGCCAGCCGCGGCATCGGCAAGGAAATCGCCCTGCGCGCCGCGCGCGATGGCGCCAACATCGTCGTGGCTGCCAAGACGGCCGAGCCCGATCCCCGCCTGCCGGGCACCATCTTCACCGCAGCGCAAGAGATCAAGGCCGCGGGAGGGCGTGCCTTGCCCTTGCAGGTTGACATCCGTGACGCGGACGTCGTGGCCGCAGCCGTGAACCAGGCCGCCGAGCATTTCGGCGGCATCGACATCTTGGTCAACAACGCCAGTGCCATCAGCATCACCCGCACCACGGACACGCCGGCCAAGCGCTACGACCTGATGATGGACATCAACATGCGCGGCACCTTCGTGTGCTCGCAGGCCTGCATTCCGCACCTCAAGCGCGCGGCCAACCCGCACATCCTGGTGCTGTCGCCGCCTATCAACCTCAACCCCAAGTGGCTGGGCGCGCACCCGGCCTACACCGCCTCGAAGTACGGCATGAGCCTGCTGGCGCTGGGCATGGCCGAGGAGCTCAAGGGCGATGGCATCGCCGTGAACTGCCTGTGGCCCAAGACCATCATCGCGACTTCGGCGCTGAAGGTGGCGCAGGCCGGCCTGGGCGAGATGGGGCGCCTGCCGCAGATCATGGCCGATGCGGCCTACGACATCCTCACCTCGGATTCACGTGCCCGCAGTGGCAACGCCTTCGTCGATGAGGACGTGCTTCGCGCGCGTGGCGTGACGGATTTCAGTGGCTACCTGGTGACACCTGGCATGACGCCCATCATCGACCTCTTCCTGGACGTCGAGTAAGGCTGGCGGGGGGCGGCGTGGTTCACGGGCCTGATGAGGGCCCGATATCGGTAGCTGCGCTCAGGGCGGCATCGATGCCCTGCAAGCCATGCAAGGCCGTGGCCTCCATGCTGATGGCACGCAAGCCGTGGTCCGTGTGCGCTTCACGCGGGTTGATGCGGATGAAGCCCGCACCATGCTTGCGCGCGACACGTTCGCTGAAATAGCGCACCGTGGGCACATGCAGCCCCGCCCCCAGTTCGATGACCACGGGGCGGGCGGTGTGCCTCAACCACGCATGCAGGCGGCTTTCCTGCGCATCCGACCGCTGGCTGAGCCAGTCGCCGTCCCCGAACATCAGGATGTTGGGGCGGGCCAGTTGGCCGCAGCACGGGCAGGTGGGCAGTGGTGCCGTCCACTCGCAGGCCAGTGCATCCACTTCGACGCTCAAACCGTCGGCGGGCCAGATGTCGGCAGAGCAGGGCGTGGCGCACTGCAGGTGGTGGATGGAGCCGTGGCACTCGTGCACCTGTGTGTGCTCGAAGCCGGCGGCCTGGAACTGCCCATCGACATTGCTGGTGAACACGAAAGCGCCCTGCGGCATGCGCTGAGCCCAGCGGCGCAGGATGTGAAAGCCTTCGTGCGGCACGGTCTGCCGGTACAGTTGCAGGCGATGCCCGTAGAAGCCCCAGGCCAGCCGTGGCCGGGCCTGAAAGGCAGCCGGGTTGGCGATGCTGGTGAAGCCGATACGGCCCTGCGCTAGCGCAGGGTAGGCGCGCCACAGGCCTTCGTCACCCCGGAAGTCGGGCAGGCCGCTGTCGACACCCAGGCCGGCACCGGCGGTGATCAAGAGGCCATCAGCCTGCGCGATGAGGCGGGCCGCGGCGTGGTGCTGGGATATGGCGGTGCTGGCACTCATGGCACGGTCAGGCCACATCAAGGGCATGACAGCGCCATGAGGCTGGGCCTTTACTGGGCCTGAACGGCGAAGCTCTCCAGCGTGGCGCCGGAGGCCAGGGCAGTGCGCAGCCAGCCGGGGCGGGGGCCACGGCCGGACCAGTTGTTGCCCGCTGCATCACGGAACTTGGGCGTGGCGGCAGCCTTGGCCTTGCGGGCGCCGCGCTTGCCAGCCTTAGGTGTGGTGGTGCTCTTGCCGGTGGCGGCGCGGCCGGGCTTGTCCAGGCCCAGGTCCTTGGCCGTCAGGCCGTAGACCTCGATGGCCTTCTTGATGCGCGCGACGACTTCGGATTTCTCACGGTCCTTGAGCTTGGCTGCCTGGCTTTGCAGTCGTTCAATCTCAGCCATGAGTTCGATGTAGGTCTGGGCCATGTCGGTATGGGTCGTTATCGATGGGTGAAAGAGCTTGCGCTCACGACCTCCGCTGCTAACTTCTTATTGATCTTTCCGCGGACTATACCTCTGATGGCGAAAGGGCTCTTGTCAGGCGCCCGTGATGGTGCCTGATGTGGCGGTGGTGAGATGGGCGGTAAAGCCCGTGAGATCAGGAGCAACATCGTCGCGCAAGGTCAGTGCCGGGATCTCGTAATCACCACCATTTTGCGCACGGTAGGCGATGGGCTCGGTGTGCCACAACGCGTTCAGCCGCTGCCCAGTTCAGCCTGGATCAGCGCGTACCGTGCATCGTCAACCTTGCTGGTGCGGTGAACGATATAAGGTGGCAGCACCGACATGCCCGGGTAGTACAGCATGCCGTGGTGGATGGGGAACAGCAGATCGTCGATCGGGCCGTTGATGCCGCGCGGGCCGTAGTGCGAGGCCCAGCCACCGGTGGTGACCACCAGCATTGCGCGCTTGCCGGCCAGGGTGCCTTCGCCGAAACGCTCGCCCCATCGGTGGTCGTAGTGCTCGCCCAGGCCATAGGCGAAACCGTCGGCGTAGACACGGTCGAACCAGCCCTTCATCACGGCGGGCATCGAGTACCACCACAAGGGGAACAGCACGATCACGGCATCGGCCCACAGCAGCTTGGCCTGCTCGGCCGCGATGTCATCGGGCTGCGTGCCGTGCTGCAAGGCGCGGCCTGATGCGGTGGAGGGTTTGAAGCGGCCATCGGCTCAAGCGCGTCGGCGGGCTGGAAATCATCGCGGTCCAGCGAGGTCTTCCAACGCATGGCGTACAGATCGGAGACCTGCACCTGATGGCCCTGGCTTTTGAGGTGATCGACGATGAAGCGGCTGAGGGAGCCGTTGAGCGAGCGCGGCTCCGGGTGAGCGGTGAGCAGGAAGACATTCATGGTGAAGCAGGCCTTGTGGGCATGGGAAACAGGCTTCCCATCTTGAAGACGCGGCCCGTAAACTGGAAATGGATTGCTTGGATACGGGGTATCGACATGGCCTATACCAGCCCTGGCCGCACGAACCGTTTTGATCGCCTGGACCTGAACCTGCTGCTGACACTCGATGTGCTGCTCAAGGAGTTGAACGTGATCCGTGCGGCAGAGCGCCTGCACCTGTCGCAGCCTTCCGTCAGTGCGCAGTTGGCCCGGCTGCGGGAGCACTTCGGTGATCCGCTGCTGCTGCCTGGCCCGCGCGGCATGAAACCCACGGCGCGCGCGCTGCACCATTGGGAGATGCGCTGGCCCTGCTGGCCGATGCCGTGGCGCCAGCGCAGGGCTTCGATGCCGCGCAGGCCACGAACACCTGGCGCATCGCTGCTGCCGATTACGGCGAGATGGCCGTGCTGGCGCCCCTGATCAGGCGGCTGCGTGAGGTGGCGCTGCATACGCGTCTGGCCGTGATCCCGCTGGACACCAGGCACCTGGCGCGTCAGGCTGAAAGCGGCGAGATCGACATCGCCTTGCACATCAGCCATGACGCACCGGCGGGGTTGCGTCAACGGACCTTGCTGGATGAGCGCTATGTGCTGGTCGGCCGGGCGGATCATCCTCGCCTGCGGCGGCGGCCCAGCCTGGCGCAGTTCTGCGCGCTGGGGCACGTGATCGTGTCGCCCTGCGGTGGGTGGTTTCCAGGGCGCCATGGATCTGGCCCTGCAGGCGCTGGGGCTGCAGCGTGAGGTGGTGCTGTTGGTGCCGCATTTCCTGTTCGCGCTGGACACCGTGCGCCGCACCGATCTGGTGGCGATGCTGCCCTCGCGCCTGGTGCATCAGGCCGAAGGGCTGCGCGTGGTCGAGCCGCCATTGCCGGTGGCCGGCTACCAGATCGCCATGCTCTGGCACGAGGCGGTGCACCGTGATCCGGCACAGGTCTGGCTGCGTGAGCAGATGGTGGCCAGCCTGGCGGATTGATGTCCCTGTCACGAAGCTTGCTTACGCTGGCAACCAGCGGGGCGGACTTTCACCGCCACGCACCACCAGAGGGCGCACACCATGTTGACGACACTTGGCGCCTTCCACACGGCTTTCGGCCTCGGCGCCCTTGTGGCGTGATGGCGAGATCACGCATCGCAACGACCTGGGCAAGGTCTACATCGCCACCACGGTGATCACCTGCATCACCGGCTTCGGCATCTTCCAGCATGGCGGATTCGGCAAGCCGCATGCGCTGGGCGTGATCACCCTGCCCATGGGCAAGCCGTTGTTCGACAGCCCGGAAGCGCCCGGCCTGCAGATCATCGGCGGCGTGCTGTTCCTGATCTTCCTGGTGGGGGCCTACGTGCAGGTCAAGCGGCTGGGCCGACGATGACCTATCCTCACGCCACCCTTGATCTTTCTGGAGGCTGACATGCCTTTCCATGGCGACATCTGGCTGGCCTCCGGCCTGCGCACCCCGTTCTCCAAGGTGGATGGCCCGCTGGCCTCCTACGATGCGATCAGCCTGTCGGTGCCGCTGGTGCAGCAGATGCTGGGGCGGCTGGAGGGCGCGTTGCCGGACTTCTTCGTGTGGGGCACGGTGGTGCCCAACCTCACGTGGAGCAACATCGCCCGCGAGGTGCTGATGGACGCGGGCGTACCACCCACCATCCCGGCGTTTTCCACCATCATGGCCTGCTCGACCAGCATGATCGGCACCATCGAGGCCGCTGGCATGCTCAATGGCGTCAACCGCAACCTGGCATTGGTGGGCGGGGTGGAGTGCCTGAGCCGCATCCAGTTGGGCCTGGGCCAGAAGCTGTCCGACTGGATCCGCAAGTTCCAGCAGGCCAGATCGCTCGGGCAGAAGATCTCGCAGGCGGGTGATCTCAAGCTGTCCGACATCCAACTGCACATCCCTGGTGTGACCAACCGCACCACGGGCAAGAGCATGGGCGAGCACACCGAGCTCACCGCGCGCGAATGGCACATCAGTCGCGAGGCGCAGGATGCCCACGCGCTGTTCAGCCACCAGGGCGCGGTGAAGGCGTGGGACAGCGGCTTCTTCGATGACCTGGTCATGCCCGTGGGCGACGTGAAGCGCGACACCATTCCACGCAAGGACACCTCGCTGGAGCGCCTGGCCAAGCTGCCGCCCTCGTTCGATCGCACCAGCGGGCACGGCAGCCTCACGGCCGGCAATTCATCGCCGCTGACCGATGGCGCCGCCAGCTTGTGGGTGGCGACCGAGCAGGGGTTGGGCAGCTTGCCCGCCGGCACGCCGCGCGCACGCCTGGTCGATTGGGAGATCGCCTCCATCGACCTGCACCACGAAGGCCTGCTGATGGCGCCGCCCTACGCCATCCCGCGCCTGCTGGCCCGCCATGGCCTGCGCTATGAAGACATCCACCTGTGGGAAATCCACGAGGCCTTCGCGGCCCAGGTGCTGGCCCACATCGAGGCGCTGGAGAGCCCGGCTTTCCTGAAGGACAAGGCTGGCGTGGATCCCCAGGCCTTCGGGGCCTTCCCGCGTGATCGGCTCAACCCCACAGGGGGCAGCCTGGCAATCGGCCATCCCTTCGGGGCAACGGGTGCACGGATCGTGAGCCAGGCGGTCAAGGAGTTGTCGCAGCGGCCGGCTGGGCAAAGGGCCATCGTCAGCATCTGCGCGGATGGTGGGCAGGGCAGCGTGGTGCTGCTCGAATCCGCTGGCTGAAAGGGCTGCGCGTTTACAGGTCTGAGGCCGCGCCAGCGATGCAGTCGCGCGTGGCCTGGGTGATCTCGTGCTTGAACTCGCGCTTGAGCAAGGTGCGCTTGCGGTGCTTGGAGGCGATGGCCTGGATGGGCTTTTCAGGGTAAGGCACCTGCATCAGGTGGTGGCCGTCGGCTGTCTTGCTGCTTTGATAGCGATCCCAGAACTCGGTGTAGTCGAAGCTCATGTTCGACTGCTGGATAGACTCCGACGAGATGCTGTGTTCGATGCCGACGCCGGCGATCACCTCGATGCCCAGGGCCTCGGCCATGCCCGCGATGGCGGCCATCAACAGATCTGGCGGGGCGATCTCATGACAGGCCTTGGTGGCCAGACGGATCTGGTCGAAGGTGCCGGCCACGCCCTGCACGCGCCCGATGTAGAGCGTGTGCCCGTGCCGCGAAGGCGTGCTGCCCGACGGCATGGAGAGCGCACTGGCCGGCACGATCGAGAACGACACCTTGTACACGTCCGCTGCGTCCATCCGCAGCGTGAAGGTGAGCTCGCCTTCGCGATGGCCGCTCACGGCACAGGGGCCGCTGACATGGATGCTGAAGTGGTGCCCCTGCTCTTCGCTGATCCAGGGGATCAGCGTGCCGTGAACAACGCCGGAGCAGAACCGAGCCCCCAGGCGTTCGTTCAGGAACTGGTAGTGCGCTAGCAGCAGTTCAAGCCGGGTAGCCCGTTGGAAGTTGCTGGAGAGGTAGGGCAGGGTGTAGCGGTAGGCGGTGCGGGGCACCTGCCGCAGGATGTCGCGGGTGTGCTCCGCCTTGAGCACCTTGAGCAGGCGCTGGTGATCCTTGTAGTGCCACGCGATCTGCAACAGGCGGCTGATGCCGTCCAGCATGCCGGACAGGCTCTTGGTACGCAGGTCTCGCTTCAACCCTGCCCATGACAGGCCGGCGCCCGAGGCAGATGCAGCAGGGATCGCAGAGGCCAGCTTGGAGTCTGTCGAGAGAGGCAGGGCGGACATTTGATGCACCTTGCTACGCAGAGCAATATTTCTTTGCATTCACTGTACGGTCATAAATGACAAATGCCAGTGGGGTAGATACGAGGGCTGATTAACGCAGCAAAGAAAACAGCCCGTCGGCCTAGGGGCTGACGGGCTGTGGCTCGGACGCGCTCACCGCGCGCCCTGGACTGGCGAGATGGCTGCCAGCCCTGACTCTCCGGAGGAGAGCACCGCCTCACCGGCGGCCAGGCCTGCTTGGCAGGTCCATCCTGCCAGTCCGGCCGGGAGGAGCCGAACGCTGCCTGTGATGACCACCGAGATCCGGTGTGTCCTGTGGATTGGCGAGTACCTCGTCAAACATCCACGGACTCAGTGTGGCTCATTTCGTGGGGCTGCGGGGCCTTCGTGGCATGCTGTCAGCCACCGTGGCGTGATGCATGCACGCCCAAGGCGTTTGAAACGCGTGTGCGGATGGCGAAGGGGCACAGGGGCTGATGAACGAGTTGCTGACATGTGAGCAGATGGCGCAGGCCGATGCATGGGCCATGGCCCATGGCGTGGCAGGCCCCACCCTGATGGCACACGCCGGGCAGGCCGTCGTTGACGCCATCCGGGCTCGCTGGAGCCCTCGGCCCGTGGTGGTGCTGTGCGGGCCTGGCAACAACGGCGGCGATGGGTATGTGGTGGCGCGGGGGCTGAGCGAAGTCGGCTGGACTGTGCGTGTCGCGTCGGTGTCGCCTATCTCCGGCTTGCGCGGGGATGCGGCCCACCATGCGGCCCTGTGGCGCACCAGTGCGGCCGGGCACGAGCCTGAGACGCTACACCCTGGCTTGCTTGATGGCACGGCCTTGGTGGTGGATGCCTTGTTCGGTGCCGGCTTGAGCAGGCCTCTGGATGCGGTGTTGTCCGAACTGATGGCTGAGGTGGCCGTGCGTGGCATCCCGGTGGTGGCGGTGGACGTGCCGTCCGGTGTGCGCGGGGACACCGGCGAATCCTGGGGGGCTGCCCAGGCGCAGCTCACGGTCACCTTCTTTCGCAAGAAGTCAGCGCATCTGTTGATGCCCGGCCGTGCCCTGTGTGGCGAGGTGCTGGTGGCCGACATCGGCATCGCGCCGCAGGCCTTGTCCGCCGTGGTGGCCCAGGCCTGGGAGAACGTGCCGGCCTTGTGGTCTGCCCTGTGAGGCCCTCCGGTGGGCACCACGCACAAGTATCGCCGAGGCCACGTCGTGGTGCTGGGCGGTGCACGCATGGTGGGCGCGGCCCGGCTGGCGGCCCGTGCGGCGGGGCGCATCGGGGCAGGCATGACGACGCTGGCTGTGCCGGCATCGGCCTGGCCGGTGTATGCGGCCGGTGTGTTGTCCACGATGGTCCACCCCTTGCCTGATCACGCCGTGGTGCACTTCCTGGAGGATTGGGCCGCGTTGCTCGCCTCGCCCAAGTGGGCGGCGGCGGTGCTGGGTCCGGGCGCACTGGCTGGTCTGCCCGAGCCTGCTGGCGCCACCTTGCGCTCACTGGTGCTCACGGCCTTGCAGGCGCCTGGAGGCCGGTCGCTGGTGCTCGACGCCGATGCGCTCACCGCCTTCGAGGCATCGCCCCAGGTGCTGTTCGATGCCATCGCGCAGTCCACCAGCCCCGTGGTGCTCACGCCGCACGAGGGTGAGTTCCAGCGGCTGTTCGGCGCGGTCGACGCGGGCAAGCTTGATGGCACGCGCGAGGCGGCCCGCCGAAGCGGCGCGGTGGTGCTGCACAAGGGGGCCGACACGGTGATCGCTGCGCCGGACGGTCGTGCCGCCATCAATGCCGGTGCGCCGGCCTGGCTGGCCACGGCCGGGGCGGGCGATGTGCTGGCCGGCATGATTGGCGGCCTGCTGGCTCAGGGCGTGCCCGACTGGGAGGCCGCGTGCGCGTCGGCCTGGGTGCATGGGGCCTGTGCGCAGGCTTTCGGACCGGGCCTGCTGGCCGATGACCTGCCCGAGCAGGTGCCTGGCGTCCTGCAGTCGCTGTGGACCCACAGCTGCTAGGCGTTGGGGTGCAGGCCGTGGTGGGTCGTCAGCCGACGCACGTGCGGTTCTTGCCAGTACGTTTGGCTTCGTAGAGTGCCATGTCGGCGCGATCCAGTGCATGCTCGATCGGTTCGCCGTCGCGGTACTGCGTGACGCCGGCCGAGAAGGTGATGAACACCTTGTGCGTGTCCTGCGTGAAGAACTCGGCGCTGAGCTGGCGTTGCAGGCGGGTCAGCACGTGCTGGCCTTCTTCCACCTCGGTGTTGGGCATCAGCACCACGAACTCCTCGCCGCCGTAGCGCGCCAGCGCGTCGCTGGGCCGCAGGGATTCGCTCACCCGGCGTGAGAGGAACTTCAGGGCTTCGTCGCCCGTGTGGTGGCCCAGGGTGTCGTTGAGCTTCTTGAAGTTGTCCACGTCCAGCAGGCCGATGGCCAGCAGTTGCCCCTGGCGGTCAACGCGCGAACGCTCGCTGTCAAAGAGGCGCATCAGCCCGCGGCGGTTGGCCACCTGCGTGAGCGGGTCGGTCGAGACCTCGTCGGAGAGCTTGCGGATCTCGTCTTCCAGATCTCTGACGCGTTGCGTGAGTTCGGTGGCGCGAGTGTGCTCGGTGTGCAGGCGCTCCTGGGCCTGCGAGATAACGCCATGCACAGCCAGGCTCTCGGTGACCATCTCGCGCACGACGCCGGTCAGGCTTTCCAGCGTGTCGGCCTGGCCGATGGTGTCGGCGTAGCGGCTGAGGTTGTCTTGGAAGCGGCCCGTGGTGTGGCCCAGCTCGCCGATCTCGCTGAGCATCTGCTGGATCAACTGCTTGAGCGCCTGGCGCGCGGCATCACGCTCGCCCTTCAGCGACTGCTGGCGCAGGCGGGTGTCGTCCAGCAGTTGCTGGATGCGCCGTGCACCCCGGCTGGTCAGGCCTTCGGAGAGCTCGGCGCGCATGGCCTCGCTCTGGCCCTGAGCCCAGCTGTCGTCCTCGGCCAGGTCGACCAGGCTGTCGGTGAGCGAGCGGCACAATTCCAGCAACTGGTCCATCACGTGGTGGCGGTGCTCGATCACGCGGCGTGCCTGCGTGCAGGCGTTCTGCAGTTCGCCTTGCAAGATGTCCTGGGGCGCCTGCATGTCCAGGGCCCGGTTCACGGCAGTCTGCAGCGCGGCCTGGGCATCGGCGGCCTGGGCGTCCGAGGCGGGCAGTGCGGTGCTGATGGTGTCTACCAGCGGAGTGCTGAGCCAGCGCGCATCGGGTGGCGGTGTTGCACCACTGGATTCGGCCACGCTTTGCTCAGGCAGGGCACTCGGGGCGGCGTCTTCACCGGGGGTACTCACGACGGTGCTGGTGCCAGCGGCTGTGGCTGCTTCAGGCGGCAAGGTGGGCGTGGCTGTATCCAGTGCCTGTGCTGCCGCTTGTTCATCTTCAGGGCGGTCGCTGTCCCAGGCCTGCACCAGGGGCTGAAGGCGTTGCAGCAGCCTGCTCGACGATTGCTTGCTGCCGGCCAGCACGCGCTGCAGGCTGTCCTTGCGGCGAGCGGCTGTCCATTGCTTGTTGCTGCGCTCCAGGCCGCGGGCGATGCGTCCGATCAGTGCGGCCCATTCGGGCCCGTCTTCGGTGTCCAGCGCCGCTGGGGCTGTGGGCAGCGCAGGGGGCGCTGCGGGCAGGGCGGCATCGGCCATGGGCCAGCCCAGTGCCGCCGATTCGGCCGCGTAGGCGGTGCGGAAGTTTTCGGGCGTGGGCTCCTGGCGATCAGTCGCCAGGCGTTTGAACGCCGCCTTGGCCAGCAGGGCCGGGGCGGGAGGCGTGGCGGAGTCAGGTGGCGTTGTGCTCATGGATGAATCGGTGCCGAGCGCGTCGCTGAGCGCACCGTCGGGTCAGCGGGGGCTGCGCTCAGTTCGCCACCCGGTCAGCTGGGGTCAACTGGGTTTGCCACCCGCCACCGAACCCAGGGCGCCGAAATCCGTTTCGATGCGTGGCATCGGGCGCTTGTGCAGATCCTGCAGCCATTCGTCGATGTCCTTCGGGGGCATGGGGCGGGCGAACAGGAAGCCCTGGCAGATCTGGCAGCCCAGGTTGTAGAGCACTTCCATCTGCGAGACCTGTTCGACCCCTTCGGCGATGACGCGCAACCCCAGGGCGCGCGCCAGCGCGATGATGGCAGAAACCACCGCCGAGCTCTGTGGCGTAGTACCGAGATCGCGCACGAAGGAGCGATCGATCTTGAGCTCGCTGATGGGCAGCGAGGTCAGGTAGGCCAGCGAGGAGTAGCCCGTGCCGAAGTCATCGATGGAGATCTCGATGCCCAACTGGTTGAGCTTGTGCAGCGAGGGCACGACACCCTGCAGATCCTTCATCAGGCCGGTTTCGGTGATCTCCAGCTCGATGGCGCGGGGGGCCACGCCTTCGGCCTTGAGGATCTGCTCGATGGTGTCGACCAGGTCCGGGCGTTCGAACAGGCGGCTGGGCAGGTTCACGGCGATCGACGAGTCGAAGCCGAACTTGTCCTGCCAGACGCGGGCCTGGCGTGCCGCCTCGGTGATGGCCCACAGGCTCATGTCGTTGATGAGGCCGGTGGCCTCGGCCAGCGGGATGAAGTCACCCGGGGGGATCAGCTTGCCGTCGCGCATCCAGCGCATCAGGGCTTCGGCGCCCACCATCTGGCTGGTGCGCACATCGATCTTGGGCTGGTAGTACAGCACCAGTTCGTTGCGCTCCAGGGCTTTGTGCAGGGCGGTGTCCAGGTCCAGGCGCACGCGACCCTTGCTGGCCAGCTGCGGGTCGTAGAGCATGGACGAGTTGCGGCCGTGGCTCTTGGCCAGGTCCATGGCCACGTCGGCGTGGCGCAGCAGGTCGGCCACCGTCAGGCCGTGGCCCGGGAAGCACGACACGCCCACGCTGGCGGTGATGAAGCACTCCTGGCCGCCGGCCATCATGGGTTCGCGCAGGCTGTCGAGGATCTTGTGGGCCGTGTGCATGGCCTCGCCCTCGTCGCCCACCTCGGGCAGCAGCACCACGAACTCGTCGGCGCCCAGGCGGCCTACGGCCTCCAGGGTGCGGTGGCTGCGGTGGCCGTGCAGGTCCAGGCCGCCTTCCATGACTTGTTCGGAGTGGCGCACGCAGTTGCGCAGGCGGCGCGAGACCTCGATCAACAGTTCATCACCGGCGTGGTGGCCCAGGTTCTCGTTGATCACCTTGAAGCGGTCCAGGCCGATCTGCAGCAGGGCCACGCGGTGGTTGTTGCGCTTGGCATGCTCGATGGCGCGCTCGCTGCGCCAGAAGATCTGGCGGCGGTTGGGCAGGCCGGTGAGCGTGTCGAAGTTGGCCAGGTGCTTGATCTTGTCCTCGGCCATGCGACGGTCGGTCACGTCCTGCACGATGCCGGTGTAGCCGATCAGGTTGGCCAGTTCGTTGAATTCGGGTTCGGCCTCGACGTGCAGCACGCGCAGGCGGCCATCCTGCAAGGTAACCTGGATGTCATTGCACAGCACGGTGCCGTGGTCCAGCACGTCACGCAGGATGCGGCGGAAGGCGGCTTGATCTTCGCGCGGCATCATGCGGATGATCTCGCGCAGGGCCGGGTGATCCTGCGGCCCCATGCCGAACACGCGCAGGCCTTCGAGTGAGAAGGCCAGGCCGCCGCCCTCCTTGCGCCAGTCGAAGCTGCCCATGCGGGCCAGATCCTGGGCGCGGGCCAGCTTGGCCTTGCTGCGTTCCAGCTCATGGCGCGTGCGCGAGGCGCGCAGCAGGTAGCGCAGGCGGCCGGCCAGCAGGCTCCACTGGTTGCACTTGACGAAGAAGTCGGTGGCGCCCACTTCATAGGCGCGGGTGATGGAGGCGTCGTCGTCCAGGCCCGTGAGCATCAGCACCGGGATGGATTCATAGCCGGGCATGTTGCGCAGTTCTGCGCAGGTCTGGAAACCATCCAGGCCAGGCATCACGGCGTCGAGCACGACCACGTCGGGCAGCCAGTCGGAGATGCGCTGGAGCGCGTCCTCGCCGGAGGGGGCCTCCACGATGGAAAACCCCCGCTCGCGCAGCGCGATGGAGGTCAGCAGCAGGTTCACCTCGTCGTCGTCAACGAGCAACACACGCGGTTGTTCCACCACCGTGTCGTCGTCGAATGGCGCGTACAGGCTCATGGCGCGGCCTCCCTCAGCAGGGGCAGGGCGGCAATGACGCGCTTGGCCTCGTCCTGGAGGGCGATGATGAGCGGCCCCAAATCGTCTCCCGTTTGTTCACGAATCACGGTTTCGATTTCGACACAACTGTGTGACAACTTGAGTGCCCCGAGGTTGGCCGACGAAGACTTCATGGTGTGCGCGACGTCCCGGACGGTCTTGAGATCACCCGCACGCCAAGCATCCTCCAGTTGACCAATGTACTTGTCAACCGAGTTGGCGAACATGCGGGTGACCCTGTCGAGCAGGTTGTTGCGGCCATCGGGGTCGAGTTCGATCAGGCGCTGCACGGCCACTTCCTCGAAGACTTCACGCCAGGAGGGCTGGGGCGATGCCGTTGGCTCCGCGGGGGGTGCCACCGTGGCCGGCGCGGGGGCCGGTGCCGGAGCCGGGCGGGTGACGGTGTTCTGCAGCACGCGCACCAACTGCTGCATGCGGAAGGGCTTGGACAGGTAGGCATCGAAGCCCAGGCCCAGGAAGCGCTGCTCGTCACCTTCCAGTGCGTTGGCCGTCACGGCGATCACGGGGGTGGAGGCGGGTGGTGTCGCGAAATTGAAACGTCCCTGCCTCGGGTTGCGAAACAGTTGAAGTGCCTCCACGCCGTCCATGCCTGGCATCTGGATGTCCATAAGTACGACATCGTACACATCCTCGGACAGGCGACGCAGGCCTTCCATGGCCGAATTGGCCAGGTGAACCGTGCATCCTGCACGCGAGAGCATGTGGCTGCAGACCTCCTGGTTGACCAGATTGTCTTCGACCACCAGCACGTTCAGGCGCAGCTGCACCATCTCGGCCGAGGGCGGCATCAGGTCGGCCGACAGGCCCAGGATGGCCTGGCGCAGTTCGGTCTTGCGCAGGGGCTTGGGCACGAAGCGGTCGTAGCCGGAATCCTGTGAGCGGCGCACATCATCGACCGTGGACATGGACGACAGCAGCACCAGCTTGAGCTGCGGGTAGCGTCCGGATTTGCGCAGTTGCTCGGCAAACCCCAGGCCGTCCAGGCGCGGCATGTTCATGTCCACCAGGGCCATGTCCATGTCCAGGTCGGTGGCGGAGTCCAGCAGGATGTCCAGCGCCTCTTGGCCGTCGCGGGCGCAGGTCACGCGCATGCCCCAGGCCGACAGGATGTTCTCCACCACCGTCAGGTTGGTGGCGTTGTCGTCCACCACCAGCATGTGCAGGGCCGGCATGTCGATTTCTTCGAGCATGGCGAAATCGGAGTTCATGTTGGCCACAACCACAGGGATGCGGAAGATGAACTCGGAGCCCACGCCCGGGGCGCTCTGCACTTCGATCTGGCCTTGCATCAGCTCGACCAGTTGCTTGGTGATGGCCAGGCCCAGGCCGGTGCCGCCATAGCGGCGCGCCAGGCCGGCATTGGCCTGCGTGAAGGCGCTGAACAGCTTGGGCGTGTCTTCCGCGGCGATGCCGATGCCGGTGTCGCGTACGCTGAACTCCAGCTCGATGGTCTGGCCGACCAGGTCGGAGGCGGTGCGGCTCAGGTCCGTATCGACGCGGCGCACGTTGACGACCACCTCGCCGCGCTCGGTGAACTTGACGGCGTTGGCCACCAAGTTGGTGATGATCTGTTGCAGGCGCAGCGAATCGGCGTGGATGACAGGCGGCAGTCCGGGCTGGAAGTGCGAGGCGATCTCCAGGCCCTTCTCGTGGGCACGCGGGGCCATCAGCTCCAGCGTGTCGTCCAGCATGGTCTGCAGCGAGAAATCGGCGGGTGCCAGTTCCAGGCGGCCGGCCTCGATCTTCGAGAAGTCGAGGATGTCGTTGATGATCTCCAGCAGCGATTCGCCGGAGCGGAACACCGATTGGGCGTAGCGGCGCTGCTTGTCGCTGAGGTTGGTGCCCATCAGCAGTTCCGTCATGCCCAGGATGGCGTTCATGGGCGTGCGGATCTCATGGCTCATGCTGGCCATGAACTGGCTCTTGGCCTGGCTGGCGCTTTCGGCGGCGTCGCGGGCGCGCTGCAGTTCCAGGGCCTGCTGGTGCTCGTCGGTCACGTCGGAGACCAGGCCGTAGACACGCCATTCGTCGCTGTCCAGGCGGCGGGCGTGGCTGCGGCGGCGCAGCCAGCGCAGGCCGCGCGCGGGGTGCTGGATGCGCAGCACCTGGTCGGTGGGCTGGGGCTCGTCCTGCGGGGCGTCGGTGTCTGGCGCAGTGGGGGCCAGCAGGTGGCGGTCTTCGGGGATGACGAGGCTGTCGAAGAGGCTGGCGTCGCGTTGCAGGGCGTCGGCCGAGATGCCCATCACGGCCTGCGTGCGCGGGCTCAGGTAAACGAAATGCCGGTGATGCTGGGTGGCCACGTACACGCAGTCGTCCATCGATTCGACCAGCTCTCTGAAACGGCGTTCAGACTCTTCCAGGTCGATCCGCGCCTGACGTTGAGCGGTGATGTCCCGGGCGAGGGTGATGAGCAGTCGGGGCTGACCATTGACATGCCGCAATGCGAAATGGCGTGCATTGACCACGAAGCGGCGCTGCGAATTTTGCCATACGAAATCGTGGTCGACCGTCTCGCCAGAGCGGATGGCCTTGCGCATCTGCGGCTCGACCAGGGACAGCACTTCGGGGCCCAGCACCTCGGCCAGCGGGCGCTTGACCACCTGGTCGTGGCGCAGGTCCAGCTCGTACTCGGCGAAGCGGTTGATGGCCGCCACGGTGAGGTCTTCCGGGTCCATCACCATCAGGCTGATGGGCAGGTTGCCCAGCAGGGCCTCCAGGAACTCCTTTTCCTGGGCCTGCTGGAACTCCAGCTGCTTGCGCTTGGTGATGTCGTTGAGCAGGCACACATACTGGTGGCGGCTGCCGCTCTCGTCGAGCATCAGGATGGCGTCGATCTCGCCCCAGTAGCGGGTGATGGCGCCGTGGCTGTTGCGGCTGCTCTCGAACGAGACGCGGAAGGGTGCGGCGTTGCTCATCAGCCCGCGTACCTCGTCGGCCAGGGAGGTGTCGGCCACCTTCTCGGCCAGCAGTTCGGGCAGGGCGCGGCCCAGCACCTGGTCGTCCGGCCAGCCAGTGAGCGCGGCGAACATGGGGTTGATCCACTCGATCAGCCCGTCGCGGTCGAGAAGGGCCACGCCGCTGGTGATGCGCGAGGCCACCAGGCTCAGGCGCCCCAGGTTCTGGGCGTCGTGGGCGATGCGGTTGCGGGTGTTGTCACGCTGGGCCACGAAACCCAGTTGCAGGGTGGCCACCTGCAGCACCACATGCTGGTCGGTGGACAAGGGCAGCGGATCGCAGTATTCCAGCAGGGCCACGGGCCAGTTGTCGACGATCACAGGCACGGCCAGCACACGGCGAGCGGCGCCCTGGCGCCAGGGCGTGGGGGTGTGCTGGGCGGGCACGCTGTCCAGGTCGACCACGTAGGGCTGGCGCAGGATCAGGGCCTGGCCCAGGGGCAGGTCGTCGCGGCGCACGGTGGACATCGCGGCCGGGTCGATGTGATCGTCGTGGTCGCTGCCGGAATCCATCCAGGGACGCAGCAGGGCGGAATCACCATTCCAGCCCTCCACGTGCAGGCACACCCAGGCGCGGGAACCCAGGTGATCATGCAGGAGTTGGCCGACGTCGTTGAGGGCTTGGGGCAGGGATGTGGCCTGCTGGGCCGCCTGTGCGATGTCGCGGGTCAGGTGCAGCCAGCGCTGGGAGGCCGGGCGAATGTCGGGCAAGGTCTGTGGTTGCTCTGCAAACGGGGAGTCCGCCGGAGAGCTCGAGGCCGGACCGGGGAGGGTGCTTCCCTCAAGCAGGGATCGGGCCTGCATGCTGTGACGCACCATGTAGCCCATGCCGGCGGCTGACCAGGCCGCCAGGGCCAGGCCGAAGCCGCTCCAACCCCAGGGCAGGGCCGCCAGCATGCTGGCGATCAACCCCGCGAGGGCGAGCAATGGCAACCATGGTTTTCGCGTCGAATCCTTGACCTGCGACATCGTGTGAATCCACGGATGGGGATTTACCCCTTTACCTCCGATGAACACCGGGCATACTAGACAACTGGTATGCGGAGCCTTGCACTGTACAGGGTTCCAAATGAATGGAACCAGCCGAAGAAACCCCGTCCTGCCCTTCATACAATCAAATTGATGCAGGAATTTCAAACACGACATATGCAAGCCCGCGGCATGCTTGACCACCATCTGGCAGCTCATTGGCTGGCCTTGATTGGCGGGCTGGTGGCTGCCCTCGTCGTGGTGCTTACGGATGCAGCCGGCTGGATGGCTGTGGTATTTCTGCTGCTGGGTGTCGCACCTTTGCTGCTGCACCGCCCGATAAACCGTGTGGCAACGGTGCCGACATATTCCCCATCCAACGTGGCGGGATATTGGCAGGACTGGGTGGCCGGTTGGTATTGGCAAACCGACGCGGAACACCGGCTGGTGTTGCTCAAACCCGATGGTGATGACCAGGATGCCTGGTTGGCGGCGCAGCGCCTGGTGGCCTCTGCCTGCCCCTTGTGGCTGTGCGATGGCCTCGCGCGCGATGACTTGGACGATGCCGGGCGCGTGGCGCTGGCCATGCTGGAGACACGTCTGCGCTCGAAGCTGCCGGTCGATGTCGGCAACCTGCCCTGGCCTTTCTCCAGAGACGGCATGCTCGCAGGGGCCCGGGTGCTGGGCGTGCCGCGTCTGGATGCGCAGGGCGGCTTTGCCGGCTACCACGGTGTCTGGCGGCCGCCACAGTCTGCCGCCCCGGCGGCTGCCAGCCTGGCGCCTGCCAACCAGGCCGGTGTCGTCGACCTGACGGGCTCGTTCACGCCGATGAGCGAGGCCGAGCAGGAGGTGCTGCGCTATGCGCTGTCGCATGACCTGCGCGCGCCCTTGCGCGTGGTCGATGGTTTCGCGCGCATCGTGCAGGAAGACTACGGCCGCCTGCTGGACCGCATCGGCAACGACCACCTGGAGCGCATCCTGACGGCCACGGGCCGCATGAACGGCATGATCGACGCCATCCTGGAGCAGGCCCAGTTGTCCCAGGCGCCGGTGGACCGCTGTCCGATTGACCTGAGCGCGCTGGCACGTGAAGTGGCGGACGAACAACGCGGGGCGCAGCGCTCTGGCTTGGTGGCGCCAGGCGTAGAGGCTCCGGTCGCACCTGTGCAGATCCTGATCGAGCCGGGCATGCATGCCGAGGCTGATCCCCCGCTGGTTCGGCGCGTGCTGGACAACCTGATCGGCAACGCCGTGAAGTACAGCGGCAAGGTCGAACGGCCCCGTGTCGAGGTGGGCCGGGTGTCTGCTACCGATCCCTGCGTGTTCTATGTACGTGACAACGGCGCCGGTTTCGACATGCAGCACGCCGACAAGCTGTTCGGCCTGTTCCAGCGCTTGCACAGCACCAAGGAGTTCCCGGGGGCGGGCGTGGGCCTGGCGGGGGTGCAGAACATCGTGCGCCGCCATGGCGGGCGGGTCTGGGCCGAGGCGGAGCCAGGGCAGGGCGCGTGCTTCTATTTCACGCTGGTGGCGTCGGCATCGGCCTCGTCACTGAGGCCCACGGCGGTGGCGCCCCAGGGCACAGGCAAGGTGCTGCCGCTGACTGATCTGGCTGGTACGCCCCTGCCGCCCACCGCGGAGTTGGGCGCGGCACGCTCAAGCGTGTCAGTGCAGCGGCCCTAGGCCCGACAGCACTTCCTGGGCCTCGAGCAGGCGCTGGCTCAAGGCTTCGAGCGAACGGCCTTCTTGACGGGCCTGGGCCTTGAGGCGGTCCAGCGCGGGCAGGCGCGCCAGCGAATGGCGGTGCATCACGATGCCCACGGCCAGGGCCACGGTATCTTCGAGCGGGTTCAACGCTTCGGGCTGGGTCGCCAGCGCCGGCGCGACAGGCTGGTTGAGCGTGTCGTCCGAGGCTGGGCGCTTGGCAAAGGCGGCCTCCACGGCGGGCACGATCTGCTGGATGTCCAGCGGCTTGACCAGGTAGGTCACGGCGCCCAGCGCCTTGACCTGCTTGATGGTGGCCTCGTCCGAGAAGGCGGACAGGAACATGAAGGGGATCTGGCAGTACTCGCGCAGGTAGGCGGCCACGTCGAAGCCGGTCTTGCCTTCCATGCGGATGTCGAGCAGGGCCAGATCAGGCTTGTGCTGGCGCGCTAGCAGGATGGCGTCGTCGCCGTTGTCGGCGTCAATGACTTCATAGCCGGCCTGCGACAAGCCGTGCGTCACGGTGGCGAGCACCAGACGGTCATCGTCAACCACCAGAACCTTGCCCTTGACGGGCGCGCCATCGGGCGCAGTCGTCGTCGCATTCATGATGTCGGGTCGCTGCCCGGGAACTGGTGGTGACGCATTCAGCAGCCAGGTGACCGCTGTTCTTCCATGCCAACCGCCATCCGGATTCTTATGAATTTATGGTGAATGGTTCGTGCCCGATTCAGGCACGCAAGTTCCCTATTGTGGCCAAAGTGCGAACTGTTGACCAGCGGGTTCACCTAAGTTCGGGGGATAGGGCGACAGGCTGATGCCCGGCGGCGTCAGTTGCAGGCGGGTCAGCACCTGGGCACCGTCCTGCTGGATCTGGATGGTGGAGCTGCGCCGGGGCAGCAGGGCGCGCACCAGGCCCAGGCCCGAGACACCACCCCGGATGCGGTCCATCGTGAAGCCTTCCGGCACGTGGCCGCGGTTGCGGATGCTGATCGTCACGCCCTGCTCGTCGCTGCTCATGCCGCAGGCGATGGGGCTGCCCTTGTCGCTGTGCTTGTGGGCGTTGGTCAACAACTCGTTCAGGCTCAGGGCGATGGGGATGGACTCGGCCTCGGGCAACTGCCAGTCGTTGACCTGGGGGCCTTCCAGCGTGAGGGCGATCGGGTGGCCGAAGGTTTTCTGCACGGACGAGGCGATGGCCTCGACCACGCTGTGCAGCCGCAAGGGGCCGCCGGCGCCCACCTGCAGGCCGTAGACCTGGGCGATGGCCTGCACCTGGCCGACCACCTCGGAGATGGCCGGGGCCACCTCGGGCTTGCGCTGGGCGATCTGCTGCAGCAGGCCGGCCACGCCCTGCAGGTTGTTCTTGATGCGGTGGTGCACCTCGCGCACCAGCATTTCGCGCTGGGCGATGGCGGCGTCCAGCCGGGCCTTTTCGGCGGCGCGCTGCTCGGTGATGTCCGAGGAGACCACCAGCAACTGGTCGGCGGCCTGGTCGTCGCTGCCCAGGGGCAGGTAGTTCACGTCCCAGATCTGGAATGGGCCCTTGCCGTTGCCATTGCCCACCTTGTGCTCGCGGTGCACGGGGGCGTTGGCGTCCAGGGCGGATTGCATCTCCTCGCGCATCTGGCGGGCGCGGGCTTCGGGGAACAGGGTCTCGGGCGGCTCGCCCACGGCCTGAAGGGGGTCGCGTTGCAGGAACCCGGCGGCGGCCTTGTTGGCCTGCAACACGCGCAGCGAGGAGGCCTCCAGCAGGCTGATGGCCATGGGTGCCATCTCGATGATGCGCTTGAGGGTGGCTTGCGCCTCGGCCGAGCGGGCCTCGGCCTGGCGGCGGCGGTCGATGTCGAGCAGGGCGTAGGTGGTCTGGCGCTGGTTGAACTCGCCCAAGGTGACCACGGCGTTGCCCACCACCCAGAAGATGCGGCCGTCACGCCCCATGACCTGGCACTCGAAGGTGTGCGACTGGCCGTCGAGCAGGTCGTCCAGGTACTCGGTCATCCGGAAGGGGTGGTCCAGATCGGTGGTGGCCACGGTGGACAGCGGCTGCCCCACGAAATCGCGCAGGTCGCCGCCGAACATGCGCCGCGCCGAGCGGTTCATCCAGGAGATGCCGTTGGCGTCGAGCGTGACGATGCCGACGAAGACGGAATCGAGGATGGCGCGCGTGCGGTCGGCCTGCAGGGCCAGGTCGCGCCCCATGGCTTCCAACTGGGCCTTCTGGGTGCGGATGCGGGTGATGTCCGACAGCACGGCGATGGCTTCGAGCGGCCCGCCAGCGCTGCCGATCCGCTTGATCGAGAGGGCATACCACATGGTCGGCTTGCCGGGCACATCGATCTCGAGCTCGCTCTCGTACTGGGGCTCGCGCTGCAGGCGCGCCACCGATTCGGATGCGACGCGTTTGATGCGCGGATCGTGGCTGAGCAGGGCTTCGAGCTGCTGGCCGGTCAGGGTACCGGGCTCGACGCCCAGCATGCGCTCGAAGCGTCGGTTGCAGCGCACCAGGGTGTCGGCGCGCAGGTAGGCGATGCCGGCGGGCGAGCTTTCCAGGATGGTGGTGAGCTCGTGCAGGAGGGGTTCGGTGTCCAGGGCCGGGTGCGGCTGGGCGGTGACATCCCCCGTGGTGCTGGGCGTGGCGCTCCAGGCGATGCACAGCAGCTTGCGCTCGCCCCCGGGCGCAGGCGATGTCGCCGCGTGCACCTTGCCCATCAGCACACAGGGCACCAGGTCGTCGCGTGTCACATGCACCCGGGTCGGGAAGGCGCCTTCGCCGGGGCGCAGGCCCAGCAGGCCCAGGGGCGTATCCCAGCCTGTGAGCTGCTGGATGTGGGGGGCGGTGGTGGCCAGGTGCTGGCCTGGTGTGGGCGTGCGTTCCACCAGGGTGGCGAACGCGTGGTTGTGCCGCAGCCAGCGGCCCTGCTCATCGAACTCGGCGAGGGCCGAGGGGACCAGGTCAAACCAGTCGTCAGAAGGGTTCAGGTCCATGAGGCAACGCAATGCGAGGGGTGTGGGTGTTGGAGCCGCCAGCCGCGGCCAGGTTCAACTCTGGGGAGGTGCGGGCGGCTGGATCACCTGCACGCCCGGCAGCTTGGAGGAGTAATCCTTGGGCAGCAGGGACACCAGCGCGGCGGCGCGGCGGGCGATGTCGCGGTACAGTTCTGCGGCGCGGCTGGTCGGATCGGACACCAGCGTGGGCTGGCCTGAATCGGCCTGCTCGCGGATTTTCAGATCCAGCGGCAACGAGCCCAGCAGCTTGACGCCGCCTTCATCGGCCAGGCGCTGGCCGCCGTGCTCGCCGAAGATGTGGGCCTCGTGGCCGCACTGCGGGCAGTGGTAGACGGCCATGTTCTCGACCACGCCCAGCACGGGCACGCTGACCTTCTCGAACATGCGCAGGCCCTTGCGGGCGTCGAGCAGGGCGATGTCCTGCGGCGTGGTCACGACCACGGCGGCCGTGAGCGGCGCGCGCTGGCTGAGCGTGAGGTGGATGTCGCCAGTGCCGGGGGGCATGTCGACGATCAGGTAATCCAGCGGCTGGCCGGGCTCACCCCAGTTGGACAGGCGCAGCAGTTGGTCAAGCGCCTGGGTGGCCATGGGGCCGCGCCAGATGGTGGGGGCCTGGTCGGCCACCAGCAGGCCGATGGACATCATCTGGATGCCGTGGTTGACTGGCGGGGTGATGGTCTTGCCGTCGGGGCTGTCCGGTTTGCCGGACAAGCCCAGCATCAGGGGCTGGCTGGGGCCGTAGATGTCGGCGTCAAGCATGCCCACGCGAGCGCCCTCAGCGGCCAGGGCCAGCGCCAGATTGACGGCGGTGGTGCTCTTGCCCACGCCGCCCTTGCCGGAGGCCACGGCCACCAGATTCTTTACGCCGGGCAGCACCGTCATGCCGCGCGGCACGGCATGGGTGATCACCTTCAGTTGCCAATTCACGGTCACCTCGGTGATGCCGGCCACGCCCTGGAGCGCCTGCGCCACCAGCGCGGTGTAGGCCGGCCACTGGCTGCGCGCCGGATAGCCCAGGGCGATGTCCAGCACCGCCTTGGCGCCATCGACCACGAGGTTCTGAAGCTGGCGTGTCGACACCCAATCCTTGCCGGTCAGGGGATCGGTCACGGTCTTGAGGGCGTCGACCAGGGCGGTTTCGGCGGCGGTGCGGGGGGGAAAGCTCATGCGGGGATCTGGCGACGGGAAAACAGCGGACAGCGCGGGGTCGGTGCGGGCGTGACACAAGGGCGACAGGGTTGGTGCAGGGCCAACATGGCATTGGCGCCCGGGCTCCCAGTCTAGCGCCCTAAAATGGGAAGGGTTTCCCACACGTGGCCCTGGCATGCGCATGCGTTGCCTGGCGGCCACCCACCACCGCTCCACCATGCCACGCCAGCTTTTCGTCACCACCGCGCTGCCCTACGCCAATGGCCACTTCCACATTGGCCACATCATGGAATACATCCAGGCCGACATCTGGGTGCGTTTCCAGCGCATGCAGGGCAACCAGGTGCATTTCGTGGGCGCGGACGATGCACACGGCGCGCCGATCATGATCGCGGCCGAGAAGGCCGGCAAGACACCGCAGCAGTTCGTGGCTGACATCGCCGCGGGCCGCAAGCCGTACCTCGATGGTTTTCACATCAGCTTCGACCATTGGTCCAGCACGGACAGCCCCGAGAACCACGCGCTCTCCAAGGAGATCTACCTCGCGCTGCGCGCCGCCGGCCTGATCGCCGTCAAGCCCGTCGAGCAGTTCTTCGACCCCGAGAAGGGCATGTTCCTGCCCGACCGCTTCATCAAGGGCGAGTGTCCCAAGTGCGGCGCGAAGGACCAGTACGGCGATTCGTGCGAGGTCTGCGGGGCGGTGTATGCGCCCACCGAGCTGAAGAACCCGTTCTCGGCGCTGAGCGGCGCCACGCCGGTCATGAAGACCAGCGACCACTACTTCTTCAAGCTGTCCGATCCGCGCTGCGGCGAGTTCCTGCAGACCTGGACGCAGGACGGCAAGCTCCAGCCCGAGGTTGCCAACAAGATCAAGGAATGGTTCACCAAGGACGAGAACGGCGAAGGCGGCCTGGGCGACTGGGACATCAGCCGCGATGCGCCGTACTTCGGCATCGAGATCCCCGAGGCGCCGGGCAAGTACTTCTACGTGTGGCTGGACGCGCCCATCGGCTACCTGGCCTCGCTCAAGAGCTACTTCGCCTCGGGCGGGCCCAAGGCGCGCTACGGCGAGCAGCGCGGCTTCGAGGAGTTCATTGCCGACCCGGGGGTCGAGCAGGTGCACTTCATCGGCAAGGACATCACCTACTTCCACACCCTGTTCTGGCCGGCCATGCTGCATTTCAGCGGCCGCAAGCTGCCTTCGCAGGTGAATGTGCATGGCCACCTGACCGTGGGCGGCGAGAAGATGAGCAAGAGCCGTGGCACCGGCCTTGATCCGATCAAGTACCTCAAGCTCGGCATGAACGCCGAGTGGCTGCGCTACTACATCGCCGCCAAGCTGAGCGCGCGCAACGAAGATCTTGACTTCAACCCCGAGGACTTCATCGCCCGTGTCAACAGCGACCTGGTCGGCAAGTACATCAACATCGCCAGCCGCGCCGCGGGTTTCTTGAGCAAGCGCTTCCAGGGCCGCCTGTGCCAGGTGGGTGGCACGCGCGAGGAAACGCCCGAAACCATCCAGGCGCAGGAGATGCTGCATGCGCTGCAGGCCCGGCAGGGCGCCATCGTCGAGCTGTACGAGCAGCGCGACTACGGCAAGGCGCTGCGCGAGATCATGCTGCTGGCCGATCGCATCAACGAGTACGTGGATGCCAACAAGCCCTGGGAGCTGGCCAAGCAGGAAGGCCAGGATGCCCGCCTGCACGAGGTCTGCTCGGTGTGCATTGAGGCCTTCCGCATCCTGACGATCTACCTCAAGCCCGTGCTGCCTTCGCTGGCCGAGCAGGTCGAGGCCTTCCTCAACGTGCCGCCGATGTCCATGGCCAAGAGCCAGGAGCTGCTGGGCGTGCACACCATCGGCGACTACAAGCACCTGATGCAGCGCGTGGACGCGAAGATGCTCGAAGCCTTGCTTGAGAAGCCGGAGCCCGTGGCCGCGGTGGTCGAGGCCGTCAAGCCCGGCGGCGAGGATATCGCCCCCACGATCACCATCGACGATTTCACCAAGATCGACCTGCGCATCGCCAAGATCGTCAACGCCGAGCACGTGGAAGGCAGCACCAAGCTGCTGCGCCTGACGCTGGACGTGGGCGAGGGCCGCACGCGCAATGTGTTCTCCGGCATCAAGGAGGCCTACCAGCCCGAAGACCTGATCGGCAAGCACACCGTGATGGTGGCCAACCTGGCACCACGCAAGATGAAGTTCGGCGTGAGCGAGGGCATGGTGCTGGCGGCTTCGCATGCCGATGAAAAGGGGATCCCCGGCATCTATGTGCTGGAGCCCGTGGCGGGCGCGCAACCCGGCATGCGTGTACGGTGATATGACGCTGATGGTGCGTTGATCTGGCGCGGGGCTTGCTGCAAGATCACTGACCATGAGCAGTGCCCACCTGCCGCCCCACGATGAGGGGCCCTCAGCCCACCCGGCAAGGCCAAACCCGGCGGCCGGCTGGCTGAGCCGCCTTGATCTGGCACCCTTTCGCCCGCGCCTGATCGATTCGATCAAGGACTACAATCGCGGGCGCTTCTTCGTGGACCTGGGCGCCGGCCTTACCGTGGGCATTGTGGCGCTGCCGCTGGCCATGGCGTTTGCCATAGCCTCCGGTGTCAAACCCGAGGCGGGGTTGTTCACGGCCATCATCGCGGGCTTCCTGATATCGGCCTTGGGCGGCTCGAACGTACAGATCGGTGGGCCAGCAGGCGCCTTCATCGTCATCGTCTACGGCATCGTCGAGCAGCACGGGCTGGCCAACCTGCTCATCTCCACCGTGCTGGCCGGCGGGCTCATGTTCCTGCTGGGGCTGTTCAAGCTGGGCGTGCTGGTGCGCTACATCCCGGTCAGCATCGTGATCGGCTTCACCAACGGCATCGCGGTGCTGATCGCGCTGTCGCAGCTCAAAGACCTGTTCGGCATGATGCCGGCCCACATGCCGGCGGATTTTGTCGGCCAGATACGCACGCTGTGGGCGCACCAGCACCAGTTCAACGTGTTCGCCTTCGGGCTGGGCGCGGCCACGCTGGCGCTGCTGTTCATCTGGCCCAGGTTGTTCACATCCACCCGGCTGGTGGCCGCCTCACCCAAGCTTGAGCGCTCGCTGAAGGTAGCGTCGCGCATGCCGGGCCCCATCGTGGCGCTGGTGCTGCTGGGCGGGCTCACCGCGCTGCTGGAGTTGCCGGTACAGACCATTGGCAGCAAGTTCGGTGGCATCCCGCAATCCTTGCCGGCCTTCGAGTTGCCAGCCTTCACCTGGGATGGCGTGCGCCAGCTCTTCATGCCGACGGTGACCATCGCGCTGCTGGGGGCCATCGAATCCCTGCTGTGCGCCCGGGTGGCCGACAACATGGCCGACCACCCCCGCCATGATCCGAACCAGGAACTGATGGCCCAGGGCGTGGCCAATGTGGTGACGCCGTTTTTCGGCGGGATTCCGGCCACGGGCACCATCGCGCGCACCGTCACCAACGTGCGTGCCGGCGCCACCAGCCCGGTGGCCGGCATCGTGCACGCGCTGGCGCTGCTGCTGATCGTGCTGGTGGCGGCGCCCCTGGCGGTGCACGTGCCGCTGCCGGTGCTGGCCGGCATCCTGTTGTTCGTGGCGTGGAACATGGGCGAATGGCATGAGTTCGCCCGCCTGCGCCAGTTCAACTTCACCTACCGCACCATCCTGGTCGGCACCTTCGTGCTGACGGTGATCTTCGACCTGACGGTGGCGGTGGAGGTAGGGCTGGTGCTGGCCTGCGTGTTCTTCATCTACCGCATGAGCACGCTGTTCCGTGTGGAGGCCGTGGCGCCGCCCACGGAAGGCTGGCCTGCGGGCACCCAGGTCTACCAGTTGTACGGGGCGCTGTTCTTCGGCGCCGTCGGCAAGGTGGAGGCCCTGGCGGAACAACTGCCCGCCAGCAACTGTGTGCTGGTGCTGGACCTGCAGCGCCTGGTGGCCATGGACACCTCGGGGCTGGATGCCTTGCTGCAACTGCGCCGGCAGCTTGAGCGGCATGGGCAGACCTTGCTGCTGTGCCGGGTCAACGAGCAGCCGCTGGGCCTGATCCGCCGCAGCGGCCACGATGCCCGCTTCGGACAGGCCAATGTGCTGCCCACGGTGGACATGGCGCTGGTGCGTGCGGCAGAGATCGCCCGCGCCTGACAGGCCTCTCAGCGGCGGATCGCTGTCAGCAGGTCCAGGCCCCAGTGCGTGACGCTGGCGCTGCAGGCCAGGGCCTGTGCCGATGTGGCATCGGGCTGATCACTTTGCAGTTGGGTAAGTTCGGACAGGATCTGGCGGGTGGCTTCCCAGACCTTCGAGGGCAGCGCTTCGCGAACTAACTCATGCCGGTCGGCCAGCAAGAGCAGGTTGGCCGTGGCGTCGCGCCAGGTGCTGAGTGCCTCGGGCCAGCCTGGCCGGCCGGCAGCCACTTCGCTCCAGTTGCCTGCCGATGCGTCCAGGGCTGCCGAGAGGATCTGGGCCGTGTCCAACTTGTCGCCTGAAAGATCAGTCGAGAGCCAGGTGCCCAGCGTGTGCGCGACAGGCCGAGCACCTGCCGTCTGGCCGCTGCGATCTGCCTGGGCCAGGCGGGTGCCCCGGTAGGCCTTGGATTGCACGTCCAGCCACACACCGTACTTGTCCACCCAGTGGCGTGCCGTGTCGATGACGGCCTCGGCCCTGCCTTCGGTCAGTTCGATCTCAAGTTCGTGCAAGGGTTCGCGCAATGCGCCGGCCTGCACTTCGCCAATGTCCACGCAGACGATGACCTGCCCCCGAGGGTGGGACTGCTGGCAGGACCAGCGCTCGAAGCGGGTTTCGTACACGGCCTTCAGCCCCAACTCATCCGCGGTGGCAGCACCAAGATCGACCCGTGCCCAGGCACGAGCCAGGGCCTGGCGGACAGCTTCGGACGTGTGCAGCGCCAGATCGGGCTTGAGGCGGCCATCCAGGGGCGCATTGGCCGGCTGGTTGTCTTCCACGCGCGTCATGGCGTCCCGGCCGGCGGCCTTGAAGGTCTGGACCCAGTCTGCACCCTCGCGCCGTACGCGCAACGCCATCTTGTGGCCGGCAAGGCGGCTGTCGGCGGTGTCGAAGTAGGCGGCCTGCAGAGCCAGTGGCTCGATGCTGGCCCCGGCGCTGGCCACTGCCTCGCGCACGGTGCTCGCCTTCGAGGCCGGAATCTGGAACTTCAGTTCGATTTCTTGCATGCCCCGCATTGTGGGACTGCCCCGGCCTTTGCAATTGGAAACACTGCGGTATCCTTGTCTGAACAGGGTTGAACCAACGAGAGACATCGTGAGTTTTCTGAACGATCTGAAAAAGCAGGCGGATCAACTCAGGGCCGGGCAGGGCGTGGACCTGGTTGCGCAGCAGGCGCGCATACAGGCCACCGAGCAGGTCTGCCAGATGACCTTCAAATACTGGGTGGATCTGTGCAGCCAGCTGGATGTGCTGCAGCCTTTGGCGCGTGGGCGGTACGTGTTCGACAGCAAGGCGGCTTTTGACGGCTGCCGCCTCACATCGTTCAGGCCGGACATCCGAAAACGGACCTTGCATGGCCTGCAGGTCACGGACCATGTCGCCTTGAATTGCGACATCCGCACCGGCCAGGCGGTCAGCCTGACCAAGGATTTCATCACGGACATCGAGAAACTGGAGCGCCGCCTGCTGCAAGGCTCGGTGCAATGCTCGCCCCGGCAGGTGCGTGATCCGGACACCAACAAGTTGATCGAGGTGCGCTACGAGTTCGTGGCCGACATGCAGGCCGGTGTGCGGCTCAAGCCGAACTACGACGAGGCCAGCGTGCAGTTCACCATCGACAACCTGGAGGGGCTTGGCCGCTGGGTCATCGCCTTCCCGGCGGCTGACGTGAACGTACCCCTGCTAGAAGAGCTGGCCAAATGGCTGGCGGGGCAGCCCAACGAATTCGCCCGTCGCGGCAAGGTGCTCGAACTGCGCGAATGCTGACGCGATGGCAGGCAGACACCAGCGGGCGGAGCCGCTAAAATGGGAGCCCCTTGCCCCACCCGAGCGATTTTTCACCATGCCGCTGTTCTGGAAACCCTACAAGTCCGACGCCACCCAGTTCATCGAGAGCCTGAAGCAGCGCGACCCCCAGCTGGAAGATCGTCAGCGCCAGGGCCGCAACCTGCTGTGGGACAAGGATCTGGACCGCCAGGAGCAGGCCGAGTGGCGTGATGCCCGCGTGGAGCAGCCCTCCTATGTCTACTTCTCCTGGAAGCCCAAGGCCTGAGGCCGCCAGGCCCAGGTGGGTTGCCGCGCATGAACGATGCCGTGCTGGCGCCGGATGGCGGCGACGCACCTGCGGCTGCACTGGACGACAAGGGCCAGCCTGACGTGGTCGACCACGTCGCCGTGGCCCGGCTCTATGGTGAGCCGCTGTTCGCCCTGCCCACCGACCTGTACATCCCGCCCGATGCGCTCGAGGTCTTCCTCGAGACCTTCGAAGGCCCGCTGGATCTGCTGCTCTACCTGATCCGCAAGCAGAACTTCAACATCCTGGACATTCCGCTGGCGGATGTCACGCGGCAGTACCTGGCCTACGTGGACCAGATCCGCAAGAGCAACCTCGAACTTGCGTCCGAATACCTCTTGATGGCAGCGATGCTTATCGAGATCAAGTCGCGGATGCTGCTGCCCCCGAAGAAGACGGAAGAGGGCCAGGAGCCCGAGGATCCGCGCGCCGAACTGGTGCGCCGCCTGATCGAGTATGAGCAGATGAAGCTGGCCGCGGCCAAGCTGGACCGCGTGCCGCTGCTGGGCCGCGATTTTCTGCGCGTGCACGTGCACAACGACCCCACGGTGCGCGTGCGCCATCCCGATGTGGCCCTCGACGAACTGCGCGAAGCCTGGGTCGACATCCTCAAGCGCGCCAAGCTGCATACCCACCACACCATCACGCGCGAAGAGCTCTCCGTGCGCGAGCACATGGGCATCGTGCTGCGCACCCTGCAGGGCAAGCGCTTTGTCGAGTTCGAGCACCTGTTCGATCCTACGCGCGGGCCGCAGGTGCTGGTGGTCACCTTCATCGCCATGCTGGAGCTGGCCCGCGAGCGCCTGCTCGAAGTCACGCAGGCCGAGGCTTTCGCCCCCATCTACGTGCGCCTGGCCTACCAGCCGGCGTGAACCGGCCAGTCCTCCACATCGTCAGCCTGCACCGTGGCAGGCGCCATCAGGCGCGTCAGGGACCAGCTGGGGTGGCGCTCGGTGATGGGGCGTTGCCATTCCGGCGGCGCCCAGAGGTGCTTGAGCCGGGCTTCCAGAGGGCCAGCGCGGCAGACGTCGCGGATCAGGTCGGCCCATTCGTGGAAGACCATCACCAGCGTGCTGCGCGTGTACACCTGCCGCACGATGCCGTAATCACAGGGCTCGATCTCCGGCACGAAGGTGCCGAACATCTTGTCCCAGATGATGAAAATGCCGCCGTAGTTGCGGTCGATGTACTGCGGGTTGCGCGCGTGGTGCACCCGGTGGTGCGAGGGCGTGTTGAACACCGCCTCGACCATGTCCGGCAGGCGCCCGATGGCCTGCGTGTGCACGAAGAACTGGAAGGCCAGGCTCACGCCCACGCACAGGATCACGTGCCCGGGCTGAAAGCCCAGCCAGGCCAGCGGAAGCCAGAACAGCCACACGCCCGACAGCGGATGCGTGGGGCTGTGCCGCAGGGCGGTTGACAGGTTCAGCGTCTGGCTGGAATGGTGCGTCACATGGTTGGCCCACAGCCAGCGCACGCGGTGGCTGGCACGGTGCATCCCGTAGTGGCAGAGATCCTGCACCAGCAGTAGCCCGAGCAGTGACCAGACGGTGACGGGGATGTCCATCAGCCGGTGCTCGTGGACCACATAGAACAGGCCCGTCAGCAGTGTCCAGGCGAAGCCGTCGGCCAGGGCATGGCTCAGGCCGAGCGCGAGGTTGGCGGAGGTGTCCTCTTCGGTATAGCGCTGGCCTGTTTCAGCGTGGCGTGACAACCACCGAGCCTCCACCAGCATGCACAGTGCGAACACAGGGCCCATCAGGAGCAGGAAAACCTTCTCCAGTCCCAGGCCCGTGATCGCGTCTATCCATTGCATGTCCGGCATTGTTGGCCCCCTGGCTCGGGAGGGGTTCCCGGGCTTTCCCGTGATTTTTCTGCGACAAGTGTTCAGCCGGCCTAGAATCGCGCCACTTCTGGCGGCGTCTGGCGCCGCATGCTGAGGACAAGAGACATCCATGACGACCCCCACTGCCACGCCCGCTGAACGCCGTCCGATGACGCTGCACCGCCTGCGCGAGATGCATGCCAAGGGCGAGAAGATCACCATGCTCACGGCCTACGACGCCATGTTCGCCAGGTTGATGGACGAATGCGGCGTGGACACCATCCTGGTGGGCGATTCGCTGGGCATGCTGGTGCAGGGCCATACCAGCACCGTGCCCGTCTCGCTGGATGAGATGGTCTATCACACGCGCTGCGTTGCGCGCGGCAACCGCCATGCCTGGCTGGTGTCCGATCTGCCCTTCGGCAGCTACCAGGAGGGCAAGGAGCAGGCCCTGCGCTCGTGCGTGGCCCTGATGCAGGCCGGCGCGCAGATGATCAAGCTCGAAGGCGGCGGCTGGACACCCGAGACGGTGCACTTCCTGACCGAGCGCGGCATTCCGGTCTGCGCACACTTGGGCCTCACGCCACAGACCGTGCACGCGCTGGGCGGGTTCCGCATCCAGGGCCGTGACCAGGCCGGTGCCGACACCCTGCGTCGCCATGCGTCCGAACTGGCCCAGGCCGGCGCCGCGATGATGGTGCTGGAGCTGATGCCCTCGGCCGTGGCCAGCCAGGTGCAGGCCGACAACCCCGGCGTGATGACCATCGGCATCGGCGCCGGTGCAGGTACGGCCGGCCAGGTGCTGGTGCTGCACGACATGCTCCACGTCACACGCGGCAAGCTGCCCCGTTTCGCGCGCAACTTCATGGCCGAAGGCGGCTCGATCGAGGATGGCATCCGCCGCTTCGTGACCGAAGTGAAGGGCGGGCGCTTCCCCGACGAAGCCCTCCACGGCTATTGAGTCCACGCCATCGCTCAGGAACACCGATCCATGAAGACCGTTCACACCATCAAAGAACTGCGCGAGCACCTGGACCAGGCTCCGGCACGCCCGGTGTTCGTGCCCACCATGGGCAACCTGCACGAAGGCCATTTGGCCCTGGTGCGCCGTGCCCGTGAACTGGGTGCCCCCAAGGGTGCGCCCGTGGTGGCCAGCATCTTCGTGAACCGCCTGCAATTCGGGCCAAACGAGGATTTCGACACCTACCCCCGCACGCTTGAGCGTGATGCGCCACTGCTGGCCGATGCCGGCTGCGACGTGCTGTTCGCACCCTCGGAGGCCGAGCTGTATCCGCAGCCGCAGGGCTACAAGGTGGTGCCGCCGACCGAACTGGCCGACATCCTGGAGGGTGCTTTCCGCCCGGGCTTCTTCACCGGCGTGTGCACGGTGGTGCACAAGCTCTTCAACATCGTGCAGCCCGGCACGGCCATCTTCGGCAAGAAGGATTACCAGCAGCTCATGGTGCTGCGCAACATGGTCCAGCAGATGGCGCTGCCCATCGAGGTGCTGGGTGGCGAGACGCTGCGTGCCGATGATGGCCTGGCGCTGTCCTCGCGCAATGGCTACCTGAGCGCCACCGAGCGCTCCGAGGCTGTGCAGTTGAGCGCCGCGCTGCGCCGTGTGCAAGAGGCCGTGGCCGCCCAGCGTGCCGCCGGTGGCCTGTCGCCCGATTCGCTGGCGCTGCTGGAGCAGCAGGCCATGGCCACCTTGTCCAGCCGCGGCTGGAAGCCTGATTACGTGCTGGTGCGCCGTCAGCGCGACCTGCTGGTGCCGGCGGCCGATGTCCTGGCCCGGCAGGAGCCGCTGGTCGTCCTGACCGCCGCACGGCTCGGCACCACGCGCCTGATCGACAACCTGGAGCTGTGACCTGCCTGTGATCTGTGGTTGCTGCCTGGGAAGGCCGCTCGCAGTGCATCGCTGGTTCGTCAGGCCTGAGGCTGCTTGAGCGACAGCAAAAAATCGACCGCCTCGGCCTGCACGCGGCTGCGCCGCATCGGCGGCAGGCTCTGCCAGATGCGGCGGCCGTAGGGCTTGTCCACCAAGCGCGTGTCGCAGATCATCAGCACGCCGTGGTCGGTCTCGCTGCGGATCAGGCGGCCGGCGCCCTGCTTGAGCGCGATGATGGCCTGGGGCACCTGGTGGTCCATGAAGGGGTTGCCGCCGCCTTGCTCCAGCAGCTCCAGCCGCTTGGCCAATACGGGGTCGTCCGGCGGCGCGAAAGGCAGCTTGTCGATGATCACCAGCGTGAGGGCATCGCCCTTCACGTCGATGCCTTCCCAGAAGCTGTGGCTGCCGACCAGCACGGCGCGGCGCAGGCGACGGAAGTCGTCCAGCAGCATGGGTCGGGGCGCATCGCCTTGTGTGAGCACCGTCAGGTTCAGGCCTTCGGCTTCGATGCGGGCCTTGAGCCGTTCAGCCGCACGCTGCACGGCGCGGTGGCTGGTGCACAGCAGGAAGGCGCGCCCCTCGTTGGCGATGATCAGGGGCAGTGCCGCGTCCACCACGGCATCGGTGTGCGCTGGCGCATTGGGAGCGGGCAGGGTCTGCGGCACGTACAGCATCGCCTGCGAGGGGTAGTCGTAGGGGCTGGACCAGGCCTGGCAGCGCGCGTCCTGCAGGCCCAGGGCCTCCTGGAAATGGCTGAAATCCTGGCGCACGGCCAGCGTGGCCGAGGTGAAGATCCAGGCCTTGCGGGGCGGGGGGGCGGGCTCGTCGCCTTCCGGTTCCTCATCCCAGGCGGATGCGTCATCGCCTGAAGGCTCGCTGCTGCCATTGACACCCAGGCGCTGGCGCCTGAACACATCGGCCACGGAGATCGGTGTGCGGTGCAGTTGCACGCCCAACTGGCTCACGTCCAGCCAGCACAGTTCGGGCTGGTCGGCGCGCTCCGGGTGGCCCCAGGCGCTCAGGCGCTGCATCAGCTCGTTGGCGCGCCGGTGCAGGTTGGCCAGGTCGGGGCTGCGTTCGGCCTGGGCTTCGAGCACGTCGCGCAGTTCACGCAAGGTGTTGCGCAGCGTGTCCAGCGCCGGCCACACCGCATGATCGGCCGGCAACTGGCCTTGCGACCATTTGGAGATGCCGGCGTCGAAGCACAGGCGCAGATCCTTCAGCGCGCGGTCGATGGGGGCAATCGCATCGGGCCAGTGCAGCGCATCGCGCGCATGGGCCAGGCCGATGGCCTTGGTGTCGCGCAGCAGGTCCATCAGTTGCGCGCTTGACACCGTGTCGCCGAAGAACATGGTGGCGGTGTCCGGCAACTGGTGCGCCTCGTCGAAGATGATGGTCTGCGCGTTGGGCAGCAGCTCGGGCACGCCCTCCTCACGCAGCATCAGGTCGGCGAAGAACAGGTGGTGGTTCACGACGACGACATCGGCGTCCTGCGCCTCGCGGCGGGCCTTGAGCACGAAGCAATCGTTGTAGTGCCCGCAATCGCTGCCCAGGCAGTTCTCGCGCGTGGAGGTGACGCGCATCCAGATGGGCGCCGTCTCCGGCACTGCGGCGCATTCGGCCTTGTCGCCCGTGGGCGTGAGGTGGATGAAGCGGTTGATCTGGCCCAGGTCACGCACCTCCTGGCGGCTGCCCAGTTGCGTGGCCTCCTGGTTGGTGCGTTCCAGGTGGTGCCAGCACAGGTAGTTGCTGCGTCCTTTGAGCAGGGCGGTCTTCACGGGCAGGGCCAGTGCATCACGCACATTGGGCAGGTCGCGGTTGAAGAGCTGGTCCTGCAGGGCCTTGGTGCCGGTGGACACGATCACCTTGCCGCCTTGCAGCAGGGCCGGCACCAGGTAGGCGGCGGTCTTGCCCACGCCTGTGCCGGCCTCCAGCACCACGCTGCTGCTTTCGCGGATGGCCAGGGCGATGGCCTGGGCCATCTCGATCTGTTCGTGGCGGACGCGGTAGCCGGGCAGGGCACGCGCCAACGGGCCGTCGGCGGCGAACAGGGTGCGCAGGCCGAGTGGGTCGGGCGGTGGTGAGGTGTCGGGGCTGGCCTGCTCAGGCGGGGCCGTGGGGGAAAGGTCGGTCATGGCGCGCTGGTGGCGGCTTGCTGGTCGGGCGATACAGGCGTGAACAGGGGCGAGGGGCAAGGGGGCCGTGGAGCGCTGGCGCGATCAAGGCGCAGAGCGCACCACGGAGGCGTCCAGGGCCCGCTTGAGGGTGTCCAGGCAATCGCGCCGGTGGGCTTCCGCCACGCTGCTGGCATCGCTCGAACCCAGGGCACCGGGCCTGGACAGCAGCTTGACGAGTTGCTCGGCCTGCAGCCGCAACTGCACGCGCACATCGGCCCGATTGCTGCCCTTGAGCAGGGCCACGCTCAGGCGGTTGATGTGGTCCCGCTGCAGGTTGCGGCGCCAGGGCGGCGGCACGGTGCGTTCCTGGTGGCGGGGGGCGAGCCAGATGGTGGCGCGCAGGCGGTCGTGGAACTCGCCCAGGGTCAAGGGATGCGTGTCGCGGTCGCGGGTGCGGTCGATGTTGTCCAGCAGCCGGTCGGCCAGGCCATCGGCCATCAGGTCGCTCAGCACGCTCCGTTGCAGCACGGCCAGTTGCACGGCGGCCGAGAAGTCCGTGGGCGAGACGCTGCCGCCAGGGAACTGGCTCTCGGCGCGCTCAAGGTAGTCGGGCGCCAGGCGGCGTTGCAGGGCCGGTGGCAGCTGGATGCTGCGGGGCGAGAGGATCTGATCGAGCAGCAGCGTCAGCGCGGCGCGTTGTTGGTCCGCTGGCAGTGGGTCCAGCGCATCCTGGCCGCTGGCGGCCGTGCCGCGGCGCGTGACCAGGCCACCGATCTGGCGGGTGAGGATGTCGGCTGTGCGCTCGACATCGCGCAGCGCATAGCTGACACGGCGACGCAGCACACCAGCGTCGTCCGTCGGGCCCAGGCGCACGGTGGTCTGGCGCGCGATCAGGTCGCGGGCGATGGCCAGCCGTATGCGCGCAAAGGCGACCGGATCACGGCCCAGGTCGAAGGTGAGCGCTTCGGGGTCCAGGCCCAGCGCGCTGTCTTCGTCGGTACCGTAGGCCAGTGCATAGGCCTGCTTGGGGTCGGCACTGCGGCGTGCGATGGCGTCGAGCGCGGCCTTTTGCACGGCGGGCGTGCCGGCCAGCGGCTTGTAGGCGTACTCGATGGCCCAGAAGTCATAAGGGCCCAGCGTGGTCTGGAAAGGCGTGACCGGGGGCTGGCCGGGCGCGCTCAGGTTGATGGCAGCGTAGTCCATCACCGAGGCGCTGTTGCCTTCGCGGGCCGTCAGGGGGGCATCGAGCAGTTGCGCCTGGGTGCGCCAGCGCGAGGCCTTGAAGTTGTGGCGCAGGCCCAGCGCGTGCCCCACCTCGTGCATGGTCGTGTCGCGCAGGTAGGCCAGCACGAAGGACTTGACCTCGGCGCTGTCGGGCGGCAGATCGCCGGGCACGTCGTGAACCTGGGCCCATACGTCCATGCCGTAAGCCATCTGCTCGGCCGCGATCATGGCGTGGTCACAGTGGTCTTCTGCCGGCAGCAGGGCATCGAAACCGTGGCGCTGCGTGGCGGCTTTGGTGCCCTTGGCGGGGCGTTCGTCGTCGTCATCGCCCAGGTTGAAGACCTGGCTGCGCACCGCGCGAATCGCCCGGGTGGACAGGCTCTCCAGTGCCACCTCGGCGGTGAGGATCTCGCCGGTGCGCGGGTCTACGTGAGAGGGGCCGATGGCGCCGAAGGTCGGGCGTGCGTTGGTCATCCAGCGCACGATGGCCTGGCCGTTACCGACGATGTCCAGGGGCTCATCGGCGGTGCTGTCGCGCACCTGGATCGCGTTCTTGAAGCCGATGGCCTCGAAGGCGGCATTCCAGGCCAGCACGGCCTCGCGGATGGTCGGGCGGTAGTCGTCGGGGATGCTGCGGTCCAGCCAGAAGGTGATCGGCCGCACGGGCTCGGACAGCGCAGCCCCGGGATCCTTCTTCTCCAGACGCCAGCGGTTGACGTAGCGGATTCGGGGGGAGCGGGCGCGGTCGTTGGTGAAGTCGGCCACGGTCGAGACGAAATGGCCGATGCGCTCGTCGGCCAGGCGTCCGCCCATGGGCTGGGCCGGCAGTGGGCTCAGCGTGTACTGAACGGTCAGGAACAGGCTGCGTGGGTCGGGCAGGGCGGTCGGGATGGCCGGCTGGCTGCCACTGGAGGGTGCCGATGAGGTGAGCGAGCCCGTGGCGTAGTGCTGCTGAATCTCCAGCGTCAGGCCCGACGGCGTGCTGCGCGCCTGGGTGACCCCGCTGTTGCGGGCATCCAGGGCATAGCCCTGCCGGAAGGTACGCTGCAACTGCAGGCCCAGCCCCAGCAGATCACCCGCCATCAGGCTGGACAGCTCGACCAGCACCTTGCCATCGCTGCTGCGCGGCTGGCTGGCCACGGGCACGCTGGCCAGCAGGCTGGGTGAGAACGCATCCTTCACGGCAAGTGCTTGCGGGGTGCCGGCCGTGGCCGTGAAGCTGGCATTGATGGCCACCAGCTGTACCTGCTGGTTCACGCGGCGGAACTCTACCCACTGAGGGCGGCCCACCTGCGCACTGCGGCTGGCCAGCAGGCCACCAAAGAAGCCGGCCTCACCCAGGCCCGTGCGCATCTTGGGCGACAAAAAGAAGGCTCGGCCGAAATCAGACGGCGCCAGCTCTACCCAGACCTTGTCCTGCCGCTTCCACACGGGCAGCACGCCATCGAGGCGGTCTGCGCCGCGTACCACCGTGTCGAATGGGGGCGCCTGGCCTGATGACGGTGCCGGTGTCGCGGTGCCGGGTGGTGTCAGCAGGCTCACCTGGGCGGGCACGCCAGCCGGCAGCCCCGACACGGCCACGGTGGCCGCCGGCGCTGGGGCGGGTGCCTGGTTGCTGGTCCACTCCGTCCAGCTTTCTTTCAGGGGCTGGACGATCGCGCAGCCGCTCAGCCCCAGGCAGGTGGCGGCCGTCGCCAGCGTGTGGAGACGGAAAAAGCCCCGGGAGCGGGAGGGCAGGGAACGGCTACCTGACATCAAATGTGCTGGATGCTTGGATCGGGTCTGGACGTGCGCGGGCGCAGTGGAGCACGCCCCTTCACCTTACCACCACCCGAATACCTCCTGATGGGGGATGAAAAAACCGGCTGGGGCGTAGGCCCTCAGCCGGTTGTGGTGTTTGGCGCGTCAGGCCGTGCTCAGTGTGCGGGCGGAACGAACCAGTCCTTGATGAAGTGCAGCGCAGGCGTGTCCATGACCAGCAGCGGCCCGAAGGCGACGATGGACAGGCCCACCGTCATCACGGCCAGCGGCAGGATCCAGCGCTCGTAGCGGCGGTAGAAGCCCAGGTGCTTGACCTCGCTGTCGGCCTGGTTCACTTCGGCCTCGCCGATCACCTGGCGTGTGAGCAACTGGTTCAGCGCCACTGGGGGCAGCAGGTAGCCCAGCTCGAAGGCCACCAGCACCATCATCCAGAAGTGCACCGGGTCGATGTTGTTGGCGTAGGCGATCGGGGCCAGCGTGCCCGACACCAGCAGAACGGCACCGAACGGGTCCATGATCATGCCCAGCAGCACCTTGACGACGACCAGGAAGGCCATGGCCGTCCAGTGGTTCTCGAACACCTTGGGCGCCAGGTTCATGATCTCCGAGCGCTCGATCACGCCGCCCATGGCCAGCGACAGGGTCATCAGCGACAGCAGCGCGCCGATGTGGCCGATGGTCTCGTTGGTGGCGAAGCGGATGGACGATTCCACGCCGCTCTGGCGGTGGCTGGCGTAATCAGGCGTGATCTCGGCCTTGCCCTTGTTGAGGATCTTGTCGAACACCAGGATCAGGATCATCAGCACCGGCATGATGGTCGGGGCGGTGATTTCGTTGAGCTTGGTGTCGAGGGCGAACTCGTACAGGGCCACGATCACGGCGACCACGGCGATGTAGGGGATCAGGGGCACGATCTCGCGCAGCATGGCCGGTACGGCCACACGCGGTGCCTCGATGGCCGCGCGCTCGGTGCGCAGCATCTGCGAGGCCAGGAAGAACAGCGTCGAGGTGACCAGGAAGACGTAGAAGCCCCAGTGGTACAGGCCTGCCGTGGTGACCTGCTTGTTCAGCGCCGCGATCAGCACCACCAGCAGGCAAGGACGCAGCACCACGCCCAGCGAGCCGGACATGGCGGTGGCGGCCAGCGCGAACTGGCGGGCACCACCCGAGGCACGCACCTCGTGGTAGATGATGCCGCCGGCGGCGATCACGAAAATCCCGGAGGCGCCGGTGTAGGCGGTGGGCACGGCCGCAGCCAGCAGGATGATGTAGGTCAGCAGCTGCGGCGAGAGCTTCCACGGGCGCACCGTGTTCATGAACAGATCGACGATGCGGCTCTGCTTGAGCAGCATGCCCGCCCAGATGAACAGCCCCAGGTTCATGAAGATGCTGGGCAGCTCCATCAGCTGGTTGATGTAGATGGCCAGGCCGGCGGGATGGCCGTGCAGCAGGAAATACAGGCCCGACAGGATGGCCATGTGGGCGAACAGCGGGATGGACAGGAAGGCCAGGCCCCAGGTGCCCTCGCCATGCGGCGATTTGGGACACCAGATCACGCGCTTGAGGTTGATCAGCAGCAGGGTGGTGAACAGGGCCATCCACAGCCAGTGCAGCACCTCGTGCTCGATGGGCACGCCCGATTCCTGCAGGATCTGGTAGTAGCGCACGCAGGAGAACAGCAGCAGGCCCGAGGCGGCTGACAGGGCGATCGAGCCGAGCCAGTAGTCACGGCTGTAGTGGCCGGGGCGGATGCCGATGTGGTGGAAGCCCAGCGTGGTGGTGATGGCGGCGATGCCCACCATCAGCAGCAGGATCAGCGAGCGGTTGCTGGTACCCAGCTCGAACAGCGCGAAGAAGCTGGTCTCCAGCGTGCGGTAGAGCTTGACCTGCGGGGTCTGGTGATCCTTGATGCGCTCGTACAGGTCGTGTTTGAGTTTGCAGATCTGCTGGGACTGGATCACCGACTCACGCACGGCGGCAGGGTCACGCTTGGTCTCGCCGAACAGGCTGTCGATGTCGTCGCCGCCACCGCTGGAGCCGGTGTCGGAGAGCTGACGCTGCACCTCGGCATCGATGTCGACGTTGGCGTTGCACTCCGGCTTGACCGGGTCCGCGCGCAGCATGAAGTACTGCACTTGCGCCTTCTGATCCCCGAACATGGACTCGCCGAACTTCAGCAGTTGTCCATGAACCATCTCGCCGGTGCCGATGATCAGCGTCAACAGCAGCAGGGTGAAAACGGGCAGGCTGGAAAACCATTCCAGCGGGGTTCTTCCCAGGAACTTGGGAGACGACTTCGTTTGCATGGCGATCTCGCGGGACTCCGGCGCTACGTCTGCCGGATTCAAATGAACGGGGGGCGTTCATGCCCCCCGATGGACAACTCTGGTCAGCGCGGTGGCGCGCTTACTTCCACTCTTCTTCCGATTTCGTGGAGCATTCGGGGTCTGCCGGGTTGACCGTGCAGCGCACCTTCTTGATGACCCTCAGCCCGCGCTTGTCATACAAGCCCTTCTGAGCGATGTCCACGCGTGATTCACGCAGCATCAGGGTGTACTTGTAGGCGTTCTCGGCGCTCAGCTCCATCCAGGTGCTGGCCGGCACGCTGGCGTCCGCCTGCTTGACCAACTGCATCGCGCGGTCGAACTGGGTCAGCCAGTAGGCGCGCGACTTCTCGCCGAAGTCCTCGGAGAACTTCGTCTTGTTGATGATCATCTGGTAGGTGAGGATCAGGATCGGGAAGCGGGCGATGGCGCCCTTGCTGCCGATGCCCTTGTAGAGCTCCAGCGGCTTGTAGGCCAGCGTGGGCGCGGCGATCATGTCGACCGAGCCGTTGTTGAACTTGGTCGAGAAGTTGGTGATGTCGGCGGAGATCGGCTGGGCGCCGATGCGCTGGATCATCACGGCCTGGGCCTTGTCGTAGTCGAAGGCGGCGATCTTCTTGCCGGCCAGGGCTTCGACGGTGTTGATCTTGCGGTCGTTGACGACAGGGTAGGCGGCGCCCAGGGGCACGATGCCGGCCACCTCGTAGTTGCCTTCGGTCATCAGCTTGGTGACCTGGGGCGATGCGGCCGAGTAGGTCTGGATCAGCTTGCGAACGACGTCGTAGCTGCTGGCCATGTCGATCTTGCCGTCGCGCACGATGGTGGTCGAGCCCAGCGTGTCGATGGAGGCCGCCACGGCATTGAACTGGCGCGTGCGGAAGGCGGTGGCGATCACGGCATCGCACTGGCCGGTGCGGAAATCTTCCGTGGCCACGCCTTCGTTGTTGTAGGCCTTGAGCTCCAGGGACACACCGTGCCGCTGCATGGCAACGATGTAGTCCTTGGTCATGTTGAACAGGTCGCCAGAGGCGCCGAGCAGGTCATAGACGCAGACCTTCTGGGCCGCCTGGGCGCCCAGGCTGGCCGCAGCCAGCAAGATCGCCGCGCCGACCTTGCCAAGGGAATGGTTCAACTGCATGGGGGTGTCTCCTACGGTACGTCCTGGCCTTCAGGCCTGTTGTCTGTCTCGCTGCACGCTCGCTTGTTCGGGGAAATTTCAGCGATTCGAACAGCTGTATGAATTGCGTAACTATAGCGAGCAGGCCCCGCCGCAGTCAGTGCCCTCCCCGTGAAAACGGGGGAGGGCTTTCCCGAGTGTTACTTCAGGAAACTGTCGACGTCCACGCCGGCGTCGGCCTTGTCGTCCCAGAACTTGCCCAGCGAGTTGAAGGGCGTGCGCGAACCGGTGTTCTGCGTCCACATGCGGTCGGAGATGTTCTCCAGCTGTGCCGTGGCCACCACATCCAGGAAGCGGTACTGGCGGTTCACCTTGAAGTTCTGCACGCTGGTGGCGCGCTTGATGATGGCGCGGATGGTGGCTGTGTCATCGGCGGACGAGGCGGCGATGGCATTGACCACGTGAGCCAGGCGCACACCCTTGGCTTCGCCAATGGTCATGGCACGGTCGAAGGTGCCCTTGATGTCCTTGCCTTCGGAAGCGCCGGGGATGATGCTCCACACGGCGGCCTGGGTGGCTTGAGGCACGCCCCACCACTTGTTGTTGTCCAGGCAGTTCATGGCGGAGGCGGCCAGCGGGGCGATGTCGGTGGGCACGCCCACGGATTGCTGGGCGGCGATGTCGTTGGTCATGGCCTGCACACCGGACAGCGAGCCCAGCAGGAACACCAGTTCATCGAAATCGCGCTTGAAGCGCGGGCAGTTTTCACCGTACTTGAAGAAGTAGGTCTGCTCCAGCTTGTTGCGCATGCGCTTGAAGGAGGTGTACTGGCGTTCCGCGGTCAGGGCCAGCAGGCGCTTTTGTGCCACGCGGGCATCGGTGGCTTCGTCGGCGCGCTTTTCGCGCACGGCACGCAGGTAGCGCAGCTCTTCGGCCAGCGCCTTGGATTCGGAGCAGACACCAGCGGCGCTGAACATCACGGTTTCGGCCAGAGAGGGGTCACCATGGAACTCGCGGGCGGCACCCACCAGCGGTGCATTGACCATCGAGAAGTTGCAGACCATGTCGACATCGCTCATGGCCAGCGCGGGAGGAGTAAAGCCTTCCTCGATGACGTGGAGGGTCACACCGCTGGTGGCCGACTGCAGCAGGGCACAGCCACTCATGGTCAGGGCCGACACGGCCGCAACGCTGACTGTGAGGAGTCGGGTCATCCTTGAAATCATTGATCTGTCTCCGGGGTGAATCTGGACCAGGCTGGTGTGGTCTGCAGGTAGATGAGATGCAATTGGTTTCTTGCCGAAATGGCAAAAAAGTCCGTGAAATTTTATCTGTCGAACGTTTTGTGATTCGGGTATGGAAACCCTAGGGTTCCTCCCTGAAAATCCAGCAGGGACAAGGGTTTGCGGCCCGTGAACAGGGGGATATGGCATGAAAAAGGCCCGGCGCCTGTGGGCAGCCGGGCCTGGTCGGACAGTGTGATCCGTTTTACTTGATGGGCTTGAAACGCACGCGCTTGGGGCGGGCGCCTTCTTCACCCAGGCGCTTCTTCTTGTCGGCTTCGTACTCCTGGTAGTTGCCGTCGAAGAAGAACCATTGCGAATCACCTTCGCAGGCCAGGATGTGCGTGCAGATGCGATCGAGGAACCAGCGATCGTGGGAGATGATCATGGCGCTGCCGGCGAACTCCAGCAGGGCGTCTTCCAGCGCGCGCAGGGTTTCGACGTCCAGATCGTTGGAGGGTTCGTCGAGCATCAGCACGTTGCCGCCCTTGGCCAGGGTCTTGGCCAGGTGCAGGCGGCCGCGCTCACCACCGGAGAGGTTGCCCACCAGCTTCTGCTGGTCGTTGCCCTTGAAGTTGAAGCGGCCCAGGTAGGCGCGCGAAGGCATCACGAACTTGCCGACAATGATGTTGTCCAGGCCGCCGGAGACGTCTTCCCACACGGTCTTGTCACCGGCCAGGCCTTCTCGGCTCTGGTCGACGAAGGCCAGTTGCGCCGTCTTGCCGATGGCGACTTCGCCGCTGTCGGGTTGCTCGACGCCCTGGATCATGCGGAACAGCGTGGATTTGCCAGCGCCGTTCGGGCCGATGATGCCGACGATGGCGCCAGCGGGTACCTTGAAGCTCAGGTTGTCGATCAGCACGCGGTCACCGAAGGACTTGGTGACGTTCTTGAACTCGATGACTTCATTGCCCAGGCGCTCGGCCACGGGGATGAAGATCTCGTTCGTCTCGTTGCGCTTTTGGTAGTCGACGTCGCTCAGCTCTTCGAAGCGCGCCAGACGGGCCTTGCTCTTGGCCTGGCGGCCCTTGGCGTTCTTGCGCACCCATTCCAGTTCGACCTTCAAGGCCTTGGCGCGGGCGTCTTCGCTCTTCTGTTCTGCTTCCAGGCGCTTGCCCTTGGCATCGAGCCAGTCGGAGTAGTTGCCCTTGTAGGGGTGGCCTGCACCGCGGTCGAGTTCGAGGATCCACTCGGCAGCGTTGTCCAGGAAGTAGCGATCGTGGGTGATGGCCACCACGGTGCCGGAGAAGCGGCTCAGGAACTGCTCCAGCCAGTCCACGGACTCGGCGTCCAAGTGGTTGGTGGGTTCGTCGAGCAGCAGCATGTCGGGCTTGGACAGCAGCAGGCGGCACAGGGCCACGCGGCGCTTTTCACCACCGGAGAGGTTGCCGATCACGGCGTCCCACGCGGGCAGGCGCAGCGCATCGGCCGCCAGCTCCAGTTGAAGGTCGGTGTTCTCGGAACCGCCAGCCGCGATGATGGCTTCCAGCTCGCCCTGCTCGGCGGCCAGCGTGTCGAAGTCGGCGTTCTCGTCGGCGTAGGCCGCGTAGACCTCGTCCAGGCGCTTCTTGGCGGCCAGCACGCCGCCGATGCCTTCTTCAACCGCTTCACGCACGGTCTGGTCGGCGTTCATCTGCGGCTCCTGGGGCAGGTAGCCGATCTTGATGCCGGGCATGGGCACGGCTTCGCCTTCGATCTCCTTGTCCACGCCCGCCATGATCTTCAGGAAGGTGGATTTGCCGGAGCCGTTGACACCCAGCACGCCGATCTTGGCGCCGGGGAAGAAGCTCAAGGTGATGTCCTTGAGGATTTGCCGCTTCGGGGGAACAGTCTTCCCGACGCGGTTCATGGTGAAAACGTACTGGGCCATTTATTGGCCCTCCTGTGAACGTAGTGAACAGGGCACGCCGAAGGCGTGTGGGGGGTTCGTCAAAACGTATTGAGCCATCGTGCTGCCTTCTGGCCTGTGGACCAGGCTGCAAAGTGTGTGGGTGCAAAAGTGTGATTATCCGCCAGCCGGGGCCAGGCACGGCTGACGGGCCAGCCATTGCGTCACCAGTTGTACCTGCTTTTCAGCCACAGGCGATAATTTGGGGCAATGCTGCACTGATGGAGCCCTGCCATGTCTCGGATCGTTGGATTGATCGTCGTGCTGATCGTTCTGGTGGTGGGTGCCTTGCTGGCCAAGCGCCAGATCAGCGGGATCCATGCCGCGCCGGGCGCTGCGTCTCAGGCGTCCGCTCTGGCTGTGCCGGATGTGCGGACACCGCAGGATGCACGTCGCATCACTGAGCAGGTGCAAAGCGAGGTCAATCAGATGGTGGAAGACCACGACAAGCAGCTCAAGCAGAACATTGACAGCCAGACACCGTGACCGACAACGCCGCCCTCATCACCCCCGCCGACGAACACGCCATGCGCATCGCGCTGGACCAGGCCCACAACGCCTGGCTGGCGGGCGAGGTGCCGGTGGGCGCGGTCATCATGCGGCAGGGACAGGTCATCGCCACGGGCTACAACCGGCCGATCACCACGCACGACCCCACGGCCCATGCCGAGATCGTGGCGCTGCGCCATGCCTCGCAGTTGCTGGCGAACTACCGCCTGCCCGATTGCGAGCTCTACGTCACGCTGGAGCCCTGCGCCATGTGCGCCATGGCGTTGATGCATGCGCGCTTCAAGCGGGTGGTGTTCGCGGCTCACGATCCCAAGACCGGCGTGGCCGGCTCCGTCATCGACCTGTTCGGTCATGCCCAACTGAACCACCATACGCAGATCGTGGGCGGTGTGCTGGCTGAGGCCAGCAGCCAGTTGCTCAAGCAGTTCTTCGCGGAGCGCAGGGCGCAGATCCGTGCCGAGCGCGATGCCGCGCGTGCGGCTTCTGCGGGGCAGGCAGAACCTGCCTTGCCGAGCATGGATGCAGAACCTATTCCAGTCGGCCTGGTGATCGAAGATCCGGACCAGCGCTGAGGCCTTTGCCCGTGAGAGGCGTCAGGCGCGAGCCGGGTCGTCACTCTCGATCAGGTCACCGCACAGCACCTGCACCCGTTCGCGCCCATCCACCTTGCGCCTGAACGCCAGGGACACGGTCACGCAGATGTGGTTGCCGTGGATGGTCCGATAGGGGCGCGTCACTTGTACCTGCCGATGGTCTGCATGGCACGACGGAAATAGGGCCGGCGGGCCCAGGTGGCGCCGGTACAGTCGTTCAGCGGCTCATAGCCCAGCACATCAGGGCTGCTGTACTGCGGCGGCAGCACGTGCGTGCCGACCTGGAAGCCCTTGCCGTCCAGCAGGCAGCCCACCTCGGCCTGGGGCAGGCTCAGGAAGCTGCGGCAGGCTTCTTCCAGCGTGTGCCCCTGCGCGAGTTCGAACGCACCGTGGCCGATGGCGTTGTAGTACGCGGCGATGCGGCCTTTTGCTCCTGGCGTTGCCGCAAGGCGGGGCTGCCCACCAAGGTGGCATCTGTCAGCCCGCGCATGCTCTACAACTTCGCGCGCCGCTATGACGAGTACGACGGCGAGGACGACGATGGCTCCAGTTGCCGAGGCGCGCTCAAGGGCTGGTTCAACCACGGTGTCTGCCTGGAGGCCGACTGGCCCTACAGCGATGCCTCGCCCACGCCCAAGTACGGCTACGCCAAACGGGCGGCCGCCCACACGCTGGGTGTGTACTTTCGGGTGGATCTGGGCTTCATCACCGACCTGCAGGCGGCCATCCAGGAAGTCGGCGCCGTCTACGTGTCCGCCTTCACCCATGATGGCTGGAGCGAGATCCCCCACCAGGCCAAGTCGCCGGCCAACCACGCCGCGCTGCCTGTCATCCCCTTCGATGGGCGTCCCTCGGAAACCGATGGCCATGCCTTCGCGCTGTGGGGCTTCAATGCCCAGGGCTTCGCAATCCAGAACCCCTGGGGCACCGGCTGGGGTGTGGGGGGCTTCGCCATCCTGACCTATGGCGACTGGCTGGCCAATGCCATGGACGCCTGGGTGGTGGCCATGGGCGTGCCGGGCGTCGTGGTGGGCCGTGTGACGGCGCAAGGGCAGAGCGGCACACGGGCGCGCCGGTGACGCCAACAAGAGCCTATGGTGGAGCGAAGACCAAGCTTACCGGCACAAGCGTGGTGCTGGGCAACGATGGGCGCGTCAAGCGCTACCTCACGGAAGACGAACTCAGCCGCACATTGCTGCACCAAGTGGCCGGCCTGCCGGACCAAAGGCACGCGCAAGCGCCTGGTGCTGTATGCGCACGGCGACCTCAACCGGGAGGGTGCCGCCATCGGCCGGGCCCGCGCCATGGGGCGGCACTTCCTGGGCAATGATTGCTACCCGCTTTTCCTGGTCTGGAAGACGGGGCTGTTCGAGTCCATCGGCAACATGCTGAGCGACACCTTCCGCCCCAAGGCTGCAGGCATTGGCGAATGGTTCACCGAACGCAGCGACCTGCTGCTGGAGAAGAGCATTGGCCGCCCGGCAGCGCGCCCCATCTGGAGCGAGATGAAGGAAAACGCCGAGCTGGCATTCGGCCAGGCCGGGGCGGCGATGTGCTGATCACCGCGCTGCAGAAGCTGTCGGACACCTGGGGTGATGACTTTGAACTGCACCTGGTGGGGCATTCGGCCGGCGCCATCATCCTGGGCCATCTGATCACGGCGATGGCGGCACGCGGCCTGGCCGGGCGCATCACCTCGGCGCATCTGCATGCGCCTGCCTGCACGGTGGCTTTTGCCAACCGCCACTACGCACCGCAGACCGAGCTGATGAAGCGCCTGTACGTGCAGTTGCCGCCCGAGACCGCGCCGAGCGTGACAACCACGTGGCGGGCATCTACCGCAAGTCGCTGCTGTACTTCGTCTCCAACGCGCTGGAGGTGGATCTGCGCACGCCGATCCTGGGCATGGAAAACGTCTTCAAGGAGGACCGCGCCGGCTGGGATGGCACCTCCGCCACGGGCGATGCGCTCAAGAGCTGGCGCCAAGCTGCAGCGTCTGCCGGCTTGCTGAGCAGTGGGCGGCTCACGGTGGTTGATCGTCAGAAGATCCTGATCGCCTTGCCAGACCGCCGCGAGCGCACCTCGCACGGCGGTTTCGACAACGACATCGACGTGATGGCCCAGACCCTGTCGGCCATCCTCGGTGCTTCGTTGCTCAAGCCGGTGGACGATCTGCGCGGCTTCTAACGAGGCCGCGCCGGGCAACAAAAAAGGCAGCTTGCGCTGCCTATTTTGATGTGTCTTGTGACTCGGACAAGGCCGATCACATGCCCGAGTAGTTCGGGCCGCCGCCGCCTTCGGGCGTGACCCATACGATGTTCTGCGTCGGGTCCTTGATGTCGCAGGTCTTGCAGTGCACGCAGTTCTGCGCGTTGATCTGCAGGCGGTCGCTGTTGTCCTCGTTCTTCACGAACTCGTACACACCGGCCGGGCAGTAGCGGCTTTCAGGGCCGGCGTATTTCGACAGGTTGATGTTCACGGGCACCGACGCGTCTTTGAGCGTCAGGTGGGCCGGCTGGTGCTCTTCGTGGTTGGTGTTCGAGATGAACACCGAGCTCAGGCGGTCGAAGGTGAACTTGCCGTCTGGCTTCGGGTAGTCGATCTTGGCGCACTCGGAAGCGGGCTTCAGGCGCGTGTGGTCGGCCACCGGGTTCGGGATCTTCCAGGGCGGCGACTTGACGCCCAGGCGGGGCAGCAGCCACTGCTCGATGCCGGTCATCAGCATGCCCACGTACATGCCCTTCTTGAACCAGGGCTTGAAGTTGCCGGCGGCTTCCAGCTCGTCATACAGCCAGCTCTTCTTGAAGGCTTCGGGGTAGGCGCCCAGCTCGTCGAACTGGCGCCCAGCCGTCACTGCTTCGAAAGCGGCTTCGGCGCACAGCATGCCCGACTTGATGGCGGCGTGGCTGCCCTTGATGCGCGAGGCGTTCAGGAAGCCGGCGTCACAGCCGATCAGCGCGCCACCCGGGAACACCGTCTTGGGCATGCTGGGGATCATGCCGTTGTTGATGGCGCGGGCGCCATAGCTCAGGCGCTTGCCGCCTTCCAGGTACTGCTTGATGGAGGGGTGCAGCTTCCAGCGCTGCATTTCCTCGAACGGGCTCATCCAGGGGTTCTGGTAGTCCAGGCCGACCACGAAGCCCAAGGTGACCTTGTTGTCTTCCAGGTGGTACAGGAAGCCGCCGCCGAAGGTCTGCGTGTCCATCGGCCAGCCAGCCGTGTGCACCACCAGGCCGGGCTTGGCCTTGGCCGGGTCGATCTCCCACAGCTCCTTGATGCCGATGCCGAAGCTTTGCGGCGCCTTGCCGTCGGCCAGCTTGAACTTGTCGATCAGGCGCTTGCCCAGGTGACCGCGCGCGCCTTCGGCGAACACGGTGTACTTGGCCAGCAGTTCCATGCCCAGCTGGAAGTTGTCGGTGGGCTCGCCCTGCTTGTTGATGCCCAGATTGCCGGTGGCCACGCCCTTGACGGAACCGTCGTCGTTGTAGAGCACTTCAGCGGCGGCGAAGCCCGGGAAGATTTCCACGCCCAGGTTCTCGGCCTGCTGTGCCAGCCAGCGCACCACGTTGCCCAGGCTGATGACGTAGTTGCCTTCGTTGTGGAAGTTGTTGGGGATCAGGGCGTTGGGGGCCTTGAAACCACTGGTCTCGTTCGTCAGGAACCACACTTCGTCGGCCGTGACGGGCTGGTTCAGGGGCGCGCCCTGTTCCTTCCAGTCGGGGATCAGCTCGGTGATGGCCTTGGGGTCCATCACGGCGCCGGACAGGATGTGCGCGCCGGGCTCGGAGCCCTTTTCGAGCACGCAGACGGAGATTTCCTTGCCGGCTTTCTCAGCCAGTTGCTTCAGACGGATGGCGGTGGCCAGGCCACCAGGGCCGGCGCCGACGATCACCACGTCATATTCCATCGACTCACGGGGGCCGAACTGCTCAAGGATTTCCTGGGGCGTCATCGTGTGGTTTCCTTCGGGGAAAGGGGGGACTCATTCGCGCGCGGATCACCCGGATCGGCGCTGGGCATGCAAATGCAAAACCCGGCATTGTAATTCGCGGTTCAGTGGGGATTTGCCCGCATTCTGGCAGAAAAAAGCACGACCGTTCGAAAATGTGATCCCCCTGCGTGGGTATGGCAGCCGGCCGTGTCGCGATAACGGCATCAGACCCCGCTTGCAACCCCTTCTATGCTGGGTGGGCAAGGCCCTTCGTGCTAAGGTTTCCGGCAATGGCCGCTGATGCTTTTTCGAGGCGGCAACACCCCCCTGATGGAACGAAGAACATGAGCTACAACATCGACCTGTCCGGCCGCGTCGCCCTGATCACCGGCGCCTCCAGCGGCCTGGGCAAGCAATTCGCACTGACCCTGGCCAAGGCCGGTGCCGCCGTCGTGCTGGCGGGCCGCCGCGTCGAGAACCTCAAGACTCTGCGCGCCGAGATCGAGGCAGGCGGTGGCGATGCCCACGTCGTCGGGCTGGATGTGACCGACGTCAACAGCATCCGCGCCGCCGTGGCCCACGCCGAGACCGAGGTCGGCGCCATCGACATCCTGATCAACAACTCGGGCGTGAGCACCACGGAGCGCCTGGTGGACGTGACGGAAGAGAACTACGACTACGTGTTCGACACCAACACCCGGGGTGCCTTCTTCGTGGCACAGGCCGTGGCCAAGCGCATGTTGGCCCGCGCCAAGGGCTCCGCTCCTGGCACCTTCACCGGTGGGCGCATCGTGAACATCGCGTCGGCGGCTGGCCTGCGCACCATGCCCCAGATCGGCGTGTACTGCATGAGCAAGGCCGCCGTGGTCCACATGACCAAGGTGATGGCCGGCGAGTGGGGCCGCTTCGGCATCACCACCAATGCGCTGTGCCCGGGCTACATCGACACCGAGATCAACCACCACCACTGGAACACCGAAGGTGGCCAGAAGCTGATCGACATGCTGCCGCGCAAGCGTGTGGGCCAGCCCAAGGATCTGGACGCGCTGGTGGTGATGCTGTGCTCGGCGCAGAGCGATTTCATCAACGGCGCGATCATCTCGGCGGACGATGGGATGGCCGCGGCCTGATCTGCCGGGCCCATGCGGCCACAGGGCGGGGCGCCTGGCGGCAAGCCCCTGCCGTGAACCTTGAATTCGGCTGTGCTGCCGCCATCTGAGCGGTAGTTCATCCTTTTTCAGGCGCGTGGCGACAAGCCACCGCCTGCACGAGCCTATGCGATTCGAAATCCCTGATCACAAACTGCTGGTCCACGAGGTGCCGCTGCCCATTCTGTGGGGCGACATGGACAGCTTGGGCCACGTCAACAACACCGTGTACTTTCGCTACATGGAGCAGGCGCGGGTGTCCTGGATCGCCGCCATCAGCGGCCAGGTCAACTCGGAAGACGAAGGCCCCGTCATCGCCAACACCTTCTGCAACTTCTACCGGCCGCTGGTGTTCCCGGGGAGCCTGGTGGTCAAGCTGTACGTGGCCAACCCGGGCCGCACCAGCATCGACACCTTCGTGAGCATCGAGCGCGCGGACGAGCCGGGCGCGGCCTATGCCGAAGGCGGTGCCACGCTGGTATGGGTGAGCATAAAGGACGGCCGACCGCTGCCGCTTCCGGGGTTCATGCGGGCGCTGGAAGGGCTGCCGCCCAAGCTGCCGGGCGGGGAATCGCCGCCCGCCTTGCCTGGAAGGTGACGTGGGCTGACGCACCTGAACTGCAGGGCAGGAGCCATACAACGCCACGGAGCCTGCCATGGCGTTTTTTCGTTTCATGCGCTGGATTTTTGGCCGGCACCCGGTGTACGCTGTGATTGTTGCGGTGCAGCACCAGCAGCCCCCGCACACCTCCCCGTGACCCCAAGGAGTGATTGGATGAACAAGGTCTACCCCGATGCCGCCAGCGCGCTGGCAGGCGTCGTCAAAGACGGACAGCTGATGGCGGTGGGGGGCTTCGGCCTCTGCGGCATCCCCGAGGCCCTGATCGACGCGCTGCAGGCCAGCGGCGTGAAGGACCTGACCGTGATCTCGAACAACGCCGGCGTGGACGGCTTCGGCCTGGGCAAGCTGCTCAACACGCGCCAGATCAAGAAGATGATCTCCAGCTACGTGGGCGAGAACAAGGAGTTCGAGCGCCAGTACCTGGCCAATGAGCTGGAGCTGGAGTTCACGCCCCAGGGCACGCTGGCCGAGAAGCTGCGTGCCGGTGGCGCAGGCATCCCGGCCTTCTTCACCCGCACGGGTGTCGGCACGCTGGTGGCCGAGGGCAAGGAAACGCGCGAGTTCGACGGTGCCACCTACGTGATGGAGCGCTCGCTGAACCCCGACGTGGCCCTGGTCAAGGCCCACAAGGCGGACAAGAGCGGCAACCTGGTGTTCCGCCGCACCGCGCGCAACTTCAACCCCGCCTGCGCGATGGCCGGCAAGATCACCGTGGTCGAGGTCGAGCAGTTGGTCGAGACCGGTGAGATCGACCCGGACGACGTGCACCTGCCGGGCATCTACGTGCACCGCATCGTCGTCAATGCGAACCCCGAGAAGCGCATCGAGAAACGAACCCTGAGCGAAAAGAAGGGAGCCTGAGCATGGCCTGGACACAAGACCAAATGGCCGCCCGCGCGGCGCAGGAACTGGAAGACGGCTTCTACGTCAACCTGGGCATCGGCATCCCGACCCTGGTGGCCAACTTCGTGCCGGCCGACAAGGAGGTCTGGCTGCAGAGCGAGAACGGCATGCTGGGCATCGGCCCTTTTCCGACCGAGGACGAGGTCGACGCCGACCTGATCAACGCCGGCAAGCAGACCGTTACCACCATCAAGGGCTCGTCGATCTTCGGCAGCCACGACAGCTTCGCGATGATCCGCGGCGGCAAGATCAACCTGTCCATCCTGGGCGCGATGCAGGTGACGGCCCAGGGTGATCTGGCCAACTGGATGATCCCGGGCAAGATGGTCAAGGGCATGGGCGGCGCGATGGACCTGGTGGCCGGCGTCAAGCGCGTGATCGTGCTGATGGAGCACGTGGCCAAGAAGAAGGACGGCACCGAGGACCTGAAGATCCTGCCGGAGTGCACCTTGCCGCTGACGGGCAAGGGCGTGGTCAACCGCATCATCACCGACCTGGCCGTGATGGACGTGACGCCCGAGGGCCTGAAGCTGGTCGAGCTGGCCGACGGCGTGACGCGCGAGCAGGTGCAGGCCAAGACCGGTGTGCCGCTGCATTGAGCCTGACCGACATCACCTGAATGGGCCTCGGCATCGCCGGGGCCTTTTTCTTGGCCTGCGACAATCCACGCATGAACAACGGATTTCTTTTCAACGCGCTGCTGCTGGTGGTGGCGCTGCTCAACCTGGCCTTGCTGGTGGTGCTGTGGCGCAAGGCCTCGGCAGGTGCCAATGCAGCGGACCAGGCCGCCGATGCCGCACGCCTGGCCGAGGCCCTGCGCCCCGCGCACGAGGCCCTGCGCGCCAGCCTGCACCAGGACATCCGCCGCGACGTGACGCAGGACGTGGTGCGCGAGGTGCGCAACGACCTGACCCAGGGCCTGAGCGGCACCCGGCAGGAACTGGGCGCCTCGATGGCGCAGTTCCAGCAGGCCTTGCTGAACCAGCAGGGCGATGTGACCCGCACGCAGAACGAGCAGCTTGACAGCTTCCGCACGCAACTGGCCGCGATGCAGCAGGGCCTGGCCGATACGCTGCGCGACACCACGCACCAGCAGGGCCTGCAGAGCACGGCCTTGCGTGAGGCCCAGACCGGTGCCTTGACACGCTTCACCGAAGCGCAAGAGGCCGCCATGCGCCGTGTGAACGACAGCCTGGCCGAGAACCTGCGCCTGCTGTCCGAAGGCAATGACAAGAAGCTGACCGAAGTGCGCCAGACGGTGGAAACGCGCCTGCAGGCCCTGCAGGCCGACAACGAGAAGAAGCTGGAGCAGATGCGCCAGACGGTCGACGAGAAGCTGCACGCCACCCTGGAAGCCCGCCTGGGCGAGAGCTTCAAGCAGGTGGCCGAGCGGCTTGAGCAGGTGCACAAGGGCCTGGGCGAGATGCAGCGCCTGGCCAGCGACGTGGGTTCGCTCAACCGCGTGCTGAGCAATGTGAAGACGCGCGGCATCTTTGGTGAAGTGCAGCTGGCCGGCCTGCTGGAGCAGGTGTTCACGCCCGAGCAGTACGCCGTCAACGTGGAAACGGTGCCAGGTACGGGCGCGCGCGTGGAGTTCGCCATCCGGTTGCCGGGGCAGGGTGGGCCGGGGGCAGCGCCGCTGTGGCTGCCCATCGATGCCAAGTTCCCACGTGAGGATTACGAGCGCCTGCTGGAAGCGCAGGACCGTGCCGACGTAGCCGGCATCGAGACGGCTGCCAAGGCCATCGAGACGCGCCTGCGCCTGGAGGCTCGTACCATTCGCGACAAGTACGTGTCGCCACCGCTCACATCGGATTTCGCGATCCTGTTCGTGCCGACGGAAGGCCTGTACGCCGAGGCCCTGCGCCGCCCGGGCCTGGTCGAAGCGATGCAGCGTGAATACCGCGTGATGCTGGCCGGCCCCACGACCTTGCTGGCCACGCTCAACAGCCTGCAGATGGGTTTCCGCACCCTGGCGCTGGAAAAGCGCTCATCTGAGGTGTGGCAGGTGCTGGGTGCGGTCAAGACCGAGTTCGCCAAGTTCGGCGACGTGTTGGCTAAGACGCGCAAGAAGCTGGACGAGGCCAGCAACACCATCTCCAGCGTCGAGACGCGCACGCGGGTGATGGGCCGTGCGCTCAAGCAGGTCGAGGCGATGCCGGATAGCCAGGCGCAGGCGCTGTTGCCGGGCGAGGCCGCGGACAACATCGCCGAAGTGGAGGCGGATGCTTCCCAAGGCCCTTCGACGCAGACCTTGCTCTAGGGGCAGGCTGCGGTCACTGCCGCTGTCTATAGAATGTCCGGATACCCACGGCTTGGCCCGAAAAGAGGCAGGCCAGTATCCTGATCCAATGGCCCGCGCACAGGTAGCGTCAGATGGTCGACAAATACCTCAGCGAGAAGGACTGGAAGAACGCCAGCAAGGGCACGGCCTGGAAGGCCGTGCCCGATGGCCAAGGCGCTGGCCGCGTTCGAGAAGGCCGAGAAGGGCACGCCGATCGCCGCGCTGGAAGCGCTGGCCGAGGTCGAGAAGCAGTCGGTGGTGCTGGGCAAGTCGGCCAAGGGCGACAAGCCGCTCTCGGCCTGGCTGGCTGAACTGGAAAAAACCATCGCCCGGCGCCGCAAGGATCTCGACAAGCCCCGTGACGAGTCCGAAGCCGCGCAGAAGTCCAAGGGCAAGGGGGATGGCGCCGGTGACGACGAGGAAGAGGGCGCGGCCGGGCTGCTGCTCGATCCCAAGAGGCTGCTGGCCCAACTGACCTTGCTCAAGCGCGATCCCGAGCGGTGGGCCAACTTCGCCTTCGTCGATGCGGGTGATCGGCGCGAGGCCGTCCTGGCCCTGAGCCCGAAGCTCGCCGGCCGCAAGATGTTCACCCTCATCCAGCAGGCCACGGGCGTGAAAGTGGGGGCTTATGGCACCGCGTGGCTGGACGGCCTGGTGCTGGTGCTGCAACTGGACAAGCCCTTTTCGGGTCTGGTCAAGAAGGTTCGCGGGCCGGTCCGCGACTGTGGGTTCCGCATCACCAAGGTCGTGCTGTGGGACGCCTCTGGTGCCGTGCTCGAAGAGTCCGCCGAGGAAGCCGACGACAAGGGGGCGGATCAAGCGCCGGAGGCGTCCGCCCCGTTGCAGGGCAAGCCTTCCGCCGACGACCTGGCCACCCAGTTCGAGCAACGCCTGTGCGCCCTGGCCAAGCCTCTGCAGGCTGCCTTGGTCGGCGCGCATCCCTCCGCAACGAAACTGCGCGAGCTGGCCAGCGTTGCCAGGGAGAAGGCGCAGGCCGGGCAGCATGCGGTCGCCTTGCAGGCCCTGGAGGCACTGCACAAGCTGTTGCAGACCTCGCCCCAGCCGAAGGGCTCCGGCACCGCGAGCCCGCCGGCCCAGGCCCAGGCCCCGGGCGCGGGCAAAGCCGCACCGGTGGAGTACGCCCGCTGTGGCAAGGCCTGGGCGGCGACCCAGACCAAGGTCGCCGATGAAATCAAGAGCCTGCGGGGCGCGATTCTGGCCGAGTACCGTGCCACGCCGCTGTTCGAGGCGGTGTCCGCCAGGATCGACCGGCTCGACGCTGTGGTCCAGCGTTTCGATGAGGGCCTGGCATCGGTGCTGAAGCAGGCCGATGCAGCGGTGGACGAGCAGGAGCGTGCGCGGCTCCATCAGGCAGCGGCGGCCAGCACCCGGCGGATGCTGTCGCGGCTCGACACTGACCCGGTCCTCTCTCGCCTGAAGGACAACCCCTTCGTGCCGATCGACCCGCGTGTGGCCTTGAACACCACCTTGCAGGTCCTCGCCCGCCAGGTCGCCTGAGGCCATGATGAGCCGCCGATCGTCTGAAAGACGGCGTCTGGGAGCCCTCATGCTGTCGGCCCTGCCACGCGCCATCAAAGCCGTGGGTGTCTTCTCCATCCTGTCTGGCGCCCTGAGCGGCTGGGCTCTGTCCAAGGATGCATCCGACATGAACACCGACCGACCGCGCCCCCACAAGATTCCGCAACCGCCGCAGTCCACACTGGACTTGCAGGATCATGTGAGCAGCCTGCGCCTGAAGGCCAGCATCGGCTACACCGGTGATGCCGACAAGGACTTTGCCGCACTGCTGGCCGTGCAGCGCGGCACCCTGGTCAGCCTGGCCAGGATCGAGCTGGCCCACGGCACCGATGCCGAACTGCGCGCGGTGGCGCAACGAGTCGTGGATGCAGCACCCGCGCAAGAGGCTGCATTGAAGGCATGGCGGGCTCGCCACGTGGATTGATGCGCCATGGTCAAGCCACACATTCCCTCTCCTTTGGCGCCGTGACGGGCGCTGCTCTTTCCTAGGACGGATTCATCATGAGCATCGACAGGCTGCGTCCCAACAAGATTCCTCAACCGCCTCAGTCAACGCTGGACCTGCAGCGCCACGTGCAGCGCCTGAGTCTGAGCATGAGCATCGGCTACACCGGCGATGCCGACAAGGATTTCGCGTCCTTGCTGGCGGTGCAGCGCGAGGCCCTGGTCGAGCTGGCCCACATCGGGTTGGCGCATGCCACCGACGCTGAACTGCGTGCGATGGCCCAGCGGATCGTGGATGCGGCGCCCGCAGAGGAGGCCGCGCTGAAGGCCTGGCAGGCCCGGCACCCGGATTGAGGCATCCGGCTAAAAACCAGACAAGGAAGGTGACACATGAGTGCCGACATCAAGCGTGCATGGCTGGCCGATGTGCTGGGGGGTTGAACTCGACGGCGCCGAGTCAACGCAGAAGGGCGGCGCGCAGCGACAGAAAATCGGCTTGGACACCCTGGGGGAGGCTCTTGCAGAGCGCCACCGAGTTCGTGTCCAAGCTGTTTTCTGCCCCTGAGGTCGCGGAGGTCCAGAAGCAGCTCCGCGGCGAAGTCGACACCCTGGAGAAGCTGGGCCTGGGGACGGACCGTCTCAAGTTCGATTGGGCGGACCAGGAGCAGGCCCTCGTCGATGCGGCCAAGCTTACCGACGCCTCGGGGTGCGATGCCGCTGTCAAGCGCGCCCGCAAGCGGCTCGAGCAATTGCGCGATCATGCCCAGGCTTTGGCCCAGGCCACGAAGAAGGTCATGGGCGACGCGAAGGGCACGCCCGACGATGCACAGAAATCCACCATCTACCAGAAGGCGCTCAAGGAGCGCTATGGGTTGAAGATCGAGGTGCCCAAGGGCATGTCGAACACCCACTTCGACCGCGTCTTCGACATGATGGGCGCGGTTCCCCGTGATCAGACCAAGCACCGCAAGCTCAAGAAGCTGAGCTACACGGACGACAAGAACTGGAAAGGCAGTGGGGCGTATGGGGGCGCGGAGATCCTGATGGGGGATTTCGGCAATGCCAAGGGCACGGAAAACTACGAGGTCGATGGCAAGAAGGTGCCGGCGAATTCCTTCGATGTCACCACGCTGCACGAGATGGGGCATGCATCTGGACGATGCCAAAAAGATCATGGACAAGCATGGTGCCAAGTCCGGATGCGGCGGTTGGAAGCGCGAGAGCGTCGCCACCATCGCCGACGCCATGCTGGCCCATTTCAAGAAGGCGAACAATGTCGGCAAGGCGCTGACTGACGATATGGTGCTGGAAGCGATCCGGGAAGAGCTGGAGGGCACGGTGCCGGTCATGCCCAATGGCGTCGCCCCCTCGGACTGGAAGCTGGTCATCGACTACCTGAAGCTGGTGACGGAGCGATCGCGCGGCAGTTACAGCCCCTGGTTCGAGAACACCGCGGTCAATGTCGGAGGGCGCGCCTACGTCGAGTCCTATGACAACGAGTGGTGGAGTTACGAGCATGCCTCTCGAGCCCCGACCCGCGTCAACAACTACCAGTGGCGCTCACCCGCCGAATGGTTCGCCGAGGTCTATGCCATCACCTGGCTGAAAAAAGTGAAGCCGCCCGCCGCCGTGGATGCCTCGGTTGCAGCGTTCATGTGGCAGGGCTGAGGCCCGCCCCGACACGAGGATCGACATGTCCATCTTTCACCATGTTCAGGCCGCCTGCGGCCATTGCGGCCAGCGCAACGATGTGGCGCGCACCGCCAGCGTCAATGCCGGCCGCCGGCCGGACCTGCGCGCCGCCATCCTGGATGGTAGTTTCCAGCGCGAAACCTGCGTCAGTTGCGGCACGGTGCTGCGCCTGCCGCCTCACCTGACCTACATCGACATGGCGCGGGGGCAGTGGTTCCTGGTCGAATCGGCTGAGGCGATTACGCAGTGGCAGGCCGCCGAGCAGGCCGCACGCTAGACGCATGACCGCGCCTTCGGTAGCCGGGCTGCACCGCATGCTCGCGAGCTGGGCAAGACGTTGCGCGCGCGCCTGGTGCTGGGCTGGACTGCGCTGCGCGAGCAGCTGTGGTGCGATGAGCTCGGGCTGAACGACATCACGCTGGAGTTGCTGAAGCTGGACCTGCTCGGCGACATGGAGTCCGCACTGCTGGCCGACCAGACCGAGCTGCGCCTGGTGGCCGGTGATGCCGAGACGCTGCGCTTCGACTGGGTCGAGTTGGCCACCGAGCGGCCCCTAGAGGGCGTGGAGGTGCCGCGCAGTGCCTATGACGAGCTGATGGTGCAGGCGGATGACTGGGCTGACCTGCGGGCCCGCTTTGACGAGGCCTTGTTGGTCGACTGGCGGCGCCTGACCTTCGAGGCCACGCCGGCCTGACGCCTTGGCGCGCTCAGCGCCTGGCGCCCAGTGCCTTCGCCCGCTGCTGTGTGGCCTGCAGATCGCCCTCGGTCAACTGCTCGATGACCTTGGTCGGCCAGCCCTGCAGGTGCTGCTCGCACAGGCCTGCCAGGGCGCGCATCCACTCCGGCCTGTCGTTCAGGCAGGGGATGTAGTGGAACGCTTTGCCGCCGCTGCTCAGGAAGGCCTGCTGGCCTTCCATGGCAATTTCTTCCAGCGTCTCGATGCAGTCGGACACGAAGGCCGGGCAGATCACATCGACACGCCCCGTGCCCGCCTTGCCCAGTTCACGCAGCGTAGGTTCGGTATAGGGCTGCAGCCACTTGGCCCGACCGAACCGGCTCTGGAAGCTCACCACCACGCGCTCGGCCGGCAGGTTCAGGCGCTGCGCCAGCAGGCGGGCCGTCTTGTGGCACTCGCAGTGATACGGGTCACCCAGGTGCAGCGTGCGCTCAGGCATGCCGTGAAAGCTCATCAGGAGCTTGTCGCCCTGGCCTTCGCGCTGCCAGTAGGCGCGCACGCTGTCGGCCAGCGCGGCGATGTAGCGCTCGTCGTCATGGAAGTGGTTGATGAAGCGCAGTTCGGGGAGGTGGCGTGTGCGCCTGGCCCAGGCGAAGACATCGTCCATCGCGCTGGCGGTGGTGGCACCACTGTACTGCGGGTACAGGGGCACGACCAGCACGCGGCGAACGCCTTCGGCCTTGAAGGCATCGAGCGCGCTGGCGATGGCGGGCTGGCCATAGCGCATGGCCCACTTCACGCTGAGGCGGTGGCCTCGCTCGCCCAGGTAGCCCTGCAGCAAGGTGCCTTGCTTGGCCGTCCAGGTGCGCAGCGGCGAGCCTTCCGGTGTCCAGATGCTGGCGTACTTGGTGGCCGACTGCTTGGGGCGTGTGCGCAGGATGATCCCGTGCAAGATGGGCTTCCATACCGCCCGCGGGATTTCGACCACGCGCGGATCGCTCAGGAACTGGCCCAGGTAGCGGCGCAGTGCCGGTGCCGTCGGAGCGTCAGGCGTGCCCAGGTTCACGACCAGCACGCCGGTGCCGGGGCGCTGTCGGTGGTCGAACGTGGGCTCTGGCGCGAAGCTCATGCGGCGTCCGGGCGTCCCTGGTGGGCCAGGCGCAGCAGCTCCGCGGTCACGTGCTCGATGTCGATGGGCTTGGTCCAGTAGCCGACGAAGCCTTCCTCATGGGCGCGCTGGATGTCCTCAGGCAGGGCATCGGCGGAGCACATGTAGGCAGGCACATCGGCCAGGCCTGGCAGCGTGCGCAAGGCCTTGAGCACTTCGAAGCCGCTCATGCCGGGCAGGTGGGCATCGATCACCAGCACTTCGGGTTGGTGTTCGCGGGCCACGGTCAGGGCCATCTGCCCATCTTCGGCCACTTCAAGCCACAGCTCGGGGTAGGGGCGCAGGGCTTCCTGGAAGAGCAGGGCATTGATCCGGTTGTCTTCCACGTACACCACGCGCAAGGGCGCATCGGCTGTACAGGCATGCGTGGTGGCCGAGGCCTGGGTGGGCTCGGCCGTGGTGTTTGCGGTGATCGGGGCACCGATGGGTGCGGTGTCTTTGTTGTCGGTCATCTCTTGGCCATCGTCCGCCACAGGCAGCGTCACGTAGACGCGGGTGCCTGCACCGGTTTGACTGCGTATTTCCAGCTGTCCCCCCATCGCTTCCGTGAGGGAACGTGTGATGATAAGCCCCAGTCCCGTGCCCTCGATCTGGGATGTGTCCTGCCCCAGACGTTCGAAGGGTTGAAACAGGCGCGCCAGTTGCTCGGCCTTGAGGCCGGGGCCGGTGTCTTCCACGCACAGCGTGTGCTGGCCGGCCGCATGCGCGGGTGACAGGCTCAGCCGCACCACGCCGTGGGTTCGGTTGTACTTGATGGCATTGGACATGAGGTTGCTCAGCACCTGCTGCAGCCGCAGCTTGTCTGCCCAGACGCGCACGGACGCGTCCACCTGATCGTCGATCAGCACCTGGTAGCGGCTGGCCAGCGGGGCGAGCATGGCTGTGCATTGGCGCACTGCGTCGTCCAGCGGCACGGCCTCGCGGGAGATTCTGATGGCGCCGGCCTCGATCTGCTGCAGGTCCAGGACATCGTCCACCAACTCGCTGAGCAGTTCGGTGCTCAGCTGGATCTGGTGCAGGTATTCGGCGCTGTCGCTGGAGGCCTCGCCCGCGGGCTGGCGTTGCACCAGCAGTTGCGTGAAGCCGCGGATGGCATTGAGCGGGGTGCGGACCTCATGGCTCATGCGCGATAGGAACTCGCTCTTGGCGCGGTTGGCGGCCTCGGCGATCTGCTTGTCGCGCAGGGCTCGCTCGGCCTGCTTGAGCACGGTGATGTCGGAGTGGGTGCCCACGATGCGCTGGGGGCGGCCGTCCGGCGCGTGCTGCACGACCTTGCCGCGCGACAGGATCCACACGTAGTGGCCATCCTTGTGGCGCATGCGGAACTCGGCGTGGAAGATGCCGCGGCCCGTGTGGCAGTAGTCGATGAAGCTGGAGAACACCTGCTGGCGGTCGTCCGGATGCACTCGGCTGACCCATTCGTTGGGCAGATTGCCGATCTCGTCGTTCGCAAAGCCGATCATCGACTTCCAGCGGGGAGCCAGGAACACCTCGGCGCGGCCGATTTCCCAATCCCAGACGCCATCGCCATTGCCCTCCAGCGCGAACTTCCAGCGCTCCTCGCTCTGGGCCAGGGCTTCTTTCTGGGCGTGCAGGTTCTTGCGGTCGTTGTAGGCGTGGGTGATGTCGGTCGAGAAGTAGGCGATGGAGCCATCAGGCAGGCGCACATCCCGGCACAGCGCCACCAGATCGCCCATGTGCAGCACGACGGGTTCGGTGCCGTTGACCACGTTCAGGCGCCATTGGTAGAAGTCGTCCTCGCGCCCGACGGCATCGCGGTAGTGGCCTCGCGCGATGCGCTGGCGCAGCAACTCGGGCCAGGGGGGCAGGGTGCTGATGTCCTGGATGCCGGTTCTGGTGCGCCAGTGCTTGTTGGCATAGATCACGCGCCCTTGCGGATTGGCGATCATGACGCCGGCGTGGAAGCTGTCGAAGGCCTGGCGCAGCAGTTGTTCGTCCTGGCGCACCTGGTTGTCGATCGCCAATTGGCGCGTGACATTGCGGCTGGCGCCCCGGTAGCCCATGAACTGGCCGCGGCTGTCGAACACCGGCGTACCGCTGATGCTCACGGCAATGCGGCCGCGGGGCGTGTCGCGCTCGGCGATGGCATCGCTGAAGGGTTCGCGGCGCTTGCAGGCCTGCAGGTAGCGCTCCCAGGATGCCTGGGTGGCATCGGTGCGCGGGCTGTAGAAGTCGCTTGCCTGCATGCCCAGTTCGGCCATCGGGTCGATGCCGGTGTGGCGCAGCAGGCCTGATGACACCCACTGGATGCACCCGTCCTTGTCGGTTTCCCACAGCCAGTCGCTGCCGGCCATGCTGGCGGTGCGCACACGGGCTTCCTGGCGGCGAAACCGAAGGGCCGTGAGTTCCGCCTGGATCAGCGAGGCTGCTGCCAGCGCGGTGTCACGCAGGGCCGCACGGGCATCGGTGTCGAACGCTCGGGGCTCGCGGTCCATCACGTACACGGTGCCCAGCGGCATGCCTTCGACCACGATGGCCATGCCGGCATAGAAGCGCCAGACGATCTCTGCGCTGTCTTGGGGGGGCAGGGTGGCGATGTATACATCGGTGCTGGCCAGCGCGCGGTCGCAGAAGGAGCCTTCACGACCGAGGTGGCGCTGGCTGAGCCCATGGCGGGCCAGGGCGAACAGGCGGTGGGCATCGACCAGGTTGATCGCGGCGACGGGGCAGCCGGTCTGGCGGGCCGCCATGCGGGCCAGCGCGTCGAAGGCGGCAGAGCCTTCGCTGTCGAGCAGGCGCGTCGATTGCAGCAGCGCCAGGCGATCAGCTTCCGTGTAGAGGCGCGCGGCGGTCGTCATGATGCTGGCTTCGTCGCGTCTGAATGGCTCACTCTAGCGCACAGAAGTCGGAGCCTGTCGCGGGGTTTACCACTGTGGCATGGTGTCCGAGAAACTCAGAACCTCGAAGTGGATGCTCGTGGCGCTGGGGTCGTGCGGCGGCGAGCCCAGGGTGATGATGCCGCTGCCATGCAGGGTGCAGGTGCTGCGCCGCAGGGACAGGGCGTCTTGGTCGTGATCGAACTTCACGTAGGAGCCGTTGTAGCTCAGGTCGGTCAGGTAGAAGTGGCCGCTGTGGCCTTCGATGCGGGCGTGCGAACGCGACACGCGTGAATCGCCCACGCAGAAAGAGGCCTGGGGGCTGCGCCCCAGCACCACCGGCATGTTGGCGGAGGCGAACACGCGCTCCTGCTGCTGCCAGGTCAGGCGAATGCCGTCGGGTAGGTCGGTGCCGGGGGCGGACATCTCCAGCGTGGAGACGGTGTCGCCGAAGCGCACGCTTTCCATGCGCAGCACGGCCACCGGATCGGCGCGGCCGCGCAGGTGCATGCGGTCCAGGCTGCGAAAGCGCTCCTGGTGATCAGGGGTTAGGCGGTTGGTGAGCGGGCCGGTGGCCAGGGTCTCGTTGTCGCCGGCCAGGTCGAGCACGCGGGCGGCCACGTTGACGGCGTCGCCGAAGCAGTCGCCATCGACCTCGACGATCTCGCCGAAGGCCATCGCGACCTTGAGTTTGAGCGCGGGCGCCTTGGAAGGCAGGCCATCGGGCACGGGGGCGATGCGTTCAAGCGAATCGTGCAGGCCGGCGGCGGCCTCGACGGCGCGCTCGGGGTCGTCGAACACGGCCATCAGGCCATCGCCCAGGCTCTTGACCACGGTGCCGCCCCCACGCGCGATGATCTGACCGAGCATGGTCAGACTGTGGGTCACCACGGTGGCGGCTTCCGTGTTGCCCAGACGCAGGTAGAGCGCCGTGCTGCCGCGCAAGTCCGCGAACAGGACGACACGTTCTTTGGTGGTGCCCATTCGCCTATCTTCGCCTCAGGCAGGGTCATTCGGCGTGAAAAAATACACGCCTTTCAGGGCTTAATGCGGTGCTTGATGGGGCTCAAGCCCCGGCTCAGGCTGCCGACAGGCGTTCGGCGATGCGGATCATCTGCGGGCGAACGGTGTCCATCAAATGCTCCCTGGAGACGATGAAAGCCGGGCCGCCGCAGTTCAGCGACATCAGCATGCGGGATTCGCGGGCATAGAAGGCCACTGCGATCGCATTGACATCGGGCTGCCAGTCGCCGAAGGAGCAGCACACGCCCAGGGTGCGGTGCTCTTCCGTGGAGCGTTCGATGCCGCGGCGCACATTGGGCCAGGCGTACTCGTCGTACTCGCGGGCGCGCTCCATGATCTCGTGGCGCTCGGCCTCGCCGCAGCGGGCCAGGTAGGCCCTGCCCATGGCGGTGGTGGCCAGCGGGATGCGCGATCCGACATCCAGGCTCAGGGTGAGCGCGGCATCGCTGCGGCAGTTCTCGACGTAGATCATGCTCAGGCGATCACGCGTGCCCAGGGACACCATGGTCTGCGTGCTGTCGGCCAACTGCTGCATCAGCGGGCGGGCGATCTGGCGCACGTCCATGCGCGAGAGCATCACGCTGCCGAGCGACAGGGTGGCCGAACCCAGGCGGTAGCGGCCCAGTTCCGGATCGTGCTCCAGGTAACCCAGCTTGGTCAGCGTGTAGGTCAGGCGCGAGATGGTGGATTTGGGCAGGCCGCAGCGGCGGGCCAGCTCCTGGTTGCCCAACAGCTTGTCGCGCGAGCGGAAACAGCTCAGCACTTCCAGGCCGCGGGCCAGGGCGGTCACGAAGTGGCGGTCTTCCTTGGTGTTGCCGGAGGACGCGGCGGTGTCGTCGTCCAGCACCTCTGCCTCGGCGGTGGATTCGGGCACGGGGTCGATCATCGTGATGTCGTTCATTATTGGATGCTCCCTGTATGGTGCCACGCCAGGCGGCACCGACAGGCCGTCACGAGGGGGGGTAGGCCCCTGTTCAGGCGGGTTGGCCGCTGGATTCGGGCTCGCTGGCCTCGCGTGTGTCGCGTGCGAAGTACAGGTCGTGCAGCTTGGCCAGGTCCACCTGGTCGGCCGCCTGGTCGAAGATGACCTTGCCGCCGCGCATCAGGTACACACGGTCGGCCACCGACAGGGCCATGCGTGTGTTCTGTTCGACCAGCAGCATGGTCACGCCTTCCTTCTTGAGCGCACGGATGATGGCGAAGATATCCTGCGTCATCACCGGCGACAGACCCAGCGAGGGCTCGTCGATCAGCAGCACGCGGGGTTCGGCCATCAGGCCGCGGCCCATGGCCAGCATCTGCGCCTCGCCGCCGGAGAGGGCGCCGGCCATCTGGCGGCGGCGCTCTTTCAGGCGCGGAAACAGGCCATAGATGCGCTCCATGTTGCTGTCCAGGCGCGGGCGGCGCGAGCCGGGGAAGGCGCCCATGGCCAGGTTCTCTTCCACCGTCATGTCCTTGAAGATCATGCGGCCCTCGGGGATCATGGCCAGGCCCTGCTCGGGCAGGGACCAGGTGGGCTGGCGCGCGATCGATTGGCCCGAGAGGCGGATGTCGCCGCCCGTCACGGGCACCAGACCCATGATGGCGCGCAGCAGCGTGGTCTTGCCCGCGCCGTTGGGGCCGACCACCACGGTCAGGCTGCCGGTCTGCGCCTTGAGCGACAGATCCCACAGCACGTTGATGGCGCCATAGCCGGCGCGCAGTTGGTCGACTTCAAGCATGGGTGGCTTCTCCGGTGTAGCTGGCGATCACGTCGGGGTGGTCGAAGACTTCGCGTGGCGTGCCGTCGGCCAGCAGGGCGCCGAAGTTCAGCACCACCACGCGCTGACACAGCGAGGAGATGGTCTCGATGTCGTGCTCCACGATCACGATGCCGATCTTGAACTGCTGGTGCAGCTCGCGCAGCTTGGTCATGAACAGGCGCTTGCCGCTGGTCTCCAGGCCGGCCAGCACTTCGTCGAGCAGCAGCATCTTGGGCTCGGTGGCCAAGGCCTTGGCCACTTCCAGGCGCTTGAGCTCCTGCAGGGCCAGGTCGGTGGCGGCGTGGCGCTCGGCCGCGTGATCGAGCTCCAGCAAGTTCAGGATCTCGTCGATGCGGCGCTCATCGACCTTGCCGGCGCCGAAGCGCTGGGCCACCACCAGGTTCTCGCGCACCGTCAGCTCGTGCATGGGCTGCGGGATCTGGAAGGTGCGGCCCAGGCCGATGCGGGCGCGGCGGTACAGGGGCTGGCGAACGATGTCTTCGCCGTTGAACAACACGCGGCCGGTGGTCGGGCGCACCAGGCCCGAGATCACGTTGAACAGCGTGGTCTTGCCGGCGCCGTTGGGGCCGACCAGGCCCACGATCTGCTGGCCCTCGATCTTCAGGCTCACATCATTGACGGCGGTGAGGCCGCCAAAGCGCACGGTGACGTTGTCAAGCTGCAGCATGGGCGCCTCCCTTGTTGTCTGCCTTGTGCTTACGGCGCAACGCGGGCAGCAGACCATCCGGTGCGAACAGGATCATGGCGCCGAGCAGCACGCCCAGCACGATGTGGTGGCCGGTGGGCAGCCAGTTCTTGAACAGCAGCTGGTCAACCAGGTAGATGGCGATCGCGCCCAGAGCCGGGCCCCACACGGTACGGTAGCCGCCGAAGATGGCCGCCACGATGGGCAGCACGCTCCACGAACCGCTGAAGGCGTAATCCGGCTCCAGGAAGTTGATGGTGTGCGCGTTGAAGGCGCCCATCACCCCGGTCATGAAGGCCGACACCAGCAGCATCATCGACTTCAGCCCCGTGCTGTTGACGCCGACCACGCGGGTGGCATCTTCGCTGTCGTGCATGGCGCGCAGGGCCGTGCCGTAGTGGCTGCGGCGGATGGCAGCGTACACGGCCACGAAGGCCAGCACCAGCAGCACGACCACGGTGTACTGCCCGACGCGGACGGACAGGTCCAGCCCGAAGATCGTGGGAAGCACCGGGATGGACGAGACGCCGCCGGCGCCGCCGGTGAAGTCCTTCCACTCCGTCACGATGATCTTGAAGATGTGCGCGTAGGCCAGGATCGCCAAGGCGAAGTACGGGCCCGACAGGCGCAGCGCCGGCATCATCAGGACGGCCGAGAACATGCTGACCAGGCCGGCGATCGGCATGGCCACCAGCACGGGCAGGCCGGCCTTCATTGTCAGCAGCGCCGAGGCATAGGCCCCCACGCCGAAGAAGGCCGCGTGCCCGAAGCTCACCATGCCGCCCAGGTTGCCCAGCAGGGCCCAGGCCACGGCGATGCCCGACACGACCAGGCCGGCCACGAACAGGCTCATCACATAGTTGTTGCCGCCCCAGAGCAGGGGCACGGCCACCAGCACGGCGGCCAGCGCCGCCATCCATACTTGGTTCTTCTTCATGGGGTCAACCTCTGCGCTTGCTCGCGCCGAACAGCCCGTTGGGCATCACGAACAGCACCAGCAGGAACAGCACCATGCCGGCCAGTTCCTGCAGGGCCGAGCTCAGCAGCGTCACGGTCAGTGCTTCGGTCAGACCCAGCAGCAGGGCCGCGACCAGCACGCCGGGCACCGAGCCCACGCCGGCCAGCACCGTGATGATGAAAGCCTTCACCGTGAGCGTGTGGCCCAGCGAGGGCTGGATCACGCTGCTGCAGTAGATGGCCACGCCCGCGAAGGCAGCCAGCGCGGCCGCCACCAGGAAAGACGTCAGCTCGGTGCGGGTGGGCGAGATGCCCATCAGCTTGGCCGCATCGCGGTTGGACGACACCGCACGCACGGCGCGGCCATACCAGCTGCGCGACAGCCACAGGCCCAGCACGATCACCAGCCCCAGGCTGATGACGAAGGCGCCCGTTTCGCTGACCATGCTGAACACCGGGCCGATCTGCACGGCATCCTGCAGGGTGGCGTTGGCGGTGGAGCGCACGTCGCTGGACCAGATCAGCAGCACTGCGTTCGTGAGGATGGTGCCGATGGCGAAGGTGAGCATCAGCGAGTTGAGTTCCCGGTTGCGCTTGATGCGCCCAACCAGGAAGTACACCGCCGTGGCCACCGCGCCCACCACCACCAAAGCGATGGGGATGGACCACAGCGGGTTGAGCTCGGTCCGGCTCTCGAAGGCGTACGCCACATAGGCACCGAGCAGCACCAACTCGCCGTGGGCGAGGTTGATGATGCGCATCGTGCCGAAGGTGAGCGCCAGCCCGAGGCCGATCAGGGCGTACACCCCGCCGACCAGCAGGCCCGAATAGAGCGCTTGCAGAATCAGTTCCAGCATGGAGGCTCCTAACTGCTTGAGGGCCAGTGCTTACCAGGGCACGCCGGGGTAGACGACGGGGCCGGTGGCCTGAGCCTTGGGCGACACGATCACGACCTTGCCACCTTGGTGCTGGCCCATGCGGTGCGTGAAGTTCAGGTTGTCGCCGTTGGCATCGAAGGTGACGCGGCCGATCAAGGTGTCGCGGCTGGTCTTGCGCACTTCATCGGCGATACCGCCCTTCTTGATCGTGCCGGCATCGGCCGAGCGGGCGATGGCCTCGAACAGGATCTGGGCCTTCACAAAGCCGAACTGGGCCAGGTAGTCCACTTCCTTGTTGTACTTCTTCTGGTAGGTCTCGGCGAATGCCTTGCCCTCGGCCGAGGTGTAGGCCACCGGGAAGGGCAGCATCGAAGTGCCGATCACGTTGGGCATCAGGTCCGGGAAGTCCTTCCACATCTTGGAGGTGGCCAGCGACCACACACCCACCACGGCCTTGACCTGAGGCTTGAGCACCTTGGCCGCACGCAGGATGCCGACGTAGTCGTTCTCGTAGCCGGACATGAACAGGATCTCGGGCTTGTCGCGCAGCTTGATCTTGTTGATGATGGGCTTGAAGTCGGTGATGGCCGGATCGAAGGCGTGCTCGTTGACCTTCACACCCTTGGCGGACAGGGCCTTGTTGAGGTTGTGCGCCAGGTCGGTCGTGGCTTCCTTGGTGGAGTACACGATCGAGATCGACTTGACCTTGAGCTCGTCGGCCAGGGCCAGCACGGCCTTCTCGTAGCCGGCGGTGTTGTTGATGCGGAAGAAGGTCTTCAGGCCGCGGCGCGACAGGCCGTCATCCACCCCACCGGCGGTGATGTAGACCAGGTTCTGCTTGGCGGCGGCTTCGGAAGCCGGGCCGATCAGGTTGGAGCCAAAGCCGCCCACGATGGCGACAGCGCCGTCCGAAGCCAGCTTTTCAACGGCCGACACGGCCTTGGCGGGGTTGGATTCGTCATCCACCGTGACCAGCTTGACCTTGTGCTTGCCGTTGGTCTTGTTGAAGATCTCGGCGGCCGTCTGGATGCCTTCGGTGAAGGCCGTGCCGGAGCGGGCCATCGCGCCAGTCATGGGCATCTGCAGGCCCACGGTGAACTCTTCGGCGCGGGCGCTCGTGGCGGCAGCGGAGCAGAAAGCCAGCGCGGCCAGGGCGCGCAGTGTCAACGTCTTCATGTGCATCGTCTCCAGGGGGGTAGGAGTGAAGGGAGTCAGCGGGAGTGGTTCAGCCGCTCGGCGGCCAGATCACGCATCGTCTTCTTGGCCAGCTTGCCGGTGGGCAGCGCTGGCAAGGGGGTCATGACCACTATCTCGCTGGGCAGCTTGTACGGCGAGAGGTGTTCACGCAGGTAGGCGGCGATCGTGTCCACATCAAGCGTGCGGCCGGGCACGGGCTCGATGAAGGCGACCACCTCCTCATTGCCGGGCACGGTGCGGCCGACCACGGCGGAGTGGGTGATGTCGGGGTGGGCGTTGAGCACCTGCTCGACCTCGACGGGGTAAACGTTGAAGCCCGAGCGGATGATCAGCTCCTTGGAGCGGCCCACGATGAACAGGCCACCGTCATCGGCCAGGCGGGCCATGTCGCCGGTGTTGAGCCAGCCATCGGGCGTGAGCACCTCGGCTGTCTGGGCGCCGGCCTTGTAATAGCCCTTCATCACGTTGGGCCCCTTGATCCACAGTTCGCCGACTACACCGGCGGGCACGGGCTCGCGCGTGGCGGTGTCCAGCAGCTTGACCTCGATGCCCGGGATGGGCGGGCCAGCGGAGCAATCCTTGCGCGGTGCATCCAGGCGCGTCTGCGCGATGGACGGCGACGCCTCGGTCATGCCGTAGCCGTTGTTCAAGATCAGGTTGAAGGTGGCTTCGAAGCGGTCCTTCAGGGCCTGGTCCAGCGGGGCGCCGCCCGATTGGGCCACGCGCAGGGTGGGGGCCTTGGGCGTGCGGCCGGGCTCTGCGCTCCAGTCCAGCAGCTTAGCGTACATGGCGGGCACGCCGTGCATCACGGTGATGCCGCCTTCGGCCAGGGCGCGTGCCAGGTGCTCCACGTCGAAACGGGGCGTGAGCACCAGCGATGCGCCGGAGCGCAAGGTGGCCAGTAGCACGGCGGTCAGGCCATACACGTGCGACAGCGGCAGCACCCCATAGACCTTGTCGCTGGCGCGCAGGTGGCGCATCTGGCAGCTGTTGCGGGCGATGAAGAGCAGGTTGGCGTGCGTGAGCATCACGCCCTTGGGCGCCCCCGAGGTGCCCGAGGTGTAGATCAGCGCGGCCACCTGATCGGCCGAGCCAGGCTCGGTGCGCTCGGGCAGGGCCTGGATGTTCACCGGCGTCACGGCCACGGCACCCAGGCGACCCATGGACACAGGCTGGGCCGTGAGCCGCTCGGCGTGCTGCGCGGCGCCGCTGGACGAGGCCGGGAAGAACACCACCAGGCGGGCGCCGGCGTGCTCGGTCATGCTGTCGATCTCGCGGGCCGACAGGCGGGCGTTGACCATGCAGAACCAAGCGTCCAGTGCGCTGCAGGCCAGGGCGAACACGGCCGTGGCGGCGTGGTTCTCGGCCACCAGCAGCACCCTGTCGCCGCTGCGCACGCCGATGTCGGCCAGCTTGAGGCGCACGCGTTCGATCTCTTGCTCGAGTTCGGCGTAGCTCAGGCGGATGTGCTCATCGGCCAGGGCGGGTGCCTGGGGGGTGAGGGCCGCCCAGTGGCTGACCAGTTGGTGGACACGCGCCGGATTGGGCTGCATGTCGAGTTCGGCGGGCGCTTGTGGCGCTGTGCCTTTTCGATCCAGTAATTCCATTTAGCAGAACTTGATATCAATCAGCAGAACAACTGGGCGGCATCATGGCATGTGAACCAAGGCTGTTCAAGGCTAAAACGCTAGGTGAAAACACTAGGAACTTGTGAATGAAAACGCAGTTGTTTTCAGGTGCAATGGCATGCTCGGGTCAATTACAGAATAAGGTTCTGCTAATTGGAATGAAAAGCCGAGGCGCCATAAATCCTTTATATTTAAAGTATTTCCAGATCACTCCCGGAGCCCTTGATGTCTTCTGATTCCTCTGCCGCTTCCCCGCTTTCCGCTGCCACGGCCGCTCCGTCTGGCTTTGCCTGCATGGGGGTGGTGGGTACCGGCGTGATGGGCAAGGGCATTGCCCAGATCGCGGCCCAGGCGGGCCTGCAGGTGCTGCTGTTCGATGCCCGCCCGCAGGCTGCGCAAGATGCGGTGGACGACCTGGGCCGTACCTTGGCGCGCCTGGCCGAGAAGGGCAAGCTGAGCGCTGAAGCCCTGGCCAAGGCACAGGCCAACCTGCGTGCCGTCAGCACCGTGGACGGCCTGGCGCCATGCGATCTGGTGGTCGAGGCTATTGCCGAGAACATTGATGCCAAGCGGCAGCTCTTCAGCCAGCTCGAAGGCCTGCTGTCGGACCAGGCCGTGCTGGCCACGAACACCTCGTCGCTGTCGGTCACGTCCATCGCGGCGGGCCTGAGCCTGCCGCAGCGCGTGGCGGGCTTCCACTTCTTCAACCCGGTGCCCTTGATGAAGATCGTCGAGGTGATCGATGGCTTGCTGACCGACCGCAACGTGTCCGAGCGCCTGCTGGCCCTGGGCCGCGAGATGGGCCACACCGCCGTGCGCGCGCAGGACACCCCGGGCTTCATCGTCAACCACGCGGGCCGCGGCTATGGCACCGAATCCCTGCGCCTGCTGGCCGAAGGTGTCGGCAGCATCGAGGACATCGACCGCGTGCTGCGCGACACTGCGGGCTTCCGCCTCGGCCCCTTTGAGCTGATGGACCTGACCGGCCTGGACGTGTCGCACCCGGTGATGGAGTCGATCTACCACCAGTACTACGAAGAGCCACGCTTCCGCCCGCAGCCGCTAACGCGCCAGATGCTGGGCGCCGGCGTGCTGGGCCGCAAGACCAGCCGAGGCTTCTACCGCTACAACGATGGCCAGCAGGAGCGGTCTGCCGAGGCGCCCACGGGCGATGCCCGCCCGGCCCGCGTGTGGGTGAGCCGCAAGCACCCCGAAGGACATGCGCGCACGGTGGCCCTGCTGGAGCAGTTGGGCGCCACCATCGATGCCGCCGAGAGCCCCTGTGCCGACAGCCTGTGCATCGTCACCCCGCTGGGTGAAGACGCGACCAGCCTGGCCGTGGCCGAAGGCCTGGACCCGACGCGCACGATCGCGCTGGACACCTTGTTCGACACCAGCCGCCGCCGTGTGCTGGCTGCCACGCCCGTGACGACATTGGAAGCTCGTGCGCAGGCCCGAGGCCTGTTCGGTGCCGACGGCGTGCCCGTGACCTTGCTGCTGGACAGCGCCGGCCTGGTGGCTGCGCGCGTGGTGGCCACCATCGTCAACATCGCCAGCGAGATGGCGCAGCACGGCGTGGCCGCGCCGGCCGACATTGACCGTGCGGTGCAACTGGGTCTGGGCTACCCGTGGGGCCCGCTGGCCTGGGGTGATCGCCTCGGCGCGGGCACCGTGCTGACCGTGCTGGAGAATCTGCAAGCCTCGACCGGCGACCCCCGCTATCGCCCCAGCCCCTGGCTGCGTCGCTGCGCCCAACTGGGCCTGAGCCTGCTCACGCAGGATCTGTCGCGGGGTTGATCCTTCGCACTGCACCGGGCCTGTCGAAGGCGGGCTTGCGAAAACAAAAACGCCCGGCATGACCGGGCGTTTTCTTTGGGAGGATCAACCGATCACAGGTTGTCCAGGTAGGTGCGCAGCTTGTCGCTCCGGCTGGGGTGCTTGAGCTTGCGAATCGCCTTGGCCTCGATCTGACGGATCCGCTCACGCGTCACGTCGAACTGCTTGCCCACTTCTTCCAGCGTGTGGTCGGTGGACATCTCGATACCGAAGCGCATGCGCAGCACCTTGGCCTCACGCGGCGTCAGCGAATCGAGGATGTCCTTCACGACGTCGCGCAGGCCAGCCTGCATCGCGGCCTCGATGGGCGCGGTGTTGTTCGTGTCCTCGATGAAGTCGCCCAGGTGGCTGTCGTCGTCGTCCCCGATGGGCGTTTCCATCGAGATCGGCTCCTTGGCGATCTTCATGATCTTGCGGATCTTGTCCTCCGGCATCTCCATCTTGGCGGCCAGCGTGGGGGCATCGGGCTCGAAGCCGAACTCCTGCAAGTGCTGACGCGAGATGCGGTTCATCTTGTTGATCGTTTCGATCATGTGAACCGGGATGCGGATGGTGCGGGCCTGGTCCGCGATCGAGCGCGTGATGGCCTGGCGGATCCACCACGTGGCGTAGGTCGAGAACTTGTAGCCGCGGCGGTATTCGAACTTGTCCACCGCCTTCATCAGGCCGATGTTGCCTTCCTGGATCAGGTCCAGGAACTGCAGGCCGCGGTTGGTGTACTTCTTCGCGATCGAGATCACCAGGCGCAGGTTGGCCTCGATCATTTCCTTCTTGGCATCGCGCGAGGCCTTCTCGCCCTCGTTCATGCGCTTGTTGATCTGCTTGAGATCTTCAATGGGCACGACGGCCTTGGCCTGCAGGTCGATCAGCTTCTGCTGGAGTTCCTGGATGGCGGGCAGGCTGCGGCCCATCACGGCGCTGTAAGGCTTGCCGGCGGCGGCTTCCTTCTCGGACCACTTCAGGTTCAGCACGTTGGGCGGGAAGGTTTTGATGAACTGGTCTTGCGGCATGCCGCACTTGTCCACCACGATCTTGCGCAGCTCGCGCTCATAGCGGCGCACGTCATCGACCTGCGAGCGCAGCACGTCGCACAGGCGCTCAATGGTCTTGACCGTGAAGCGGATGGTCATCAGGTCATCGCTGATGGCTTCCTGGGCCTTGTTGTACGAGCCGGACTTGTAGCCGTCCTTCTCGAAGGACTTGGCCATCTTCTCGAAGTGCGTGCGCAGCGTGTCGAACTTCTCCAGCGCCACGTTCTTGAGCTCTTCGAGCTTCTTGGTCAGGGCCTTGGAGCCGCCCTGGCCGTCGTCGTCGTCCTCTTCGTCGAACTCGTCGAAGTCTTCCTCGGCCACGTAGTCGTCGGCCTCGCTTTCGGACACGAAGCCATCGACCACTTCGGAGATGGTCATCTCACCGGCGCGGATCTTGTCGGACAGCGACAGGATCTCGGCGATGGTGGTGGGCGAGGCCGAGATGGCCAGCATCATGGCCTGCAGGCCACCTTCGATGCGCTTGGCGATTTCGATTTCGCCTTCGCGGGTCAGCAACTCGACCGAGCCCATTTCGCGCATGTACATGCGGACGGGGTCGGTGGTGCGGCCGAACTCGGAGTCCACCGTCGAGAGGGCCGCTTCGGCTTCTTCTTCGGCTTCTTCTTCCGTCGCGGTGCTGGTGGCCTGGTTGGTCAGCAGCAGCGTGGCGGCGTCGGGGGCCTGCTCGTACACGGCCACGCCCATGTCGTTCAACATGGAGATGATGGCCTCGAGGATTTCGGCCTCGACGAGCTTTTCGGGCAAGTGGTCGTTGATTTCCTGATGGGTCAGGAAACCACGGGTCTTGCCCATCTTGATCAGGGTCTTGAGCTCCTGGCGGCGCTTGTTGACCTCCTCTTCGGACAGGGCGGTGTCATCAATGCCGAACTCGCGCATCAGTGCGCGCTCCTTGGCGCGCGAGACCTTCATGCGCAAGGGCTTGGCCTTGGGCTTGTCTTCGATGCTGTTGCTGCCTTCGTCGGCATCGGCCTCGCCAGATTCGACGTCACCTTCGAGGTCGGCCTCGACGTCGCCAATGTCCTCGTCCTCGAACTTGGACTTCTTGGTGTCTTTGGCCGCGACGGCGGTGGTTTCCTTGGGCTTGCGTCCGCGCTTCTTGGGCTCGGTGTCCGCGGCCTTGTCAGTGGCTTTTTTGGCGGCGGCGCTCTTCTTGGTTTTTTCTGCGCTCACGTCGGCATCGGCCAGGGCAGTCTTCGCGGTCTTCTTCGCGGTCATGCGGATCCTTCGAAAGGGGTGGCAGTCTCTATGGGAACCCTCCATTATCCGTCAAGCGGGGGAAGGCGTCAAAAAAATGGCGTGAAGACACGCCGAAGCTAGCCGGAGATTGGGCGTAACCGGCTGATCTCAAGTTTCAGGGCATTGGCTTGGCGGATCAGATCCACCTTGCGGGCCTCAGCGGTGTCGGACAACTCGCCCGACTGCAGCAGCAGTTCAAGCTCATCGTTGAGCGCCTGGAGTTGCAGGGGGCGGATCAGGGCGATCAGCTCCTCGGCGGTTTCCTGTCCGTTTGCTACATCATGAAAATTTTCCAGGCGTTGCGCCAGGGCTGACAGGGCTTCATCGGCGGGAGGGCCGCTCCAGGGCACATCGGGCGTTGTGTCGCCCGGCACAGGGCCTTGTGCTTGGATCCGCAGTTGCGCCAGAAGTTCCGTGGCGTTGACAGGGCCTTGATCGGCCACCAGGCGGTCCAGCCAGCCGAAGAAGGCGCCCAGCGGCACAGGCTGGTCGCACATCAGGTCGTGCATGTCGGCGGGCAGTTGCTCCCACAGGTCACTGCGGTGGGCGAGCAGCCAGGCGGCGCGCTCCAGGGGGCGGGCCGCCTGAGGGGGCGGGCGCATGGCCGTGCGGCCCTGGCGCTCCCAGCCGTTGCCATCACGGCGCCAGCGGCCCTTGCCGCCTTTGCCACCCTGCCAGTCGCCACCGCCGCGCTGCTTGCGCGGGCGGCTGTCGTAGGGCGGCTGGTAGTCGTCGTAGGCGGGCTGGGCTTCGTACGAGGCGAAGTCGGCGTCGTCATACACAGGCGGGCCACCGTCCGAAGGGCTGTCGCCGACTTGGGTGGATCCAGATGCGGGGCGACGCGCTCGCCCGCGTCCGTCAGCACCGTCCTGGCCATGCTGGGCCAGCCGGCGGCGCAGGTCGTCCACATTGGCTTTAGCCTGGGCGGCCAACTCATCGACGATCTGGTCGCGCAGGCCGCCTTCCGGCAGTTGTGCCAGCAGCGGCACGGCCTGGGCCAGCAGGCGCACGCGGCCTTCGGCGCTGTCCAGGTCGCAATCCTGTGCGGCATGCTGGATCAGCTGTCGAGACAGCGGCACGGCCTGTTTCACGCAGGCCTCGAAAGCCTCGGCGCCGTTCTCGCGGATGTAGCTGTCCGGATCGTGCTCGGCGGGCAGGAACAGGAAGGTGATGCGGCGCGTGTCGGTGGCGTGGGGCAGGGCGGCCTCCAGCGCGCGCCCGGCGGCACGGCGGCCTGCCGCATCGCCGTCGAAGCTGAAGACCACCTGCTCGGTGAACCGGAACAGCTTGTGCACGTGCTCGGCCGTGCAGGCCGTGCCCAGCGTGGCCACGGCGTTGGCATAGCCCCATTGCGCCAGGGCCACCACGTCCATGTAGCCCTCGGTCACGATTACATAGCCCTTGTTGCGCAGGGCGGTGCGAGCCTCGTACAGGCCGTAGAGCTCGCGGCCCTTGCTGAACACCGGCGTCTCGGGCGAGTTCAGGTACTTGGGCTCGCCCTTGTCCAGCACGCGCCCGCCGAAGCCGATCACCTCGCCCTGCACCGAGCGGATCGGGAACATGATGCGATCACGGAAGCGGTCGTAGCGGCGCACCTCGGCCGGGTCGGCGTTGTTCTGGTCTTGCGGCACGATGACCAGGCCGGATTCAACCAGCAGCGGGTCGTCATAACGCGGAAAGACGCTGGCCAGGCCGCGCCAGCCATCTGGCGCATAGCCCAGGGCGAAGCGGGCGGCGATCTCGCCAGTCAGGCCGCGGCCCTTGAGATAGCTCACGGCGCGCGGGCTGGTCTTGAGTTGCTGGCGCCAGTTCTGCGTGGCCTTGCCCATCACGTCGGTGAGCGACTGCTGTTTCTCTTTTTGCTGCTTGGCCTTTTCGCGGTCTTCGGGCCGGGCGTCGTCTTCCGGCACCTGCATGCCCTGCATCTGGGCCAGTTCCTTCACGGCCTCGACGAAGCCCAGGCCGGCGTGTTCCATCAGGAAGCCGACCGCATTGCCGTGCACGCCGCAGCCGAAACAGTGGTATGTCTGCCGGCTGGGGCTGACGATGAAGCTGGGGGATTTCTCGCCGTGGAAGGGGCACAGGCCCTTGTAGTTGATCCCGGCCTTTTTGAGCGTGACATGGCGGCCGACGATGTCGGCGATGTCGGTGCGGGCCAGCAGGTCCTGTATGAACGACGAGGGGATCACGGGTGCAGCATACAAACAAAACAGCCCCGGCGGGCCGGGGCTGCTGAATCGGCGGCGCAGGGCCGGCCGATGGTGCCTGGTCTTACTTCGACAGGGCTTCGAGCGCGCGCGTGGTGATTTCGTCCACGGTGCCGATGCCGCTGATCTTGGCGCAGCGAGGGGCGCCGGCCTCGCCGGAGGTGGCCCAGTCGCTGTAGTACTTCACGAGGGGGCGCGTCTGCTGGTGGTAGATGTCCAGGCGCTTGCGCACGGTCTCTTCCTTGTCGTCCTCACGCTGGATCAGGTCTTCGCCGGTGGCGTCGTCCTTGCCTGCCACCTTGGGCGGGTTGTACTTGACGTGGTAGGTGCGGCCCGAGGCCACGTGCACGCGGCGACCGCTCATGCGCTCGATGATGGCTTCATCGGGCACGTCGATCTCGAGCACCACGTCGAGGTTCACGCCGGCGGCCTTCATGGCGTCGGCCTGAGGGAGGGTGCGGGGAAAGCCGTCGAACAGGAAACCGTTGGTGCAATCGGGCTGGGTGATGCGCTCCTTGACCAGGCCGATGATGATGTCGTCGCTGACCAGTTGGCCTGCGTCCATCACCTTCTTGGCGGCCAGGCCCAGTTCGGTGCCAGCCTTGACGGCCGCGCGCAGCATGTCACCCGTCGAGATCTGGGGAATGCCGTACTTCTGGCAGAGGAACGCTGCTTGCGTGCCTTTGCCGGCGCCAGGTGCGCCCAACAGGATCAGTTTCATGTAGCTCCTCGGTAACCTATGGTGCCGGTCAGGCTTTTGACCATGACCCCGACCATGATAAGCGCGTGAGGATATCACGCGCACCCCCGTGTTCAGCCAGGGTTGCTCCCGGTTGGTGCATCCGGACGCCCCTTTCTCGTCCGGGTAGGACGTTTGCACGAACCGCGCCAGTGACCATGGCTCGCGCGCATCTTAGGCGAGGCCTCTGATGCAACTCAGCGCTTGAACAGGCGGCGCACGCGTTCCAGGTCGGCGGGGGTGTCGACCCCGGTACCGGGCGCCGTGGGCGTGATGTGCACGGCGATGCGGTGGCCATGCCACAGCACCCGCAGTTGTTCCAGCGATTCGACCTGCTCCAGCGGGCTGGCACTCAGTTGCGGGAAGCTGCGCAGATAGCCTGCGCGGTAGCCGTACAAGCCGATGTGGCGCAGCGGCTGGGCGGCGCCCGTGGCTGGCGTGGCCGGCGCGGGGGCATCGCGCCACCAGGGGATGGGCGCGCGCGAAAAATACAGCGCCCGCTGTTGCGCATCGAGCACGACCTTGACCACGTTGGGGCTGGCGAAATCCGCCGCATCGTCAATGGGGTGGGCCGCAGTGCTCATCACGCAATCGGTCTGGGCAGCCAGCAGGCTGGCGCAGGCATCCACCAGCGTGGGATCGATCAAGGGCTCGTCACCCTGCACGTTGACGACGATGGTGTCGTCAGGCAATTGCAGCAGGGCGCAGGCCTCGGCCAGGCGGTCGGAGCCGGTGGCATGGTCCTGGCGTGTCATCACGGCGCGCACGCCATGCCGCTCGCAGGCTTCCACGATGGAGGGGGCATCGGCTGCCACCACCACGGCACTGGCCTGGCTCTGCGCCGCGCGGCGCGCCACGCGCACCACCATGGGCAGCCCGCCGATGTCGGCCAGGGGTTTGTCAGGCAGGCGGCTGGAGGCCAGCCGCGCAGGGATCAGCACGGTGTAGGACATGGCAGGACAGGCCTGAGGGTCAGCCGGGCTGGCCGGGCAAGGCGGACGGCGTGCCGGCAGGGGCAGGCGAGGGTGCGCCCTGGTCGAGCGACACGGCCTCGTTTTCCAGCATCACGGGGATGCCATCGCGGATGGGAAAGGCCAGACGATCCGCGGGGCAGACCAGGGCCTGGCCGTCGTCGCCGCGTTGCAGGGGGCCTTTGCACACGGGGCAGACCAGCAGTTCAATGAGTCGGGTGTCCATGGGGTGAGGGTAACAGGGAGATGGTGGCTTGGCGCAGTGGTCGGCCAAATTGCCAGGGCACTGGTGCAGACGGGTGGATCAGTCGGGTGGCTCAGGCCGGCGAGGCGTCTGGCGCCACACTGGCGCCGCCAGCCTTGGCGTGCAGTTCAGCGAGGCGCTGGTCCAGGGCCTGCCAGAAGCCCTTTTCGGGCTGGAAGTCCAGCGAGGCAACCCACACCTGCGTGTCGGGGCGTTGCTGTGCCAGCTGTTGTGGGCTGAGCTTGACGGCGTCCTTCTCGGTCAGCACGACGTGGCGAACGTGCGCTGGCCAGGGCAGGGGATCGAGCTGGTCGTGATCGGGGCGGGGGCAGGCGGTGAAGTCCAGCCCCAGGCGCTTGAGCGGCTTGAAGAAGCGCTGGGGCTGTGCGATGCCGGCGATGGCCCACAACTGGTTCGGCGGTGTCTGCTTGAGCACCTCAGGTACCCGCGGCCCCTGGGCGGGGGGAGGGCTGCCGTTCCACCAGTCTTCCCAGCGTTGCAGCGGGGCCAGGGCCTTGAGCGCCAGGTGGCCGCTCAGGCGTGTGCTGGGTTTGGCCGCGTTGTACAGCACGAGCGCGGGGCGGTCGCAACCCGGGCCTGGTGGCACGTCGATCGGTTCGCGGAGCAGGCCCGCAGGCAGCAGCCAGCCATTGCCCTGGCCGCGTTCATCGAACACCACGATCTCGATCTGGCGTGCCAGCGCCCAGTGCTGCAGGCCGTCATCGCACACCAGCACATCGATCTCGGGGTGGGCCTTGAGCAGCACCTGGCCGGCGTCATGGCGCCGCGCGGCAATGCCCATCGGGGCCGCGGTGTGCCGCCAGATCAGCCAGCATTCATCACCCACCTGGCGCGCATTGAGGCCGTCTTCCGTGCTGGCATCGAGCACGACGGGCTGCGCGCCGCCTTCACGACCATAGCCGCGGGAGAGCACGCCGGGCTGCCAGCCCTGGGCCCGAAGGTGCCGCACCAGGGCCAGCACGGTCGGGGTCTTGCCGGCACCACCCACCACGCGGTTGCCCACCACGATGACCGGCACAGGCAGGCCGCGGGTGATCTTCCAGCCTCGTTGATAGGCCAGGCGCCGCAGGTTCAGCAGGCCCTGCATCAGCGCATGAAGCGGCCACAGCAGGCGCGCGGCCCATCCCCGCCGCAGCCATTGTCGTGTGAGCCAGGCGGAGGCAGACATGGGTGAGGTGCAGGCCTGGGGCGTGAGCCTCAGGGCTCGTTGGCCGCTGCGGCAGCACCTGCGCTGCCGGTGCCGCCGGTTTGCTGGCCTTGCGTGGCGAAGGTCAACTGGTGCAGGCCCACGCGCCGGGCCGCGTCCATCACGTTGATCACGCTCTGGTGCGTGGCGGCCGCATCGGCGTTGATGACCACGATGGTGTCTTTGGCAGAGCCGGCCTGCCGCGAGAGGGCAGCGGCCAGCAGTTCGACGCTGCGGCCCTCTACCTGCTGCTGGTTGACCATGTAGCGCCCATCGGCGCTCACCAGGATGCTGAGTTCCTTGGGGCGCGCCTTGGTCGATTGCGCATCGGCCGTGGGCAGGTTGATCTTCAGCTCGGTCAGGCGCGAATAGGTCGTGGTGAGCATCAGGAAGATGAGCACGACCAGCAGCACGTCGATGAACGGGATCAGGTTGATCTCCGGCTCCTCGGTGCGGCGGTGGCGGAAGTTCATCGGCATCGCGGGATCCTTGGGGGCTGGCGTCCGGGTGCGGTCAGTGCTGGCTCAGCGGCGCGGCGCGTTGAGCCGGATAAGGTGCGACACCAGACGGTCGGCGGCCAGTTCCATCTGCAGCGCGAAGCCATCCACACGGCCACGGAAGTGCCGGTAGGCGATCAGCGAGGGGATGGCCACGATCAGGCCGAAGGCGGTGTTGTACAGCGCGATGGAGATGCCGTGGGCCAGCTCCTGCGGGTTGCCGCCGCTGCCCGAGGGACCGGCACCGCTGGCGCCGAAGATCTCGATCATGCCGATGACGGTGCCCAGCAGCCCCAGCAGCGGTGCGGCTGCCGCGATGGTGCCCAGCGCGTTGAGGTTGCGCTCGAGCTGGTACATGGCCTGGCGCCCGGCGGCTTCGAGCGCGCCGCGAAGGTGCTCTTCGCTGGGGCGCGGGTCGGTGGCGGCCTGCAGGCCATGGGCCAGCACGTTGCCCAGCGTGGAGTTTTCCGACAGCTTGGTGATGGTGTCCGTGGACGGCAGATTGGCGCGCGTCACCGAGATCACCTCGTCGACCAGCCGGGGTGGCGCCACGCGGGCGGTGCGCAGGCTCAGCGCCCGCTCGATGATCAGGGCCAGGGCCACGACGGAGCACAACAGCAGTGGAATGATCGGCCAGCCAGCGGCCTGTAAGATCGACAGCAACGGTGTCTCCCGGGGTCGGGGCGGGGCGTGAAACACCATCCGCCGGAGCTTGGAAAAGGCGCATTATCGCGTTGAAATCTCACAAACTCCGAGGGTCGGCACCCGTGTTGCAAGCCCCGAGGTTTCCCGCGGTCGTTCAGGTGTGCACCGCACAAGTCATCCACCGTTCTTGTGGATAACTTTGTGGGAAACCGGGTGGATGGCGGCCCAGCCCCTGGGAAAATCGCGGCCTTTGTTAATTTGCTTAAAAATTAGGCGGCGATTTGTTCAATGAAATCAATTACTTATGACATTGTTAAGCGTCTGTGACAGTGAAAAGGGCCTGCGGAGCCCTGTCCAGGGGCTCTGTGGACACCACGGCCCAGCATTGGCGCGGCCCGCAGCCCGATCAACGCGGCGCATGACGAAGCCGGGGCGCGCGTGAGTGCCGGCACGGACGATTGGGGCTTGCTGTCCCACCACGCCCAGCCTTCTGGGGCATCCGCCGGGGCCAGGGTCTGGGGTGTGGCCGCCCTGGTGCAGGCCGTGGGCGACACGCTGGCAGTCCGCTATGGCGGCGTCGTGGTCAAGGGCGAGATCAGCGGTTTCACGCGCGCGGCCAGCGGCCATGGCTATTTCACGCTCAAGGACGAATGGGGACAGGCCAGCTTGCGCTGCGCGATGTTCCGCCGTGCGCTGTCCCAGGTCGACTTCAGCCCGCGCGAGGGGCAGCTTGTCGAGGCCCGTGGGCGCCTGTCGGTCTACGAGGCACGGGGCGAGCTGCAGATGGTGGTCGAGGGCCTGACGCAGGCCGGCGCCGGTGCGCTCTACGAGCAGTTTCTGCGCCTCAAGGCGCGCCTGGAGGCCGAAGGCCTGTTCGACGAGGCCCGCAAGCGGCCCATTCCGTCGTTTCCCCGCCGCATCGCGGTGGTCACCTCCCTGGCGGCGGCGGCCCTGCGCGATGTGGTCACGGCCTTGCGCCGGCGTGTGCCGCACATCGAAGCCATCATCGTGCCCTGCGCGGTGCAGGGCGCGGAGGCACCGGCCCAGATCGTCGATGCGCTGGCTAAGGTGGTCTGGCTGGACCGCGATGCCCGTGCCCGTGACGCGTTGGGGCAGGGCATCGACACGGTCATTCTGTGCCGTGGCGGTGGCTCGCTCGAAGACCTGTGGTCCTTCAACGACGAGCGGGTGGTGCGTGCCGTGGCGGCCTGCCCGGTGCCTGTGATCTGCGGCGTCGGCCATGAAACCGATGTGACGCTGGCCGATCTGGCCGCCGACCTGCGTGCGCCCACGCCCACCGCGGCAGCCGAGCTGGTGGCCAGCCCGCAGGCCCAGTCCCTGTACGAGCTGGGCGCCCTGGCCGGCCGCATGCAATGGCGCGTGCGGCAGCAACTGGACCGCCAGGCCCAGTCGCTGGACAACCTGGCCTTGCGCCTGTCGCGGCCCGCGCAGATGGTGGGTCGCTACCAGCAGCAATTGGCGCAACTGGAGTCCCGGCTCAAGGGCAGCGTGCGTGAGTCCGTAGCATCGGCGCGACATCGCCTGGCCCCGGTGCCGGCCCAACTGACGCGTGCCGTGGCGCACCGTGTGGCGTGGACACGTCAGCACCAGGAGCACCTGGGCTTGCGCCTGGCCGCGCTGGACCCTCAGCGCGTGCTGGAGCGCGGCTATGCCTGGCTGGGCACAGTGGATGGTGAGCCCGTCACCACCGTGGACGTTGTGCAGGCCGGGCAAAGCCTCCAGGTGCGCATGGCCGATGGTCGCCTCGATGTGGATGTACGACAGGTGCTGGCAAGTGGGGCCGACAAGTCGCCTTAAGCCCGGATCCTCGTGTGAGGAATTTGCTCATGCGCGCATCTTCCAAGCCCTCGTGCCTACAATCGATGCCGATCCGTTTTCATCCCCAACCATCGGAACAAGCACCATGGCACAACACACGCTTCCCCCCCTGCCGTTCGCGCAGGACGCGCTGGCCCCCCACATCTCGAAGGAGACCTTCGAGTACCACTACGCCAAGCACCACCAGGCCTATGTCACGAACCTCAACAACCTGATCCCTGGTACCGAGTTCGAGAACCTGCCCCTGGAAGAGATCATCAAGAAGTCCAGCGGCGGCATCTACAACAACGCCGCCCAGGTGTGGAACCACACCTTCTTCTGGAACTCGCTCAAGCCCAACGGCGGTGGCGAGCCCACTGGCGCCTTGGCCGATGCCATCAACGCCAAGTTCGGCAGCTTCGCGGCCTTCAAGGAAGCCTTCACCAAGTCGGCCGTCGGTAACTTCGGTTCCGGCTGGACCTGGCTGGTCAAGAAGCCCGATGGCACCGTGGACATTGTCAACACGGGCGCCGCCGGCACCCCGCTGACCACCGCCGACACGGCCCTGCTGACCATCGACGTGTGGGAGCATGCCTACTACATCGACTACCGCAACGCCCGTCCCAAGTTCGTGGAGACCTTCCTGAACAGCCTGGCGAACTGGGACTTCGCTGCCAAGAACTTCGGTTGATCCGAAACAACGAAAGCCGGGCAGTGCCCGGCTTTTTTCATGACTGCGGTCTGAACACATCCCCTCCAATGTCGCCTGGCTTTCATAAATTCGAGCCCATGCGCATGGCAGCCTTGGAGGATCGGTGATACAGTTGCAGCGGTTTTTACGACCCTTCCCGTCGCCCTTGCTGGAGATTCCTTCAGAAGTCAGCAAGGCGGGTCGCAATCCGCCAACCGGTCAAGCCGTGTCGCGGAAGGTTTCTCAACCAGCCAATGTCCTGGGATACCCAGGAGTGAGGTGAGCGAAATGATGCAGCAGTTCAGGTCGAACTCGTACCTGTTCGGGGGCAACGCCCCTTATGTCGAAGAGTTGTACGAGGCCTACCTCGACAACCCCGGTTCGGTGCCAGACAACTGGCGCGCCTACTTCGACGCCCTCCAGAACGTTCCTGCCGCCGATGGCACCGATCACCGCGATGTGGCCCATGCGCCCGTGGTTGAATCGTTCGCCCAGCGTGCCAAGGCCAACGCCTTCATGGTCAAGACCAGCAGCGCTGATCTGGCCGTGGCGCGCAAGCAGGTCCACGTTCAATCGCTTATCGCCGCTTACCGCTTCCTCGGCTCCCGCTGGGCGGACCTCGATCCGCTCAAGCGCCAGGAACGCCCCAAGATCCCTCAGCTCGAGCCTGCGTTCTACGACCTGACCGAGTCCGACATGGACATCACGTTCAGCGCGACGAACACGTACTTCACGAAGGCCGAGCAGATGACCCTGCGCGAGATTGTGCAGGCCCTGCGTGAAACGTACTGCGGCAGCATCGGCGCCGAGTACATGCACATCACCGATCCGGACGAGAAGAAGTGGTGGCAGGAGAAGCTCGAAAGCATCCGCTCCAAGCCCACCTTCAGTGCCGAGAAGAAGAAGAACATCCTGGAACGCCTGACGGCCGCCGAAGGCCTCGAGCGTTTCCTGCACACCAAGTACGTCGGCCAGAAGCGCTTCTCGCTCGAAGGCGGCGAAAGCTTCATCGCCTCGATGGATGAACTCATCCAGCGCGGCGGCGAAAAGGGCGTTCAAGAGATCGTGATCGGCATGGCCCACCGCGGCCGCCTGAACGTGCTGGTCAACACCCTGGGCAAGGAACCGAAAGACCTGTTCCAGGAGTTCGAGCACACCGCCCCCGAGAACCTGCCGTCCGGCGACGTGAAGTACCACCAGGGCTTCTCGAGCGACGTGACGACCGACGGCGGCCCTGTCCACTTGTCGCTGTCGTTCAACCCCTCGCACCTTGAGATCGTCAACCCGGTGATCGAAGGCTCGGTGAAGGCCCGCCTGGATCGCCGTGGCGACAAGGAAGGCGACCAGGTCCTGCCCGTGCAGGTGCACGGCGACGCCGCCTTCGCAGGCCAGGGCGTCGTGATGGAGACGCTGGCACTGGCCCAGACCCGTGGTTACTACACGGGCGGCACGGTCCACATCGTCATCAACAACCAGATCGGCTTCACCACCTCCGACCCGCGTGACAGCCGCTCGACGCTGTACTGCACGGACGTGGTCAAGATGATCGAAGCGCCGGTGCTGCACGTCAACGGCGATGATGCCGAAGCCGTGGTGCTGTCCACGCAACTCGCGCTGGACTACCGCCAGGAGTTCAACAAGGACGTCGTCGTCGACATCGTCTGTTTCCGCAAGCTGGGCCACAACGAGCAGGACACGCCGTCCATGACCCAGCCGCTGATGTACAAGAAGATCGCGGCCCACCCCGGCACCCGCAAGGTGTACGCCGATCGTCTGGTGGCCGGTGGCACGCTGGCACCGGAAGTGCCTGACCAGATGGTCAAGGACTACCGTGCCGCGATGGAAGCCGGCAAGCACACGGTCGATCCGGTGCTGACCAACTACAAGAGCAAGTACGCGGTGGACTGGACGCCCTACCTGGGCAAGAAGTGGACCGACAGCGCCGACACCGCGCTGCCCCTGGCCGAGTTCCGCCGTCTGGCCGAGCGCATCACCACCATCCCGGCTGATTTCAAGCCGCACCCACTGGTGCAGAAGGTGGTCGATGACCGCGCTGCCATGGGCCGCGGCGACATCAACGTCGACTGGGGCATGGGCGAGCACATGGCATTTGCCTCGCTGGTGGCCTCGGGCTACCCGGTGCGCCTGTCCGGTGAGGATTGCGGCCGTGGCACCTTTACCCACCGCCACTCGGTGCTGCACGATCAGAACCGCGAGAAGTGGGACACCGGTACCTACATCCCGCTGCAGCACGTGGCCGACAACCAGGCTCCGTACGTCGTCATCGACTCCATCCTGTCTGAAGAGGCGGTGCTGGGCTTCGAATACGGCTATGCCAGCGCCGACCCGAACACCCTGGTGATTTGGGAAGCCCAGTTCGGCGACTTCGCCAACGGCGCCCAGGTGGTGATCGACCAGTTCATCGCCTCCGGCGAAGTGAAGTGGGGCCGCTCCAACGGCCTGACCTTGATGCTGCCGCACGGCTACGAAGGCCAGGGCCCCGAGCACAGCTCGGCCCGCTTGGAGCGCTTCATGCAGCTGGCCGCCGACAACAACATGCAGATCGTGCAGCCGACCTCGGCCAGCCAGATCTTCCATGTGCTGCGTCGCCAGATGGTGCGCATGTTCCGCAAGCCGCTGGTCATCATGACCCCCAAGTCGCTGCTGCGCAACAAGGACGCCACCTCGCCGCTGACCGAGTTCACGCGCGGCGAGTTCCGCACCGTGATCCCCGAGGTCGACGAGACCATCGACGCCAGCAAGGTCAAGCGCGTGGTGTGCTGCTCGGGCAAGGTCTATTACGACCTGGTCAAGAAGCGTGCCGAGAAGAAGGCGCTTGATACGGCCATCATCCGTGTCGAGCAGCTGTACCCCTTCCCGCACAAGGCGTTCTCCACCGAGACTAAGAAGTACCCGAACCTGAGCGAGCTGGTGTGGTGCCAAGACGAACCTCAGAACCAGGGCGCATGGTTCTTCGTGCAGCACTACATCCACGAGAACATGGCCGATGGCCAGAAGCTGGGCTACGCGGGCCGTCCCGCCTCCGCCTCGCCGGCCGTGGGTTATTCGCACTTGCACCAGGAACAGCAAAAAGCCCTGCTGGACCAGGCGTTCGCCAAGCTCAAGGGCTTCGTCCTCACCAAATAACAGGTTTATGGCGATCACCGTGTGACGCCATCACCTGTCGGCCTGTGCACGGCTCCATGACGAGCGGCCAGGCCGGGTGAGGCGAGCCACGCGGAGATCCCGCGGAGAACACATCATGGCAATCATCGAAGTCAAAGTCCCCCAGCTGTCCGAGTCCGTGGCCGAAGCCACCCTGCTGCAGTGGAAGAAGCGTCCCGGCGAAGCCGTGGCCGCCGATGAAATCATCATCGAAATCGAAACCGACAAGGTCGTGCTGGAAGTACCCGCACCGGCCGCCGGCGTGATGGCCCAGCTCGTCAAGAACGACGGCGACACGGTCACCAGCGACGAAGTCATCGCCCGCATCGACACCGAAGGCCAGGAGGCCATCAGCCCGCTGCCGGTCAAGGCCATCGAGGCGCCCGCCGCAGCGCCGGCACCTGCTGCTGCAGCCCCGGCCGCTGGCGGCAGCAAGAGCGATGTGGCCATGCCCGCCGCTGCCAAGCTGCTGGCCGACAACAACCTGACCGCTGCCCAAGTGAGCGGCACGGGCAAGGATGGCCGCGTCACCAAGGGCGACGTGCTGGCCACGCTGGCCTCGGGTGCGCCCGCTGCCAAGCCTGCCGCTGCTGCACCGGCAGCCGTCATCCCCACCGGCGTGCCGACCACTTCGCTGCCGTCCGTGCAGGCGCCTGCCGGCACCGCCAACCTGGCTGATCGCCCCGAGCAGCGCGTGCCGATGAGCCGCCTGCGTGCCCGCGTGGCCGAGCGTCTGCTGCAGTCGCAGGCCACCAACGCCATCCTGACCACGTTCAACGAAGTGAACATGGCCCCGGTGATGGAGATGCGCAAGAAGTTCCAGGAGAAGTTCGAGAAGGAACACGGCGTCAAGCTGGGCTTCATGAGCTTCTTCGTGAAGGCCGCGGTGCATGCGCTCAAGAAGTACCCGGTCATCAACGCCTCGGTCGATGGCAACGACATCGTCTACCACGGCTACTTCGACATCGGCGTGGCCGTGGGCTCGCCGCGTGGCCTGGTGGTGCCGGTGCTGCGCAACGTCGACCAGATGACCTTCGCCGAGATCGAGAAAAAGATCGCCGAGTTCGGCGTGAAGGCCCGCGACGGCAAGCTCGGTTTGGAAGAGCTGACCGGCGGCACCTTCTCCATCTCCAACGGCGGCGTGTTCGGCTCGATGCTGTCCACCCCGATCATCAACCCGCCTCAATCGGCCATCCTGGGCGTGCACGCCACCAAGGACCGCGCCGTGGTCGAGAACGGTCAGATCGTGATCCGCCCGATCAACTACCTGGCCATGTCCTACGACCACCGCATCATCGACGGCCGCGAAGCCGTACTGGGCCTGGTCGCCATGAAAGAAGCCCTGGAAGATCCGGCCCGCCTGCTGTTCGACATCTGATCGAACGGCCGACCCAGTTGACCCCCGTTTGCACTGTTTTGCGGCCGGGCGGGCCTCACAAGGGCTCGCTCGGACCTGCAAAACGGCTGCAAGCCTCCCTACAAGGAGCACGCCATGTCACTTGCCGATGAACTCGAACGCCTGGCCGCGCTGCAAGAGCGCGGCGTGCTGAGCGCGGAAGAGTTCCAGCAAGCCAAGGCGCGCCTGATCGCTTCCAGCCATGCGCCTCAGGGCGCGGCCCCTGGCGCCGGCGTTCCCGAGCATGTCGGGGCCGCCGTGCAGCGCCTGCGCCGCTCGACCGAGGATCGCTGGCTGGGCGGCATCTGCGGGGGCATCGCGCGGCTCACGGGGATCGAGTCCTGGGTCTGGCGGCTGGCCTTCACGCTGCTGTTCCTGTTCTGGGGCGCGGGCCTCCTGATTTACGTTCTGCTGTGGATCTTCGTGCCTGAAGACGGCCAGTGACAACATCACTGAGCACGCCTGCCGAAGCCACGCAACCAACCTGACGCACACCACACCATGTCCGACAATCAATTCGACGTCATCGTCATCGGCGCGGGCCCCGGCGGCTACATCGCCGCCATCCGCGCAGCCCAACTGGGCTTCAAGGTTGCCTGTATCGACGAATGGAAGAACAGCAAGGGCGGCCCGGCGCCCGGCGGCACCTGCACCAACGTCGGCTGTATCCCCTCGAAGGCGCTGCTGCAGTCGTCCGAGTACTACGACCACGCCAGCCACCACTTCGCCGAGCACGGCATCGGTGTGCAGAGCCTGAGCCTGGACATCGCCAAGATGATCGGCCGCAAGGACACGGTGGTCAAACAGAACAACGACGGCATCCTGTTCCTGTTCAAGAAGAACAAGGTGAGCTTCTTCCACGGCCGTGGTGCCTTCACGAAGGCGGCTGATGGCGGCTACCAGATCGACGTGACCGGCGACAAGCCCGCCACGCTGACCGGCAAGCACATCATCATCGCCACGGGCTCGAACGCCCGCGCATTGCCCGGTGCACCTTTCGACGAGAAGCAGATCCTGTCCAACGACGGCGCGCTGGCCATCGGCGAAGTGCCCAAGAAGCTGGGCGTGATCGGCTCTGGCGTGATCGGCCTGGAGATGGGTTCGGTGTGGCGCCGCCTGGGTGCTGAAGTGACCATCCTCGAAGCGCTGCCGACCTTCCTGGCCGCTGTCGATGAACAGGTCGCCAAGGAAGCTCAGAAGGTGCTGACCAAGCAGGGCCTCAAGCTCCAGCTGGGCGTGAAGATCAGCGAGGTCAAGGCCGCCAAGAAGGGCGTGACCGTGACTTATGCGGATGCCGCCGGCGCCGAGCAGAAGCTCGAAGTGGACAAGCTGATCATCTCGATCGGCCGCACCGCCAACACCAACGGCCTGGGCGCCGAGGCCGTAGGGCTGAAGCTCGACGAACGCGGTGCCATCGTGGTGGACGACGACTGCAAGACCAACCTGCCCAATGTGTGGGCGGTGGGCGATGTGGTGCGCGGCCCCATGCTGGCACACAAGGCAGAAGAAGAGGGCGTGGCGGTGGCCGAGCGCATCGCGGGCCAGCACGGCCACGTCAACTTCAACACGATTCCCTGGGTGATCTACACCAGCCCGGAGATCGCCTGGGTCGGCAAAACCGAACAGGCGCTGAAAGCGGAAGGGCGGCCCTACAAGGCTGGCTCCTTCCCCTTCATTGCCAACGGGCGCGCACGTGCTCTTGGCGATACCACCGGCTTCGTGAAGTTCATTGCAGACGCCAAGACGGACGAGATCCTGGGTGTGCACATCATCGGCCCGATGGCCAGCGAACTGATCTCCGAGGCCGTGGTGGCCATGGAGTTCAAGGCCAGCGCCGAGGACATCGCCCGCATCTGCCACGCCCACCCCAGCCTGAGCGAGGCGACCAAGGAAGCCGCGCTCGCGGTGGACAAGCGCACCTTAAACTTCTGATCTTTCGCCCCGCGCTGGGCGAGCATCGGCAAGGGGCGGCCTGGCTGCCCCTTTTCTTTGTGCCCCGCCTTCTGCGACTGTTGCGGCGACCGCTGTCCGAACCTTCATGCCTGATTACACCATCTCCGTCACCGAGCTCTACAAGAAAAGCCTCGCGGAGCGTGGCTACAAGGCGGACGAGGCCCAGTTGCTCGGCATCGCGGCGCTGCAGCGCTGCCAGGATGAATGGGCCGGCTACAAGGCCCAGCGCTCCAACGCGCTGACCAAGATGCTGCGCTACCCGCCCTTGCCCAAGGGCGTGTACATGTACGGCGGGGTGGGGCGCGGCAAGAGCTTCATCATGGACTGCTTCTTCCAGGCGGTGCCGCTGGAGCGCAAGACGCGCCTGCACTTCCACGAGTTCATGCGCGAGGTGCACCGCCAACTGCATGAACTCAAGGGCGTGACCGACCCGCTGGAGGTGCTGGCCAAGCGCATGTCGCGCAAGCACCGCCTGATCTGCTTCGATGAGTTCCACGTGGCCGACGTGACGGACGCGATGATCCTGCACCGCCTGCTGGACGCGATGTTCCGCCACCGCATGAGCATTGTCACGACCTCGAACTTCCACCCGGACGGGCTCTATCCGAACGGTCTGCACCGTGACCGCATCCTGCCGGCCATTGAGCTGCTCAAGAGCCACCTTGAGGTGATCAACGTGGACAGCGGCAACGACTACCGCCGCCGCACGCTCGAGCTGGCCAACCTGTACCTGACGCCGCTGGACGAGCACGCCCATGCGCGCATGACCGAGGTGTTCGACAAGCTGGCTGAGACCGCCGACCAGGATCCCTCTCTGAGCATCGAGCACCGCGTGCTCAAGGCCAAGCGCCGCGCTGGGGGGGTGGTCTGGTTCGATTTCAACACGCTATGCGGTGGCCCGCGCTCACAGAACGACTACCTCGAACTGGCCACGCAGTTCCACACCATCTTGCTGAGCGACGTGCCGCAGATGCCGATCCGCCTGGCCTCGGAGGCGCGGCGCTTCACCTGGCTGGTGGATGTGCTGTACGACCGGCGCTGCAAGCTGGTGATCTCGGCGGCGGTGCCGCCCGAGCAGCTCTACATGGAAGGCCCGCTGGCGCACGAGTTCCCACGCACGGTCTCGCGCCTGAACGAAATGCAGTCCAAGGAATACCTGAGCGAAGAGCGCCGGGTTGTGGACACCTCGCTGACCTGAGCCGCGAGGCCTGGGGCTTGAGGCCTGAGTAATCAGGCCCCGGCTTCGACGCGCACCAGCGCAACCGACAGGTTATCGCCACCGCCACGGGCGCGGTGACGTGCCTTGCTCACCAGCATCTCGGCCGCCTCGCGCGGAGGCAGCGTCTGCACGATGGCGCCCAGTTCGCGCGGGCTGAAGTAATGCCACATGCCGTCGCTGCAGGCCATCAGCGTGTCGCCGACCTGCAGTTGGTCGATCTGGTGCGTGGCCAGTGGCGGATCGGCCTGGGTGCCCAGGCAGCCCGTCAGCAGGTTGGACTGCGGGTGGGTATTGGCTTCTTCTTCGGTGATCTGGCCTTCGTTGATCAGGCGCTGCACGAAGGAGTGGTCCTGCGTGCGGAACAGCAACTCGGATTCACGGAAGTGGTAGATGCGCGAATCACCGGCGTGCACGGTGGTGGCGCTGCGGTCGGGGTTCACGATGAAGGCGGCCAGCGTGCTGTGCGGCTCTTCCTCGAAGGCGATGGCCGTCAGCTTGATCATCAGGTGGGCCTCCTGGACCATCTGCTGCAGCGAGGCCCCCGAATCATCCTTGGCGGGGATGTAGCGCTCGAAGATCTGGCGCGCGGTCAGGATCACCTGGTCCGCCGCCTTTCGGCCGCCGCTCTTGCCGCCCATGCCATCGGCTACCACCGCCATCAGGCATCCGGAGACGCGGGGGTGGGGGAGGATCTCGACCTGGTCTTGTTGATACAGCCGATCGCCACGGTGCAGGCCGGTGGCCGCCACAAGACGATAGCTGGAAGCTGGGGTGCTCATGGGGAAAACTATAATGCCGTTTGGTCCCCTCTTGGCCAGTGAGAGGGGGCGGTATCCCCCTAGAGTGGGACCCTCCGGCAGCCTTTTGGTGGCCATCCGGTGGTCTTTTGGCACCTCTGATGCAAGAAAACCTGCATTCTCCCCAGCGTCTACTGATCGAATTGCGCATCGAGCACGCCGATCTCAACAGCCTGATCGACCGTGCCGGCCAGCAGCAGCCGATCGATGAATTGGCCTTGCGCCGCCTCAAAAAGCGGCGTTTGATGCTGCGCGACCAGATCGCTCAGCTCGAGGCCCTGCTGGATCCCAAAGAGCCGGCCTGAGCCTTTCATGGTCTGCCCAGGCTTGCCCATGCCGTGCAGGCAGGGCGCTGACAAATCTTTACCGACTGCTGGAAACCCTGTGTCGTTGTAATGACGCGTCAGCCTTGGGCTGTAAGGTTGCCTGGGGGATCAGGCGGCCAGGGCTTCGAGCAGTTCGGTTTCCACCGCCAGTTGGACCTTGTCCTGGCGCAGGGTGGGGCCGGTGAGCAGGAAGGTGTCTTCCACACGCTCGCCCAGCGTGTCGATCTTGGCCAGTTGCAGGTTGATCTGATGACGGGCTAGCACGCGCGCGATGGCGTAGAGCAGGCCGGAGCGGTCGCTGGCCGAGATGGACAGCAGCCAGCGCTGGCCGCGTTCGTCCGGGCGCAGGCTGATGCGCGGGCGGATCGGGAAGGATTTGACCCGGCGCGACAGGCGGCCCTTGAGCGGATCGTGCAGTGGTGCGTCGGAGGACAGGGCCTCGGCCAGTTGCGTCTCCACCAATGCGATCAGGTCGCGGTAGTGCACGCCTTCATGGCGCGCGTTGGGACCGGCAATGATCTGGAAGGTATCCAGCGCGTAGCCCGTGTTGGTGGTGTGCACGCGCGCATCCTGGATGTTGAAGCCGGCGCGGTCGAAGTAGCCGCAGATGCGTGCGAACAGGTCGGGCTGGTCGGGCGAGTACACCAGCACTTGCAAGCCTTCGCCCACGGGTGACAGGCGGGCACGCACCAGTGGCTGCGGCGTGTTTTCGTAGCGGGAAATGGAGCGTGCGTGCCAGGCGATGTCGGCCGGGTCGTGGCGCGCGAAGTAGCCCACGTCCAGCGTTTTCCACAGCGCCACTTCGATGTCGGCGGGCAGCGAGCGCAGCGCCAGCGACTTGCGGGCCTGCTGCTTGCGCGATTCGATCTCGGCATCCATGTGAGGGCGCGAGCCGCCCAGGGCGCGCAGGGTGAGCTTGAAGAGGTCTTCGAGCAGCTTGCCCTTCCAGGCGTTCCAGACCTTGGGGCTGGTGCCGCGGATGTCGGCCACGGTGAGCAGGTACAGCGCGGTGAGCGTGCGCTCGTTGCCAACGCGGCGGGCGAAGGACTGGATCACGTCGGGGTCGGACAGGTCTTCCTTCTGGGCCACGCGGGACATGGTCAGGTGCTCGGACACCAGGTACTCGATCAGCTTGGCGTCGTCGCCGGTGATGCCGTGGTTCTTGCAGAAGCGGCGCACCTCGACGGCACCCAGCTCGGAGTGATCTCCCCCCCGGCCCTTGGCCACGTCGTGGAACAGTGCAGCGACATACAGCACCCAAGGCTTGTCCCATTGCGAGGCCAGTTGCGTGCAGAAGGGGTACTCGTGCGCATGCTCGGGGATGAAGTAGCGGCGCACGTTGCGCACCACCATCAGAATGTGCTGGTCGACCGTGTAGACATGGAACAGGTCGTGTTGCATCTGGCCGACGATGCGGCGGAACACCCACAGGTAGCGGCCCAGCACGCTGGTCTGGTTCATCAGGCGCAGGATGCGCGTCTGGCCGTGGCGCTCCTGGAGGATGTCCATGAACGCGGCGTGATTGACTGGGTCGTTGCGGAAGGACGCGTCCATCAGGCCGCGAGCGTTGTAGAGCGCGCGCAGGGTGCGGGCCGACAGGCCCTTGACGGTGTCCTCGCGCTGCAGGACCAGGAAGGTGCGCAGGATGGCGTGGCGGTCCTTCTGGTAGAGGTCGTCGCTGGCGACTTCGAGCAGGCCGCCGCGGTCGAGGAACTGCTCGTCGATCACGTGCATGGGCGCGTCCTGCGAGCCGGTGATGCGCTCCTCGATGTTGAGGATCAGGATCTGGCTGAGCTGCGTGACGGCCTTGGCCGCCCAGTAGTAGCGGCGCATCAGCACTTCGCTGGCGCGCAGGGCCGTGGTGTTCTTGTAGCCGAAGCTTTCGGCGACCGAGCTCTGCAGGTCGAAGACCAGGCGGTCTTCACGGCGGCTGGCGATCACGTGCAGGCGGGCGCGGATCAGCTTGAGCAGGCCTTCGTTGGCCTGCAACTGGCGGGCTTCGAAGGGGGTGAGCAGGCCGTTGCGGGCAAGCTCCTGCCAGGTGCGGCCCAGACCGGCGGCGCGGGCCAGCCAGATCACCACCTGCAGGTCACGCAGGCCACCTGGGCTTTCCTTGCAGTTGGGCTCCAGGGCGTAGGGCGTGTCTTCGTGTTTGGTGTGCCGCTGGCGCATCTCCAGCATCTTGGCGCGCACGAATGTGGCCACGTCCATCTGGGCCGTTGTGGCCTTGACCAGGGCATTGAAGCAGGGGCGCGCACCACACAGCAGGCGCGATTCGAGCAGGGCGGTCTGCACGGTGATGTCGCGGCCGGCTTCTTCCACGCATTCCTCGACGGTGCGCACGGAGGAGCCGATCTCCAGGCCGATGTCCCAGCAGGCGCTGATGAAGGCCTCGATCGCCGGGGCGATGTCGTCGGCACCCGTTTCCGAGGGCGAGGTGGGCATCAGCAGCAGCACGTCGATGTCGGAGTGCGGGAACAACTCGCCGCGCCCGTAGCCGCCCACGGCCACCAGCGCCGCGCCCTTGGGCATGCCGCATCCATCCCACAGCTGGCCCAGGGTGCTGTCCACCAGGCGGGCCATGTGGGAGAGCAGGGCCCGCGCCGATGCGGCGGTGGGCCGGCTGTCGGCGAACTGCTTGAGCAACTCGGCCTTGTCCGCTTTGAATTGCGATCGGATGGCGGCGATGTCCAGGGGCATGGCGTGTGCGCTGTACTGCGGGCGGGCGCGGGGCCTCGGGCCAAAACGAAGGCCCCGGGCGGTGTGCCTCGGGGCCGGTGGATCAGGTCTTGGTGGCGGTGACGAAGTCGGGCAGCGGCGGGCTGCCATCGGACAGGGTCAGCACCTCGTAGCCGGTCTCGGTGACCAGCACGGTGTGCTCCCATTGGGCGGACAGGGAGCGGTCTTTCGTGACGATGGTCCAGCCGTCGCCCAGGGCCTTGATGTCCTTCTTGCCGGCGTTGACCATGGGCTCGATGGTGAAGATCATGCCGGGCTTGAGCTCTTCCATGGTGCCGGGGCGGCCGTAGTGCAGCACCTGGGGCTCTTCATGGAATTTCTGGCCGATGCCGTGGCCGCAGAACTCGCGCACCACCGAAAAGCCCTGGTTCTCGACGAAGGTCTGGATGGCGTGGCCGATGTCGCCCAGACGGATGCCGGGCTTGACCTTGACGATGCCTTTCCACATGGCGTCGTAGGTGAGGGTGCACAGGCGCTTGGCGGCGATGGAGCCTTCGCCCACCACGAACATGCGGCTGGTGTCGCCGTGCCAGCCATCCTTGATGACAGTGATGTCCAGGTTGACGATGTCACCCGTTTTGAGGGCGCGGTCGTTCGGGATGCCGTGGCAGATCTGGTGGTTGACCGACGCACAGATCGACTTTGGGTAGGGCGTGTGGCCGCCCGGCGCGTAGTTCAGCGGGGCGGGGATGGTGCCTTGCATCTGCACCATGTAGTCGTGGGCCAGCTTGTCCAGGGCCTCGGTGGTGATGCCGGGCTTCACGTGGGGGGTGAGGTAGTCCAGCACCTCTGACGCCAGGCGTCCGGCGATGCGCATGGCGTCGAGTTCGGCGCCTGTTTTGATCGTGATGCTCATGGGGGCATGATTATCCGGGTTTCAGGGGGTGATGGCGCTCCCTGAGGGGCTGTTTCCGGTCGGATTTCCAGGGCATGAACGCCAACGGGTGTCCCGTGATGAGGCACCGCCCGCACACGCGGGGGCACGATGGGACACTTTCGGCGGCCGGGGCCCGGTAAAATCCCGGTTTCCCCCAAAACGCTCCCCGGTATGCCCTGGCCAGCCCGTCATCGTCGGCGTGGCGGCGCTTTTCGTCCCGGGGGGCAGCCCCATGTCCGCACAAGGCCTACTTGCCGTGACCGACCGCACCTCCACACTGATGCACTTCGAGGGCGGCAACGCCCTGGCCCCTCACCAGGCGCAGGCGCTGCTGCCCCGGCTGCAGGCCATCAACCCCAAGATCGTCGGCGTGCATGCGCGCCACGTGCACTGGGTGGCGGCGGACCAGGCCCTGGGCCAGGCCGAGGTGGACAAGCTGGCCGCGCTGCTGACCTACGGTGATCCGTACGAAGGCGCGACCGAAGGTGACCTGATCGTGGTGGCGCCGCGGCTGGGTACCGTGTCGCCCTGGGCCTCCAAGGCCACCGACATCGCCCACAACTGCGGCCTGCCGATCCGCCGCGTCGAGCGCGTGACCGAGTTTCGCCTGACGCTCAAGGCCGGCCTGATCGGCACATTGACCGGCGGCGCCAAGCCCTTGACCGAGCAGGAACTGCAGGCCGCAGCCGCCTTGCTGCACGACCGCATGACCGAAAGCGTGCTGCCTGGTCGCGACGAAGCCCGCCGCCTGTTCGACGACAAGCAGGGCGTGGCCATGGAGCGGGTGGACGTCCTGGGCCGTGGCCGTGCAGCGCTGGACGAGGCCAACGTGACCTTCGGTCTGGCCTTGTCGGACGACGAGATCGAGTACCTGGTCAACGCCTTCACCGGCCTCGAGCGCAACCCGACTGACGTCGAACTGACCATGTTCGCGCAGGCCAACAGCGAACACTGCCGCCACAAAATCTTCAACGCCCAGTTCACCATCGACGGGCAGGCGCAGGATCTGTCGATGTTCGGCATGATCCGCAACACCGAGAAGCTCAGCCCCCAGCACACCGTGGTGGCCTACAGCGACAACGCCTCGGTGATGGAAGGCCACGCCATCGAGCGCTGGGCGCCCACGGGCTTCACCAACGCGCCGGCCTATGGCCCGCGTGATGAGACCGCCCATGTGCTGATGAAGGTGGAGACGCACAACCACCCGACGGCGATCTCGCCCTTCCCTGGGGCCTCCACCGGTTCGGGCGGCGAGATTCGCGACGAAGGCGCCACGGGCCGTGGCTCGCGCCCCAAGTCGGGCCTGACGGGCTTCTCGGTGTCCAACCTGCACCTGCCGGGCACCGATGAGCCCTGGGAGGCCGCACCGGTCGGCAAGCCCGAGCACATCGCCAGCGCGCTGCAGATCATGATCGAAGGCCCGCTGGGCGGCGCCGCGTTCAACAACGAGTTCGGCCGTTCGAACCTGACGGGCTACTTCCGCGTGTTCGAGCAGACGGTGGGCAAGGGCGCAGGCGCCATCCGCCGTGGCTACCACAAGCCCATCATGATCGCCGGTGGCATCGGCACCATCAGCGATGCGCAAACCAAGAAGATCCAGTTCGACGCCGGCACCTTGCTGATCCAACTGGGCGGCCCGGGCATGCGCATCGGCATGGCCGGCGCGGCGGCCTCGTCGATGGCGGCGGGCACCAACTCGGCCGCGCTGGATTTCGACTCCGTGCAGCGCGGCAACCCCGAGATCCAGCGCCGTGCGCAAGAGGTGATTAACCACTGCTGGCTGCTGGGTGCGAACAACCCCATCCTGGCCATCCACGATGTGGGCGCGGGCGGCATCTCCAACGCATTCCCCGAGTTGGTCGATGGCGCTGGCAAGGGCGCGCGTTTTGACCTGAGCAAGGTGCCGCTGGAGGAGTCCGGCATGGCGGCCAAGGAAATCTGGTGCAACGAGAGCCAGGAGCGCTATGTGCTGGCCATCGCGCCCGAGAGCCTGCCCATCTTCCAGGCTATGTGCGAGCGTGAGCGCTGCCCGTTTGGCGTGATCGGCGTGGCCACCGAGGCCGCTGAGCTGATCCTGGCGGATGAAAGCAAGCCGGGCAGCGACAAGCCCGTGGACATGCCCATGGACGTGCTGCTGGGCAAGCCGCCCAAGATGCACCGCGTGGTCGAGCGCGTGCGGTGGGATGGCGGCCAAATCGACCTGACCGGCGTGCTGCTGGACAAGGTCGCCTTCGATGTGCTGCGCCACCCGACCGTGGCCAGCAAGCGCTTCCTGATCACCATCGGCGACCGCACCGTGGGCGGCCTGAACCACCGCGACCAGATGGTCGGCCCGTGGCAGGTGCCCGTGGCCGACGTGGCCGTGACCCTGGCGGACTACAAAGGCTTCGCTGGCGAGGCGATGTCCATGGGCGAGCGCACGCCGCTGGCCTCGGTCAACGCGCCCGCCTCCGGCCGCATGGCCGTGGGCGAGGCCATCACCAACCTGCTGGCCGCACCGATCGAGCTGCCGCGCGTGAAGCTGTCGGCCAACTGGATGGCGGCCTGCGGCGAGAAGGGCGAAGACGCGGCGCTGTACGACACGGTCAAGGCCGTGGGCATGGACCTGTGCCCGGCGCTGGGCATCTCCATCCCCGTGGGCAAGGATTCGCTGTCCATGCGCACCAAGTGGGCCGATGAAGGGGCCACCAAGCAGGTCACGGCGCCCGTGTCGTTGATCGTGACGGCGTTTGCCTCGATCGACGACGTGCGCGGCACGCTGACGCCCCAACTGATCACTGGCGAGAACGGCCAGGTGCTGGACAGCACGCTGATCCTCGTCGACCTGGGCGAAGGCCGCAACCGCATGGGCGGCTCGATGCTGGCCCAGGTGCTGAACCAGTTCGGCAATGAGGTGCCTGATGTCGACAACCCCGAGGCGCTGAAGTCGGCGGTGAACGCCGTGAACGCCCTGCGCGCGCAAGGCAAGCTGCTGGCCTACCACGACCGTGGGGACGGCGGCCTGTGGGCCACCGTGGCTGAGATGGCCTTCGCGGGCCACACTGGTGTCAGCCTGAACGTGGACATGCTGGTCACCGAAGGCGACGGTATAAGCGACAGCCGCGCCGAGATGGGCGATTCGAAGAACTGGGCCAGCCAGGTCAGCGAGCGCCGCAATGAGCTGACACTCAAGGCGCTGTTCAGCGAAGAGCTGGGCCTGGTGCTGCAGGTGCGCACCGCCGAGCGCGACGACGTGCTGCGCACGCTGCGCGAGCACGGCCTGTCCCGCCACAGCCACGTGATCGGCAAGCCCAACACCAAGGGCGTGGTCGAGGTGTGGCGCGACACCAAGGCGGTGTTCAGCGCCCCGCTGGAGCAGTTGCACAAGACCTGGGACGACGTGAGCTGGCGCATCGCCCAACTGCGCGACAACCCGGCCTGCGCCGACAGCGAGCACGCGCAGATCGGCGTCGAGAACGACCCTGGCATGCACGTGCACCTGACCTTCGATCCGAAGGAGGACGTGTCCGCGCCCTTCATCGGCAAGGCACGCCCGAAGGTGGCCATCCTGCGTGAGCAGGGCGTGAACTCGCACGTCGAGATGTCCTACGCCATGCACCTGGGTGGCTTCGAGACGTACGACGTGCACATGAGCGATCTGCTGGGTGGTCGTGCTCGCCTGGAGCAGTTCCAGGGTTTCATCGCCTGCGGTGGCTTCAGCTACGGCGACACGCTGGGTGCTGGCGAAGGCTGGGCCCGCTCGATCATGTTCAACCCTCAATTGGCCGAGCAGTTCGCCGCTTTCTTCGGGCGCACGGACACCTTCGCCCTGGGCATCTGCAACGGCTGCCAGATGCTGGCGGCGCTGAGCCCGATCATCCCGGGCGCGCAGGACTGGCCCAAGTTCACGCACAACCAGAGCACGCGTTTCGAGGCCCGCCTGAGCCAGGTCGAGGTGCTGGACAGCCCTTCAATCTTCTTCCAGGGCATGGCCGGCAGCCGTTTGCCGATCGCGGTGGCGCATGGCGAAGGTTTCGCCGACTTCTCGCAGCGCGGCAACGAGGCTGCGGTGAAGCGCGCGCTGCGCTTCGTGGACAACCACGGTGCCGTGACCGAGACCTACCCGTTCAACCCCAACGGCAGCCCGGACGGGCTGACGGCAGTGACCACGGCCGACGGCCGCTTCACGGCCATGATGCCGCACCCGGAGCGCGTGTTCCGCAACTTGCAGATGAGTTGGACCAGTGGCGACAAGGGCGATCACAGCCCCTGGCTGCGCCTGTTCCGCAACGCCCGCAAGTGGGTGGGGTGATCGATCCGCTGCTGGATGGGCAAGGGCGCCTCAACGGCGCCCTTTTTCATGCTGTCGCAGCAGGCGGATGAGTCGAAGGAGGCGCAGGCGGCATCCCCAGCCTGAGCACGGTCGCCATGCGTTCGGCCGTGTCCTGCGATTGGGCACCCCCTTGCAGTACGGTGCCATCGTTCAGACGAAGCCGCAGCCCGCAGGCAGGCTTGCGTCGATGGCCAAGCCGCCAGCGCCAGGGGGTCTTGCCGGGCGGGGTGAGTTCTACTTCGACCACATCGGTGCGGTGCCAGGCGCCGCGTGGCAAGGTGTGCTGACCGTCCACATGGAAGGCCACCAGCCGGCGGTTGCTCAGGATCAGCCACAGATCGCCCTCGGGGGCTGACAGCTCGATGGTGTCGCGCACGCTCTCCTGCTCCAGCTGTACGGCCTGCCAGGCGGGGTTCTCGTCCAGCCAGCGCAGTGCGCGCTCGTTGGTGTGTTCTTCCGGTGCGTTGGCCGCGGGGCGGCGAAGCAGGGTGCCGGCCAGGCCCAGCATCAGCAGCAAAGACAGCGCGGCCCCGCCGGCCCAGGCCCACTGGGCACGGCGCAGGCGCTCCCGGGCCTGGAAGGCCTGCTCCAGCCAGCGCTGTACCGTCATGTCGCCGAAATCGCCCAGGCCGCGGCGGTCCACGTCGAAACGCAGCAGGCGCAGTTCGAGGTTCTCCAGCACCAGCAGGGTCTCGCCGACCCAGGCCAGGTCGCGGGGCTGCCCCTTGGGGCCGATGTCCTGGCCGATCTCCATGCCGTCGGGCCATTCGTAGGTGACAAGGCCGGTCGGGCCGTCGGGCTCCAGGCGGATCAGGGTGGCCACGGGTGCGTGAACGTCGATGCCGGCGCGCGGGTGCTCCACGCCATGCACGGTGTGGCGTGTGGCGACCTTGGTCGAGAGCTGCACGGCCTGCTTGACCGCCAGGGTGTTGCCGCTCAGGCGCAGCAACTGGTGCTGGCCGGCGTCCGTGACCCACAGCTCGCCATCGTCCCACCACAGGCTGGTGGGCAGGGCCAGGGCCCGGGGATCGGTGCGTGCCAGCAGGGCGCCTTGCGCATCGAACAGCAGCACGCCGCGCGCTGCGCCTTGCGCGATGGCGATGCGGCCATCAGGGGCGACAGCCAGATCCGCTGTTCGGGTGTCGAAAGAAGTCTTCAGGTCGGCGGGCCACTGCAGGGCGATGCGGCGCTGCAGACGCCCGGTGTTCGTGTCCAGCACGGCCACCTCGGGCAGGCCGGGGGTCAGGGCGTAGAGGGATTGTGAAGCGACGGTGGCCAGCCGGTGGGGCGCGGAGGGCAGCCCCGTGTCGCGGGCAGACACACGGGTCTGCGGGTGCCCGCGGGCATCCAGGTGCCATAGCTCCTGGTTGACCGACAGCCAGACGGAGCGATCAGGCAGCACCGCCAGCGCCGTGAAGCCTGGTGTGGCGGCGCGTTGCTGGTGGGTTTGCCAAGCCATCCAGGCGCTGGCGAGCCCCAGGGCCAGCAAGGCGGTGAGCCCCAGGGCCAGGGCGAGCCTGGCTGCAATGCGCGGCATGGGCCTCACGAAAGACTTACTGGGGTTGCAGGGCCACCGTCAGTTCGGTGCCCGAGGCCAGCAGGTCGATCAGGCGATCAATGTTGGGGTGCTTGCCCGGGTTGGTGCGGGCATCAGCGGTGTGCTCGGCGTAGATGTCCAGGCCTTCCTGGGCGGCCGCGGCGTTGATGCGGCCATGGCGCTCGGCCAGCGCTGCGTACACGGCCAGCGAGCCGGCCTGGCCGGGCTTGTTCTCGATGGTGGCGACCACAGCGCCCTGGGCATCGATCAGTTGCAGCGAGGCCAGGTGGGCGGCGGAGGGCAGTTGTTTGAGGTTGTCGGAAAATGCCATGAGCGGGCGTTCGGATTCTTGGAAATGGAATCCTATTGTGCCGCAGCGGTCGCCTTGCTCGTCTTGGTCTGCGCCTGGGCTTGAACTTGGGTTTGGGCCTGTGTCAGTTCGGCCGCCCAATCCAGGATTTCCAGCCGGCCGTCAGCATGTTCCACCAGGGCCGTGAGGCTCTCCACCCAGTCGCCATCGTTGCAGTAGAGCACGCCGCCGATGTCGCGCATCTCGGCGTGGTGGATGTGGCCGCAGACCACGCCCTGGGCGCCGCGCTTGTGGGTCTCGCGGGCCAGCGCTTCCTCGAAATCGTTGACGTAGCTGACCGCGCGCTTGACCTTGAGCTTGAGGTAGCGCGAGAGCGACCAGTAGGGCAGCCCCATGCGCGCGCGCCAGGAGTTGAGGTGCCGGTTCAGGCGCAGCACGAACTCGTAGGCCGAATCGCCCACATAGGCCAGCCAGCGGGCGCACTGGATCACGCCGTCGTACAGATCGCCATGGGTGATCCACAGCAGGCGCCCATCGGCGGTGGTGTGCAGCCATTCCTCGGCCACTTCGATGCCACCGAAGTTGTGGCCCAGGTACTTGCGGCCGAACTCGTCGTGGTTGCCGGGGATGAAGATCACGCGCGTGCCCTTGCGCGCCTTGCGCAGCAGCTTCTGGATGACATCGTTGTGCGCCTGAGGCCAGTACCAACTGCGGCGCAGTTGCCAGCCATCGACGATGTCGCCCACCAGGTAGAGCGTGTCGCACTCGACGTGTTTGAGGAAGTCGAGCAGGGCGTGGGCCTGGCAGCCGGGCGTGCCCAGGTGCACGTCGGAGATCCAGACCGTGCGCACATGCCGTGCCCTCGGTGCGCCGGGATCGTCGTCGTGCGGCGTGTTGTCCGCCGACAGTGCACCCTGCCAGGGCAGGTGGCCGGTGCCGGGCGTGGCGGACCTGAGGGCCCGCATCAGCGGAGAGGTGGACCAGGGGCGCATGCCTGCATGATGGGCATCGCCCGTGACGGATTTGCGACGCGCGCGTGACGTTGCGTTGACGGTCGTTGCAGGACGTTTCGATCCGACGGGCGGAACGCGTTGCGCGGCCGCTGCGCAAGGGGCGTCTCCAGCCGTGACATTGCACCGCCCGCATGGCCCTGGGCGGGCGTGCCGGGGCGATGTCCGCTACGCTCGCGGGATGCAAGCAATCTTCGGGCGGCGCCTGTCGCTCTCCAGCCTGGGGCCCATGGGGCAGGGCGTGGCGATGGCGGCCCTCGGGGCAATCGCGTTCTCCGGCAAGGCCATCGTGGCCAAGCTGATGTACCAGCTGGGCGCGGATGCCGTCTCGGCCGTGGGCCTGCGCATGGCCATGGCTTTCCCGCTGTTCCTGTGGATGGCCTGGTGGTCCGGGCGTGTGCTTGCGCCCGATGGCCAGCCCGCCAGGCCGATGAGCCGCCGGCAATGGTGGCAGGTGGCAGGGCTGGGTTTCACGGGCTACTACCTGGCCAGCACCTTCGATTTCCTGGGCCTGCAGTACATCAGCGCCAGCCTGGAGCGGGCGATCTTGTACCTCAACCCGACCATCGTGCTGCTGTTTTCGGCGCTGTGGTACCGGCGGCGCATCAGCCCGGCGCAGATCCTGGCGGTGGGGCTGGCCTATGCCGGTGTGGCCGTGGTGTGGCTGCACGATTGGGATGCGGCGCAGTTGCTGTCCAGCCAGGTGGGGGGCGCCAGCGGCATGGAGGCCGTTCGTGCCGTCACGCTGGGCTCTTTGCTGGTGCTGGGCAGTGCCATCTCCTACGCCGTGTACCTGATGGGCAGTGGCCAGTTGGTGCAGACGCTGGGCTCGCTGCGCCTGGTGGGGCATGCGTCCTGTGTGGCCTGCGTGCTGTGCCTTCTGCAGTGGGGCGTGGTGAGCTGGTGGACCGAGGGGCGCGTGGGCGGTGTCTCAGCCCTGCCATGGCAGGCCTATGGGCTGTCGGCCATCAATGCCGTGGCCTGCACGGTGCTGCCGGTGTGGCTGGTGATGCGCGGTGTGCAGTTGCTGGGCGCGTCGCTGGCGGCGCAGGTGGGCATGGTCGGCCCCTTGTCCACGATCTGGATGGCGGCCTGGTGGCTGGATGAGCCCGTCACCGGGCGGCTGATCCTGGGCACGGCGGCCATCCTGGGCGGGATCGTGATCCTGACGAAGGCCAGCAAGGCTGCTGGTGGCATGAAACCACCGCCCAAGCCGGCTGAGCCCGGGGCATCTGGCGTCGGAACGGCTGAGTGAGCTGGTTGAGGGGGTGGCAAGCCACCCAGCAGCCACTGTCAGGATGCCGTTTGGGGGGCTTCTCGCAGAACCTGTGCCAGGCACTCTGCCTGCGTGGCGATGGCATTGGGCAGCGGTAGCTCCCCATGCAGCACGGCCTGGATGTAGGCGGCAGTTGTGGCCGCATCACGGGATTCGGGCAGCGCGGGCAGTTCGGTCAGCACGCCTTCGACGGGCGCGCGGCTGAGTGCAGCGTTGCGCTCGCCACGCACGAACACCTCAAACCTGGGCTGCCGGCGCGCATCGGCCACGGGCTCTCCCTCGGTGCCGCGCATCAGCAGGGCCGTGGCCTGGGTGTGGCCCAGGTAGGCGGTGAGCGAGTGAGCGTACTCAGGGTGGGTGTGGTTGACCACGCGCACGCTGGGCACGGCAGCCGGCCAGGGTGAGAGCAGCTTGGCCACGGTGTGGCCCGGGTTGCGCAGGCCGATCGTCCAGCGCACGTCCAGCAGCTTGGCTAATGGCGGGCACAGCGTGGCGATGTCGATGAAGGCTGGGCGTTGCGCTTGCCAGGCCTGGGCCACCTCGTCTGCGGTGGTGGCCAGTGGCAGACCCAGGGCTTGGAAAACCTCGGCCGTGGTCACACGGGTGGGATCCTTCGCGGGGCCGTGCACCAGCACCGCGGTGCCTGCGTGTGCCAGATGGCAGGCCAGCAGCGCCGTCAGGTTGGGCAGCTTGCGCGCGCCGTTGTAGGAGGGCAGCACCACCACGCCACCGGCCGGCGGCGCGGGCAGGGGCAGGCAGCGGGCGAGGGTGGACTGCACGAAGCCGTCCAGCTCTTGCTCTGTTTCGCCTTTGATGCGCATGGCCAGCGCGAAGGCGCCGATTTCCAGATCGGTGACCTTGTTGTCCAGAACCTGGTCCAGCAGGTCACGGGCCTGGTCCGTGTCCAGTGGCCGGGCGCCGTCCTTGCCCCGGCCGATCACCTTGATGTAGGCAGCGATGCTCATGCAGGCATTGTCGCAGCCCGCACGAGCATCCCGAAGGCCCGACTCAGGCCGGGGTGAGCGCAGGATGCAGCTTGATGATCCTGCGCAACTCCGGCACGCACGATCCGCAGTTGGTGCCGCACTTGAGCTGGCCTTGCAGCTGCGCCAGGCGATCGTCAGGGCTGCCCGTGCAATTGCTCAGCGCCTCGACGATGGCGGGCTCGGTCACGTTGAAGCAGGTGCACACCTGGCGGCCCTTGCTCTGCACGGCCACCGGTGGCGTGGCCCCGGGTGAGAGCAGGGCGCGGCCGTAGGCGTCGGCGGTCAGCTCTTCCTGCAGCAGCGGGCGTACCCAGGCCTCGGCGCTCACATCGCCCGCCAGAAGGAAGGCTTCGAGCTTGAGGCCTTCGTCGGATCGACGCAGGTGCATGGCCCGGTGCTGGCCCTGGGCGCGGTCGTGGTAGCGCAGCACGTCGGCGCCTTCGACGCCCAGCAGGGCCTCCAACTGGCCCAGCACGGCGTCATCGATGGGCGAGACCGCAGCGGCCCGGAACAGCACCCCGACCATGCCGCGCTCATGAGGCTCGCGCCCGAAGGGCACGCAACTGGCAAAGGCGAACTGGCCCATCAGCGGCTTGATGGCCTCACGCACGGCCAGGGCGCGGTCTTCCGACATCCAGGCCACGCCCAGCACGTGCCAAGGCAGCTCGGCGGGCTCGATGCTGACGGCTGCGTTCTTGAGTTCGGGCTGCTTGGATTTCGGGCAGAACGCTGGCGAGGTCAGCGCATTCACGCCCGTGATGAGCTGGCCTTGCGCATCGCGGCCGCTCAGGAACTCCTCGCCCCAGTGCATGGCGATGAAGGACTGCGTGGGGGCGATGGCGTCGCTCGGCTGTGCGGGCAGCACAGCACTGCCCCGGCGGGAGGCCACGCGCACCAGATCACCAGCCTGCAGACCCAGGCGCTGCATGTCGGCAGGGTTCAGGTCGATGCCGGGCTCGCTGACGTGGCCGAACAGGCGCCCCAAGGTGCCGGTGCGGCTCATGCCATGCCATTGATCGCGCAGCCGGCCGGTATTGAGCGCGAAGGGGTGTTCGTCATCGCAGGGCTCTGCCACGGGCTCGTACGGCGCGGCGGCAAAACGCGCCTTGCCGTCCGCCGTGGGGAACACGCCATCCTCGTACAGGCGGGCGCGGCCCTGGGGGCTGCCCTCGGGCATGGGCCACTGTTGGGGGCCTTGGGTTTCCAGGATCTCGTAGCTCAGGCCGGTGATGTCCAGGTCTCGGCCACGGGTGGATTCGCGGTGCTCGTTCCAGACAGACTGCGGAGTGTCGTAAGGGAAGAGCGTGTCCATGCCGTCGCGCCAGCCGGCGGTGCGCTCGGGCAGGCGCTGCTCCAGGCGGCGCCCCAGGTCCGCGAAGATGGACCAATCGTGCCGGGCCTGGCCGGTGGCCGGGATGGCGCCGCGCACGCGGGTGATGCGGCGCTCGCTGTTGGTCACGGTGCCGTCCTTCTCGCCCCAGGTGGTGGCGGGCAGCAGCAGGTCGGCGTAGGCGCATGTGGCGGTGGTGGCAAAGGCCTCCTGTACCACGACCAGCTCGGCCATTTCCAGCGCCTTGCGCACGGTGGCCTGGTCCGGCAGGGATTGGGCCGGGTTGGTGCAGGCGATCCACAAGGCCTTGATCTCGCCCCGCGCGGCAGCCTCGAACATCTCGACGGCCGTCTTGCCGGGCTGGGCTGGCACATCGGACACGCCCCACAGACGGGCCACTTCGGCGCGGTGCTCGGCATTGCCCAGATCCCGGTGGGCGCTGAGCAGGTTGGCCATGCCGCCCACCTCGCGGCCACCCATCGCGTTGGGCTGGCCCGTGAGCGAGAAGGGGCCTGCGCCCGGCTTGCCGATCTGGCCTGTGGCCAGGTGCAGGTTGATCAGCGTGGCGTTCTTGTCGGTGCCGCGGCTGCTCTGGTTCAGGCCCTGGCAGTACAGCGACAGCGTGGGCGTGTGCCCGCCGAACCAGCGCGCAGCCTGCACCACGTCATCGGCTGGCACACCGCAGAGCGCAGTCACGGCCTGAGGGGTGAACTCGGCCACCAGGGCTTGCAGGGCCTCGAAGCCCTGCGTGTTGCGCGCCACATAGCCCATGTCCACCAGGCCTTCGGCCAGCATCACGTGCAGCAGGCCGTGGAACAGGGCCACGTCAGTGCCGGGCCGGATCGGCAGGAACAGGTCGGCCATCTCGGCCGTTTCCGTCTTGCGCGGGTCGGCCACGATCAGCTTCATCGCTGGGTTGGCGCGGCGCGCATCTTCGATGCGGCGGAACAGGATGGGGTGGGCATAGGCCGTGTTGGCCCCCACGATGAACAGCGTCTGTGCGTGCTTGAAATCGTCGTAGCAGGCGGGGGGCGCATCCACGCCCAGCGTGACCTTGTAGCCGGCCACGGCGCTGCTCATGCACAGGCGCGAATTGGTGTCCAGATTGTTGGTGCCCACCAGGCCTTTCACGAGCTTGTTGAGCACGTAATAGTCTTCGGTGAGCAACTGGCCTGAGCCATAGAAGCCCACGGCATCCGGGCCATGGCGGCGGATGATGTCCGCCAGCTTGTCGGCGCCGCTGTCCAGGGCTTCGTCCCAGCCGATGGGCTGGGGTTGTGCGCCGCGTGATGGCCGCTGCATCGGCTCCAGCAGGCGTGTCTGGGTTTGCACATTGGTGGCGGCTGTCAGGTGCAGCGTGCTGCCCTTGGTGCACAGGCGGCCGAAGTTGGCCGGGTGATCGGGGTCACCCTGTACGTTGGTGATGCGGCCGGCAGTGCTTTCGATCAGCACGCCGCAGCCGGTACCGCAGTAGGGGCAAGTGGCGCGCGTGGTCGTCGTGGCCGCCGTCACGATGGGGATGGTGATGCTCATGGCGGCTCCTTCAGGCGATGAGCGGAGCCAGGGTGTCGGCGCTTGAGACCTCCTCGGGCGCGGGCTCACCGAACATCAGGCGGTCACGTGATCGCTTGATGCAGGTGCCTTCTCGGATCAACCTGAAGTAGTAGCTGCCGTCCAGCGTGTCGCCATACAGGCAGGCGCCCACCAGCTTGTCGCCCTTGATCACCAGCTTCTTGTAGACGCCGCCGAAGGGGTCCGACAGCACGATCTCCTCGGTGCCTTCGCCGCCCATGAAATCACCGGCAGAGAACAGGTCGATGCCCGTGACCTTGAGCTTGGTCGATACCTGCGAGCCCACGTAGCGGCCGATGCCGAGCAGCGCGAGGTGGTTCGCGCATACCTTGCCCTGCTCGAACAGCGGGGCGACCAGGCCATAGGCGATGCCGCGGTGCGAGGCGCATTCACCCACGGCGTACACGCGCGGGTCGGTCACGGTCTGCATGGTGTCGCTCACGACGATGCCGCGGTTGCAGTGCAGCCCGATCTGCTCGGCCAGGGCCGTGTTGGGGCGCACCCCCGCGGCCATCACCACCAGATCGGCCAGCACCTCGGTGCCATTCTTGAACCGCACGGCCTTGACTCGGCCTTGCGCGTCGCCGACAAGCTCCTGCGTATGCGCGCCGATGCGGAACGCCAGCCCGCGCTCTTCCAGCGAGCGTTGCAGCAGCCGCGCCGAGATCTGGTCGAGCTGGCGATCCAGCAGCCATGGCGCAATGTGCACCACGGTCACCTGCATGCCGCGCTGCACCAGGCCGTTGGCCGCTTCCAGGCCCAGCAGGCCGCCGCCGATCACCACCGCGTGCCTGTGCGTCTTAGCGGTCTCGATCATGTAGTTGGTATCGGCGATGTCGCGGTAGGCGATCACGCCGGCCAGTGCATGGCCGGGCACCGGCAGCACGAAGGGGTTGGAGCCCGTGGCCAGCAGCAGCCGGTCGTAATGAGCCTCGGTGCCGTCTTCCGCCACCACCAGGCGCCGGGTGCGATCGATGCGCACGACCTTCTTGTTCAGGTGCAGCGTGATGCCATGGTCGGCATACCACTGCACCGGATTGAGAATGATCTCGTCGATCGTCTGCTCGCCCGCCAGCACGGGCGAGAGCATGATCCGGTTGTAGTTGGGGTGCGGCTCTGCACCGAACACGGTGATCTCGTAGAGATCGGGCGCGACCTTCAACAGCTCTTCCAGTGTGCGGACACCGGCCATGCCGTTGCCCACCATCACCAGTTTCATCTTCTTCATGCCTTGAGGCTCCGTCAGCGGACTATAGGAATCGTTGTATCGCGCACGAAGCAATTTGAAGGCCAGCATTGCGGACACGCACCGCCCTGGGGCCGCCCGCCTGGCTATGCCAGGAATGGGGTCTTCGGGCAGATTTCTTGCGTAACCACTGCACGTAGACATGAGATTTGCACCAACGTCGTGCATTTCCGCCCTGAGGGTTTCGACAACACATGAGTTTCGATCTGGACATCGGGGACGCCAGTGAGCGTGGCCCGCGCGAGCGCCTGGAAGATTTCGCCGCTGTGGTGCGCCCGGAGCCTCAAGATGAGGCGCATGGTGTGATCGCCGCCCTGGCCGACGGCGTGAGCAGTGGGGGCGGGGGCCTGGAGGCCGCGCAGACGGCGGTGCTCACCATCACCGGGGATTACCACGCCACCCCGCCCACCTGGGACGCCTCCGTCGCGCTGGACCGCCTGATCGGCACCTGCAACGCCTGGCTGGCCGACCACAACCGTCGGTGTCACCCCTTCAAGGACCAGCCCCTGGGCATGACCACCCTGACAGACCTGGTGCTGCGCGGGCATGGCTACACCCTGGCCCATGTGGGAGATACCCGGGCCTGGCTGATCAGGGCCGGCGAGTGCGCCTTGCTCACGCAGGACCACAGCATGGGCTCCGGCGCCTTCCAGAACGGCCTGACGCGGGCCGTGGGCATGGAAGATGCCGTCCGCGTCGACCACAGCGAAGGCGATGTGCAGATCGGCGACATCTTCGTGCTCACCAGCGATGGGGTGCACGGCGCACTCAAGCGCGCCCAGATCGCAGCCCTGGCCGCGCAGGGCGCGGCACAGGAGGCCAGCAATGGCGTGCACCGCCTCTACATGGTGAGAGACCGGCGCAACGGCGCGCTGCTCGCGCTCAAGACACTGCACGAAGCCCGCGCCAATGATTCGGAGGAGCGCGCCATGCTCGCCCATGAAGCCTGGCTCAGCGCCCGCGCCACCGAGCGGGGCGCCCGGGGGCTGGTGCGCTGCATTGAGCGCGACGCGCCCACCCACTTCTATGCGCTCTTCGAGTGGATCGAGGGGCGGGCCTTGCATGAACTGCTGCCGGAGCGCCGTTTCGCCGTGGGCGAGATCGTCGAAAGCGCCAGTGCCATCTGCCGTGCCCTGGGGCGGTTGCACCAGATCGGTGTGATTCACCGCGATGTCAAACCCGACAATGTCCACCTTGGTGCCGATGGTTTGTGGCGTCTGCTGGACCTGGGCGTGGCGCTCTCCGGGCAGGAGCCCAAATCGCTGCGCGCCCTGCATGCAGGCACCCCCAGCTACATCAACCCGGAGCAGTGGTCCGATGACCCAGAAGTCTCGCAGGCCACGCCGCAGAGCGACCTGTTCGCGCTGGGCGTGACGCTCTACCAGTGGCTCACCCGGCACCTGCCCTATGGCGAGTCGAGCCCTACCAGACAGGCCGATACCGCCCTGACCCCCAGGCCCCTTCGCGCAGGCGGCCCGACGTACCCATCTGGCTCGACCACATCGTGCTCAAGGCCGTGGCACGTGACCCGCGCCAGCGCTTTGAAACCGCCGAAGAGTTCCTGCTGGCCCTGGAGCGGGGTGCCTCCCGTCCCTTGCAGGCCCCCGGGAGCACGCCCACCCTTTTCGGCCCAGGTGCGCGTCCAGCGGATCTGCATCACACGCATCATCAGCAACACCGCCACGGCCAAGCCCGCGAACAGCGCGAAACCGTAGAAGTACGAGCCGAAATACTGCTTGGACAAGCCCATCGCATTGGGCACCAGGCCACCGCCCAGCGCGCCGATCTCACCGATCATCGAGCCAGCCACGGCGGTGGAGGCGGGCCAGCGCAGCGGCACCAGTTGGAACAGGGCGCCATTGCCGGCGCCCAGCGCCCATGAAGGCGGCCAACATGGTGAGTTGCCCCGCCTCGACCTTGCTCACGTGGAACTGGTCGTAGTAGTAGAGGTGGGCAGGAAGGTCGTCAGCCCGATGAAGCCGCCGAAGGTGATGCCGTAGATCAGGCTGAAGGTCCAGCCATCCTTCTCGAACAGGCAGGCGATGTGCTCTCGGAAGCTGGCGTGCGAATCAACATCGGGCGGCTCCTTGGCGAACACGATCATCACGATCGTGGGCAGGCAGATGGCCAGGGCGGCCAGGCCGTAGACCGTCTGCCAGCCGAAGGCCTCTGCCAGCGGCGGCGCGATCAGCACGGACACCGCCGTGCCCACATTGCCCGCGCCCACCAACCCCATGGCCACCGCTTGTGCCGAGGCGGGAACCAGCCCGATCCCAGCGACAGCGCCATCCCGAAGCTGGCCCCGGCGATGCCCAGCAGCACGCCCATGGCCAGCAGGTCGTTGAAGGACTTGACCGCGAAGTAGCCGTACAGCATGGCCACGGCGATCAGGGCCATCTCCACCAGCGTGGCCTTCTTGCGGCCGATGTACTGCGCCAGCAGGCCCAGCGGGAAGCGCATCAGCGCCCCCGCGAAGATGGGAATCGAGAGCATCAGCCCCTTCTGCGCTGGCGTGAGATTGAACTCTTCTGTGATGAAGGGCGCCATGGCGCCGTTGAGCACCCAGATGCAGCAGGAGAAGGCGAAGTACAGGAAGGACGCGAACAGGGTCGAACCGTGTCCTGACTTCAGGAACGTCTTGAACGAACTCATTGATTGAATCTCAGCGATCAGAACGGTCGCCCTGATGTTGGGCGCCGCATTTTCGTGCCGCCCCAGGATGCGAAAACCATGCCAATTCGGACGCCCCGCTTTGGGGCCACATCGCTGCAGGCGGCCTTGCCGAGGTCGCTAAAGGGCACGCGCCAAGCACCGCCCGGGATCGGGGACAATAGCGGCCTGTTAAGGAGCACGCATGAGCATCAAGTCAGACCGCTGGATCCGCCGCATGGCCGATGAGCACGGCATGATCGAACCTTTCGAGCCGGGCCAGGTCCGCCAGTCGGCCGATGGCCACAAGATCGTGAGCTACGGCACCAGCAGCTACGGTTATGACATCCGCTGCGCCGACGAATTCAAGATCTTCACCAACATCCATTCCACCGTGGTGGACCCGAAGAATTTCGACGAAAAGAGTTTTGTCGATTTCAAGGGCGATGTCTGCATCATTCCGCCCAACAGTTTTGCACTGGCCCGAACCGTGGAATATTTCCGCATTCCGCGCAGCGTGCTCACGATCTGTTTGGGTAAAAGCACTTACGCGCGCTGCGGCATCATCGTCAACGTGACGCCTTTCGAGCCCGAATGGGAGGGCTACGTGACGCTGGAATTCAGCAACACCACGCCGCTGCCGGCCAAGATCTACGCCGGTGAGGGCTGCGCCCAGGTGCTGTTCTTCGAGAGCGACGAGGTCTGCGAGACCAGTTACCGTGACCGTGGCGGCAAATACCAGGGCCAACGCGGCGTTACGCTGCCCAAGACCTGAATGATCAAGCCCGATAAAGCAACAAAGGCACTCATTTCAAGGATGTGAAGCCCCCTTGGGTGAGGTAGGATTCAAGCTGGTGTTGAGTGCCATATGGCACGCGAATGCTGGTTAATTGGCGCATTGCCGACAAATTTGTCGGCAGTTCAAGAACAAAAAGCCGATATCCAGATCACACGCTGTGTGACCACACGGAAGCGCGCCGACGGCGTCTTCAGGGAGGGGGTGGTCATGTATCAACGCTCTTGTAGTACCTTTTTGTTTGGGCCTATCCCCCATGCGCCGACCCCTGCAATCCCCTGCGCTGATCAGCGCCTTCTACGACAGTGTCCGCCCTGAGCAACGCGAAACCGCTCAAGCGATCCAGAAGGCCATCCTTGCCACCGCCCCCCAACTGCGCCCCGAAGTGAAGTGGGGCAACCTGGTCTTCACCAACGATGGCGACAACCTGTTGGCCATCGTGATGTTCAAGGCCAATGCCCACCTCCAGGTCTTCAACGGCGTGCTGCTGCTGGGCGATTTCCCTGAACTGCAAGGCGCCGGCAAGGGCATGCGCCATGTGAAGTTCCGCTACCGCCAGCCCATCGACGACAAACTCGTGTGCGAACTCACCCAGGCCAGCATCGACGCCTGGGGCCGCTCCATGCGCTGAGGCCCTATTTGCTGAGGACTTGCCCGGCCCGGTCGTGAACCCGGGCCCGCATTTCCTACAATAGAAGTGCTGCGTCAACCTGCGGGGCCGTTTCCATGCTCAACGCCGATCTCCATTGCCACTCCAGTGTGTCTGACGGCACGCTGACGCCTGAGGCTGTGGCTGAGCGCGCGCGTCGCAATGGTGTGGACCTGTGGGCGCTGACCGACCACGATGAAGTGGGCGGACAGGCGCGTGCGCGTGCGGCTGCGGCACAGCACGGCATGGGCTACCTCACGGGCTCCGAGATATCGGTCACCTTCATCCACCAGACGGTGCACATCGTGGGCCTGGGCTTCGACGCTGACGATGCATCTCTGGTGCACGGGCTGGCGCACACACGCGGCGGCCGTGAACGGCGCGCCCGTGACATGGCGGCCGGGCTGGCGCGCGCCGGCATCCCTGATGCCTACGAAGGCGCGCTGAAGTTCGTGGGCAACCCGGATCTGATCTCTCGCACCCACTTCGCCCGTTACCTGGTCGAGGCCGGCTTCTGCTCGGACACCCATGAGGTGTTTCGCCGCTATCTCACGGAAGGCAAGCCCGGCTATGTCGAGCACCGCTGGGCCACGCTCTCCGATGCCTTGAAGTGGATCACGGGCGCCGGTGGCGTCGCCGTGATCGCGCACCCGGGCCGGTACGATTTCACGCCGAACGAAGAGTTCGCCTTGTTCACTGAGTTCAAGGCGTTGGGCGGGCAGGGCGTCGAGGTGGTCACCGGCAGCCACACGCAGGCCGAGTACCTCAAGTACGCCGACATGGCCCAGGAGTTCGGCCTGCTGGCCTCGCGTGGCTCCGATTTCCATGATCCGGCCGAGAGCCACACCGACCTGGGCACCTTGCCGCCCCTGCCCAAGCAGCTCAATCCTGTGTGGGAAGCGTTGGAACACCGCATCCACCGGCCGTGATCCTGCGGGCCTGATACCCTCGGGCGATGGCTCAGTATTTCGAAGTTCATCCCCAGCATCCCCAGCCACGTCTGCTCAAGCAAGCGGTGGCACTCCTGAGGCAAGGTGGGGTGGCCGCCGTGCCCACTGATTCCAGCTATGCGCTGGTCTGCCACCTTGATGACAAAACTGCGGTGGAGACGCTGCGCCGCATCCGTGCTGTGGACGAGCGGCACCACCTCACGCTGCTGTGCCGTGATCTGTCGGAGCTGGCCAGCTATGCGCGGGTCGACAACCAGCAGTACCGCCTGCTCAAGTCCGCCACGCCGGGCGCCTACACCTTCATCCTGGAGGCGACCAAGGAGGTGCCTCGACGCGTGTCGCACCCATCACGTCGCACCATCGGCCTGCGTGTGCCGGATCACATCGTGACCCAGGCCCTGTTGGCTGAGATGGGCGAGCCCCTGCTGGCCACGACCTTGATCATGCCTGGTGAGACGCAGGCGCTCAACGATGCCCATGAGATCCGCGAACGGCTGCAAAAGCAGGTGCAGGCGGTGGTGGACGCCGGGGCCTGTCCCATGGAGCCCACGTCGGTGATCGACCTGAGCGATGGCGAGCCCCGCGTGGTCAGGCAAGGGCGGGGCGATCTGGCTGCGCTGGGCCTGGTTGTCGACGGCGAAGAGGCCTGAGGGGCCCAGCGACTCAGTGCTTTCGGGGCACCGTGGCCAGCGCCTTGGCCAGCTGGGCCGGGTCAAAGCCCAGTTGCCATTGACCCCGCACATGCAGCAGTGGAACGCCGGGCGCCCCTCGGGCATCGAACACCTGCTTGCACATGGCGTTGCGCTCGATGTTGCACTCGCGCCAGGGCACCTCGTTCGCCTTGAACCAGGCACGGGCCTTGGCGCAGTAGGGGCAGTCGTTGGTGGTGAACATCACGATGTCGTGCGCACCTGCGGTGGCGCGCACGACATCGATGTTGCGGTGTTCCCGCCATTGGCTCCAGGCCTGGTGGGCACCCCAGGCCACGCCCACGGTCACCACCAGCGAGAGCCAGGACTTGGGCCGGCGCGGGGTGTCGTTCATGCGGCGGGTGTCAGGCCGAAGGCGGCGGCGCCGACTTCTGGCCGAGCTTGCTTTCCTGCCCGGCCAGCAGCTTGCGGATGTTGGCTTCGTGGCGCCAGATCAGCAGCAGGCTCATGGCCAGCACGCCCCAGGTCTGCGGCTGCAGGCCATGGAGCCACCACTGGATCAGCGGTGCGGCCGCGGAGGCACACAGGGCAGCCAGTGAGGAATAACGGGTGATCGCCGCCACGGCGATCCACACCAGCAGCACCAGCCCGCCCATGGCGGGATCGAAGGCCAGCAGCGCGCCAGCGGCCGTGGCCACGCCCTTGCCGCCCTCGAACTGGAAGAACACGGGCCACAGGTGGCCCAGGAAGGCGCCCAGGCCCACCAGGGTGACGATCAGATCGCCCAGCCCCATATGCCGCGCCGCCAGCACGGGCAGGTAGGCCTTCAGGGCGTCGAACAGCAGGGTCAGGATGGCCGCGCCTTTGTTCCCGGAGCGCAACACGTTGGTGGCGCCGGGGTTGCCCGAGCCGTAGCTGCGGGGATCGGCCAGCCCGAACAGGCGGCTCACGATCACGGCGAAGGACAGCGAACCGATCAGGTAGCCCACCAGGGCACCAAGGGCGGCGGTCAGGGGTGATGCAGGGGCGAGCGATTCCATGGAACTGGCGAAGGAGCTTCAGCGAGAGGCGTGGGGACATGCGTGGGAGAGGCGCAAGTGTAGGGCACGCCACCACGGGTGCTGTTGGGGCAACACCCCTGTCGAGGGGGGGATGCGGGCGGAAGTTCCTCGGGTAATGCCCCAGCGCTGTGGCCAGTCGCGCCACTCACAATATGCGGCATTGCATTGTGAGAGGGCATCAATGATTTCGTATGACCGTTCGTCTGGTGTGCGCTGGGGCTGGATCGCAGGCGGAGCGGTTGTCCTGGGCTGTGCCGCCGCTGGCTGGTGGTGGATGAGTTCGGGCAAATCCGCCGATCCGGTGGCGGCTTCGACCGACGTCGGCGCCACATCATCGACCTCAGGCCCCGTGGTCAACCTGAACGTGAAACCGGCCGAGGGCTCTGACGGCCGCCCCACCGACTTCACGCCCGAAGAGTGGAGATCGCTCAAGCAGGCCGTGGGCAACAAGCCCGATGGCGCCAAGGAGCTCAAGCGAATCAGCGCCTTCCTGCGTTACCAGCGTGGCTTCGAGCAATGGCAGACCCTGCAGGACAGTCCCAACACCGCCCAGCGTCATGCTCTGGCGCAGCAACTGCTGGACCAACTGCCGGATCGCATCGCCAACATGGAGATGACCATGGGTGAATCGCTGCTGATCTGCAGCGTGCTGCTGACCGACCTGGAGCCTGACGAGAACCTGCGCACCCAGAAGATGGAAGGCTGCAAGACCAAGCTGGAGCAGCTTGCGCCCAAGCTGGACAGCGACCAGGCCCTGCGTGATGCCGAGTGCCGCACCGAATTCCTGCGCCGCCAGGCCGCCATCGTGGCCGAATACCAGACCCAGCCCGAGGCGCAGCGCAATCAGGCCAAGTTCGAGCAGGACATCGAAGGTGCCCGTCGTGCGGTGTACGACAGCCCCACCTGTGGCCGTTGACGTGAACTGAAAACGGCAGGGGCACGGGGCTCGATAGAATCGCCCCATGGCACTTCCGACCCCTGTTCAGGTTTCGTCCCCCCCATCGTCGCCCTGGCCCCGCTGGGTGGGCTGGGGGGCGCTCGTGATCGTTGTCGGCCTGCTGCTGTGGTGGCATGCCCTGGTGCTGGCGCCCTTCGTGCTCGGCCTGGCCCTGGCCTATGTGCTGGAGCCAGGCGTCTCGGCGCTCACGCGGCGCGGTCTGCCCCGCATGGTGTCGACCACGGTGTGCCTGCTGGCCGCCGTGCTCCTGGTGCTGTTGCTGCTGTTGTTGCTGGTGCCCATTGTGGTCGACCTGGCCCCCATGCTGCGCCAAGAGTTGCCGGACATCGCCGCACGGGTGTGGCACAGCGTGGTGCCCTGGGTCGAACAGGCGGGCGTGCGTGTTCCCCAAGAGCTCAGCGAGCTGAAGCCCTGGGTCGTCAAACAGTTCAACACCCGTGGCGAACAATGGGCCGGCACCTTGCTCAGTTCCTTGCGCATGGGGGGCAGCCTGCTGCTGACCATGACGGGTCTGGCCGTGCTGGTGCCCATGCTGGCCTTCTACTGGCTGATGGACTGGGGCTCGCTGATTCCGCGAGCCCGGGCCATGGTGCCGCCGCGCTGGGTCGCCCCCATCGACAGCTTTCTGCATGAAGCCGATGACGTGCTGGGCGGCTATCTGCGTGGCCAACTCCTGGTGATGCTGATTCTGGCGGCTTACTACAGCGTGGGCCTGATGCTGTTTGGCTTCAATCTGGCGCTGCCCATCGGCGTGTTCACGGGGCTGGCGGTGTTCATCCCCTACCTGGGCTTTGGCCTGGGGCTGATCCTGGCCTTGTTTTCTGGCCTGCTGCAGTTCGCGGCTGATCCGGGCGGCAGCGGCCTGTGGTGGCCCCTGATGGCCGTGGGCGTGGTGTACGGCCTGGGCCAGTTCATCGAGAGCTTCTTCCTCACGCCGCGCTTGGTGGGTGAGCGCATCGGGCTGCATCCCGTGGGCGTGATCTTCGTGCTGATGCTGTTTGGCCAGTGGCTGGGCTTCGTCGGCATCCTGATGGCCTTGCCGGTGAGCGCCTTGCTGATGGTGGTGTTGCGCCGCTTGGTGGCGATGTACCGCAGCAGCAGCCTGTTCCGCGCAGCCCCTGTGGTCGAGTCCAAGGCCGCCGCAGCCCTGGCCGATGCGCCTGCCGCGCCACGGGATGAGGCCCCTGAGGCCCGGCCATGACCTTGTTGCTGGAGCCAGCGCAGATGTCCCCGCTGCAGCATGCGCTCGTGCCTGCAGGCGGCATGCGCCAGTTGCCCCTGGATTTCGAGCCGGTGGTGCCTGCCGGCCTGGAGCAGTTCGTGCCGGAAGGCAACAAGGAGCTGCTGGCCTGGCTGATGGCCTGGCCTGACAGCGCCCAGCCCGGCACGCCCGCCTACCTCTGGGGGCCGGCGGGCTGCGGCAAGACGCATCTGCTGCGCGGACTGGCTGGCCAGGCCCTGGCCCTGGGCTGGCACGTGCTCTGGCTGGACCGCCAGGGCTTTCAGTCCTGGGATTCGGCGCAGCCCGAGGCGCCCACCCTGGTGCTGATGGACGATTGCGAATCACTGGATGCGCCCCAGCAGCACTGGGCCTTCAACCTCTTCATCGAGAACGCCGCGGCCACGGCCCAGCGCGAAGCGGCAGGCGGGCAGGGCGGCATGAGCATGGACATCGTGGCCGCCGGCCGCGTGCCCCCGGTGGACCTGAACGTACGCGATGACCTGCGCACCCGCCTGGGCTGGGGGCTGATCTTCGGCGTGCAACCGCTGGGTGAAGAGGGTGTGAGGCTGGTGCTGACCAAGGAAGCCAAGCGCCGCGGCGTGCGCCTGGCCGAAGGCGTGGTGCCCTACCTGCTCACGCATTTCAGCCGTGACCTGGGCTTTTTGATGGATTTGCTGGAGCGGCTGGACCGCTTCGCGCTGGCAGAGCAACGACTCGTGACCGTGCCCTTGCTCAAACAGATGCTGGCGCAGGAGACCGAATGAACCTCTGCCTGTTTGATCTTGACCACACTTTGCTGCCGCTGGACTCTGACCACGAGTTCGGCGAATTCCTCGTCCGCGTCGGCCTGGCCGACCCGGTGACGCACCGCGCTCGCAACGACGCTTTCTACCAGCAGTACGTTGACGGCACCCTGGTTCTGGACGACTACATCGCCTTCACCACCAGCGTGTGGCGCGACCTGGATCCCGAGGAACAGCGCGCCCTGCAGGACCGTTTCATGGACGATGTGATCCGCCCGGCCCTGAAACCGCAGGCGCTGGAACTGGTCCGCCAGCACCAGGGCAAGGGCGATCTGGTGGCCATCGTCACTGCCACCAACGAGTTCGTCACCCAGCCCATCGCGCAGGCCTTCGGCGTGCCGGATCTGATCGCCGTGAAGCTCGTGCGGGACGCCCAAGGCCGGGTCACCGGCGAAATTGATGGCGTGCCGTCCTTCAGAGAGGGCAAAATCACGCGGGTGGACGACTGGCTCGCGCAACGCGGCCTGTCGTTCGGCGATTTCGAGCGCGTCAGCTTCTACAGCGACTCGCCCAACGACCTCCCCCTGCTGTACCGGGCCACGGACCCGGTGGCGACCAACCCGAGCCCGGCCCTCGAGGCCGAGGCCCAAGCCCGTGGTTGGCGCCTGTTGTACCTTTTTTCATGATCAAGAGTCTGATTGACAAAATCCTGCGCAAGGCGCCTGCCAAGCCGCGCGCCTCGTCCGGCAAAGCGGGCGCCAAGCCGCGCATCCCGACCGGCAAGCGCGTCGACGTGCCGCAGAGCGAGCACGGCATCGACCCCAACCTGGTCGACGAGCGCGCCATCAAGGTCGTCAAGACGCTGCAGGATGCCGGCTACGAGGCCTACATCGTCGGCGGCGCCGTGCGCGACCTGCTGCTGGGCCTGCGCCCCAAGGACTTTGACGTGGCCACCAACGCCACGCCCGAGCAGGTCAAGGGCCTGTTCCGCCGCGCCTTCATCATTGGCCGGCGCTTCCGCATCGTGCACGTGGTCTACGGCCGCGGGCGCGAGCATGAGGTGATCGAGGTCTCCACGTTCCGCGCTTATCTGGACGCCACCGAGGCCGAGCAGGTCGCCGGCAACGAGAAAACCTCGAAGAAGGAGCTGGCCGACAAATCCCACGTGGTGGACGCCAGCGGCCGCGTGCTGCGCGACAACGTCTGGGGCCCGCAGGACCAGGACGCCGCCCGCCGCGACTTCACCATCAACGCCATGTACTACGACCCGACCTCGGGCGTGGTGGTGGACTACCATGGTGGCATCAAGGACGCCAAGAAGCGCGTGCTGCGCATGATCGGCGTGCCCGACGTGCGCTACCGCGAAGATCCTGTCCGGATCATCCGCGTGGTGCGCTTCGCGGCCAAGCTGGGCTTCGAGATCGAGCCCAAGACGCGCGAGCCCCTGCAGGCCATGGCCCAGTTGCTGAGCAACGTGCCGCAGTCGCGCCTGTTCGACGAGATGATCAAGCTGCTGCAGACCGGCCACGCCCGCGCCTCGCTCGACGAACTGCGCAAGCAGGGCCTGGACCGCGGCATCTTCCCCGTGCTCGATGCCGTGTTCGACAGCTCGCGCCAGCACCACCCTGATCGCGCCCGCTTCATCGACCTGGCCCTGGCCGACACCGACCGCCGCGTGGGCGAAGACAAGCCCGTGGCGCCCAGCTTCCTGCTGGCCTGCCTGCTGTGGCACGACGTGCTGGCCCAGTGGAAGCGCAACCTGGCCCAGGGCGAGCACAACTTCCCGGCCCTGCAACAGGCCACCGATTCGGTGTTCGACGCCCGCATCGGCGACATCTCCGGCCGCGGCAAGCTGGCCGCCGACATGCGTGAGATCTGGACCATGCAGCCGCGCTTCGAGCGCCGCATCGGCGGCGGCCCGCTCTCGCTGGTCGAGCAGCCCCGTTTCCGCGCCGGTTTCGACTTCCTGCGCCTGCGCGCCCAGGTGGGCGAGGTGGATGCCGAACTGGCCGACTGGTGGGAAGCCTTCTCGCTGGGTGACAACCACGAGCGCCGTCACCTGATGGAAGTGGCCCGCGAGCAGGAGATCGCCAAGCGCCAGAGCCGTGGCAGCAACGGTGGCCCGGATGGTGACGCGGCCCCTGGCGGCGATGCGCCGGCCAAGAAGCGCCGCCGTCGCCGCCGCAAGCCAGTAGGTGAGGGCGGTGGCCGCAGCGAGGCCGCGGGCGAATGAGCGAGCAACCGCCCGGTTTTCGGGCCTATGTGGGCCTGGGCGGCAATCTGGGCGATGTGGTGGCGTCCTTTCAGGATGCGCTGGCTCGCCTGGGCGCCGCGCCTTTGAGCTGCGTGGAAGGCGCTTCGCGGCTGTACCGCACCAAGCCCGTGGATGCCACTGGCCCGGATTTCCTCAATGCCGTGGTGGCCTTGCAGACTTCCCTGGGGCCGCGCGAGTTGCTGGGCGTGCTGCAGGGCATCGAGCGCGCGCACGACCGCGAGCGCCCCTACCGAAACGCCCCCCGCACCCTGGACCTGGACCTGCTGTGGTTCGGCGGCGTGGTGCTGGACCGCCCCGATCTGACCCTGCCGCACCCCCGCATGCACGAGCGCGCCTTTGTGCTCGCGCCCCTGGCGGAGCTGGTGGGCAAGCTCCCCGCGAAGCCCTCGAACGAGGGCGGAAACCCTGTTTTGCCCGAGGCTTCCCGCATCGAGGCATATTCCCAAAACCAGGGAATCGAGCGTTTGAACGAATTGAAACCCTGATCCGGGTTGGAATTTCAGTAAATTCGCAGTAGAATCCAAGGCTTAGCTGGTGGGGCTGCATTGATTCGTTCAATTTCGGATCATGCTTTGCAAAGAAGTCCACCTGCGGCGCGGCTCGATGAACATCGTGCACACCCCATAGGGCAAACCCGTTTCCTTCCGCCTAACCGGAAGCGGAAACAGGGAGCGGGCCCGGCCCGGAGGCCTGTGCGATCGACCTGAGTGGTGCCGTTGGTGGCCATGATCCCAGCCCCGTGAATGCATTCATCTGAAAGTGATTTTGTAATGACGACCATCCGTGTCAAAGAGAACGAGCCGTTCGACGTCGCCCTGCGCCGCTTCAAGCGCACCATCGAAAAGCTGGGCCTGCTGACCGAACTGCGCGCCCGCGAGTTCTACGAGAAGCCCACCGCCGAGCGCAAGCGCAAGAAGGCTGCCGCGGTCAAGCGCCACTACAAGCGCGTGCGCAGCATGCAACTGCCCAAGAAGCTGTACTGATCGATATCGGTCGCTTCTGCGGTCACAATGCGCCTGACACGGCGCGCTGACTTGCCGACAAGCCCGCGCGGGGACGCCCATGCGGGCTTTTGCTTTTTCTCTGCTGATTCTTCAAGAACACGACCACCATGAGCCTCAAAGAACGCATCACCGACGACATGAAGGCCGCCATGCGCGCCAAGGAAGCCGAGCGCCTGGGCACCATCCGCATGCTGCTGGCCGCCATGAAGCAAAAGGAAGTCGACGAGCGCGTAGAGCTGGACGACACCCTGATCGTGGCCATCGTCGACAAGCTGATCAAGCAGCGCAAGGATGCGGCCCAGCAATATGAGGCCGGTGGCCGCCAGGATCTGGCCGACAAGGAAAAATCCGAGATCGTGGTGCTGGAGGCCTACCTGCCCAAGCGCCTGAGCGCCGAGGAAACCGCTGCCGCTGTGAAGGCCATCGTGGTCGAGCTGGGTGCTTCGGGCCCTGGCGACATGGGCAAGGTGATGGGCGTGGTCAAGCAGCGTCTGGCCGGTCAGGCCGACATGGGCCAGGTCTCCGCCGCCGTGAAGGCCGCGCTGGCCGGCTGAGCCCTTATCCTCCCAAGAGAGCCAGATCAAGAGCAGACCAAGAGGAGCACCCACATGAGCCAGTCCGTTTCGCTGCAGCCCATCGCTGAAGACGTCTACGCCGCGCCGCAACTGTCGCCCGAGGCGATGGCCTCGGCCGCTGAGGCCGGCTTCAAGGCCGTGATCAACAACCGCCCTGACATGGAAGGCGGCCCGGACCAGCCCACCAACGAGGCTATTGAAGCCGCCGCCAAGGCCGCGGGCCTGCAGTACGCCTACCTGCCCGTGCAGGGCGCCTACCAGTCACCCGAAGAGATCGCCCAGTGCGCGGCCCTGCTCAAGGACCTGCCGCGCCCGCTGCTGATGTTCTGCCGCAGCGGTGCCCGCTCCACCAAGCTCTACCACCAGGCCATCGCTCTCGACGAGTGACATGCGCGCCTACATCCGCCTGATGGATGGGGTGTCGCACTGGCTGGGCGTGCTGGCGGCCTGGGCGCTGCTGGCCGCCTGTGTGATCAGTGCCGGCAACGCCGTGATCCGCTATTGCTTCAGCCTGGGCTCAAACGCCTGGCTGGAGGCGCAGTGGTACTTGTTCGCGCTGGCTGTGTTCGCCGGCGCGCCGATGCTGCTGCGCCTGAACGAGCACGTGCGGGTGGATGTGATCTATGGCGGACGCACGCCTCGCACCAAGGCCTGGATCGATCTGCTGGGCTTCGGGCTGGTGCTGTTGCCGGTCTGTGCCGTGGTGATGCACCTGTCATGGCCCTTCGCGCTGGATGCCTGGCGGCAGCATGAGTATTCGGCCAGTGCCGGCGGCCTGCTGCGCTGGCCGGTCAAGGCCGTGATCCCGCTGGGCTTTGCGCTGCTGGCCCTGCAGGGGCTGGCGGAGTTTTTCAAGCGCCTGGGATACCTGCGCGGCACCTACGACATGCAGACCCAATACGAGAGGCCGATGCAATGATCGCCATGGAGTACATGGCGCCGTTGATGTTCGCCGGCCTCATCATCGTGATGCTGCTGGGTTTTCCGGTGGCGTTCTCGCTGGCGGGGCTGGGGCTGGGCGTCGGCTACTTCGCGGTGTCGCAGGGCTTCTTCCCGGAAGCCTTCATGGGCAACCTGCCGCTCAAGCTCTACGGTGTCATCTCCAACGAGCTGCTGCTGGCGATCCCGTTCTTCACCTTCATGGGGGCAGTGCTGGAGCGCTGCGGCTTGGCGGAGGATCTGCTGGAAGGCACGGGCCAGCTGTTCGGCCGCGTGCCGGGCGGGCTGGGCTTTGCCGTCATCGTGGTCGGCGCGATTCTGGGCGCCATCACCGGCACGGTGGCTGCCAGCGTGATCGCCATGGGCGTGATCTCGCTGCCGGTGATGATGCGCTATGGCTACAACATGCGCTACGCCACGGGCGTGATCGCCGCCTCGGGCACGATCACGCAGTTGATCCCGCCCTCGCTGGTGCTGGTGGTACTGGCCGATCAGCTCGGGCGCTCGGTGGGTGATATGTACCTGGGCGCCATCGGTCCCTCGCTGATGCAGACGGCCATCTTCCTGCTGTTCACGCTGGCCGTGGCGGTGATGCGGCCGCAGTGGGTGCCGCCGCTGCCGCCCGAGGCGCGCACCCTGCAGGGCGCGGCGCTGCTCAAGCGTGTGCTGTGGGGCATGCTGCCCTCCGTCGTGCTGATCTTCCTGGTGCTGGGCACGCTGTTCATGGGCATCGCCACGCCGACCGAGGCCGGGGCCCTGGGCGCGCTGGGTGCCGTGGCGCTGGCGGGCCTGCATGGCCGCCTGAGTGTGCGCCTGCTGTGGCAGGCCATGGATTCCACCGTCCGCGTGACGGTGATGGTGATCTTCATCCTGCTGGGCTCCAGCGTGTTCTCGCTGGTGTTCCAGGGCGTGGACGGCAATGTGTGGATCGAGCATTTGCTGGGCGATCTGCCGGGCGGGCCGATCGGCTTCCTGATCGCCGTGAACATCTTCGTGTTCTTCCTGGCGTTCTTCCTGGATTTCTTCGAGATCGCCTTCATCATCGTGCCGCTGTTGGCCCCGGTGGCCGAGAAGCTGGGCATCGACCTGGTGTGGTTCGGGGTGCTGCTGTGCGTGAACATGCAGACCAGCTTCATGCACCCGCCCTTCGGCTTTGCGCTGTTCTACCTGCGTGGCGTGGCCGATCAGGTGCACAAGAACGGCGCCATCAGCCGGCCCGTGGCCTCGCGTGACATCTACCTGGGCGCGATCCCGTGGGTGGGCATGCAGCTGCTGCTGGTGGCCATCGTGATCTTCTGGCCTGAGTCGGTCACCTACTGGCTGGACAAAGGGCCCGACGTGAACCTCGATGACGTGCACATCGAGATGCAGATCGAGGACACAGGCATGGATCCCGCGCCAGCGATGCCTGATGTGTCTGCGCCTGAGGTGCCCGTGCCTGCCGAAGCCGAAGGGGGCGGGCCAACACTGCCTGCAGTCACGGATCCCGCCACGCCCCCTGTCACCGCTCCTTGAGCGCGCCGTCGCTGTCGGCCGGTGGCTCCTTGCGGGTGGCCAGGTAGATGATCAGCACGACCAGGCCGGCATCGACCAGCCAGGTCACGGGCTTCATGCCTACGAGGGCCGCGGTGATGGCCGCGCTGGCGGCGATCCCCAGGCAGGCCGCCCATTTGCCGCGGCGGCTGATCTGGCGGTGCTCCACCCAACGCCGCAGCCCGGGGCCGAAGCGTGGGTGCTCCAGCAGCTTGCGACGCATCACCGGATCGCCCTTGCCATAGGCCCACACCCCGATCAGCAGGAAGATGGTGGTGGGCAGCAAAGGGATGAAGGCGTTGGCCACCCCGATGGCGATCGAGGCCGCGCCCAGCGCGCGCCAGGCGCGGTTGGACAGCGAGGAGGGCGACGATGGCTCAGGTGCCGGCGAGGTGTCTGGAGGCGTCGGCTCGTCGGGGCGGCGCATGGGGTGTGAAAGGGCTGAGGGCGCCACGACCAAGTGGGCACCTTGAGCCCTATTGTGGACCAAGCGCCTGGTACCCGTGCCGCGCCATGAAGAAGGCCCCAGCAGGGGCCTTCAAGCAGTTCTCGCAGCGCGATGGTTCAGAGCTTGGCGCTCTGCATGTACCGGTCGAATGTGGCCTCGGTGAAGCGGAACCACATGTTCTGGTCGGCCCTGAACTTGGCCAGATCGGGGTAGATCTTCTTCCAGTTGGGGTTCTTGGCGTTGAGCTCTTCGTAGATCTCCATGGAGACCTTGAAGGCCGCGTCCATCACCGTCTTGGGGAACTGCACCAGTTGGGTCTTGGCGGCCACCAGTTGCTTGAGGGCGACCGGGTTGCGGGCGTCGTAGCGGGCCTGCATCTCGGCATGGGCCAGGCCGGAGGCGGCCTCCACCATGGCCTTGTATTCGGGCGTCAGGCCGTCGTAGGCCTTCTGGTTGATGTAGAAGTCGAGCTGCGGGCCGCCTTCCCACCAGCCGGGGAAGTGGTAGTAGGGCGCCACCTTGTTGAAGCCCAGCTTGTGGTCGTCGTAGGGGCCGACCCACTCGGCCGCGTCGATGGTGCCTTTTTCAAGCGCCTGGTAGATCTCGCCGCCGGGCAGGTTCTGCGGCACGGAGCCCAGGCGCTCGATCACCTTGCCGGCGAAGCCGCCGATGCGCATCTTCAGGCCCTTCATGTCGTCCAGGCTCTTGATGGGCTTGCGGAACCAGCCGCCCATCTGGGCGCCCGTGTTGCCGCCAGGGAAGTTGATGATGTCGTACTGCGCATAGAACTCGCGCATCAGCTTGAGGCCGTTGCCCTCGAACATCCAGGCGCTCATCTGGCGGGCGTTCAGTCCGAAGGGAATGGCGCTGCCCAGGGCGAAGGTCTCGTCCTTGCCGACGAAGTAGTAGGGCGCCGTGTGCGCCATCTCGACCGTGCGGTTCTTGACGCCATCGACCACGCCGAAGGGGGGCATCAGCTCGCCACCCGCGTGCACCGAGATCTGGAACTTGCCGCCGGACATCTCATGGATCTTCTTGGCGAAGACCTCGGCCGTGCCGTAGATGGTGTCGAGCGACTTGGGGAAGCTGGAGGCCAGGCGCCAGCGCAGGGCGGTCTGCGCATGCACGATGGCGGGTGCGCTGCCGGCAGCGAGGATGCCGGCCAGGCCGGCCTGGTGGATGAAGGAACGACGTTGCATGGCGCGGCCTCCTGAGGTCCGTTGCGGAGTGTTGTTCGAATCGTTGGCGCAGCCCCGTGGCCTGTGCGGCTGGGGCTGGCGTGTCCGATTCTAGGAGGCGACTTGGCGAGTGCTCAGCGCCACGAGGGCAGGACTTACCCGCGTGGTTACGCCATGTTCAACGATGTTCGGTTCAGTGGCCGGCGATCTTCATCTTCTCGAGCAGGATGGAGCCGATCGTCTTGCTGCCGTAGGTGTAGGCATCGGCGCCCACGGCCACGATCTGCTGGAACATCTCGCCCAGGTGGCCGGCGATGGTGATCTCCTGCACCGGAAAGGCGATCTCGCCGTTCTCGACCCAGTAGCCGGCTGCGCCGCGCGAGTAGTCGCCCGTCACGTAGTTCACGCCCTGGCCCATCAGCTCGGTCACGAACAGGCCGGTGCCCAGCTTTTTCAGCATCGCGGGCAGGTCGTCACCCGGGCGGGTGAGCTTGCTCTTGAGCGTGAGGTTCTGCGAGCCGCCGGCATGGCCGGTGGTCTTCATGCCCAGCTTGCGGGCCGAGTAGCTCGACAGGAAGTAGGTCTGGGTGACGCCGGCCTTGACGATGCTGCGCTTGCGCGTGAGCACGCCTTCGTCGTCGAACGGTGCGCTGCCCTTGCCCTTGAGGATGTGCGGATCTTCCAGCACGTCGATGTGCTTGGGGAAGATGGGCTTGCCCAGGCTGTCGAGCAGGAAGGTGGCCTTGCGGTACAGCGCGCCACCGCTGGTGGCCTGCACGTAGGCGCCCAGCAGGCCGGCGGCCAGCGTGTTCTCGAACAGCACCGGCACTTCGCAGGTGGCGATCTTGCGGGATTTCAGGCGCGAGAGGGCGCGCTCGGCGGCGTAGCGGCCCACGATCTCGGGCTTGGCCATGTCACGGGCATCGCGCTCGGAGGTGTACCAGAAGTCGCGCTGCATGTCGTTGCCGCGCCCGGCGATGGGCGAGACCGACAGCGAGTGGCGCGAGCTGGCGTAGCCGCCACGGAAGCCCCGCGTGTTGCCCGCGAAAAAGTGCGATTGCTGCGCCGAGACGCTGGCGCCTTCGGAGTTGGTGATGCGGCGATCGACCGCCAGGGCGGCGGCCTCGGCACGGCGGGCCAGTTCGGCCGCCTTGTCAGCATCGACCTTCCAGGGGTGGAACAGGTCCAGATCCCGGGTGGCGGCCTTGCCCAGGGCCAGGTCTTCCATATCGGGCAGGCCGGCGACAGGGTCTTCGGCGGTGAAGCGGGCGATGTCGTAGGCGGCACGCACCGTCTGCTCCAGCGATGCGGGCGAGAAATCGGAGGTGCTGGCGTTGCCTCGGCGCTGGCCCAGGTAAACGGTGACGCCGATGGATTTGTCGCGGTTGCGCTCGACGTTCTCGAGCTTGCCCTTGCGTACGGACACCGACAGGCCCACGCCTTCGGAGACCTCTGCGCCGGCGTCCGTGGCGCCCACCTTGCGGGCCAGGGCGAGCGTGTCTTCGATCAGCGACTGGAATTGCTCGCGGCTGTAGGAAAAGCCGTTGCTGGGTTTGGAGGCGGCGGACTTGGGTTGTTTGACGGCCATGTTGTGGTGTGTCGATGTAGGCCCCCGTATCATAGCGAGGACATGAATTCGAACCATTCCCACCCTAAGCAGGGTTTTGACCCCGAGGGCGACGTCCCAGACGACCGCCCGCCCAGCAAAAGCATGCTCAAGCGGGCCATGCACGAGTTGCAGGACCTGGGCGAGCAACTGCTGGCCATGCCCGATGCGCGCCTGAAGGCCATTGAGATGCCCGAGCGCCTGCGCGACGCGCTGGACGACTACAAGCGCACGCGCTCCTTTGAAGGCAAGCGCCGCCAGTTGCAGTACATCGGCAAGGTGCTGCGCGCGGTCGATGCCGAGCCGCTGCGCGAAGCCGTGGCCACCTTCCAACTGGGGCATGCCCAGAACGCGCTGGCCCTGCACCAGGCCGAGCGCTGGCGCGCCGACCTGCTCCGCGAAGACAAGGACATGCTGACCCAATGGGTGGCGGAGTTTCCCGACACCGATCTGCAGCAGTTGCGCGCGCTGATCCGCAATGCGCGCAAGGACGCGGCTGCGGCGCCCGAGCAGCGCAATGGGCGGGCTTACCGCGAGCTGTTCCAGTACATCAAGAAAACCCTGGAAGCCCAGGATTCGGCCAGTGCGCCGCAGGCCGATGTGGCGCAAGAGGATGACGAGGACGACGACCGATGAGCAGCATGCCGCCGGATCAGCGTCCGCTGGAGTCCGTGCGCATCGGCGTGGTCTCCGTGAGCGACCGCGCCAGCAGCGGCGTCTACGTGGACAAGGGCCTGCCCGCCTTGCAGGACTGGCTGGGCCGCGCCGTGCGCAATCCCATCGAATGGGTGCCGCGCCTGATCCCCGATGAGCGCGCGGTGATCGCCGCCACGCTCCAGGCCCTGGTGGACGATGAGCACTGCGACCTGGTGCTGACCACCGGCGGCACCGGCCCCGCGCTGCGTGACGTCACCCCAGACGCCACGTTGGACATCGCCGACAAGGAAATGCCCGGTTTTGGCGAGCAGATGCGCCAGATCAGCCTGCGCTTCGTGCCCACGGCGATCCTGTCGCGCCAGACAGCCGTGATCCGCAAGCAGGCGCTGATCCTGAACCTGCCTGGTCAGCCCAAGTCCATCGCGGAGACGCTGGAAGGGCTCAAGGACGGGCAGGGCGCCTCGGCGGTGCCCGGCATCTTTGCCGCCGTGCCCTACTGCATCGACCTGATCGGCGGCCCCTGGATCGACGCTGATCCAGCGGTGTGCGCGGCCTTCCGCCCCAAGACGGCGGTGCGTACGCGCTGATTGATCTTTCGCGCGCGGCATGCTCGCGCCGCTCAGTTCAATCGGCGGCGCGCTTCAATTCATCCTGAACGGCGTTGATCACCTGCTGGCGAAACCAGCGGTTGGTCGGGTCGGCGTCCATGTGCGTGTGCCAGTACAGGTGCGCGTCCAACTGCGGCGGCGTGAGCGGAAAAGGGTGCAGTTGGTTGTCGAAGTGCTGGTTGGCGATGCGGCCGTAATGTTCGGCCATGGTCAGCAGCATGTCGGTCTGGCTCACCACGCGGCAGGCCGTGAAGAAGTGGCGGCAGCGCAGCCCCACCTGGCGGCGCAGGCCCTGTCGGCTCAGTTCGTAATCCTCCAGCCCCATGCCCTGGCGGCGCGCTGACACCAGCACGTGCGAGGCCGCCAGGTAGGTGTCGAGCTTCATGGGCGCATCCCGCAGGGCAGGGTGGTCGGCGCGTGCCACCACCACCAGCCTGTCCAGGATCAGGCGGGTGTGCATCACCTCGGCGTCCACCGGCAGGGCGATGTCCACTACCACGTCCACGCGGCCCAGCCGCAGCATGTCGGCCATCTCGTGGCGCTCCACGCGCACGCTGTGGACGCTCACGCCGGGGGCCTGCTCGCGCAACTGCGTCATCAGGGTGGGCAGCGTGAGCGATTCCAGGATGTCGGGCATGCCGATGGTGAAGATGCGGTCCGAGCGCGCTGGCTGGAAGGCTTGCGGGGAGGTCGTCAACCCGCCTTGCAGCGTGGCCAAGGCCTGCTGTACGGACGGTGCCAGGGCTCGGGCGTAGGGTGTCGGCAGCATCCGCCCACCCTGGCGGGTGAACAGCGGGTCGCCCAGGTGCTCGCGCAACCGGGCCAGCGCGTGGCTCACGGCCGGCTGGCTGAGGTTGAGCGTGCGCGCGGCGGCGGTGAGCGAGGCCTCCTGGTGGATGGCATCGAACACCAGGAAGAGATTCAGGTCCAGCTTGCTTAGATTCACATCATGAATATAGATGAATTCAAACAATTCATTTGATTCATCTCAAGGCTGTTCCTAAACTTTGGCGCACAACACACCACCCCTGGAGACTTGCCATGGACTTCGGCCACTCGCCCCGCGCTCAGGAATACATCGAACGCGTCAGCGCCTTCATGCGCGACCACATCACCCCGGCGGAAGAGGCCTACCACGCTCAGTTGACGGGTGGCGCCGACTGGCGTCAGTGGCGCCAGCCCGCGATCATGGAAGACCTCAAGGCCAAGGCGCGCGCCGCCGGCCTGTGGAACCTGTTCCTGCCTGATCCGCACCACGGTGCGGGCTTGAAAGTGGTGGAATACGCCGCCCTGGCCGAGCTGATGGGCCATTCGCTGATGGCCGCCGAGGTGTTCAACTGCAATGCGCCCGACACCGGCAACATGGAGGTGCTGCACATGTACGGCACCGCCGCGCAGCAAGACCGCTGGCTCACGCAACTGCTGGAAGGCAAGATCCGCTCGGCCTTCTGCATGACCGAGCCCGCCGTGGCATCGAGTGACGCCACCAACATGCAAGCCACCGCCGTGCCCGAAGGCGATGACATCGTCATCAACGGCCGCAAGTGGTTCAGCTCCGGCATCGGCCACCCGAACTGCCAGGTGCTGATCTTCATGGGCCTGACGGATCCGGATGCGGATCGCCACGCGCGCCACTCGATGATCCTGGTGCCTTTGAACACCCCCGGCGTGAAGATCCAGCGCATGCTGCCCGCCTTCGGCACCTATGACGAACCCTTCGGCCACGGCGAGGTGGTGTTCGACAACGTGCGCGTGCCGAAAGAGAATGTGATCGCCGGCCTGGGCCGTGGTTTCGAGATCGCCCAAGGCCGTCTGGGCCCGGGCCGCATCCACCACTGCATGCGTACCATCGGCGCGGCCGAGCGCGCCCTGTCGCTGATGTGCGCGCGGGGTGACAGCCGCGTGGCCTTCGGCAAGCCGCTCACGCAACTGGGTGGCAACGTGGACATCATTGCCGACGCGCGCATGGCCATCGAGCAGGCCCGCCTGCTCACGCTCAAGGCCGCGTGGATGATGGACACCGTGGGCGTGAAGGCCGCGATGAGCGAGATCTCGCAGATCAAGGTGGTGGCCCCCAACATGGCGCAGAAGGTGCTGGACGCGGCCATCCAGATGCACGGCGCGCTGGGCGCCACGCTGGACACACCGCTGACCGCGCTGGCCGGCTATGTGCGCACGGTGCGCATCGTGGACGGCCCGGATGAAGTGCACCGCCGCGTGGTCGCCCGCTTCGAGCTGGGCAGGCAGAAGGCTGCGCGCGATCTGGCCTGATACTTGTCTGACAACACGCTCACCAGAAGCGAGACAGGAGACCCATGAGCAAAGCACCCATTGACGATGCCGGCAGCGTGCGCGCAGGCGAGGAGGTCGACCTCGACCGCGTCGGCGCCTTTTTAAAGGCCTCGGGCCTCAAGCTCGACGGCACGCCCACCCTGAAGCAGTTCCCGGGCGGCGCCTCGAACCTGACCTACCTGATCCACTACGACAACCGCGACCTGATCCTGCGGCGCCCCCCGTTTGGCCGCATCGCCAAGTCGTCGCACGACATGGTGCGCGAGGCCCGCATCATGCAGGCCCTGCGTCCGGTCTATCCGACGGTGCCTGAGATCCTCACCATCTGCGAAGACACCGAGGTCATCGGGGTGCCGTTTTATGTGATGGAGCGCCTGGTGGGTGTGATCCCGCGCCAGAACCTGCCGCGTGAACTGGCGCTCGATGCCGATCAGACGCGTCAACTGTGCCGCAACGTGATCGACCGCCTGGTCGAACTGCACAAGCTCGATCCCAAAGCCACGGGCCTGGACAGCTTCGGCAAGGGCGAGGGCTATGTGGCCCGCCAGGTGGAGGGCTGGAGCAAGCGCTACCGTGCCGCGATCACCGACGACGTGGGCGGTTTCGAATCGGTGATGCAATGGCTGGCCGACAAGCAGCCCAAGCAGGAAGTAGCCATCTGCCTGATCCACAACGACTTCCGCTTCGACAACGTCGTGCTCGATCCACAGGATCCGCTCGAGGTGATCGGCGTGCTCGACTGGGAAATGGCCACGCTGGGCGACCCGATGATGGACCTGGGCAGCGCGCTGGCCTACTGGGTGCAGGCCGATGACGACCCCTTCATGCAGGGCTCGCGCCGCCAGCCCACCAACGCGCCGGGCATGCTCACGCGCGATGAGGTCATCGCCTACTACGGCGAGCGCACCGGCTGGAGCGTGGCCAACTTCGATTTCTACGAGGTCTACGGCCTGTTCCGGCTGATGGGCATCGTGCAGCAGATCTACAAGCGCTTCAAGGAAGGCAGCACCACCAACCCGGCGTTCGCCAACTTCGGGCCTTTCGTGAACTACCTGGGCCAGCGCTGCGAGCGGATCATCGCCGCGTCCAAGCTCTGAGCACCTGAATCAAAGAACATCAGCATGAGCACCACCCCCAACACCTTCGACCTGAGCGGCAAGGTTGCCCTCGTCACCGGCGCCAGCCGGGGCATCGGCGAGGCCATCGCGCGCCTGCTGGCCGCGCATGGCGCGCACGTCATCGTCTCCAGCCGCAAGGCCGAATCCTGCGAGGCCGTGGCCCAGTCCATCCGCGAAGCGGGTGGCAAGGCCTCCGTGCTGGCCTGCCACGTGGGCGAGATGGCCCAGATCGACGCGGCCTTCGCCGCCGTGCGCGAGCAGTTCGGCCGCCTGGACATCCTGGTCAACAACGCGGCCACCAATCCCTACTTCGGCCACATCACCGACACCGATCTGGGCGCCTTCCAGAAGACGGTGGACGTGAACATCCGCGGCTACTTCTTCATGTGCTCGCAGGGCGCCAAGCTGATGGCGGCCAACGGCGGCGGCTCGATCATCAACATCGCCTCGGTCAACGGCGTGATCCCGGGCATGGCCCAGGGCATCTACTCCATCACCAAGGCGGCCGTGATCTCGATGACGCACGCCTTCGCCAAGGAATGCGCGCCGATGAAGGTGCGCGTCAATGCCATCCTGCCCGGCGCCACGGACACCAAGTTCGCCTCGGCCCTGGTCAAGAACGACGCGATCCTGTCCAAGGTGATGGAGCACACGCCGATCAACCGTGTGGCGGAGCCGTCGGAGATGGCCGGTGCCGCGCTGTACCTGGCCAGCGATGCGGCCAGCTACACCACGGGCGCGGCGCTCAACGTGGACGGCGGTTACCTGCTGGGTTGATGCAAAGCGTGATCTCCTCTGGCCGGGATGGCTCGGAGGCGATCCATCGCCGACTTACTTGACGAGCCGGTTCAGGCCTTCGGCATCGAAGTGCTCGGTCTTCTGCGCATCACAAGGCATGCAGTCACGGCCAGCCTCGGTGCGGGCCTCACCGGCCAGTTTCTCGACGGCCTGCCACAGCAGCGCGATCTGGTGCTCATGCCCCGAGGCATGGTCGATCAGCCCGCGCAGCGCCTGCGACAGCGGGTCGTCGCCCTCGGTCACCCCGTAGGCAGAAAAGCCCATCTTGGCGGCCACGGCCTCGCGCTTGGCCTGGTCTTCGTCCAGCACCTGCACCTTGGCCACGATGATGCGGGCCGGGTTGCCCACCGCTGTGGCGTTCTCCGGCACCGGCTTGGTGACCACAGCGTTGGAGCCCACGCGGGCGCCATCGCCCACAGTGAAGCCGCCCAGCACCTGCGCATTGGCGCCGATGATCACACCTTTGCCCAGGGTAGGGTGGCGCTTGGTGCCCTTGCTCAGCGAGGTGCCGCCCAGGGTCACGCCCTGGTAGATGGTGCAGTCGTCGCCCACCTCGGCCGTCTCGCCGATCACGACACCCATGCCATGGTCGATGAACACGCGCCGGCCCATGCGAGCCCCCGGATGGATCTCGATGCCCGTGAGGAAGCGGCCCCAGTGCGACAGCCAGCGGCCCAGCCACTTCAAGCCGTTCACCCAGCACCAGTGCGCCAGTCGGTGCATGGCCAGAGCGTGCAGACCGGGGTAACAGGTCAGCACCTCCCAGGCGGAGCGGGCCGCGGGATCACGTTCCAGGATGCAGGCGATGTCTTCTCGCAGGCGGGCAAAGAGCATGGGGCGCTTATGCGTTTTTTGAATGCAGGTCGGCAAGTTTACCGGTCGGGTAAAGAACTTGCCCCGCGGCGGGCCAGGCGCTCAGAGCCTTACTGGCCGGCTCAATCTCGGGCTGCTCCGCTGCGACATCGCTCCGTGAGGGCCTTGGCGATGCCCCGCAGGATGTGGATTTCTTCCTGGCGCAACTGCGCGCGGTTGAGCAACTGGTTCAGGCGCGGCATCAACTTCTTGGGCGCAGCCGGATCCAGGAATCCGATGTCGATCAGCGCCTGCTGCCAATGTTCCAGCGCGCCCTGCACGGCCTGGCCGCTGGCCAGTTCGGCATCCGGCGTGCGCGCCTCGACGGCGAAGCCGCCCAACGCCTGGCGCCATTCGTAGGCCAGCACCTGCACCGCCTGGGCCAGGTTCAACGAGCCGTAAGCGGGGTTGGTCGGGATGCTCATCACCGCATGGCAGCGGTAGACATCGTCATTGGCCATGCCGTAGCGCTCGCTGCCGAACACGAAGGCCACCTTGTGCACCGTTTCGCCGGAGGCCAACGCGGCCAGCCCATCGCGGGGCGTGATCGTGGGCGGGCCGAAATCGCGGGGCGTCATGGCCGTGGCGATGGCGTAGGTGACGCCCTCCAGCGCCTCGGCCAGCGTGTCCACGATGCGCGCGCGGACCAGGATGTCGGCCGCGCCGCTGGCCATGGCCACGGTCTCTTCCTGAACCAGCACGTCGCCGAAGCGGGGGCGCACCAGCACCAACTCGGAGAAGCCCATCACCTTCATCGCACGCGCCGTCGCCCCCACGTTGCCGGGGTGGCTGGTGCCGATCAGGATGAACCGCGTCGGGTCCGGCTTCACTTCAGAAATCACGCTCAAGCCCTTGAAAATACACAGCCGCCACTTGGAAGGGGGTGGCAAAAACTGGGGGAAACGCTAGAATCGTCATTCTCCCTCGTTCTTTGTCCACTGTTGCGCCCCGTTGTTGACCTTGGCCTGGCTTTGCGCCGGCGGGGGTCCCGTGTTCCTTGTTCGGGTTTTTGTGCGTGTCTGTGAGCGTGTGCCCATGAGAGCACTGCCTGCAGCACGGTCAGTCCCGTTTTGACCCCATTGCTGCCCTCATGTCACAAACCGCCCTGCACCCCATGCTCAACATCGCCATCAAGGCGGCCCGCGCGGCCGGGGCGATCATCAACCGGGCATCGCTCGATGTCGAGCGGCTCACCGTCAGCGCCAAATCCCACAATGATTTCGTGACGGAAGTGGACCAGGCGGCCGAAGAGGCCATCATCGATACCATCCTGGCGGCATACCCCAGCCACGGCATCCTGGCCGAAGAATCCGGCCAGTCGCGCGGCAACAAGACCAGCGAGTTCGTCTGGATCATCGATCCGCTGGACGGCACCACCAACTTCATTCACGGCTTCCCGGTCTACGCGGTGTCCATCGCGCTGGCGTGGCGCGGCCAGGTGCAGCAGGCCGTGGTGTACGACCCGTCCCGCAACGACCTGTTCTATGCGTCGCGCGGCAAGGGCGCCTACATGAACGACCGCCGCCTGCGCGTCTCCAAGCGCACGCGCATGCTCGACAGCCTGATCGGCACGGGCTTTCCCTTCCGCAAGGGTGACAACTTCCAACGCTATCTCAAGATGTTCGAAGATGTGATGGTGCAGTGCGCCGGCGTGCGCCGCCCGGGCGCCGCCGCGCTGGACCTGTGCTACGTGGCCGCCGGCTTCTACGACGGCTTCTTCGAAACCGGCCTGAGCCCCTGGGACATCGCCGCCGGCTCGCTGATGATCACCGAGGCGGGTGGTCTGGTCGGCAACTTCACCGGCGAGGCTGATTTCCTGTACCAGCGCGAGGTGGTCGCTGGCAACCCGCGCATCTACGGCCAGTTGGTGCAGATCCTGTCGCCCTACACCCGTGTGATCAAGGAAGAACCCAAGGACACATCTGGGCTGGGCGCAAGTGCCGCAGGCATCGGATCCTATGCGGATGATACCGACGCGGAAGAGGGCGATGCCGCGCTGCAGGCCCTGAATGCGGCTGAAGAAGCCAAGCCTGCCGAACCCAAGCCCGTGGTGCGCAAGCGCATCACCGCCGCGGCCAAGGCCGCCGAGGTGGCGGCTGATCAAACTGCTGAAAAGCCTGCTCTCCGACGCTCGCCCCGCTCGGATGACGCGCCTTTCTGAGGCGGATGCCGGGATGCGCACGCTCAGCCCGACTTCACTCAAGTCCGTTTCCACCATCGCCCTGGTGTGCGCCTCGCTGTGCACGCCGATGAGTGCCGCCCACGCGCAGGTCAGCCTCTACGGGCTGCTGGATTTGTCTGCCGAACACATTTCCGGCCAGGGTTTTTCGCTCTCCCGGGTGTCTTCGAGCAACCTGAACACCTCGCGCCTGGGTTTGCGGGCTGAAGAAGTGCTGAGCAGCGGCCTGAAAGTGCGCGCCACGCTGGAAACCGCCGTGTCGGCCGACACGGGGGCCAACAGCGGCGGCAGTGCGCGCTTCTTCGATCGTCAGGCCCATGTGGGCCTGATTGGCAGTTGGGGTGAGTTGCGCCTGGGCCGCACGGACACGCCGCTGGGCGTGGCCGCCGATCTCGCCGGCACCCAGGCATTTGACGACCTGACCATCGTGGGCGCGCGCGGTACCATGCGCTACCGCCGCATTGACAACAGCATTACTTACCTGCTGCCCACGGTCCTCCACGGGCTGAGCGGGCAGGTGCAGTACTCCTTGGCGTCATCGGGCTTCGGTGGCAGCGGCCTGGCCGACAACCGTGTCACTGGCGACGAAGCCATCGGCGGCAAGGCCTGGGGCTTCAACCTGATCTACGCGGCCGGCCCCTTCCAAGCGGCACTGGGCCACCTGCATGCGCACGACGAGAACATCCTGGCCGCCGGCAAGCAGGGCGCCAACGCCACCATGGTGCTGGCCAGCTACGATTTCGGCGTGCTCAAGGTCACGGCCTACGCCAATGACGAGACCAACGCCTCCGTCATCAGCGGGGCCGACCATCTGCGCACCATCGGCGCCAAGCTGGCCGTACCCGTTGGTCAGGATCTGGTGCTGACGGCGGGCGCCTCACGCACGCGCGGCACCACCGATGCGCGCAGCGACGACGACCGGGTCGCCATCTTCTCGCTCAAGGGCGTCTACACCCTGTCGCGCAGCACCTCGCTGTACGGTTGGCTGGTCAATGTGGACAACGAGGATGCGGCCAACAAGGGCGTGATCGCCCCGGGCGCAGGGCAATCCGGCCGGGGCCTGGCCTTCGGGGTGCGGCACCTGTTCTGAGCAGGTCTGATCACGCAGCCTGACGGCGCCGAGCCGTCAGCACCGCCACCGCCCCTGCGGCCAGCAGCGCCCAGGCGGCGGGCTCGGGCACCGCGGTCACGTTGATGGTGGTGCTCTGCGAGCCGAACGAGCCGTCGCTCGAGTAGGTGTCGCCGCCATCGTCATAAACGAAGTTCCAGGACGTGCAGACCAGCGCGTTGCTGCCGTCGGGATCCTCATTGAAGCAATCCCGGCTGGCCGTTTCATTGCTGTGGTAGGTCTCGATGCTGCTGCCCCAGCCGCCCGTGAGGGTGATGTCGATGCTGCCGGCCACGGGGAACAGCACGGAAAAACTCCAGGTGTCCGAGTGGCTGCTGCCGGGCAGCAGGACCGGTGAGTCGGAAAAACTCTGGCCACCAGCCTGCAACCAGATCGAGTTCAAGGTCTCGTTTTCGTAGTTGTACCAGTTGGCCGCCCAGATCTGGTAGCCCTCAGCCGGCTCGGGCTCCGGATTGCTGCCGCCGTTGGTGGCGGCGGTGGTGCTGAGCCCGAAACTAACCGTGAAGTCCACCAGCGTGCCCTCGGCCACCGTGGTGGCGCTGGCACTGAAGCTGTTGATCTGGCCCGTGGCCGCCAGTGCACCCGTGGATGCGGCTGTCAAGACGACGCCCATCAAAGCGGTGGAAAGCGTGGCTTTCAGCATGAGTGTCTCCCGTTTGACTTCAAGATGAGCCTGCGGAGTGCCGCGGGCCAGGTGGATCGCCAGGGCGGCGTACTGCTGATGCCGGCAGAGCGCTGGCGAGCGTACCCAGCGCCTCAAGTTGGGGCAATCCCACGTTTGATGCTTCGAGCAGGCGCGCGCCGGAAGGCGCTCCACAACCTGCGAAAATACGCGGATGTCTTCCCAGCCCCTGGACAACACCTTGCCCGAGCGCGACGCGGCCAACAGCCCGCGTCCAGCGGCCGACCTCAGCGCCCACACCCCCATGATGCAGCAGTACCTTATTTTTTAGTTTTTCTCCTCTGAAACCTAAGATTTCTCTGTTTTTTTACTACATCCTGGCTACATAGCAATTACGGTTCTTTCCGTTTCTTCACTTTTGGTGCGCCAAGGTCAAAACTGAGTCCTGTCATTTAAGAAAGGAAAAGTTATGACACACCCACAAAAGTGGAACCTGCACTCGGCCAACTGGAATCTGCTTTCAGCCGCCCCAGAAAATCTGCTGAGAATCAGCAACCCGCTCCCAGATATGGAAGCGTACGCACTGCGTCGTCGTCCGTTCCTGCTGTTCGACAGAGCCAACTGGAAAATTGACCCGGAATACGTATGCCCTGGCATCTCTGTTTGGGGGAAGAGGCACGATTTCTATGCCAAGCCAGGAAAACCTCCCAAATGCCTTCGAGACAGTCGGAGCGCCACGTCCAAGCTCGTTGAGAACGACGTTGCCATGGATTTGTTCAAGCAGCTAGGCATCATCTTCGGCCCGCAGGGAACCGCTCTTTGCGGAATGATGGATAGCGTAGGCGATTGGGAGCACTTCCGCGCATTGGCTTTCATGCCCCCTCATCTAATTGATAGCGCCATCAGAAAGAAGCTGCGAAAGAGCGACTTCCATACGGCTGTACAAATTGCCGACGAAGTGGCACTCAAACACTGGGGTTCGCTGGACAGAAAATATCCGACGGTGGACTACGAGCCATCGAAGTGACGCGTTGACCCAGTCCAAGGCACTGACTGGGCATGCTCTGACAGCGCCTCGGACACGGGCACAAAACCATGTCGCCGTACGGTGGTACCACGTCGTGCGGCCTGCTGGGCACGCAACAGCAGGCCTTCCACTCCCGAAGCCACAGCTTTGTGGCCTAAGACGGCTGAGAGCATGGCTGGTGCTGAATCTGATACGGGCACTGATATCGCTGGGGCACTGCCCCGCCCCATAACGAAATCCACCATCCGACGCGCATCCTTGGCGGCCCGGAACACCTCGAACTTGTCCTCCCGGAGCTTTTTCAGCCAGGCGCCCACATACGCAGCGTGGTTGTCCATCGGAGTGGCGACGCCAAGCTCAGCGCAAAGGCAAGCGCTAAAAATCTCGGCCCTCAGCTCCTCCTGCATATAGGCTTCTGTACCCCACACGCCGAACTTGCGGTTGAGACGGTGCTCCGCACCGGTCCAGTGGCCCAGTTCATGGGCTAACGTCCCAGCAAACTCCTCCGCACTGGCAAACGCTCCTTCTGGCGGCATCTGGATGAAGTCTCGGCCTGGGCCAGGCGCGTAAAAGGCCCGATTGCCACCATAGCGAATCTCCGGCTGCAAGCGTTCGACCAACTGCTGCACGGATTGCAGCGGGGTCCACGGGCGCTCTGGCTGAGGCAAAGGCGCCAAGCCCTCCAATTGAGTCGCATGGAACACACGGTATTCCGTCAAGAATGGAATCTGCCGCGGGGATTCGGTGGCGGCCCCCTGGCCCTCTCGGGGCGCAGTGCCATCACCCGGCACTTCACGCCCCTTGGCGTCGAGCATCTTGAAGAAGTACACGGGGGTGGACTTGCTCCCCTTCCTGACCTTGGCGCCCATCTCGTTGGCTTGCTTAAAAGTGAACCAACGGTTGTCAGAATAGCCTTCCGCTTGCGCAGTCATCATCAAAAGCAGGGCGTTGACCCCGTTATACGGACGCGAACTGGTGCCGTTCATGGGCACGCCCGCTGCGGCCACGTCTTGCCAGGGGCGTTGCCACGGTGCAGTGCCTGCCTCAATGGCAGCTATCAGCTTGTCCGTGACCTCCTGATACAGGTCCCTCTTCACCATGGACCGGGAACGTCGAGAAAATTTGGCGTCACTCATGGTACGGCCCTCCGTCCTCGACAACATCCTCTGGTCCCGACAAGTGCACTCCGACTTGCAGGCCGGAATCGGTCCACAGCTCTGCGTGGAAATAGCTGGCCTCACCATCCAGCACGGCCTGCATCTCTTCTATGAGTGCTCGCGCCAGGTCAGGGGTCAGCGAGATAAATTGGGGTCTGCCATTCATAGGACACCTCCCGCACAGTCACCGCCCAGCGAGTCCAGGAACCGCATCAAAGCATCGTCGTCATTCACGCGCATGCGCAACCCCAGCGTCCGACTGCCGATGGAAACCTCCATCGCAGCGGTCTGCGGCAAACTGCGCGGCGTCAAAAGGCCTGCAAGACCGGGGGGCGCTCCTGGTGCGCTGCCTATTGCGGCCCCCTCACTGAGACAGAAATATTCCTGCGTAGCAGGACTCAACCGCTCGTAGCGGATTGGGCGCTGATCCATGGGGCACAGCACTGCCGCGTTCGGCGCCAATGAAAAATCACGTCCGCATGTGACGGCTTCGGTGGCTGCCTCGATATGGGTTTCGCGCAGACCAAGGCCAGCAATAAGCAGCACCGATGGGTCGATGTCGAAAACGAGCGCACACGCTTTCTCAGCGCGATTTCGCAGCACAACAAAACACCACCAACGCTGGCCACCCGAACTGCACACCAAAAAATACTCTGGCGGCACGGCTTCCAAGAACGGGATGGCCAGCACGGTTTCGCTCGGAAACCAGTGCAACAGGTCGAGTGCCAGGTAGGCCACCTCCATCCCAAAGCAATTGCCAAGGGGCGGCGACTGCGTGGCGACCGTAGGTGACAGGCGTTCAAGCCAAGCAAAACTGGCTGGATCGTGCACGCGATGAAAGTAATGCGCAGGCATCCAGACCTTGGGTGCCGCAGGCAGTACCACAGCAGCTTGGGGCTGCTCTCTTGTTGGAGAAAGTGTGCTCATTACTTGCATGTCCACTCTCCTTCCACTTCCGGGGTCACCGGAGCGGGTGCACGCACCCAATCCCGACGGGTCGGAGCACGCGACACAGGCCGTGGAGGAATCGGAATGCCAAAGTGCCTGCGCTCCAACGTACGGACAGCATCACGGGCGTGAGGGCTCCACTGCCCCGCTTGAATGCCTGGCGGTCGGGTTACAAAAATTGCGGCGATGAGCTGGAACAGAAGTGATATCAGCATGGTTAGTCTCCTTGAATAAAGCCGTCCGAGACATGCGAGACCTCGGGCTGCGGGGTTGAACGGTGGATGGGACTCGTGGGTCCGCAGGCGCCGGATGAGCGCCGGGCGATGACTCCCGCGACTGAAAAATCCCGTGTCAGCACATCGCTGGCGGGCGTCCAGATACGGGGTGTGATGGGGGTGGCAGGTGCCGTGGGCACGATGGTGGCGCTGGACGCACTACCCGCCCGTTTGGCGTCGCGCTCTGCCAAGGCTTCGGTAATGGTGCTGGTCAAGTCCACAAGCTGGGACTGCACCCGCGCCACATCGGCGCGAACCTTGGTCAGTTCGACCTGGGTCTGCACCCAAGCGTTGTATTCCGCGCGGGCATTCCAAGCTTCTGCGTTGGCATGGGTCCGACGCCCCTGGTGCACCGTGGCGGGGAGGTCAATGCCTCGGCCCAGATTGCTGCGATGGTCTATGCGCTCAACGCTCCCAGCGCTCTCCAAGGCCACATTGCAGGCAGTGGCCCAAGCTTCGCGCCATCGAGTCACCAAGGCGGGACTGTTCCAGTCCCGACGCTTGCCACCAAAACCTTCTGCCTCTACGTCGCGCAGCGTCAGCATGATGTGGGCATGGGGGTTGCCGGTCTTTGCGTGCAGCGCAATGTCCGCGACCATGCCCAAACTCACAAAGTGCTCGTTCACGTACCCGTGAAGGAGCGCAATGTGCTGCGCATGGGTAAGTTCGATGGGGAGTGCAACCTCGACCTCGCGGGCCAATTGACTGTTGGCCCTTGTCTCGATGGCTTCGACCTGGTTCCACAGTTGTGGGCGGTCAAAAACCCAAGCGGCGGCACCGTGCGGCGCCAGGATTGCGCGGTATGCCACTTCGCGTTTGCGGGTGCTGTTGAACACAAGCCCCGTGCGGGCACAACTGAACCGCATGCCTGCCCGATAGGCCGCTGCGGCGACCGCGTTACCGCCGTCGCTGCGCGTGATGACCTGTACTGCAAAATGAAATATCGCCATCGTCCCTCCTTTGCCGACGATCAGGCAAAGGTCGTGGCGATGGCGCTGCGTGTGTCCGCGATTGGCGGCACAGGCTCTTGCAGCGGCTGTTTTCAAGGCCCCGCCTGGCGCACACAAACGGAGTTTGTATAAGTGCGCTTGTGGGGCTTGCCTTCCCTGTAATGCTTGACTGTCTCCATCTCAAACTGCCAGATTGAATTGCCCTCTGCAATAAGAAGGAGGGCAGAACAATTACAGGGAGACAAACATGACCGTTCAACATCAAAAAACAACCGCTCAGCCAAGCGCCCCGCCCCCACTGGCCCGGTTGCGTGTGCGTGAAGCAGCACTCCGGCATGAAGCTGCGCAATTGCAGGCTCGGGCTGAGCATCTGGACCGCGTGGGGCGAGCGCATGCGCAGCGCTTACAACGGCGCATCGACGCTCACGAAAAAATCGTGCTCGGTGCCTTGGTCAAGAAAGCGGGGCTCGACATCCCGCAGTCCGAAGCCCATCGGCCACCAAACGACGACGATTCGACGCCGTTGCGTGGTGGACTCGCCGCCCAATCGACGGCATACGACCGCGCCCTGATCCTCGGAGCGCTGTTGTGGCTGGAATCAACGCTGAATCAACCAGAGAACGACGTCGTTTCGGTGCCGAATCGGCAGCGTCTGCGCGACGACGGGCTGCAAGCGCTGAAAAAGACCAAGCGCTGACAACCTCCGCCGGTTGAAGTGCCACTGCTCCGCAGGCGGCCAGGTGGTATCAAAGTGATATCACCTCTATTCCTTGGCTCGTACGACACACCCAAAATCACAAGGCGTGTAACCCCCGGGCGATGCACCGGAGCATAGGTGCGACGGGGCTTCGCCCCACACCATGGAAAGTCTTGAACTTTCCTGATGGTTCTTAGAGCGCGAACTCAATACCGTCAAACTCCGCACTGGGCGCCGGTTCCAGCCGATTGGCGGTGGGCGTGGCGACGACATTGGTGGGCGTGGTAGCGAATACGGGGGTGGTGCCAGCGGGTACGGTGGGGGTTGCAGCGGTGTGCGCACCGCTCGCACTCTGAGCATCTTGCTCGGCTTGCGCAAGAGTGCCCGCGAACCGGGGCTTGCGAACCCGCAGTTGCTTGCCGTCCGCAGACAGGTCACAAGACCATCCCCGCAACTCGCCGACTTCCTTGATAGCCTGGCGCAAGGTGCGCATCCGGTCTTTGCGGGCATCACTATGAGGCGGTGGGTCACCCCATACATTGACCAGCAGTTTGTCCAGGCCAACGGACTTACGCTCCACGGGCGACGCCCATGCAGAGAGCCAGGCATGCAGCCGCTTGGCTGGTTTGCTCTTCAATGAGCGATGCTCTCGCATGTTGACCCAGGCAACGCCCTGGCGCCTCACGGCGAACCAAGCTGCTTCAACGCTTATCGCTATCCGCACATGGGTGTCTGAACATGTGAACGCCAGGAACCGACTAGCCCCCTCCCCCGTATGGCTGGGGCCATGCATCTGTCGATGCACGGTGAGCTGGGAAAGCCTATTGAGAGATGCGAGCACGCTCCGCGCATTGGTGCCAGTGCGCGTCAATCCTATGCCGTGCGCAACGTCAGACAGTTTGACAACCACCACCGAAATGCCTTGGTCGCTCCACAGCCCCGAAGCGCCAAGCGCTGCGCAGTACACGGGGTATCTCTCATGGTCAGGCGCAAGGTGCACCCGATTACCAGCAGCCATCAACTGGCACAGGTGCAGAAGCACCGTCTGGTCAACGATGTTCAAGGCCTCTGGACTGCGGAAGACGTACTCCACCCGCTGCTTTTGGATGGTCGTCTCGTACTCGATTTCCAGCGAGACAACCGGCGCCCCGTTCTGGGTTGGCCGAAACAGCCCCTGCGCGAAGATGACTGCGGGCCACACGGGGGCGTGGTCCATGTAATCGACCACGTAGCGGCTGGCGTCGTCCGGAAAACGCGGCTGGGGCGATGTGTATTTTTTTAGTTTGCTCATGCTTGCTCCTTGGTGCTGATCCAAAGTAGCAAGCAGATTTGGGTTCACGCAAACATTCCGCCCCAACGCGCCGTCATGGTCCCTACCGCCAGTGACAGCAGGCTATTCCTGCTCGAAGTTGGCGGAGCGGAATTTCAGCACCCCGCAGTTCTCCTTGATGGTCCGCTGCAAGCCTGCCTCAAAACCATCGCGCGTGCGGGCCTCAATTTCGACGGTAACGGTGACATCCACCCCACTCTGGGCCGCGAAGTGCTGAATCACCTCGTTCACGATGGTCGAAAAGTCCATCGTTGCCGTCGTGGCATCCACCTCCACCAGTCCAAAGAACCGGTTGGGCAGTGCCACCGCAGCCGTCGCCGCCGTGGCTCCCTCGGACTTGGAGGCCACCGGACGCTGGCCGGGCAATGGCGTGCCAGGCACACCGCTGCCGACATTGGCAGGCACCGCTTGCTGTGCTGCACGCTCGCGCTGCTCCGCATCCAGCTTCTGTTGGTACTCGATGGCCGCCGCCTGGCTAATGAGCACGGTGTCGGCATCCATTGTGACCAATGCCGAGTGGCCGAAGGAAAACCCCAGCCAACGATCACCATCCTTGCCCGCCGCATAGCCAAACCCGTCACGGGTGGCGCAGCCTGCCGTCACCGCCTGCACAAACACATCAGAGTTCAGCAGGCGTGGCAGGTACAGGTACTGGCAACTGTCTTGCCACACTTTCAAAGCCGAGACCTCGGTGACGCCTTCTTTGAAGTACCACTGGTTCAACACCCGGTTCAGGTGGACGGGCGACCACGCACTCACCAGCCATTCTTCTTCTTTGAGCTTGCTCTCAATCGCATCGACCACGCTCGGTGCAGACGCCGACAGGGCCACTGCCTCCCAGCGCAGTGCCAGCTTGCCGCGCACCATCTCTTCGGTGGGCACCATCAGCCAGCGATAGGTCTCGCGCACCATCTGTTTGACGCCATCCTCAGCACCGTCCATGGCGCGCTTGGCCTGGTCGGCCTGGTACGTGCCCAGGTCGATACGGCGGTTCTGCACGTCTTCCACGATGGACTTCCATGCCAGATAGGTCCGCACGGCATCACGCAGGCGCTGCACAGCGTCACCATCGGGCGCCAGGAAAATCAGCCGGTTGCGTTTCAGCCGTGGTGCATCGCCCCGCTTTTCCAGCACCTCGGTGGCAGCCAACAAGGCCAACGACTCATCTTGCTTGCGGTAACCCGCATTGGGCGGCAACACCACCAGGCGCGGCCCCAAGCCAAAGTCGTCGGGCACATCGGCAGACGGCGTGAAAACGTGGATGCCCGCAAAGTGGTTGCCCTTGGAAAACACCCTGCCCACGCGGTCGCGCAGCACTGGCATCACGTCGTCAGCGTCTTTCAGGTTGGCCTTGCGGCTTTCCATTTCGCGGCGCAGGTTGGGGCGCGTGTCGAACCAGTAGCTGTCCTTTTCACCGTAGAGGTAATGCAGCCGATCACGCAGGCGTTTGATGACATCCTCATACGTGCCCACGGCCTGCCCTGGCTGCACAGCACCCAGCAAGATGCCTTCCACCCGAATGCCGCGCACCGCCTGCGCAGCGTTTGATGGCGCACTGCCCAAGAAGATGGTGCGCGCCACGCGCCGCGCAGCCTGCAAGCTGCCAAACCGGGTGTCGTGCCCGTCAATGTCTGCCGCTGCTGAGCGAGGGCCATCCATTTCACGTTCAATCACCGGCTCCCAGCCATTGGGCAGGTAGTGGATGCTCTTGTTGCGCACCAGCGCATCGTCCAGCGGCAACGAGCCCGGCATGATGAGCGGGTCTTTGTCACGGCTGTCCCACAGCCTGTGGATGACGATGGCCATGTACTGCAACACCCCCCGAGTGCGCTGAAACTTGTCCAGCGTGGACCAGTCCTCATACAGCCGGTCAAACACCTCCGGGTGAATCGGGTAGGCGTGCGCGATGCGCTCCTCGTAGCGCGCCTCCTGCGTCTCGCTAGGGAACTTGGTCGGGTTCTGGCGGTACAGCTCGCCAAAAGCCCGTGCCGTGGCGTTCACCTGCGCTGGGTCGCCCACAGTGTCAAACAAGCGCCTGCGTACAATCTCGAAGGCCTCTTCCGCTGCCACCGGCTTCCAGACCGATTCAACGCGGCCAAAGTATTTTTCCAGCACATCCAGCGCGCGCTGCCCCTGTGTGCCTGCCGCCTCGGTTTCTGACTGCGGTAGCGATGCCAGCAAGATGGCGTTGGGCACACTCTTCATCGCCTCGGTCAGCGCCTGGATGAAGGTGATGTTGCTGTCAAACGTGCCGCCGGGATAGCTCTTGCCGGGCTCCAACTGGCGCACATACGCTACTAGCTCGTCCAGCAACACCACGCACGGCGCGGCGCGTTGCAGCAGTGTCGTCAGCACGTCTTTACCGGGGGATGTGCCCGCCTGATCGGCATCGGCCAGCAACGCATAGCCCTCGGTTCCCAGCAACTGAACAGCCAAATCACCCCACAACGTGTTCACCGTGGTGCCCGCATGCGAGCGCGGCAGGCTGGGCGAGAACTTGATGCCGTCAATCACCGCCACCCGTGCCTGCGGCAGCGAGGTCACGCCTGCGGCATCCAGAATGGGCGGGATGCCCGCCAGCTTCTCGGTCGGACACTGGCGGCTGGCCAGGTGGTACACCGCCAGCAGCGTGTGAGTCTTGCCGCCACCAAATGCCGTTTGCAGCTGGATGACCGGGTCACCACCCCGCCCCGACAAACGTTCGGCCACGCTTTGCAGCAATAGGCGCATGCCTTCGGTGATGAAGGTGCGGGCAAAGAACTTCTCGGCGTCCTGGTACTCAGGCTCGGCCGTGCCTGCATGCACCTGCGAGATATCAGCCGCGAACTCGCTTTGCTTGAAAGTGCCTTCCAGCACGTCCTTGTGGGGGTGGGCGACTTCGCGCCAAGGTTTGATGCTCATCCCATTTATCCCTGAACGGCCCAGCTCATACCAGGCTTGATAGTGTGCTGATCAACAACGCAAGGGTGCGGGTCAATCGCTTTGATCAACGTTTTCAGCTTTTGCAGCACCTTGTCAGACTCGATGGCTTTTGGACGCAGCCGCGAACGGCTGCGCGGCGTTTCGAGGTGCAAAACGACTCGCAAGTGGCGCTTCCGCAATAGCGTTTCCGCCACACGCTTCTCGTCCGCGTCATTGGCATGCAATCGGGCCGATATCAAGCCCGCCAAGGTGTCGCGTACTTTCAGCGCAACCTCATCTGCAAGGTCAATTGCCTTGGTGCGCGGATTGACCCGGTAGTCTTTGACTTCGATGAGCCATCCTGTGTCAGCCGCCGCATAGACCACATCGACAGCCTTCGTGCCCCCAAATGCGCTGTTGAACTGATTGCGATAATGCGACCATGCGTCGTACTTGCTCGACAAGCCCCCTCGCGCAAAGGTGAAGGTCAGCCGATCCTCTGTAATGGGGTTTTCAATCACGGGCATGCAACCCCTCCACAGCCATGAATCGATCAGACTGATGCAACTCCTCATCCAAAAGCACCAGTGTCTTGATGTCGTACAAATCAGCGCTCTGCTCTAACTCAGTAGGCTTTCCTAAGCCACTCGCTTTGAGCGCAAAGTACCTTGGTGCGAGGGACTGGAATGGTGCATCTTGCAATAGCATTTCAAGCTCGCGCATCAGGAAGAGTGAGTGCGTTGCGATGAAAACCTGAATACCCTGCTGGCACAGCGTGAGAATGCTGCGGGCCAGCACCTTGATGAGCTTAGGGTTCATGTTCGTTTCAGGCTCATCCCAAAGCAGGCAGCCCTTGTCCAGCAGTACCCCCGTGCTGATCAAGCGTGCCAACATGGCCAGCTTTCGCAGGCCTTCGGCCACCAGCGGCATTTCCATGTTGCCCTCGCCTGGAATGCTCAGATAGAACTCACCGGTGCCAGAGTCCACCACCACCTTGCCCCCCATAGCCTCTTCCAGAGGCTGCAAGAGGGTTGCGGCCTTTTTCTCCCTAGGCCCCTTGACGCTGGGCGTGCCTAGCAAGGACACGGTATCGCGCCAGCTTTCTTCAAAGCGCAGGTGGTAGTTGTCATACAGAGGCCCAAACCAAGGGCACAGCGTGACGAGTTCACGCGTCGGAATGTAGGCGGGTGCAAGCCCCAAAGCCTTGGAAGGTGCTTTGTCCAGTTGTACCTCTGACTTGGCCTGAGAGGCAAAACTGAAAGCGCACGACAGCGCGGCATCTTTCATGTCCACCCGCACTTCGCAACGCTCGCGCCCTTGCTTACGTTTGGCAAGGCGCCCAAGAGCATCAGGCCTGAACACACCAACCAGCTTCTCGGCATAGGCTTTTTGCAGCTCAACCTTGGTCAAATCCTTGGCATCGGCATTGACCTTCAATACCGCGTACAACAATTTGAGCAACTGCGACTTGCCCAGCCCGTTCTCGCCCACGATCACATTCAGACCAGGCGAAAACTGGTACTCCGCATTGGGCAATGGCCCAAAGTTCTTGATAACGGCCTTGTTCAGCATGGCGATCCCTTGAAATGCTGGCCCAAAATCATGCCTCAAACCCCAACTGCTCTCCACGCGGCCCCTGTTCGCGGGACGCTTCCAGCACGGCGTGCCAGGCGGTGATGAGTTCGTTATAGGCACGCGCATCCTCGGCCCACTTCTTGCGCTCGCACAGGGTGTAGAGGTGGTAGGCCAGTTGGCGAATGGGCTCGGCCTTGTCGGGCATGGCGGCCAGCAGGGCACCGGCTGCGGCTTCGCCCTGGGTGTTAAGCGCGCGAATCAGGTGGTGCGTGGCCTCCCACACGGGGTTGCGGGCATCCAGCTTGGGGTCCCAGCCAGTCTGGTAATCGGCCCAGCGCAGCAGGCGTACCTTGCCGCCACCGCTGTCGGCAATGCCAGCCTGCGCCACACCCTGCACGCTGGTGCCTTTGCCACGGGCCAGCACATCGGCCTCGCCAAACGGCCCCTCGGCCCAGCCGTATTGCTCGAACCAGCTGTTGCAAAACAGGGTGTCGGCGTCAAAGCTGCCCGCGTCGGGGGTCAGGTACTCAGTGATTTCGCGGTTGATGAGCACCAGCGCGTCGTGCACGCGCATCGGCGTGCCGTCTTGGTTGAGCACGCCAGCATATTGGCTGTAAATCGCCATGCCGGGGCCAATGGCGGCTTGCGCCAGGTCCACGGGAGCAATCGGGCTTTGGCCGCTGGTACCGCCGATCATGGTTTCCAGCGCTTCGGGCAGATGCTCGCGCAACTGGCGCTGGAACTCGCGGCGGCTAATGGTCTCGGCGCTCGCATCACGCGGGCGACAGACAAGCACAATGCTCGATGCCAAAGCGTTAGTACCCAATCCGATAGACCGAGAGTCCCGCTCGGTGCTCATTGGCCAAGTGCCAGTCAATGTGAAGCCAGCACGAAGCACCGCCTCTAAGAAAGTCTCCCAGCCAGTGCTGTGCGTGCCCCCATCATCCTTCGTGTCGCTTTGCTTGAATGCGTAGTAGATGGTGACGGGGAAAGCTGGGTGCGCATGCCGGGCGAGGTTGTACATGGCCCCGGTCATTCCATCCATAAAGAATTTCTCGGCATCCGCTTTGCCTCCATGCCGGTACGGCGTGGCAACCAACTCCTCGGCCTTGGGAACAGCCACTGTGGCGTATAAATTCCCAAAGATGGGCCGAAGACTGCGGCGCAACCAAACATAGAAAAAGTCGGACAAGTCGGCATATCCGATGTTGTCATAGTACGGAGGGTCAGTAGAAACGACCTTGCCCTCACTAATGCTCTGGCTTTGTGCGGCAGATTGGGAGCTGGAACCGACAGCCGCCGGTGTAAGCTTGTCGAGCACGCGGCAAAGGCTGCCAAGACTGGTCCCCAGATCTCCGGCTGCATCAGAAAACACGCTGGACTCCGCAAAGTCCCAGACCATTGGGATGGCTTGCCTCCGAAACAGGTGCTGGGTTTGATTCGCACTTGGCCCCCATTGGCAAAGCGCGTTCTGTGCATCTGAAAGCCGACTAATACCCAAAGCTAGATAGACCCCAACAGCCTCCGCGTACGCAGTAGCGCCACGCCCACCAGCGTCAAGCCCCAGACCATCGTCTGTCATGCCTTTGGCCAGTGCATCGGCACGAATACGAGCAATGACATCGGGAACAAGATCGGAAAACGTGGTCAGCGCCACCAGTTGGCGAGGAGTGAAGAGGTCACCGAACTTGGTTAATCCGTAATTGGGCGTTTTAAAGTCGCGCGGATTGTTCGGCAAATCCATCTCGGGCGACCATTCGGGTTGGGCACCTTCGGCAATTGCAATGTGTTCGCTGGTCGGAGTGAGGTACACACGCCCTCTGGCACCCTCGGCCACGATGGCCATCAGCCTTTGTCCCATCCGTCCCGCGCTACCTTCCGCGCGGATGTACTTGTAGTCAATTGGTGAGCCAGAAAGCAGGCAAATGAATGCAGCACGTTTGCCAGCCGTTGTTCCCGCTTTTGCCCCTTCCGGCGGCGTTCCTGTGCGCACCTCAAAACGGTAGCTATCACCCTCGATGACCGGATGCACATAGGCCTCCTTACCAGCCTTGCTACTCAAAACAAAGGTGCTGGCCAACGGCACATCCACGTGGCTGAAAGCAGGGTTGGGGCTTTTGACGGTGCGCGCCCATAGCCAGGCAATCACAGTGAGTTCCTGCCCTGGCTGCAAACTGGCCAGACCACTGTTTTTCAAGCCTTTTTGGCCGCTAGCGCTTTTCTCATAAACGTTAGCAGCTATCAATTCAGGAGTAATTCGAATCGTCGGATACAGGTGTCCAATTCGTTGTTGGGCCTGCTCGCGCATCCACGCACCATAGCGGCGCACATCTTCGGCCAGGCCACGGGCACCGCTCCAATCCTCGAAGGCGTTGCGCGTGCCCTTCTTGGTACCACGCTCGGCCTCAATCTCTGGCCCCACCGGGGCGCGGCCCGCGAACTTGGGCGGTATCTCGATCATGGCCTTGTTGATGGTGACGGCCACAGGGTTCAGGTCGCTGGCGTAGCTTTCCAGCCCCAGGCGCTGCGCTTCCAGTGGAAGTGCACCACCACCGGCAAAGGGGTCATGGAAGGCTGGCAGCACTTCGGGGTCAAAGCCAGGCTTGCCAGGGTTGAGCGCGCAGGTCTCGCGCCAGCTTTTGACGATGGCGGCGCGAGCGCGGCCCAGCACTTCTTCGTTGTTGGTGTTCTCCCACAGCACCAGGTCGCGCATGATCTGGAACAGCTCTTCGCGCTCAGCATCAGCCTGGGCCTTGGTTTTGCCCGCGTAATAGCCTCGCTCGCCACCGGGGTCGTTCACCATCTGCGCAAAGATGACCGCGCGCGCGGCGGCCAGCGGGCGGCGCGCCCACCACAGGTGCAGCGTGCTGGGGTGGCCGTGGCGGATGGACTTTTCGCGGGCGCTGGCCACGTTGATGTCGTCCAGCGGCAGGGCGACTTCGATGAGTTTCTTGGGGGAGCGGATGTTCGACATGTAAGGTTTAATTCCAGTAGGCTGGGCGCTGCAAGTGGTAGCCACTGGCGGTGATAACGGGGTCGGGCAGTTGGCTGCGTCTGAGCTTGTCGTCGCCCACAGTCAGGTGGCCGTGGGCCACTTTTTTCAGTTGTTCAGAGTGCCGATTGGGCGGAAAAGCGACGATCAGGCGCTTGTTCGGAAACCTCTGGCGCACCTGCTGAATGGGGGTGGTCAGGTCGCTGTCGCCTGAAACGATGATGGCTGTGTCGAAGCGGTCTTCAAAAGCATCGGCCAGCAACTGGACTGCGATGTTGACATCGGTCATTTTTTCTTCATAGTCGGGCCAAGTGGCTCCGCATTGCTTGCACTGCCGGGTTTTTTGCAGGTAGTGACCGAATTGGGTGGTGAGGCCGGGGCGGGTCGCCAAGGCGTCGATGTAGTCGCTCTGCCGCTTGGCGTCCGCCGCGTTGTGGCCGTTGGTCTTGATGCGGGCGGTGAAGTAGTGGGTTGCAACCAACTGCTGATCGGATTTGAGCAGGGTGGTGATCAGTGCTGGCAAATCCAGCCAGTAGTAGCGGCGCAGTTTGCTCTGGCGCAAGCCAAAGTAGAGGTTGAACCCGTCGATATACGCTGCGACCCGTTGCATAGAACCCACTTCTTGTGACACTATTTGTTGACCTGTGGTTACGTAGGTATGGATAATACGAGGCTACAACCCCACCGGAGATAGCATCTCCGGTCCGATGCCCCAGCAGCGCAAGCTCTGGGGCATCTCTCTTTGTGGCGCACTTGTTCACCCATGGAACGCCTTGGGGTCCGAAGCTCTGCCCAGCAGCAACCCAAGGTCAAGGTTCTTGCTCGCCTCGGCCCAGTCTGGCTCCTGGGTGAATGGCATGGGGACGTAGTTCACCGATTCGGCGCTGTCGCCGTCCACCACCACCACGGCCAACACGAACTTGTCTTTCTGGTTCAGCCCGTGGCGAATCTCGTTGCTGGTGACGGTGATGGTGTCCTGCCCCTTGGCGCGGCCTTTGACTTCAATGTGGTGTTCCAATGCCAGCCCCTCGGTCTGCTCGACGTAGGCGGTGATGTCCCAGCCGCATTTTTCGGCGGATACGTCTTTGGTGCGGTGGCCCAGCGCGTGTTCGGCGTCAAACACGGCTTGCATGGCAATGCGCTCGATGCGGGCACGGGCTGCTGCGTCCACGCTGAAATTGGGCACACCACTGCGCTCCGCCAACAGCCCTGCGGGGATTACCAGTGCCCCGCCGATCACGTTGGGGGTGCCGGACGCCACGTTGCGCATGGCTTGGAGTTCAGCCGTGCGCTGTTTGAGGCGCGCGCTCAACTCCTCGGCGCGGCGGCGGGCGTTCTCGGGTTGCAGGCGGGGTTGCTTGCCTGCGCGTACGTCCATGTCCAGCCGGATGGCTCGGTCTGACCAGTATTGGATTTCTTTGACCAGGCGCTCGCGCACGGCTGCCAGTTGCTTATCGGCCTGGCGCTCGCGGCGGCTGGCAACTTCTTGCGTGTGGTCGGGCACCAGGTGTTCCACGGCGTAGGCCAGTGCACGGGCTTCGATGTGGTGGGTCACCCAGTCGGCCTGCAACACGTCGGCCACCTGGGCGGCCTGTGCGGTGGTGATGGGTACCAGGTCAAGATGGCGGGCAAACGGCGCGGGGGTGGCGTTGCCGTTGGCCGTCATTTCCACAAACTGCAAGCGGCGGGACACGTCGCGCGGAGTGTTGCCGCTGGGCGCTGCTGTTTCTCGCACGCTGTGGTCCAGCATGAACAGCACGCGCGGTTCGGTGCTGTCGTCGTGCGGGTCCACCAGAATAGCGCCGCGTTTGAGCAGGCTACGGTGGCTGGACAACACCAGGTCGGTCACAGCGGCCATCAGGGGGTGGCCTGGGTGCACCAGTTCTGCCGTGGGTTTGCCGTAGATGGTGCGGTGCTCACGGTCGAAGCAAATGCGCTCGTACTTTTTCAGCACGGGGGTGCGGGTGTGGCCGATCACGCGGTCACGTTCCATGACATCAGCAGGAACGTGGCGCACCTCATAGCGGCCCGCCTCGCGGTCGCGCAGTTCGCCACCCACCACCCGGAATGCTTCGCGGAAGAATGCGCTGATGAAATGCGGTTGGAGCTTGCGGGCCTCGGCCTTGTCCATTTCCTCGCGGATGGCATAGAGGTCGTCCAGGCTCATGTGATTTTCGACCAGGGCGTTGCGGGCCATCAGGTCTTTCAAGTGCTGGGTGTCCAGCGCCTGGCCGATGACCTGCTCCATGCGGGCGCGGGTTTCGGGCTTCTCGCCATAGCGGATGGCGTCGATCAGCAGGTCTTTGAGCGAGATGTTGTCGAAGGCTTCACCCAGCACGTTGAACACCCGCCCGCCCAGGGCCTCGCGCTCGATGGCCAGCTTTTCAAGCAGGCAGTTGAACACCTCGCCCTCACGGGTCTGGGCCGCCACTAGGTTCCACAGGTGGCACACCTCGCGCTGGCCAATGCGGTGGATGCGGCCAAAGCGCTGCTCCATGCGGTTGGGGTTCCAGGGTAGGTCGTAATTGACCATGAGGTTGGCGTTTTGCAGGTTGACGCCTTCACCTGCCGCGTCGGTCGCCAGCAGCACAAGCACGTCGGGGTCGTTGCGGAACGCCTCTTGCACCTTGCGCCGGTCGTCGCGGTTGATGCCACCGTGGATGGTGACCACAGCCTGTTCGCTGCCCAGCGTGTCGCGGATGCGCAGCAGCAGATAGTTAAGCGTGTCGCGGTGCTCGGTGAACACGATGATTTTGCGGCGGCGGCCATCGGCGGTGCGCATTTCAGGCTCGTCTTGCAGCAGGCGCGAAAACTCTTCCCACTTGCGGTCGCTGCGCGATTGCACGACGGATGCGGCGGCACTTTCCAGCTCCCGCAGGATCAGGATTTCAGCTTGCAGCTCAGGAATGGTCTCGGCGGCAGTGGCCTGGTCCACCACCTGGTCGGCCACGGCTTCGTATTCCTCGGCGCTGAGTTCATCGGCAGCATCATCAAGGTCGTCAGGCAAGTCCAGCTGTCGCTTGACGACGTATTCACCCAGGTTCTCGCGCAGCACGTCAGCGCGGGCTTTGAGTTGCAGCTCATCAAGGCGCGCTTCGAGCTTCTTGCGTCGGCGCGAGAGCGATGTGTAAATGGCCTGCGGGCTGGATGCCAGGCGGCGCTGCAACTGGGTCAGGGCGAAGCCCACAGTGCCCTTGCGCTTGCCATCCAACCGGTCAGCGCGGTCCATTTCGTTGCGGACGTAGTCGGTGACCTGGTCGTACAGCAGCACCTCGGCATCTGACAGCGTGTAGTTGACCGTGTACGCGCAGCGCTCCGGGAACAGCGGCTTGCCGTCGAAGCGCAGCAGCTCTTCCTTGACCATGCGGCGCATCATGTCGGTGATGTCCACCTTGTGGGCACCCTCGCGGAACTTGCCGTAGAAGCGGTCACCATCCAGCAGCGACATGAAGAGCTGGAAGTCTTCTTCCTTGCCGTTGTGGGGTGTAGCCGTCATCAGCAAGTAGTGGCGGGTAAGGCCGCCCAGGAACTTACCCAGCTTGAATCGGCCTGTCTCGTTGACCTTGTTGCCGAAGTAGTTGGCCGACATCTTGTGGGCCTCGTCCACCACGATCAGGTCCCACTCGGTCTGCGCCAGCAGCTGCTGGTACTCCTCGTTGCGCGAGAGTTGGTCCAAGCGGGCAATCAGGCGGTCTTGCTCGGCAAAGTAGTTGCGGCTGTGACACTGCTCCTGCTTCTCACGGCTGAACAGCTCGAAGTCCAGCCCGAATTTCTCGCGCAGTTCGTCTTGCCACTGCTCCGTCAGGGAACCAGGCGAGACGATGAGTACGCGCCGGGCATCGGCACGCAGGGTCATTTCTCGGATCAGCAGGCCCGCCATCACGGTCTTGCCTGCGCCGGGGTCGTCGGCCAGCACAAAGCGCAGCGGCTGGCGGGGGAGCATGGACTCGTAAACGGCGGAAATCTGGTGCGGCAGGGGTTCGACGTTGGAGGTGTGCACCGCCATCAGGGGGTCAAACAGGTGGGCCAGGCTGATGCGATAAGCCTCCAAAGCCAGCTTGAACGCAGCGGGTTCGGCATCGAAAGCCCATGCCTTGCCCGCCACGGCCAGAGACAAGCGATGCTCGTCGTGGCGGAAGATGGTCTGCTCATCAAGCTTGCCTTGGGCGTTGCGGTAGGCCACAAGGCGGGCGCTGGGGCCTATCTCTTCAACGTTGACAACCTTGACGACTTCATCAGGGACCAGCCCGGTGATTTGCGCGTCCTTAGCGATTTCTTCGAGTTTGAGCATGCGCGCCTGAGTGCGTTGAACGGTGGATACATCAGGCACTGACTCCTTGGCAGGGACGAGCAAGGCGCAAACCCAGTGCACTCCCCCAAGCGCCTGATCGGCGGGTCAGTCTAGCAGGCAGAACGCACCAATCAATCGTGTCACGATGCATGCCGCCAGCGAGCGTCCTAGCACGACATAAACAGGTTGGCTATGCCCGTGGTTCTGTGGCATCGGAACCCGTCGACAATGGGCGCATAACGACTTTTCAAACGCCACTGACATGTCAAGCAACGCCCCCTCCCCCCGAGTTCGCCACGACTACTTGCTGCTGCACAAGCCTCTGATTTCAGCGCGTACAGCGTTGGAAGCGTTTGCGACCCCAGAGGGAGTTGAGGCATATCGCGGGTTTCCGAACCTCATTTCCAAAGCTCAGACACTGCTGCCGGACTTGCAGCAACTCATCGAGACGATGCCGCCGGAATTTGTGGCTGCCAGGGTCCGCATGGCACTGGACGGGGTGCCACTCATTGCACCGGTAGACCACGACATACCCACCGGCCTGATGGGGGATTGAAAAGCAACCTCTCAGAGAGCCAGGAGCTTTGCACGCCTGGACTCGTCCACGCGTTGACACAGACCGGGAGACTCCTCCTCGGCAACCGTCAACCATTGGCCTCGCGCGGCTTCATCGACCCAAACTCCTGCGAGGGCGGCCACCCAATCCATCCAAACCACTTCAATGCGGTCATCCATGAACATTTCCGCAGTGGTCTGGACGTTTTCCCAGCAAGGTGCAATGACCAACCCTTGCTGCTCCACAAAGAATGGCCAGACAGCATCGTCATCAACGACTTCCGTCACGGCGCCGAACTTCATTAGATGGCGCCTGATACCGAGGATGCCCAGGCCGTTTTTGCGTGAGGCAGCTGCGTTATTGGCAATCGGCAGGTGCTCCATGGACGGGAAGGGATTGGGTTGGCTGATCGGCTCTCCGGCGATGTACTCGACCAGGGTGCTCGCCAGGTACTTGACCTCTTCGCCTTTTTTACCGCCAGACCAGTTGGGTGCTGGTGGCGGCGGCTTCGACTGCTTGCGCCGTTTTTCAAGCGTGCTCACAGACATATCAAGCATCAGCGCAGCTTTGGCGGCTGATAGCAACTTGACCCGCCGTACTTCCGGCGAAAGTGCCATGACCTCGGCAAGCAGAGCGTTTTGCCCCGCATCCAAATTCTCAATGCTCACTGACTGCCTCCCCATCAAGTCTTGGCAGCACTGTGGCATGCCGGAGTATTTCGTCTTCTAGCTTCTGCATGTATCGGCGCAGGGTGTCCTGACTGGGCTTACCGTAGCGCGCGGTTACGTTGCCCATTTGCCCGTGATTCATGAGCTGCTGGACAACAGCATAAGGCATGCCCTCGATATTCACGGCGACGGTGCAAAAGGTCCGCCTGAGATCGTGCATGGTGAACACCCACTGGGGTCGGTATCTCCGCTCAAACTCCTCTTGGGCTTCTACTGACGCGGCAATCTCCGCACCCCGGCTTGCGGCGTAGTCACTCCAAGCCACCTGCATGCTCTTTTTTTCCAGCGTTGACCGAAGGGATGCGACGAACTCACGAGGGCTGTTGTAGTAGGCAGACTCGGTTTTTGGGTTTTTGGACGATGAAGGGAAAACGTAGAGCTGGTTCGGCTGCTCTTGCTGGCGCAATCTCATTAGCCAGGTGGCAAAGCGTCCAAGGGGAACACTGTGGGTGATGCCAGACTTCGTTCCCCTGAGAGTAACTTGGCCGCATTCCGCCCCCTCGGGCAGCGATAGCACGCTGAATTCCGTCTCGTCCAAGCCCTCCGCCAATAGCTGATCACGCCAAACCAGCTTGGCCGTCTCACTCTTGCGTGCACCCAGTAACAAGGTCAGAAGCATGTAGTCCACTGCATGGCGGTTGCTCTGGCGTTTTGCCCAGAGCGCATCAAGCCATGTTCCGAGCTTCTCGGGAGTGTTTTCCAGGGGGTTGCGGACTTTCCGGTCTTCGTACTCAGCTTCTAACTCTGCGCGCGTGCGCATGTGTCTGCGAGCAATATTGAACGGGTTGACCAACAGCTCGCCATCGAAGGATGCCCGGTTTCGGTTAGCCTGCTGGTCTTCAATGTGCACGTTAAACGCAGCGCGGCACCACATCAAGGTCTGTTCTGCTGCGGTGCGATGTCCCTGCTCCTTGGCAATGCGTTGCCAGATTTCTTGAACAGACTTCACGCCGATCGTGCGCAGTGACTTTCCAAGCCACGGTTTCAATCGCCGGATGGCCGCCTCAATGGCTTTCACGGAATTGGGCCGGGGGTCTTTCCCCTTCTTGTACTGCTCCAAGTAATTCGCCATGACGTGGCCCAGGGTGGTGGCCACAATTCCCCGCTCTTCGGCACGGAGTTCCTGAATGTCTTCACCCCGCTTCATCGAGAAACGCACATCCCCCGCAATCTGTCGAACATCTGTGAGGGGGTCGTCGGTGTTCACATTCAGCCGGGGATAGTCACCCAAGGCCACCTTGGTGACCTTTCCACCCACGCGGACTTGGAGGTAGAAGGTCTTGCGCTTCGTCCCCACATACAAGCACAGGCCTGGCGGCGTGTTGGGCGCACTGTCAGAGACAATGTAAGCCTTGGGCTCGTCAACGTCAGTTAGGCCGACCATCCTGCCGTTTTCCACCACAGGGCGCACGGACGGGGCCAGCTTTTTGAGGTTGTCGCGTGTGAAGATGAAGCGCATATACCCACCCAAAATTGCGTGATGAGGGTCTCTATTTTGCTACATTCTTGCTACGCAAAAGTGGTGGTTCTGTGTGGTTCTATGCGATTCATGGCAAAACAAGAAAGCTGAGCAGTGGAAAAAAATATAGAAAATTCAACAGCTTACGGACAAAAACCAGCCATGGAGAATGACTTCTCAAACCACACCCCCATGATGCAGCAGTACCTGCGCATCAAGGCCGACCACCCGGATACCCTGGTGTTCTACCGCATGGGCGATTTCTACGAGCTGTTCTTCGACGATGCGCGCAAGGCCAACCGCCTGATCGACATCACGCTGACGGTGCGCGGCCAGTCCGCCGGTCAGCCCGTGGTGATGGCCGGCGTGCCCGTGCATGCGCTCGACACCTACCTGGGCAAGCTGATCAAGCTGGGCGAATCCGTCGCCATCTGCGAGCAGGTGGGCGAGGTGGGCGCCTCCAAGGGGCCGGTCGAGCGCAAGGTGGTTCGGGTCGTCACGCCCGGCACGCTCACCGATGCCGAACTGCTGTCCGAGCGGGCCGATTCGCTGCTGGTATCCGTGGTGGTGCAGGCCACGCGAGCCAACTCGACCCGATCACCCGAGAACACGCCCTGCGCCCTGGCTTGGCTGGGCATGGCCAGCGGCACCCTGGGCATCACCGAATGCACGCAGCGCGACCTCGCTGGCTGGTTGGCCCGCCTGCAGCCCGCAGAGGTCATTTACGACCGCGACCGGGTGCCCCCAGCCTTGCTGGCCCTGATGTCGCAGCCACGTGGCACCGCCTTCACATCGCGGCCCAGTTGGCAGTTCGATGCCGGCCTGGGCGAACGCAAGCTGTGCGAGCAGCTCAAGGTGGCCAGCCTGAAGGCCTACCAGGCCGAAACACTGGCCCTGGCCCACAGCGCGGCTTCGGCGCTATTGAGCTATGCCGAACACACACAGGGCAGGGCGCTGGCCCACGTCGCCACGCTCAGCGTGCCGCGCAGCAGCGACCTGCTCGATCTGCCGCCCGCCACGCTGCGCAACCTGGAGCTCACCCAAACCCTGCGCGGCGAGGACGCACCCACGTTGCTGTCCCTGCTGGACACCTGCCGCACCGGCATGGGCAGCCGCGCCCTGCGCCACTGGATAACGCACCCCTCGCGTGACAAGCGCGTGGCTCAGGAGCGCCACGAAGCCATTGACCTGCTGCTCAACCCGCCCGCGCTGCACCAGGGGCACGAGAGCATGCGCGAAGCCCTGCGCCAGTTGAGCGATGCCGAGCGCATCACCTCCCGCATCGCGCTGCGCCAGGTGCGCCCGCGTGAGCTGGCCGGCCTGCGCGACACCCTTCGGGCCTTGCCCGAACTGCGCCTGCGCGTGCCCGAAGGCAGCCGACTGCTCGATGATGTGCACGCCAGCCTGCAACCCGACCCGGCCATCGCCGAGCGCCTGTTGCGCACCGTGGCCGAAACACCCGCCGTGCTACTGCGCGATGGCGGCGTCATCGCCACCGGCTTCGACCCGGATCTGGACGAGCTGCGCGCCATCTCGCAGAACTGCGACGCCTTCCTGCTCGACCTGGAAGTGCGCGAGCGCACCCGCACCGGCATCGGCAACCTGCGCGTGCAGTTCAACAAGGTGCATGGCTTCTACATCGAGGTCACGCAGAGCCATGTCGACAAGGTGCCGCTGGACTACCAGCGCCGCCAGACGCTCAAGAACGCCGAGCGCTACATCACGCCCGAGCTGAAGGCCTTTGAAGACAAGGCCCTGTCCGCGCAGGATCGCGCCCTGGCCCGCGAGAAGTTCTTGTACGACCAGTTGCTGGACGAACTGCAAGGCCACCTGGGCACGCTGGGCTCGCTGGCCCGCGCCCTGGCCAGCCTGGACGCTCTGGCGGCCCTGGCCGAGCGCGCCGCCACCCAGGGCTGGTGCCAGCCCGAGTTCGTCAGCATGCCCTGCATCGAGATCGACAAGGGCCGCCACCCCGTGGTCGAGGCCCGCCTGCTGGAATCCACCGGCGTGGCCTTCATCCCCAACGACTGCCGGCTGGACGCCAACCGCCGCATGCTGATCGTCACCGGCCCCAACATGGGCGGTAAATCGACCTTCATGCGCCAGGTAGCCCTGATCGCGCTGATGGCCTACATGGGCAGCTATGTGCCGGCCAGCGCCTGCCGCCTGGGCCCGATCGACGCCATCCACACCCGCATCGGCGCCGCTGATGATCTGGCCAACGCCCAGTCCACCTTCATGTTGGAGATGACGGAAGCCGCAGCCATCGTGCACACGGCTACCGAGCACTCCCTGGTGCTGATGGACGAGATCGGGCGCGGCACCTCTACCTTCGACGGCCTGGCCCTGGCCGGCGCCATCGCCAGCCACCTGCACGATCGCAACAAGGCCTTCACCCTGTTCGCGACGCACTATTTCGAGCTGACCACGCTGCCCGAAAAGCACCCCCGCGCCGCTAACGTGCACGTCGAGGTGGCCGAGGCGGGCGACAACATCGTCTTCCTGCATGAGCTGCAGCCCGGCCCCGCCAGCCGCAGCTATGGCGTGCAGGTGGCGCGCCTGGCCGGCATGCCGCCCAGCCTGATCCGCCAGGCCCGCACCGCACTGGACGTGCTCGAAACCCAGCAACGCCACAACGACGACCAAATCGACCTGTTCGCCGACATGGGCGCAGCCACCAGCCAGGGTGCCGCCTTGCCGGATGTGGACGTGCTGCTGGAACAGGTTTCCGGCAGCTCTGCGGGCAAGCCACACACCACAAGTCCGGCGGAATCCGCCACACTGTCGCTGCTGGTCAGCATCGACCCGGATCAGCTCACCCCACGCGAAGCGCTGGACGCGCTCTACAAACTCAAATCGGTGATCACGTCATGACTTACTGTGTCGCCATGCGGCTCAATGCGGGCCTCGTCTTCCTGTCGGATTCGCGCACGAACGCCGGCATGGACCAGATCAGCACCTTCCGCAAGATGACGGTCTACGAGAACGCCGGTGACCGCGTCCTGGTGCTGCTGTCTGCCGGCAACCTGGCCATCACCCAGGCCGTCAAGCAACTGCTGGGCAACGAGGTGATCGAGGGGCCGGATGGCGATCCGATCACCATCTGGACGGCCAAGAGCCTGTTCGACGTGGCCCGCATCGTGGGCAGCGCGGTGCGCAAGGTCTATGCGCGTGACGCCGAAGCCCTCAAGAAGCACGGCATCGACTTCAACTGCAGCCTGATCGTCGGCGGCCAGATAAAGGGCGAGCCGATGCGCCTGTTCAGCGTCTACGCCGCGGGCAACTTCGTCGAGGCCGGCATCGATGGCGTGTGCTACTTCCAGATCGGCGAATCCAAGTATGGCAAGCCGGTGATCGACCGTGTGGTCACGCCGCACACGCCGCTAGAAGAGGCCGCCAAATGCGCGCTGATCTCCATGGATTCCACGCTCAAGTCCAACCTGTCGGTGGGCCTGCCGCTGGACCTGCTGGTCTACCAGACGGATGCGCTCAAGGTCGACAAGCTGATCAACATCGACGAGACCAACGCCTACTTCCGCATGATTCGCAGCAGCTGGGGGCAACGCCTGCGCCAGGTGTTCGACTCCATCCCGGATCCAACCTGGAACGGCGACCAACCCGACCTGGCCGCCAGCAACGGCCATGCGCAACCGCAGGCCATGAACCCGCTGAGCAAGATCGCCGCCCCTCAGGGCTGACGAGCGGGCAGGGCGCCCGCCCGGCGCCCTCAATGCACTCAGGGCAGGATGACCAGGCCCTTGACGTCGATCTCGGGGCTGGACATGAATTCCTTCTCCACCTCGCCCCTGATCTGCACCTTCGTCTTCTCGCTGATTGGCGTGGGCGGGAAGTACTTGGCGCCCACCTCGACGCGGATCTCGGCGCTGCCGTCCGAGAAGATGTATTTTTCCTTGCCGACCTTGCGCAGCAGGTGGCCGCTCAGCACTACCACCGTGTCGTCCACGGGGTTCTTCAGGATCTCGGCGACGTTCTTGTAGTTGGTGGTGGTCGACGGGCCCACGTACTGGGCTTGGGCCACCGAGGCGCCCAGGCACAAGGCGGCCACCCTGGCCAGGGTGCTGATCGGGTGACGCAGGGATTTCATGATTTCGCCATTTCTCCAGGTGACATGACCCCGGTGTGAGGGCCCCACCCTGACTTGGTTTCATCGCTGAAGCAAGTTGTCCGCTTGTCCGGGCGCTTGTCCTCTTTGCGCCGGGCGGGCGTGCACGATCTGCATCAAAGGCTGGTGGCCTGGCGTGATATGCCTACAATGGGCCAGATCTTCTGGAGTCGCTGATGAGCATGAATCCCCGGACACGTCGACCTGCAGCCTCTGCCGAGGGCGCCCCAGAGGCCGCGCCTGGTGAAGGTGCGACGCCACCGTCCGGCTTGCGCACCATCAAGAAGTACCCCAACCGGCGCCTGTACGACACGCAGACCAGCAGCTACATCACGCTGGCCGACGTCAAGGACATGGTGATGGCGGTCGAACAGTTCATCGTGGTCGATGCCAAGACGGGTGAGGACCTCACGCGCAGCATCCTGCTGCAGATCATCCTGGAAGAAGAAACCGGCGGCGTGCCGATGTTCTCCACCCAGGCCCTGGCGCAGATCATCCGCTTCTACGGCCACACCATGCAGGGTGTGATGGGCAACTACCTGGAAAAGAACATCCAGAGCTTCATCGACCTGCAGTCGCGCCTGACGGAAAACTCCGTGGTCAACCTGCCGAACCCGATGCAGAGCTTCATGACCAGCTACGTGGAGCAGTCCAGCCAGATCTTCACGCAGATGCAGGAGCAGATGGCCAAGCAGGCCGAGACCCTGATGGGTGCGATCCAGCCCAAGAAGTAAGGCGCAGCAGGCCCCTGCGATGGGGCCGTGCAACGGTCAGAGCAGCGGCGCCAGCACCGGCCAGACGTTGTCCAGCATCACCGGGTGGGCCTTGGCCAGCGGGTGAATGCCGTCGGGCTGGAACCAGTCCCGGGCATCAGGGCGGTCCGCCACGCCCTTCAGGAAGAAGGGCACCACGGGCACCGACCTCGCCGAGGCCACAGCCGGGAAGATGGCGGCGAAATCCTCGGCATAGCGGCGTCCGAAGTTGGGCGGCATCATCATGCCCACCAGCACCACCTTCGCCCCGATGGCCTGGCACGAGCGCACCATCGCGTCCAGCGTCTCGCGCGTGGCCTTGAGCGGCAGGCCGCGCAGGGCATCGTTGCCCCCCAGTTCGATCACCACATGGGTGGGTTGATGCGTCTTGAGCAGGGCGGGCAGGCGCGCGGCGCCACCCGAGGTGGTGTCGCCACTGATGCTGGCGTTGACCACCTTGGCCGGCGTGCCAGAGCCAGCAGCCAGACGCTTTTCCAGCAGGGCGACCCAGCCGCTGCCCCGCACCAGGCCGTACTCGGCCGACAGGCTGTCACCCACGATCAGGATCGTGGCCGGGCCCTTGGCGGACTTGGATTTGGCCGGCGCGGCCCAGCCGGCCGAGGGTAGGACGAGGGCACAGGCCAGCGCTGCGGCCCAGTGCGCTGCGCCACTGAACCATTCGCGCCTGGCAGGACTCTGCACAAGGGCGGCGTCTCCCGAGGATGTTCGCCATCCTTTAGAGTGCATAGTGTGGCGCCTGGCGCGCTGCATCAGATTCATCCAACTGTTCATCCGCATGACCGTGGTTCGCAACAACAATGCCTCGACAGAGGTCGCCACCATCCTGAAAGTTCAAGGCCTGGACAAGACCGTGCAGGACAGCAGTGGCGCACTGACCATTTTGCAGGAGGTGAACTTCGAGCTGGCCTCGGGGCAATCCTTGGCGGTGGTGGGGGCATCGGGCTCGGGCAAGAGCACCTTGCTGTCCCTGCTGGCCGGGCTGGACACCCCCTCGCATGGCAGCGTGGTGCTGTCAGGGCAGGATATGTACTCGATGAACGAAGACCAGCGCGCGGCCCACCGGGCCCGCCACGTCGGCTTCGTGTTCCAGAATTTCCAGCTCATCGGCCACCTCACCGCGCTGGAGAACGTGATGCTGCCGCTGGAGCTCCGGGGCGAACGCCAGGCACGCCAGCTGGCGTCGGACATGCTGGCCCGGGTGGGCCTGTCCAAGCGCCTGGAGCACAAGCCGGCCCTGCTCTCGGGCGGTGAGCAGCAGCGCGTGGCCCTGGCGCGTGCCTTCGTGATGAAGCCCGACATCCTGATGGCCGACGAGCCCACGGGCAGCCTGGACCACGCCACCGGCCAGTCCATCATCGAACTAATGTTCGAGCTCAACCGAGAGGCCGGCACGGCCCTGGTGTTGGTCACCCACGACATGGGCCTGGCACAGCGCTGCGAGCGCCTGGTCCGCATCGAGGCCGGGCGCCTCAGCGAGATGGTGAGCGCCCTGGCCTGAGCAAGCGTTTCCCCCTGCACAGCCTGCCTGCGGTGGGCTAAGCTGTGCCCATGGATCGCCTGTTCATCGACCAACTCTTGATCGATCAACTGCTGCACTTGCTGGGCGCGGTGCTGGCCGGCGGGCTGATCGGGCTGGACCGCAGTTATCACGGCCGCCCGGCGGGCTTTCGAACCCACACCCTGGTGTGCATGGCATCCAGCCTGCTGATGCTCGTGTCCGTGTATCAGCACAAGTGGTTCCCGTCCGGCACCGGTGATGTCGTGCGCATCGACCCCACCCGCATGGCCCAGGTCATCATGACCGGCATCGGCTTCCTGGGCGCAGGCGTGATCTTCAAGGAAGGGCTGTCCGTCCGGGGCCTGACCACCGCGGCCTCCATCTGGATCACGGCCGCCATCGGCGTGCTGATCGGCATCGGGCTGTATTTCGCGGCGGGCACGGCCACCTTGCTCACCCTGGGCGTGCTGGGGCTGTTGCGCCGCATCGAAATGCTGATGCCCACCAATCGCTTCGCTCAGCTGGTGATCCGCTTCCGGCGCGATGCCGTGGTGGTGGAGCCCGCCCTGCGGGCCTTGCTGCGTGAGCATGGCTTCAGCATCGCCAACCGGCCTATCGACTCGATGCCGACGACCAGGCGTTTGAACACCGGATGATGCTGAGAACCGTCAAGGCCGACAATCTGCGGCTGCTATCGACAACCTTGCCGGGGCGGGCTGACGTGCTTGAATTCCGCATCTCGCCCACGGGCGACTGACGCTGCAGGCCCCGCCACCCGTGTAGGATGCCGCCCCATGAGTCTGAAACTGCTGTTCGGCTTCCATGCCGTGTCCGTGCGCCTGAAAGTCGCGCCCAAATCCATCCGCGAGTTGTACGTGGATGCCACCCGCCGTGACCAGCGCATGCGCCAGTTCCTGGCCAAGGCCGAGGAAGCGGGGCTGGAGCCCATCGAGGTCGACGATGACCGCCTGCAGAAGCTCTGCGGCACCCACCGACACCAGGGCGTGGCCGCCCGGGTCGAAGCGCTCAGCCAGGCCCGCTCCATCGATGATTTGCTCGACGAGCTGGGCAGCGAGCCGCCCCTGCTGCTGGTGCTCGATGGCGTGACCGATCCGCACAACCTGGGCGCCTGCCTGCGCGTGGCCGATGGTGCGGGTGCGCATGCCGTGATCGCTCCCAAGGACCACGCTGTGGGCGTGAACGCCACCGTGGCCAAGGTGGCCAGCGGCGCGGCCGAGACGGTGCCTTACTTCATGGTGACCAACCTGGCGCGCACCTTGAACGATCTCAAGGAGCGGGACATCTGGGTGGTCGGCACCTCTGATGACGCACCTGGCAACCTGTACCAGGCTGATTTCAAGCGCCCCACGGCCCTGGTGCTGGGCGCCGAGGGCAGCGGCATGCGCCAACTCACGCGCAAGCACTGCGACGAGTTGGTCAGCATCCCGATGATGGGCGCCGTGGAAAGCCTCAACGTGTCCGTGGCCAGCGCCGTCGGCCTGTACGAGGCGCGGCGCCAGCGCGGGTTCTGAAGGGCCAATCAGCCAGGGGCAACGCCCCGCGCATCCCGCCGGACCTGTTCGCGCTGAGCCCAATGGCTCAGCCCCCAGGCCACCAACATCCACATCAGCCCCAGCCAGTGCAGGTTGCCGTAGCCACCGGCGTGGTCCAGCACCCAACCGCCGCCTGAGGCGCCCACGGCATGCCCCAGGTAGATGCCTGAGGTGTTCAGCGCCATCAGCGCCGGCGCCAGCCGTGGCGACAAGCCACCCAGCCGCGCCTGCTGCCCCGAGTTGGTGGCAAAACCGCTGATGGCCCACGGCAGGAAGACCAGGGCCAGCAGGGGCAGGGTGGTGGCCAGCGGCCAGATCAGCAGGCTCAAGGCCATCAGGCTTAACGTAATCGTGACGGCCCGGGCTGCGCCAAAGCTGTCCACCACCCGGTTGAGCACCAGGTTGCCGGCCAGCGCCAGCCCGCCGAAGTAGGCAAACATCAGGCTGATCTGCTCCGGGTTGGCGCCAAAGCCGTTCTTGAAGTATGGCGCCGCATAGGCCAGCACGGTGAACTGCCCCGCGCTCTGGAAGGCCGTGACCAGCACCACCGCCATCAACAGGGGTGATTGCAGCACCTTGCGCCAGGCCCGCAGCGACAGCGCTGGCGGGCGGATGCCCTTGGGCATGCTGCGGTGAACCATGGCGGCGGCCACCAGCCCGCCCACGGCCACCAGGCCCATGGCCACGCGCCACCCCAGCCGTTCGCCCACCCAGGCGGCCATCGGCATGCCGGCCACCGAGGCGACCGACCAGCCCATGAACACGAAGGTGATGGCGCGCCCTCGATGGGCTGGCGTACTCATGAAGCCCATGGCGGCGGCGGCCTGCGGCGTGAACACCGCGGCTGACAGCACGGTCAGCGCCCGAACCGGCCAGAGCCACTCATAGCTGGGGGCCAGGGCGCACAGCGCGTGCCCCAGGGCGTACCACAGCATGGCCAGCGTCAGCAGCTTGCGCCGGTCGATGCCGGACACGATGGTGGCCAGCACCGGCGCGCCCACGCCCATCATCACCGCCGCGATGGCGATCAGGTGCCCGCCCTCGGTCACGCTGATGTTCAGCGAGCGGGTGAGGTCGTTGAGCGTGCCGCCCACCACCATCACCCCGCAACCGATGACGAAATTGCCCAGCAGCAGGGCCCACTGCGTCGACCTCAGGTGCTGCCTGGGCAGCGAACGTTCAGCTTCCATGGCCTGCTGCGCTCAATGCTGAACGCGCAAGGCCTCTGGATTGACGATGTTGCTGGGCGTGCCAGCGATGAAGTTCAGAAGGTTGTCGAAGGCCACGCTGAAATACTGCTCATAGCTGTCATGTTCGACGAAACCTATGTGCGGCGTGCACACGGCGTTCTCCAGGCGAAGCAGGGGGTGGCCCTGCAGGATGGGTTCGCTCTCGAACACATCCACCGCGGCCATGCCTGGGCGGCCACGGTTGAGCGCTGTCACCAGCGCGTTGTCTTCCAGCAGCTCGGCACGGGAGGTGTTGACCAGCAGCGCCGTGGGCTTCATGCGGTTCAGGTCTTCGAGCTTGATCAGGCCGCGTGTCTCGTCGGTCAGGCGCAGGTGCAGGCTCAGCACGTCGCAGGCCTCGAAGAAAGCCTCACGGTTGGGCGCCGGGATGCAGCCATCGGCCTGCGCCTTCTGGCGGGAGGCTTCGCTGCCCCACACCGTCACGTGCATGCCAAAGGCCTTGCCGTAGCCCGCCACCACCTGGCCGATCTTGCCGTAGCCCCAGATGCCCAGGGTCTTGCCCTTGAGCTGCATGCCCAGCCCGAAGTTGGTCGGCATGGAGGCCGATTTCAGCCCCGCCTGCTGCCAGGCCCCGTGCTTGAGGTTGCCGATGTACTGCGGCAGCCGGCGCATGGCGGCCATCACCAGGGCCCAGGTCAACTCGGCCGGGGCGATCGGCGAGCCCACGCCCTCCGCCACGGCGATGCCCAGGCGTGTACAGGCTTCCACATCGATGTGGTTGCCGACACGCCCGGTCTGGCAGATCAGCCGCAACTTGGGCAGCTTTTCGAGCAGGCCGCGCGGGAAGTGCGTGCGTTCACGGATCAGCACCAGCGCTTCGGCATCGCGAAGCCGCACGGAGAGCTGTCCGGTGCCCTTCACTGTGTTGGTGTAGACCTTGGCATTGAGGCCATCGAGCTTGCTGGCGCATTTGAGCTTGCGCACAGCGTCCTGGTAGTCGTCCAGAATGATGATGTTCATGGGTCTGCTGCGTAACAGACGCCATTGTGCAACGGTCTGAGGCTGCTTCGCCCGGCCAGGCGTCAGCACATCTGGGAACAGTGTCGCGGGATGTGACTGTGTCGGGTGCCGATCAGGCTCCGATGTCCGTCTTCACTAACCAATCATCAGCGCCGCCTCAAGGTCTCACCATTGTGAGACCTTGCTGGGCACCGGCTGGTCGCAGGCCGTGGTCACGCGCACAGGGAAGTGGCGGTTCAGGCTTTCCATGCGGCGGTAGGCTTCGGCCTGGCCGCGGTGGACGGCGATCACGCGGAACACGTCCGCACGCAGGTGCCACAGCTCGCGCAGCGAGCGGGCCTGCGAGATCGATTCACGCGCGCGGGTGGCCGTGTAGGACTGAAGATCCCACACCACGGACAGAAACTCGGTCTTGACCTGGTTCAGCCCCTGCAGCACGCGGGGGTGGTCTTCCAGATCCTGGTCATCCCACAACCAATGCCAGGCCGTGGCCACCCAGCGGCGCCATTGGGGTTGCGATCGGGCGAACAGGGCGGGGGGGCGGACTTCCTTGCGGAAGCTCGACGACGGCGCCCATTCGGTCGCCGGTACTTCCTGCGGCGCGGCCGAACTGGCCATCATGGATTCCCGAGCGACAGGGGTCGACGTTGCGCGCGCCGCCGTCTTGCGGGCGGCGCGCGCAGGGTGGTCATCGAGAAAGAAGAAAGAGGCCATGTCATTCCCCGTCAGGCACACGTCCCGCGACGATGCGAGACCCTGTGAGAGCTTTCGACAGAACAGGGGGTGACTTGAGGCCGAACTGGGCGGGTTTGCCCTGCCAATTCGTGAGGAAGAGGTGGCCCAGGCGTGACAAAGGCGCCGCAGGGGCGCCTTTTAAGGGGAGAAGAGAGGCCGTTCTGGCTGGCGACGCCTCAGGCGGCGGCCAAGGAGCCCATCATCACGATGGGGCGCTCAATCATGGCTTGCCCCTGCGCCTGCTCGAACACTTCACGTGCGCAGCTCTCGCAGCAGCCACAGCAGGTGGCCGCCCCCGTTTCGAACTGCAGTGCTTCAAAGGACGAGCACCCGTCACGCACTTGGCGCTTGATGTCACGGTCAGAGACTTTGTGGCAGACGCAAACGATCATGGGTGAAAGTTGAAGCAGGGAACGTAGCGACATTCTAAATGGGAATGATTCGCAGCAAACACCCTGTTCGAGTGCCCCTTCGCCATGAGGGGGCAAAAGCGGTCACATTTGGCGTGACGCGCTTGCGGCTGGGTGTTACTCCAGCTCGCCCATCTGCGATTGCAGATAGTTCTGCAAGCCCACCTGGTCGATCAGGTCCAGTTGGGTCTCCAGGAAATCGATGTGCTCTTCGGTGTCATCCAGGATGGCCTGCAGCAGATCGCGCGAAACGTAGTCACGCACGGATTCGCAGTAGGCAATGCCGTCCTTGATGGTGCCCTGGGCGCCGGATTCCAGCTTGAGGTCACACGACAGCAGCTCGGGCACGTCTTCACCGATCAGCAGCTTGCCCAGGTCTTGCAGGTTGGGCAGGCCGTCGAGCATGAAGATGCGGGCCATGAGCTTGTCGGCGTGCTTCATCTCGCCGATGGACTCTTCGTACTCCTTCTTGGCCAGCTTGTCGAAACCCCAGTGCTTCAGCATGCGGTAGTGCAGGAAGTACTGGTTCGTGGCCGTCAGTTCGTTTTTGAGTTGAGCATTCAAGTGCTCGATGACTTTGGGGTCGCCTTTCATGGGACTTCCTTCTGGTTGGAGTGGACTCTTGGGCACCCGAAACGGGGATGGGCGCCCAGGATAGGTTATACTCTACAGGTTTACCCGCAACCATCCCCGCCTAGCGAAACCCGACACGTTTCCTCCACCAGACTTGACCTGCGCGCTGCTTTGCGCACGCCCTTGCAAACACGGCTTGGACACGGATTCGCGCCGTGTCCATCCTGCAACAGGCGATCGCGTTGAATCAAAAGCGGGAGGCGGTCAGGGCAGAGCTGGGCGCGCACAACAACGGAGAAAAACCCCGTGCTGCCCGTACTGCCCCAAGCTCTTCTGGCCCTCGCAGACGGCACGGTCTTTCAAGGTGTCTCGATCGGCGCCGCCGGTCACACCGTCGGCGAAGTCGTGTTCAACACCTCGCTGACCGGCTATCAGGAAATCCTCACCGACCCGAGCTACTGCCAGCAGATCGTCACCCTGACGTATCCGCACATCGGCAACTACGGCGTCAACGCTGAAGATACCGAGGCCTCGAAAGTCCATGCCGCTGGTCTGATCATCAAGGATCTGCCGATCCTTGCCTCCAACTTCCGCCAGAACCAGACGCTGTCGCAGTACCTGCAGTCGCAGGGCACCGTCGCCATGGCCGGCATCGACACCCGCCAGCTGACCCGCCAGCTGCGCTCCAAGGGCGCCCAGAATGGCGTGATCGTCGGCTTGCCGGCCGGTCAGGCCATCACCGAGGCCGTGATCGCCGATGCGGTTGCCAAGGCCAAGGCCGCGCCCAGCATGGCCGGGCTGGATCTGGCCCAGGTGGTCAGCCGCGCCGACACCATCGAGTGGACGCAATCCGAGTGGCGCCTGGACAACGAACAGCTCGAAGGCCGCCCCGGCTTCGGCACGCTGACCAATCCGCGCTTCCACGTGGTCGCCTACGACTTCGGCGTCAAGTTCAACATCCTGCGCATGCTGGCCCAGCGCGGCTGCAAAGTCACCCTGGTGCCGGCCAAGACGCCCGCGGCCGATGTGCTCAAGCACAAGCCCGATGGCATCTTCCTGTCCAACGGCCCTGGTGACCCCGAACCTTGCGACTACGCCATCGCCGCAGCGAAAGAGCTGATCGAGACCGGCATCCCCACCTTCGGCATCTGCCTGGGCCACCAGATCATGGCCCTGGCCTCCGGCGCCAAGACCTACAAGATGCCTTTCGGCCACCACGGCGGCAACCACCCCGTGAAGGACCTGGACAACGGCCGTGTGAGCATCACCAGTCAGAACCACGGGTTCGCGGTCGATGCCAAAACGCTGCCCGCCAACCTGCGCGCCACGCACGTGTCGCTGTTTGACGGCACGCTGCAGGGCCTGGCCCGCACCGACAAACCCGCCTTCTGCTTCCAGGGTCACCCGGAAGCATCGCCCGGACCGCATGACATCAGCTACCTGTTCGACCGCTTCGTGGCATTGATGGAGAAGAACAATGCCTAAGCGCACAGACATCAAGAGCATCCTCATCATCGGCGCCGGCCCGATCATCATCGGCCAGGCCTGTGAGTTCGACTATTCCGGCGCCCAGGCCTGCAAGGCCCTGCGCGAAGAGGGTTACAAGGTCATCCTGGTCAACAGCAACCCTGCGACCATCATGACGGACCCGAACACGGCGGACGTCACCTACATCGAGCCCATCACCTGGCAGGTGGTCGAGCGCATCATCGCCAAGGAGCGCCCCGACGCGATCCTCCCGACGATGGGCGGCCAGACCGCGCTGAACTGCGCGCTCGACCTGCACAAGCATGGCGTGCTCGACAAGTACAAGGTCGAGATGATCGGTGCCAACGAGCATGCGATCGAGAAGGCCGAAGACCGCCTGAAGTTCAAGGACGCGATGACTTCCATCGGCCTGGGCTCGGCCAAGTCGGGCATCGCCCACACGCTGGAAGAAGCCTGGGCGGTGCAAAAGCGCATCCAGGCCGAGATCGGCGGCTCGGGCTTCCCGATGGTGATCCGTCCCAGCTTCACGCTGGGCGGCACCGGCGGCGGCATTGCCTACAACCCCGAAGAGTTCGAAGAGATCTGCAAGCGCGGCATCGACCTGTCGCCCACCAACGAGCTGCTGATCGAAGAGTCGCTCATCGGCTGGAAGGAATACGAGATGGAAGTGGTCCGCGACAAGGCGGACAACTGCATCATCGTGTGCTCGATCGAGAACCTGGACCCGATGGGCATCCACACGGGCGACTCGATCACTGTGGCCCCGGCCCAGACGCTGACCGACCGCGAGTATCAGCTGCTGCGCAACGCTTCTATTGCCATTCTTCGCGAGATCGGCGTCGAGACCGGCGGCTCCAACGTGCAGTTCTCGATCAACCCGGACAACGGCCGGATGATCGTGATCGAGATGAACCCGCGTGTGTCGCGTTCGTCGGCGCTGGCTTCCAAGGCCACCGGCTTTCCGATCGCCAAGATCGCGGCCAAGCTGTCGGTCGGCTACACGCTGGACGAGCTCAAGAACGACATCACCGGCGGCGCCACGCCCGCGTCGTTCGAGCCCTCGATCGACTACGTGGTCACCAAGATCCCGCGTTTCGCCTTCGAGAAGTTCCCGGCTGCTGACTCGCGTCTCACCACGCAGATGAAGTCCGTGGGCGAAGTGATGGCCATGGGCCGTACCTTCCAGGAATCGTTCCAGAAGGCCCTGCGCGGTCTGGAAACCGGCATCGACGGCTTGAGCGAAATCTCCACCGACCGTGAAGAGATCGTTCAAGAGATCGGCGAGCCCGGTCCTGACCGCATCCTGTTCCTGGGCGACGCCTTCCGCCTGGGCATGAGCCTGGAAGAGGTCTTCGAAGAAACGAAGATCGACCCGTGGTTCCTGGCCCAGATCCAGCAGATCGTGCAGGTCGAAGCCGACGTGCGCGCCCGCAAGCTGGACACGCTGACCGCCGCCGAGCTGCGCTACCTGAAGCAGAAGGGCTTCTCGGACCGCCGCCTGGCCAAGCTGCTGGGCACCAGCCAGCACGACGTGCGCAAGGCACGCCATGCCCTGAACGTGCGCCCGGTCTACAAGCGCGTGGACACCTGCGCAGCCGAGTTCGCCACGCAGACCGCCTACATGTACTCGTGCTACGAGGCCGAAGGCAGCGAGTGCGAGGCCGAGCCGACTGACAAAAAGAAGATCATGGTGCTGGGCGGTGGCCCGAACCGCATCGGCCAGGGCATCGAGTTCGACTACTGCTGCGTCCACGCCGCCCTCGCCATGCGCGAAGATGGCTACGAGACCATCATGGTCAACTGCAACCCCGAAACCGTCTCCACCGACTACGACACCTCCGACCGCCTGTACTTCGAGCCCGTGACGCTGGAAGACGTGCTTGAGATCGTGGCCAAGGAAAAGCCGGTCGGTGTGATCGTGCAGTACGGCGGCCAGACGCCTTTGAAGCTCGCATTGGATCTGGAAGCCAATGGCGTGCCCATCATCGGCACCACGCCCGACAGCATCGACATCGCCGAAGACCGCGAGCGCTTCCAGGCCCTGCTGCACACGCTGGGCCTCAAGCAGCCGCCCAACCGCACGGCGCGCACCGAAGAGGCCGCGCTGCAGCTGGCGCAAGAGATCGGCTACCCGCTGGTCGTGCGCCCGAGCTATGTGCTGGGTGGCCGCGCGATGGAAATCGTGCACGGTGACAAGGACCTGGAGCGCTACATGCGCGAGGCCGTCCGTGTCTCCGAGAAGTCGCCCGTGCTGCTGGACCGCTTCCTCAACGACGCGGTCGAGGTGGACGTGGACTGCATCTCCGATGGCGAGGGCACCATGATCGGCGGCATCATGGAGCACATTGAGCAAGCCGGCGTGCACTCCGGTGACTCGGCCTGTTCGCTGCCCCCGTACACCCTGAGCGCCGAGCTGCAGAACGAACTGCGCCGCCAGACCGCGCTGATGGCCAAGGCCCTCAACGTGGTCGGCCTGATGAACGTGCAGTTCGCCATCCAGGGCGACGTGACCAAGGGCCTGAACGACGCCACCGTCTACGTGCTGGAAGTGAACCCGCGCGCATCGCGCACGGTGCCTTACGTCTCCAAGGCGACCGGCCAGCCCCTGGCCAAGATCGCCGCGCGCTGCATGGCCGGCCAGAAGCTGTCCACGCAGAAGTCGCCCGATGGCAAGGCCCCGCGCGAAGTCGTGCCGCCTTACTTCACCGTCAAGGAAGCCGTCTTCCCGTTCAACAAGTTCCCTGGTGTGGACCCTGTCCTCGGCCCTGAAATGCGTTCGACCGGCGAGGTGATGGGCGTGGGCGAGACCTTCGGTGAAGCCATGCTGAAGTCGCAACTGGGCGCCGGTTCGCGCCTGCCCACCAAGGGCACGGTGTGCATCTCCGTCAAGGACGGCGACAAGCAACGCGCTGTTGGCGTGGCCAAGGACCTGGTCGAGCTGGGCTTCAGCGTCGTGGCCACCAAGGGCACCGCCGCAGCCATCGCGGCCGCTGGCATCCCCGTCAAGCCGGTGAACAAGGTCAAGGACGGCCGCCCGCACATCGCGGACGCCATCAAGGCTGGCGAGATCCAGCTGGTGTTCACCACGGTGGACGAAACCCGCACCGCCATCGCGGATTCGCGCAGCATCCGTCAGGCAGCACTGGCCAACCGGGTGACCTACTACACCACCATGGCCGGCTGTGAAGCCGCCGTCGAGGCGCTCAAGCACCAGGACGATCTGGTGGTGTACTCGCTGCAGGAACTGCACGCCAAACTGCACTAAACTGCACCTCATCGCCCTGGGCTGACCCCCGGGGCACTTGAGACGACGTGGGCCGCGCCCGGCACTCACCCCTCACGGTGGGCACAGGGCAGCGGCTCCGTTTCCTTTTGAGACATCCAATTTCGAGAGACGAGCCTATGTCGACCATTCCCATCACCAAGCGCGGCGCCGAGAAGCTGAAGGAAGAACTGCAGCGCCTCAAGCATGTGGAACGCCCGGCCGTGGTGATCGCCATCGCCGAGGCCCGCGCCCAGGGTGACCTGTCGGAAAACGCCGAGTACGACGCCGCCAAGGACAAGCAGGGCTTCATCGAAGGCCGCATCCAGGAGATCGAAGGCAAGCTGTCGGCCGCCCAGATCATCGACCCCGCCGCGCTGGACGCGGGTGGCCGCGTGGTGTTCGGCGCCACGGTGGATCTGGAAGAGGAAGAATCCGGTGATCCCGTCACCTACCAGGTGGTGGGCGACGACGAAGCCGACATCAAGCAAGGCCTGATCTCGATCAGCTCGCCCATCGCCCGCGCCCTGATCGGCAAGGAAGCCGGTGACGTGGCCGCAGTGCAGGCCCCCGGTGGCGTGCGCCACTACGAGGTCATCAAGGTCCGCTACGTCTGATCAGGCCATGAGCAACCGCACCTTGCGTTTCGAGACCTGGCTGGCGGGCATCTGGGCCGGCATCATCGTCGGCGTGGGCGCGGTATCGGCGCCCAGCCTGTTCGCCGTGCTGGATCGCCCGTTGGCGGGTGCCGGGGCAGGGCGCATCTTCGCGACTGAGGCCGTGGTGAGCCTGGTGATCGCCATCGTGCTGTTCGTGGCCGAGCGCGGCCGGGTGCGTGACCGCATCGAGGCGGGCGAGACGCTCTCCGTGATGTCCGGGCCGCTGCTGATCATCCTGGGCGCGCTGTTCCTGACGGTGTTCGGCCATTACGCGATCACGCCAATGATCCAGGCGGCCAAGGCCGGCCAGCCCACCAAGTTGTCCTTCGGGGCGCTGCACGGGATCTCGGTGGTGCTGTTCTGGATCAAGGGCCTGCTGGTGCTGACCCTGGCCTGGCGGCTGGGCGCCTTGCACGATTCGGCAGCCGCGTCCCCTGCGCAAGCGTGACGACGACTGGTCAGCCATGAAAAAAGCGGCCTGTGCAGGCCGCTTGTGCTGAGTGGTGGGGCCTTGCTTGATCAGCCCGACTTCTTGGTGCTGGCCACGCGCTTCTTGGCGCGCTTGATCAGGCCGCCGGCGGTGACGCGCTCGTTGCCCTTGACCTGCACCTTCTTGATCTCCGGCCGGCCAGAGCCGTTCTTGGAGAATTTGAAGAGCTTGATCTCGCGCACGCCTGAGCCCTTGCGGCCATCCTTGTCCTCCGAGGCTTGTTTCTCGGGGATGGGGCGCCACAGCACCAGCAGCTTGCCGATGTGCTGGATGGGCGCGGCGCTGAGCTTGTCGCACAGTTGGGCGTAGATGTCTTCGCGCACGGCGCGGTCATCGCCGAGCACGCGTACCTTGATCAGGCCGTGGGCCTTGAGCGCGGCATCGGCTTCCTTGACCACGGCGGGGGTCAGGCCGTCGCCCCCGATCATGACGACGGGATCAAGATGGTGAGCGTCGGCCCGGTGGACCTTGCGCTCGGCAGTAGTGAGTTCAATCGCTGGCATCCCTCTATTATCGAGGCATATGAAAGTTAAAAGCAAAAGCAAGAAGATCAACAAGGCGTGGCTGAATGACCATGTCAACGATCCCTATGTGCGCCTGGCACAGAAGGAAGGCTTTCGCTCGCGTGCGGCCTACAAGTTGAAAGAGATCGACGAGACCCTGCGCCTGATCCATCCCGGGCAGGTGGTGGTGGACCTGGGCGCTGCCCCCGGCGCCTGGAGTCAGTATGTGCGCCGCAAGTTCGCGCCGAAGGATTTGGGCGCTGGCGGCGCGGCCGTGGGCGAACTCAATGGCACCATCATCGCGCTGGACCTGCTGGATTTCGAGCCCATCGAAGGTGTGACCTTTATCCAGGGTGATTTCCGGGAGGACGAGGTGCTGCACCAGTTGCTGGATATGGTGGGTGATCGCCTGGTGGATGTCGTGATTTCCGACATGGCGCCCAACCTGAGCGGCATCGAGTCATCGGACGCCGCCCGCATCGAGCACCTGATCGAACTGGCAGTGGATTTCTGCCAACACCACCTCAAACCCCAGGGGGCCCTGGTGTGCAAGGTGTTCCACGGCAGTGGTTACAGCCAGCTCGTCGAACTGTTCAAAAACTCTTTCCGTGTTGTGAAACCCATCAAACCCAAGGCATCGCGCGACAAGTCTTCCGAAACTTTCCTGGTGGGAATGGGTCTGAAATCCCGCTGATAGCCCATGCCGGATGCCCGAAACCGATGAATTTTCTCGATCACGGTCATAACCCCGGCGTTTTTGCCCCTGTTCACGTGCTTGTAACACCATGCGAAACCCTTCGACGGGTCTTGACTGTTCTAGAATGATCCTCACATACCGCGAAGGCTGGCGCCTCCACGTTCAGGAAGCGGGGTCGGATTCAACCGGGGCAATGGTCGCCCAGGTGGTGGTTATGAAGGAGCCGCGGTGAACAACAATCAATGGTTTTCGAAGATCGCTGTCTGGCTGGTGGTAGCACTCGTGCTGTTCACCGTGTTCAAGCAGTTTGATCGCAGCACGTCCGGCGGCACTCAGGTCGGCTACTCTGATTTCCTTGAAGAGGTCCGCGCCAAACGCATCAAGAGCGTGACCATCCAGGAAGGCTTGGGCGGCTCCGAGATCGTGGCCGTCACCACGGACGACAAACGCCTGCGCAGCACCGCCACCGCGATGGACCGCGGCTTGGTCGGCGATCTGATCAACAACGGCGTCAAGTTCGACGTCAAGCCGCGCGAAGAGCCGTCGCTGCTGATGAGCCTGCTGTGGTCCTGGGGCCCCATGCTGCTGCTGATCGGCGTGTGGATCTATTTCATGCGCCAGATGCAGGGCGGCGGCAAGGGCGGGGCGTTCAGCTTCGGCAAGAGCCGCGCGCGCATGCTCGACGAGAACAACAACACCATCACCTTCGCCGACGTCGCCGGTTGCGACGAGGCCAAGGAAGAGGTGAAGGAACTCGTCGACTTCCTGCGCGATCCGCAGAAGTTCCAGAAGCTGGGCGGCCGCATCCCCCGTGGTGTGCTGCTGGTCGGCCCTCCGGGTACCGGCAAGACGCTGCTGGCCAAGTCCATCGCGGGCGAAGCCAAGGTGCCGTTCTTCACCATCTCCGGCTCCGACTTCGTTGAAATGTTCGTCGGCGTGGGCGCAGCCCGCGTGCGCGACATGTTCGAGCAGGCCAAGAAGAACGCTCCCTGCATCATCTTCGTCGACGAAATCGACGCCGTGGGCCGCCATCGTGGCGCGGGCCTGGGCGGCGGCAACGACGAGCGCGAGCAGACCCTCAACCAGATGCTGGTCGAGATGGACGGTTTCGAGACCAACCTGGGCGTGATCGTGGTGGCGGCCACCAACCGCCCGGACATCCTCGACCCGGCCCTGCTGCGCCCCGGCCGCTTCGACCGCCAGGTCTATGTCACGCTGCCTGACGTGCGTGGCCGCGAGCAGATCCTGAACGTGCACATCCGCAAGGTGCCCGTGGGCCAGGACGTCCGCGCCGACATCCTGGCACGTGGTACCCCTGGCTTCTCTGGTGCTGATCTGGCCAACTTGGTCAACGAGGCCGCGCTGTTTGCCGCCCGCCGCAATGCGCGCGTGGTCGACATGCAGGACTTCGAGAAGGCCAAGGACAAGATCATGATGGGCCCCGAGCGCAAGTCCATGGTCATGCCCGAGGAAGAGCGCAAGAACACCGCTTACCACGAGGCCGGTCATGCCCTGGTCGCGCGCCTGCTGCCCAAGACCGACCCGGTGCACAAGGTCACCATCATTCCGCGCGGCCGTGCGCTGGGCGTGACGATGCAGTTGCCCGAGGGTGATCGCTACAGCATGGACAAGATCCGCATGCTGGACACGATCTCGGTGCTGTTCGGCGGCCGTATCGCTGAAGAAGTCTTCATGGACCAGATGACGACGGGCGCCAGCAACGACTTCGAGCGCGCCACCGCCATCGCCCGCGACATGGTCACCCGCTACGGCATGACCGACGAGCTGGGCCCCATGGTCTATGCCGACAACGAAGGCGAGGTCTTCCTGGGCCGGTCGATCACCAAGACGACCAACATGTCCGAGGAGACCATGCAGAAGGTCGACCAACAGATCCGCAAGATCATCGACGAGCAGTACGCCCTGGCGCGCAAGCTCATCGAGGACAACAAGGACAAGATGCACGCGATGGCCAAGGCCCTGCTCGAGTGGGAAACCATCGACGCGGACCAAATCGACGACATCATGGCCGGCCGCGATCCGCGTCCTCCCAAGGATTGGACGCAGCCGTCCAACCGTCCCAGCGGTGGCCCCAAGCCGCCGGTGAGCACGGACGGTGCACCGGCCGCTGTCTGATCGCTGGCCAGTCCATCCAGAACGGGGCACAAGCCCCGTTTTTCATTGTGTCGCCTCCTGATATCTCCCCTTGTTCTGGCATACCACGCGCTTTTGCATCGATCTGAGCCTGCCGAAGGTGATGGGCATCGTCAACGTAACGCCGGACTCCTTCTCCGATGGCGGGCAGCATGCGGATGTTGCCGGGGCCCTGGCGCACTGCGAACGCCTGATCAAGGAAGGCGTGGACATCCTGGACATCGGCGGCGAATCGACCCGCCCGGGTGCCGACATCCTGCATCCGGACGAGGAATGGCGCCGGCTGCAACCCGTGCTCACACAGGCGATCACGCTGGGCGTGCCCGTATCCGTCGATACCTGCAAGGCCGGGCTGATGCAACGCGCACTGGACCTGGGCGTGGACATCATCAACGATGTGCATGCCTTGACCGGCCCCGGCTGCGAACAGGTGGTGGCGGCGCACACCGCTTGCGGCATCTGCCTGATGCACATGCGCGGTGATCCGGCCACCATGCAGTCGCAAACCGACTACGACGACGTGGTGCTGGAGGTGGCCGACCACCTGCAGGCGCGGCTGGCCCGGATGCAAGCCCTGGGCGTGGCGGATGAGCGCATCACGCTGGACCCGGGCATCGGCTTTGGCAAGACGCCGCAGCAGAACCTGGATCTGTTGCGTCGGCAAGGCGAACTGTTGGCGCTGGGCAGGCCCTTGCTGGTGGGCTGGTCCCGCAAATCGACGCTGGGCGCTGTCACAGGGCGCCCCGTGGGCGAGCGTCTGCCGGCCAGCCTGGCGGCCGCACTGGCCTCGGTGGTCAATGGCGCCCGCGTGGTGCGGGTGCACGATGTGGCCGCCACGGTGGATGCCCTGACGGTGTGGCAGGCTGCCGGTGGCGCGTTGACGTCGACGCGATAATCACGCCTTCATCCTTTCGGGGCAGGGTGTCCCGTACAACGACAAGAGTTCACCATGAGCAGACGGTATTTCGGCACGGACGGCATTCGCGGCACCGTGGGCCAATCCCCCATCACCCCTGACTTCATGCTGCGCCTGGGCCATGCGGTGGGGCAGGTGCTGCGCCGCACCGAAAGCCGCCCGACGGTGCTCATCGGCAAGGACACGCGCATTTCGGGCTACATGCTTGAATCCGCGCTGGAGGCGGGCTTCGCCTCGGCCGGTGTCGACGTGTTGCTGACCGGCCCTCTGCCCACCCCGGGCGTGGCCTACCTGACGCGTGCCCTGCGCCTGAACCTGGGTGTGGTGATCAGCGCTTCGCACAACCCCTTCGCGGACAACGGCATCAAGTTCTTCTCCGCCAAGGGCGAGAAGCTGCCGGACGAGTGGGAGCTGGACGTGGAGGCCGCGCTGGACCAGCCGCCCACCTGGGTGGCCTCGCGCGAACTGGGCAAGGCCAAGCGCCTGGACGATGCGCGCGGCCGCTACGTGGAGTTCTGCAAGAGCACCTTCGATTCCGCCTTGTCGCTCAAGGGCCTGAAGCTGGTGGTCGATGGCGCCCATGGGGCCGCCTACCACGTGGCCACGCACGTGTTCCACGAACTGGGCGCCGAGGTGCACGCCATCGGCTGCGCGCCCGATGGTTTCAACATCAACGAAGGTGTCGGCGCCACGCACCCTGAGGCGCTGATCCGCGCCGTGAAGGCCAACCACGCCGATTACGGCATCGCGCTGGACGGTGATGCAGACCGCCTGCAGTTGGTGGACAAGCAAGGCCGCCTCTACAACGGCGATGAAGTGCTCTACATGATGGTGGCCGATCGCCTGGGCCGCGGCGAAGCCGTGCCGGGCGCCGTGGGCACCTTGATGACCAACATGGCGGTCGAACTGGCCCTGCAGGCCCGTGGCGTGCCTTTTGTGCGCGCCAAGGTGGGTGACCGCTATGTGCTCGAAGAGCTGATCAGCCGTGGCTGGCAACTGGGCGGCGAGGGCTCGGGCCACCTGATCGCGCTGGACCGCCACACCACGGGTGACGGCATCGTCAGCGCCCTGCAGGTGCTGCAAGCGGTGGTGCGCAGTGGCCGCTCGATGGCGCAGTGGCTGGAGGATGTCCAACTGTTCCCGCAGCGCCTGATCAACGTGCGCCTGCAGCCGGAGCAGGATTGGAAGTCCAGCGAGGCGCTCAAGGCCGCGCAGGCGGCCGTGGAGCAGGAACTGGTGGGCAAGGGGCGGGTGCTGATCCGCGCCTCCGGCACGGAGCCCTTGCTGCGCCTCATGGTCGAAGCAAAAGATCAGGGCCTGGCCGATCGCTGTTGCGAGCAACTGGCGCAGGCCCTGAGGGGCTGATGGTGTCCTGAGTGGCCCGGCGCGGCGGCCGCCCCGGGCCGGACACGCATTACTTCTTCGGCGGGGTGAGCACGCGGTCGATCACGTGCACCACGCTGTCGCCGGCGGCCACGTCGGCCTTGGTGACCATGGCATCGTCCACGGTCACGAAATCACCAGCACGCGACAGGGCCAGCTTGGCGCCGTTCACGGTGGCGGGGGTGCTGTTTTCCGCGACGGCGGAGGCAGCGGTCTTGCCCGACAGCACATGGTAGGTCAGCAAGGCCTTCAGTTGCTCGGGATCCTTAGCCAGGGCGTCCAGCTTGTCGGCGGGCACGGCCTTGAAGGCGTCGTCGCTGGGGGCGAACACGGTGAAAGCACCGCTGCTCAGGGTGCTGTCCAGACCGGCTTGTTTCACCAGGCGGGAGAACGTGGACAGTTCCGGGCTCTGGGCGGCCACGGACACCACGGTGTCGGCAGCGTGGGCCAGGCCGGAGATGGACAGGGTGGCCAGGGCCAGGCAGGCGGCGGCCAGGGGGTGGCGCAAGGACATGTTCATGGAAGGACTTTCCTATGGAAGGTTGTTCAAGCCGCTTTGTTGGCGGACTGGCGGACACCTTAGACTTGTCACATGACAGTCATGTGTCATAAGAATGACGCCTCCGTCATTCTGAATGGGTCATTCGCCTTCCATGCACCGAAAGCTTTATGACAACGCTTCTGGGGCGTGTCATGAGATGGTCACAATCGACGCCTAAAGTCCGCAGCGTCCAACTTTGTTGTCACTCGACCCCTGAAAGGCGAAGAATGAAATTTCACATGATCCGTACCGCTGTGGCCGCTGCACTCACCCTGGCTGCTTCCGCTGCCATGGCCCAAGACGTGACCGGCGCGGGCGCCACCTTCCCGGCCCCCGTCTACTCCAAGTGGGCTGATGCCTACAACAAGGCCACCGGCGTGCGCATCAACTACCAATCCGTCGGCTCCGGCGCTGGTCTGAAGCAGATCAAGGCCAAGACCGTGGACTTCGGTGCTTCCGACATGCCCCTGAAGGACGAAGACCTGGCCAAGGACGGCCTGGTCCAGTTCCCCACCGTGATCGGTGGCGTGGTGCCCGTGATCAACGTCAAAGGCATCACCCCGGGCCAGCTCAAGCTGAACGGCCAGGTGCTGGGCGACATCTACCTGGGCAAGATCAAGAAGTGGAACGACGGCGCCATCGCTGCCCTGAACCCCGGCGTGGCTCTGCCTGACGCCGCCATCGCCGTGGTTCGCCGCGCCGACGGTTCCGGCACCAGCTTCATCTTCACGAACTACCTGTCCAAGGTGAACGCCGAGTGGAAGTCCAAGGTCGGTGAAGGCACCGCCGTGAACTGGCCCACGGGCGCGGGCGGCAAGGGCAACGAAGGCGTGTCGGCCTTCGTGCAGCGCCTGCCCAACTCGATCGGCTACGTGGAGTACGCCTACGCCAAGCAGAACAAGATGTCGCACGTGGCCCTGCAGAACGCTGCCGGCACCTACGTGCAGCCCAACGACGACGCCTTCAAGGCATCGGCTGCCAGCGCTGACTGGGCCAAGAGCTTCTACCAGATCCTGACGAACCAGGCTGGCAAGGAAGCCTGGCCGATCAGCGGCGCCACCTTCATCCTGCTGCAGAAGTCGCAGGACAAGCCGGCCCAAGGCGCTGCCACCCTGAAGTTCTTCGACTGGACTTTCGTCAACGGTGACAAGACCGCTGCCGATCTCGAATACGTTCCTCTGCCCACGTCCGTGAAGGATCTGATTCGCAAGCAGTGGGGCACCGTGGTGGACACCGCTGGCAAGCCTGTTTCCTACAAGTAAAGAGAAAACTGGTCAGAAAGACCATCGCCGGGGCCCTGCCGACAGGGCTCCGGCCTTTTGTTGACACGAACATAGTCCTTCAAAGGCCTGGACGGAGGTTGACCATGAGTGCCACCTTGCCGGCGGATACCGAAGATTTCGGATCCGCCTCTCGACAAAAACGAACCTCACCCATGAGCAATCCCCCTCCACGCCGCGGACCGGCCCCCTGGGCCGACACCCTGTTTGCGCTGCTGGCCCGTTCGGCAGCCATCCTGACGCTGTCACTGCTGATCGGCATCATCATTTCCCTGATCGTGGGCGCCTGGCCCGCGATCGAAAAGTACGGCCTGGGCTTCCTGACCAGCACCGAATGGGATCCCGTGCAGGAGTCCTACGGTGGCCTGGTGATGATCTACGGCACCCTGATGACCTCGGCCATCGCGCTGCTGATCGCCGTGCCCGTGAGCTTCGGCATCGCCATGTTCCTGACCGAGCTCTCGCCGGCCTGGCTCAAGCGCCCGCTGGGCATCGCAGTGGAACTGCTGGCGGCCGTGCCCTCCATCGTGTACGGCATGTGGGGCCTTCTGGTGTTCGGCCCGATCCTGGCCACCTACGTGCAGCAACCGCTGCAGAACGTGACGGCCGGCGTGCCCATCCTGGATACCTTCTTTTCCGGCCCGCCCGTGGGCATCGGCATCCTGTCGGCTGGCATCATCCTGGCCATCATGATCATCCCCTTCATCGCCTCGGTGATGCGTGACGTGTTCGAAGTGACCCCGCCGCTGCTGAAGGAGTCGGCCTACGGGTTGGGTTCCACCACCTGGGAAGTGGTCAGCAAGGTCGTTCTGCCCTACACCAAGACCGGTGTGGTCGGCGGCATCATGCTGGGCCTGGGCCGCGCCCTGGGCGAGACCATGGCCGTGACCTTCGTCATCGGCAACATGAACCAGCTCAACTCGCTGTCGGTGTTCGAAGCCGCCAATAGCATCACCTCGGCCCTGGCCAATGAGTTCGCCGAAGCCGGCGAGGGCCTGCATCAGGCCTCGCTGATCTATCTGGGCCTGGTCCTGTTCTTCATCACCTTCGTCGTGCTGGCCTTCTCCAAGGTGCTGCTGGCCCGCCTCAAGAAATCCGAAGGAGCCCGTTCGTGAGCACCTCCGCCACCCTGCAGGCCACGCGCCTGAAGAAACACGCGGCCCGCAAGCGCATCAATGCGCTGGCCCTGACCCTGTCGCTGGGGGCCATGGCCTTCGGCCTGCTCTGGCTGATCTGGATCCTGATCGAAACCGTCCGTCTGGGCATTGACGGTCTGGCCCTGGCCACCTTCACCCAGATGACGCCGCCGCCGATGGACGCCGGTGGCCTGGCCAACGCCATCATGGGCTCGTTCATCATGGTGGGCCTTGCCACGCTGATCGGCACCCCCGTCGGCGTGATGGCTGGCATCTACCTGGCCGAGTACGGTCAGAAGGGCTGGCTGGGCAGCGTGACCCGCTTCATCAACGACATCCTGCTGTCGGCACCGTCCATCGTGGTGGGCCTGTTCATCTACAGCGTCGTGGTCGCCAAGATGAAGTCCTTCTCGGGCTTTGCCGGTGTGTTGGCCCTGGCGCTGATCGTGGTGCCGGTGGTCATCCGCACCACCGAGAACATGCTGGTGCTGGTGCCTGCTGCGCTGCGTGAAGCTGCCTACGCCCTGGGCACGCCCAAGTGGCGCGTGATCGGCACGATCACCCTGAAGTCGGCCCGTGCCGGCGTCATCACCGGCATCCTGTTGGCGGTTGCCCGCATCTCGGGTGAGACGGCACCGCTGCTGTTCACCGCGCTGTCCAACCAGTTCTGGACGACGGACCTGAGCCAGCCGATGGCCAGTCTGCCGGTGACCATCTTCAAGTTCGCCATGAGCCCGTACGAGAACTGGCAGAAGCTGGCCTGGGCAGGCGTGTTCCTGATCACCGTTGGTGTGCTGGCCCTGAACGTCATCGCCCGCACGATGTTCCGCCAACGCTGAACACCTACTGATTTCAAATATTCGCATCCCTTAGAAAGCCCATCATGGACGCCAAGGTGCAAAACTCGACTCCTGCCAAGGCCAAGCTGGCCGTGCGCAACATGAACTTCTACTACGGTAAGTTCCATGCGCTCAAGAACATCAACATGGAATTGCCCGAGAAGAAGGTCACCGCCTTCATCGGCCCTTCGGGCTGCGGCAAGTCCACGCTGCTGCGCACCTTCAACCGCATGTTCGAGCTCTACCCCGAGCAGCGCGCCGAAGGCGAGATCCTGCTGGACGGCCAGAACATCCTCAAGAGCAAGGAAGACGTCTCCCTGATCCGTGCCAAGGTGGGCATGGTGTTCCAGAAGCCCACGCCGTTCCCCATGTCGATCTACGACAACATCGCCTTCGGCGTGCGTCTGTTCGAGAACCTCTCGCGTTCGGAAATGGACGAGCGCGTGGAGTGGGCCCTGAAGAAGGCCGCCCTGTGGAACGAAGTCAAGGACAAGCTCAACCAGAGCGGTTCGGGCCTGTCCGGTGGCCAGCAGCAGCGTCTGTGCATCGCCCGCGGCATCGCCATCAAGCCCGAGGTGTTGCTGCTGGACGAGCCCTGCTCGGCGCTGGACCCGATCTCCACCGGCAAGATCGAAGAGCTGATCCACGAGCTCAAGGACGACTACACCGTGCTGATCGTGACCCACAACATGCAGCAGGCCGCGCGTTGCTCGGACTTCACCGCCTACATGTACCTGGGCGAGCTGATCGAGTTCGGCCCCACGTCCGACCTCTTCATGAAGCCCAAGAAGAAGGAGACCGAAGACTACATCACGGGTCGCTTCGGCTGAACAACAACACAGGAGCAAACAACATGGTCGAAAAACATCTGTCCACCCAGTTCGACAACGAACTCAGCGGCATCTCCACACGCGTGCTCGAAATGGGCGGCCTGGTCGAATCCCAGGTGGCCCAGGCCATCTACGCCCTGACCAACTTCGGTGGCGACGTGGCCACGCAAGTGCTGCAACTCGAAGAGAAGGTCAACCAGATGGAAATGGAGATCGATGCCGATCTGTCTACCATCATCGCCCGCCGTCAGCCCACGGCGCGTGACCTGCGCCTCTTGATCGCCATCTCCAAGACGATCGGCAACCTCGAGCGCGTGGGCGACGAAGCCGCCCGCATCGCGCGCACGGTGCAGCGCCTGATCAACACCGGTGTCTCCAGCCGCCTGCGCCTGCCGGTGAGCGATGTGTCCTTCGAAGCCAACCTGGCCACCGCCTCGCTGCGCAAGGCCCTGGACGCTTTTGCCCGCCTGGACGTGGGCGTGGCCCTGGAAGTGATCAAGAGCGACAACGAGATCGACGCCGAGTTCGACGGCCTGATGCGCAAGCTGATCACCTACATGATGGAAGATCCGCGCACCATTTCGGCCTCGATCGACCTGGTGTTCGTGGCGAAGGCCATCGAGCGCGTGGGCGACCACGCCAAGAACCTGGCCGAGCAGGTGATCTACATCGTCAAGGGCACGGACGTGCGTCACAACACGCCCGAAGCCGTGGCCAACATCATCAAGTGATCGACGGGAGTGCCTATGAGCCGAGTGCTGGTCGTTGAAGACGAGGCTGCGATCGCCGAACTGATCGCACTCAACCTGCGCCATGCGGGGTTCGAGGTGGTGTTGGCGCCTGATGGCGAGGCCGCCCAGAACGAGGTGGACCGCGTGCTGCCGGATCTGGTCCTGCTGGACTGGATGCTGCCGGGCACCTCCGGCCTGAACCTGGCCAAGCGCTGGCGTGGCCAGCAGCGCACCAAGGATCTGCCGGTGATCATGCTGACCGCCCGCGCCGAGGAAACCGACAAGGTGGCCGGCCTGGACGCCGGGGCGGATGACTACCTCACCAAGCCGTTCTCCACGCAGGAGCTGATGGCCCGCGTGCGTGCCGTGCTGCGCCGCAAGGCCCCTCAGGCACTGGATTCGGCGGTGGAGATCGCCGGCCTGCGCCTGGATCCGGCCACGCGCCGTGTCAGCTGCGACGAGCAGGACGTCAAGATCGGCCCGACCGAGTTCAAGCTGCTGCACTTCTTCATGACGCACCCGGAGCGCGTGCACAGCCGTGCGCAACTGCTGGACCGCGTCTGGGGCGACCACGTCTTCATCGAAGAACGCACGGTCGATGTGCATGTGAAGCGGCTGCGTGAAGCCCTCTCGTCGGTGCAGCGCTCGCAGATGATCGAGACGGTGCGTGGCGCCGGCTACCGCCTGACGCAGCAACTGGCCAACGCGGCCTGAGCATCCGGCTGGCGACACAGCCAGCCCCACAACAGCGATTCCGCTCGTGATCGATACCAACAAGTCGTGGCTGCCGTCACGCATCGGCCTGCGCTTGCTTCTGGGCTCCGTCGGAGCCGGGGCAGGGTGGTGGATAGGCCACAGCATGGGATACCCCACGCGCATGGCCTTGCTGGGCGGGGCCCTGGCAGCGGTCGGTGTGTCTGTGCTGGACACCCTCAAAGGGCATGAACTGCTCGACTGGCTGCGCAACCCCGAGCCGCCGCCCCCTCAGTTGCCCGGCATCTGGGGCGAGGTGGCGCACCGCGTGCACCGCGTGATCCGTCAGCGCGAGCAGGGCACGGCCAGGGAGCGTGACCGCCTGCAGCAGTTCCTCTCGGGCATTGATGCCTCGCCCAATGGGGTGATGATGATCGACGGCAGCGAGCACATCACCTGGATCAGCAGCGTGGCCGCCTTGCACTTCGGGCTGGACCCCGTGCGTGACCTGGCACAGCGTGTGACCAACCTCGTGCGCATGCCGACCTTTGTGCAGTACCTGGCTGCTGGCGACTATGCAGAGCCCGTCAAGGTGCCCATGCGCAACGGCCAGGGCACCTTGTCGATCACGGTGCGCGCCTATGGTGAAGGTTTGCGCCTGGTGCTGTCGCAGGACGTGACCGAGCGGGAGCGTGCCGAGGCCATGCGCCGCGACTTCGTGGCCAATGTCTCGCATGAGATCCGCACGCCACTGACGGTGCTGACGGGCTTCATCGAAACGCTGGCCAGCCTGCCCCTCACCGAGGTGGAGCGCAAGCGTGTGCTGACCTTGATGGCGCAGCAGTCGGACCGCATGCAGACCCTGGTGTCGGACCTGCTGATGCTGGCGCAGATAGAGGGCAGCCCGCGCCCGTCGGCAGACAAGTGGTGCCAGGTGTCGGCGCTGATGCAGCGCATCGAGAACGATGGCCGGGGCCTGTCTCAGGGTCGGCATGAACTGGTGGTCAGCGAATCACCGGCGGACAAGCCAGCCGAGATCGCGGGCGTGGACAGCGAGTGGCTCAGCGCCATGGGCAATCTGGTGTCCAACGCGATCCGCTATACCCCGGAAGGCGGCCGCATCGAGGTGTGCTGGAGGCTGATGTCCGACGGCAGCGGCGAGTTCTCGGTGAAGGACAGCGGCATCGGCATCGATGCTGAGCACATCCCCCGCCTCACGGAGCGCTTCTACCGTGTCGATGGCAGCCGCTCGCGGGACACAGGGGGCACGGGCCTGGGCCTGTCCATCGTGAAGCATGTGGTGCAGCGCCACGACGGCGTCCTGCGCATCACCAGCGAGAAGGGCAAGGGCTCGGTGTTCACGCTGATCGTGCCTGCGGCCCGTGTGCGGCTCAGGCATGCTTGAGATCAGGGCTCTCGACGGTAGATCGCAACCGATTCCGAGTTCTGCGTCCGCTGGCGCTCACGCGAGACAAAAGTCCAACCCGGCGGCACGGGCTCGGTCTGGCGTGATGTGAGGCTCAGCATCAGCACAGTGCAGCGCGGAGGCGGATAGCGCTCCACACCTGTCTGGCCATAGACCGTGTGGTTGCCGAAATACTCCAGTGCAGTGAGCAGTCCGGCCGAGGCATTGGGCGCCAGCACGCATTGGCCGGGGCGCACGTGAGTGGCCACCCGATCCATCAGCAGCCGGTAGCTGCGGGCCTGGTCCAGCGGCTGCAGCAGCAGGCTCATCAGCAGCAGCCACAGCAGTGCCACGCCGCCGGCCGGCAACACCAGGCTCTTCCACAGTGCTGCCCGGTGGCGTGCCGTGCGCCAACGTACCAGCGCCAGCCAGGCCAGGGTGCCTAGCGCGGCAAATGCCAGCGACACCCAGGACACCTCGGCCGTGTAGCCGGGCACCAGCTTGGCCACGTTGGCTGCTGTCTTGGCCGGCCAGCCGGTGTGCATGGCCGCGTAGACCACCCAGATCACCAGCGCTACGATGGTGAAGAAGAACACCGAGAACCAATCAATGGCGCCACTCAGGCCACGCTTGAGCGCGGGCAGTGCAAAGGCAGCCAGCACCGCCAGCGGGGGCAGCGAGTGCAGCAGGGCGCGGTCATTGCCGCCCATGCCCAGGCATACCAGAATGCCGACCAACGCGGAACACACGGGCACCGCGATATGCCGGCGCAGCAACTGGCGTCGCCACTTCCAGACGGTTATGGCGGCCAGCGGCAAGGTTGGCCACGTGAACCAGATCAGCAGCTTGAGCAGGGGCCCGAAGTGCGTATCGTCCGTTACGCCCCAGTTCCAGCCGGATAGGTGCGCCATCGTCAAGCCGGTGGCCAGTGCGGCGCCCAGCAGGCCGGCGCCCGCCACCCACCAGCGGTGCTGGCTCAGGTGTTCGTCTTCCGATTGCCAGCAGACCAGCAACCCCACGCCCGTGAGCATCATGGCCACGGAGGGGCTGCCGCTGGTGGCCAGCAACGCCACGCTGCCCACAGTGGCCAGACGGGCCTTCAGCGTGCGGGTAGGCGCTGCCGCCAGCCCATACATGAACAGGGCACTGCCGGTGAGCTGCAGCAGTTCGGGTGTGGTCTCATGCCCCAACTGGAGCAGGCCCAGGGTAGCGACCAGTGCCAGCAAGGCGCCATCGGCCAGAGCGCGGGCATAGTCCGCCGCAGGCGCCTCACCGCCGAAGGCCAGGGGCAGCGGTTGGGCCGCATCCGTGCGGGCCAGGTGGTAGGTGGTGTACCAGGTCAACGCCAGCACGGCAGCCAGCAACAGTGCAAAGGGCACGCGTGCGGCCAGGGCCGGGTCCATCACAGGGCTGAGCGCCGCGATGAAGCTGCCCCCAAGCCAGTAGGGCAAGATGCCGCCGCCAGCGGGCGACACGCCGCCCACATGGGGCGCCCACCACGAGGCCTGGCCCAGCGCAAGGCTCCACATCTGCCCGAACGAGGCGATGTCGGCGTTCTTCCAGGGGTCGCGCCCGAACAGGCCGGGCAGCACGTACGCGGCGCAGAAGGCCCACAGCGCCCAGCGGGGAAGGCGCCGCACGGCTTTCTCGGTCACCAGCGCGGGTGTGACGAAGGCTTTGTGCTCTTGTTGCATGCGGCGGCGATCTTACAGGCAAAGAAAAAGGGCAGCCTGAGCTGCCCTTCGATGATCCGCCTGGGCGGAGCAGAAGAATTACTTCTTGAGGTGCGCAAACTTGTTGCGGAACTTCTCGACGCGGCCACCCAGGGTGTCCACGCTCTTTTGCTGACCTGTGTAGAAGGGGTGCGATTCCGACGAGGTTTCCAGCTTGAACAGCGGCAGATCACGGCCGTCGTCGGCCTTGCCGGTTTCCTTCGTGGGCACGCACGAACGCGTCACGAACTTGAAGCCGTTGGACAGATCCACGAACAGGACGTCGCGGTAATCGGGGTGAATGCCGTCTTTCATAGAAACCTCATGCTGTTTGCATCATCGGCAGCCACGTGGGCACCATGCCCGCGCACTTTCCGACAGCCGGAAAACCTTGGAGTATAGCACGATTTTTGCCTGAAAAGCAAAAAGCAGCCCGAAGGCTGCCTTTCGCGAGCGCCTGACCGAGGGGTCAGCCACCACGACGCATCATGTCGAAGAAGTCGTGGTTGTTCTTGGTCGAGCGCATCTTGTCGAGCACGAACTCCATCGCCTCGATCTCGTCCATCGGGTAGAGCAGCTTGCGCAGGATCCAGCTCTTTTGCAGGATCTCGGGCTTGAGCAGCAGCTCTTCGCGGCGGGTGCCGGACTTGTTGATCAGGATTGAGGGGTACACGCGCTTTTCGGCCATGCGGCGATCCAGGTGGATTTCGCAGTTGCCGGTGCCCTTGAACTCTTCGTAGATCACTTCGTCCATGCGGCTGCCGGTGTCGACCAGGGCGGTGCCGATGATGGTCAGTGAGCCGCCTTCTTCGATGTTGCGGGCCGCGCCGAAGAAGCGCTTGGGGCGCTGCAGGGCGTTGGAATCCACACCGCCGGACAGCACCTTGCCGGAACTGGGCAGCACGTTGTTGTAGGCGCGCGCCAGTCGGGTGATCGAGTCCAGCAGGATCACCACGTCCTTCTTGAGTTCCACCAGGCGCTTGGCGCGCTCGATCACCATTTCGGCGACCTGCACGTGGCGCTGGGCGGGTTCGTCGAACGTGGAACTGATGACCTCGCCGCGCACGGTGCGCTGCATTTCGGTCACTTCTTCAGGGCGCTCGTCGACCAGCAAGACGATCAGGTGCACTTCCGGGTGATTGGCCACCAGGGCGTGCGCCAGGTTCTTCATCATCACCGTCTTGCCGCTCTTGGGCGGCGCAACCAGCAGGGCGCGCTGGCCTTTGCCGATAGGGGCGATCAGGTCGATGATGCGGCTGGTGATGTTGTCGTCACCCTTGATCTCACGCTCAAGCTTGAACTGCTCGGTCGGGAACAGCGGCGTCAGGTTCTCGAACAGGATCTTGTTCTTGTTGACCTCGGGCGAGAGGCCATTGACGCGGTCAACCTTGACTAGGGCAAAGTAGCGCTCGCCATCCTTGGGCACGCGCACTTCGCCTTCGATCATGTCGCCGGTGTGCAGGTTGAAGCGGCGCACCTGAGTGGGCGACAGGTAGATGTCGTCGGTGCTGGCCAGGAAGCTGGCGTCAAGGGCGCGCAGGAAGCCGAAGCCGTCCGGCAGCACCTCGAGGACGCCATCGCCGAAGACCTGCTCGCCGGCCTTGGCGCGCTTCTTCATGATCGCGAACATCAGCTCCTGCTTGCGCATGCGGGCGACGTTTTCGATCTCCAGGCCTTCGGCCATTTCGACCAGCGTCGAAATGTGCAGCGCCTTCAGTTCGGAAAGATGCATGGATCTGTACCTTGTACAAGACCGGTCTCGGTGCAGGTGTGCTTGCGCGTAGGGCCTGGCGAGCCGACGTTGTTGCGGTGGGAAAGGTAGGGGAGTGAAGCAACCGTTGAACGGGTGCCGTTTTGTCCGGGCAATCGCGATGGTGGACGCCTGGCCTTGCAAGCCAACCCCTGGCTGGGTGCTGGCTCTGGCAGCTAGTCGGTGACATCACCGAGCAGCTACCTGGTGCAAGTATAAGGGCTGTTGCAGCCCTTTTTCAGATCACAGGTTGGCGTCGATGAACGCCGTCAGCTGGGCCTTGGAGAGGGCGCCAACCTTGGTCGCGGCCAGTTGGCCGGACTTGAAGATCATCAGCGTGGGGATGCCGCGGATGCCGAACTTGGCGGGCACGTTGCGGTTTTCATCCACGTTCATCTTGGCGATGGTGACGCGGCCGTCGTAGGTGTTGGCCACCTCGTCCAGGATGGGCGCGATCATCTTGCAAGGGCCGCACCATTCAGCCCAGTAATCCACCAGCACGGGGGTGGCGGCTTGCAGCACGTCGGCGTCGAACGACGCGTCGCTCACATGTTTGATCAATTCGTTGCTCATGAGACTGTCCTTGAGGCGAAGCCCTTTTTCAGGGTGGCTGGTATAAATTTTGACACACAACCCTGCAGCCTTATCTGGTGTGGGTGCATGATTTATCAATGACCAAGATAGCCACAAAACTCACACTGTCCCTTGCAGAGTGAAAAATGCCCGGTGTTCACAGGGTCTGATCCTCGGTTCGGGTGTCCGGATTTGCGTTTAAATGTATCTGTGTCATTCATGCGCCCGTGGGGCGTGTGCATGGCGATGTTTTTTGGGTTCGATATTTGATGGATGGGTTTGTCGTCAATGGACTCGGCTGATGTGATGCCCCCCAGCGCGTCTCCGGCTCGGCGTTTTGGACGTTTCGAGTTGCGTCAGCTATTGAGCAAGAACACGATGTCGTATGTGTGGGTGGCACACGACACCGGCAACCAGGCCGATGTGCTGCTGTGCGTGCCCCGGGCCCAGCCCAAGACGGACGCCGAGCGTGATGCCTGGAGCCAGGAGGTGCTGTTGGCCTCGCGCCTGAAGCACCCCAGGCTGGCGCAGGTGCTCGATGTGGGCATCCACGAAGGTTGGCCTTATGCCGCCTATGAGCGTGGCACCTTCCTGACGCTGCATGAGCGCATGCAGCCCAGCCACCCCTTGCCGACGGTGCTGGACATCGTCAACTGGACGACCGAGCTGCTCGAAGCCCTGGCCTATGCGCATGAAGCCGGCGCCGCCCACAAGGACTTGGCCCTGGTCAATGTGATGCTGGACGGGGCAGGGCATGTGCGCGTGGCCGGACTGGCCGTGGGCCTGGCCTTGCCGCGCCCTGGTGTGGTGTCTGGCGACCCGACGGCGGGCAGCAACAGCTCGCGCCAGGCGCAGCGGGTGTGGGCCGAACGCGACGTGCTGATGGCCGGCTTGCTGCTGCACCGCCTGCTGGCCGGGCATCCGGCGCTCGATGATCCGGACCTGTCCAGCGCCTCCACGCGTGTGGGGCCCGAGATCGTGCGCCTGCCGTGGAACACGCCGCAGCCCATCGCGGAAACACTGCGCGCCATCGTCAATCGTGCCACCGATCGGCAGCAACGCCAGCGTTACCTCAATGCACGGACGCTGATCAGCGCGCTGCAGGGCTGGGTCAAGACCAACAGCCAGGAATCATCCGGGCCGCTGGCCCTGATCATGGACCGGCTGGAGACGGTGGGTCACCTGCCCAGCCGCTCCCGTGACATGGGGGGCATCCTCAAGGTGTTCACGCGTGAAGAGTTGCGCGTGGACGACATGGTCAACCAGATCGTGCTGGACCCTGCCTTGTGCTGGGAACTGCTGCGTTCGGTGAACACCGCGCGCTACCAGACCGGCGGCAACGAGGATCCCTCCTGCAGCCTGAGCCGGGCGATCGTGCTGCTAGGGCAGCAGGGCCTGCGCAAGGTGTGCGGTGCGCTGCGCACCTGGCCTGGCGTGCTGCAGGCCGCGAGCAGCCTGCAGGGCTCGGATGCGGGGCAAGTCGCCGAAGCCGCGCTGGAAACCGAACTGAAGCGCGCCTGCATCGCTGCATTGGCGGCCCGTTGGCTGCGCCCCTTCAACATCGGTGATGAAGAGGCCATGATGGTGGCGATGTCGCAGCATCTGGGCCGGCTGCTGATCCTGTACCACTTCCCGGAAGAGTCCGCGCAGATCAACCGCCTGACGATGCCCGGTCCGCCCACGGAGCTGGAAGGCAAGCCGGCTGCGGGGATGACCCTGGAGGCCGCCACAGGGGCCGTGCTGGGCGTCAACCCGGACGAACTGACAGCAGCGGTACTGCGCTACTGGGGCTTCCCGGAATACTTCATCCAGGCGGCCAGGCCCTTGAGCCAGAACGTGCCGCCGCGGCGGCCGGAAGGCCCGAACGACTGGCTGCGGCTTACCGCCAGCCTGGCCAATGAGCTGTGCGAGCTGGTCGAGCAACCCGCCGTGCGCCAGAACGCGATGCTGACCAAGCTGATGTCGCGCTATGCGCGCCCGGCCTTGACCAGCCAGAAGGAGCTGGTCGAAGCGCTGCAGCGGTCGGTCAAATCCGTGGATCTGGGGCTGTACCGGCGCACGTTCAGCAACGTGCAGGAGCCAGGTGTGGCCACACCGGTGGCACAAGGTCAGCGCTGAGCCTCGGTGCCGGAGGAGGAAGCGTCAGGCCTTGAGGGCGCGGGCGCAATCCTCGACCAGGCCCGGGCCTTCGTAGATCAGGCCGGAGTAGATCTGCACCAGGTCGGCCCCGGCCTCGCGCTTGGCGCGGGCATCCGCGCCGCTGAACACGCCGCCCACGCCGATGATGGGGAAGCGCGGGCCCAGGGCCGCACGCAACTGGCGGATCACCTGGTTGCTGGCCTCGAACACGGGGCGGCCGCTCAGGCCACCGGGTTCCTCGCCATGCTGCAGGCCCTTCACGGCATCGCGTGACAGGGTGGTGTTGGTGGCGATCACGCCATCCAGACCGTTTTTCTGCAAGGTGGCGGCGATCACGCCCACTTGCGTCTCGCCCAGATCAGGAGCGATCTTCACGAACATGGGCACGGTGCGGCCATGGCGCTGGATCAGCGTCTGGCGGTGCTCCTGCAACTGGCCGAGCAGCGCATCCAGCGCTTCGTCGCTCTGCAGGCTGCGCAGGTTCTTGGTGTTGGGCGAGGAGATGTTGACAACCACGTAGTCGGCATGCGGGTAGACGCCGTCCAGGCAGAGGATGTAGTCGTCCACCGCGTTCTCGATGGGCGTGGCCGCGTTCTTGCCGATGTTGAGGCCCAGCAGGCCGCCGCTCTGGCGGTAGCGCGCCTTTTTGACGTTGGCCACGAAGGCGTCCAGCCCCTCGTTGTTGAAGCCCAGGCGGTTGATCAGGCCCTGCGCCTCCGGCAGGCGGAAGATGCGCGGGCGCGGGTTGCCCGGCTGGCCCTTGGGCGTGACGGTGCCCACCTCGACGAAGCCGAAGCCCATGGCGCCCAGGCCATCGATCACGCGGCCGTTCTTGTCCAGGCCGGCGGCCATGCCGATGCGGTTGGGAAAGCGCAGCCCGGCCAGTTCCACAGGGTCCTCCACGCGGCGGTTGCCCCACAGGCAGGCCAGCGGCGTGTTCTGGAAGGCGGCCAGCGAGTTCATGATGAGCTCGTGCGCATCCTCCGGGTCCATCTTAAAGAGCACGGATTTGGAGAGGGCGTAGGGGATCAGGGCCATGGTGGAAGCGGGAAATTCAGACGCGAAGCAAACCTCGTATTGTCGCTGATCGCGCGGGCCTGCGGCGCGGGCTCGCTGTGGCAAACTGCGCCCCCTCTTGACCCGCTTCACAAGGCCTTCGCTTTGGACAAGATCCTGATGCAACTGGCGGCCGAACTCAAGGTTCGCCCCGCCCAAGTCAAAGCCGCCGTCGACCTGCTGGACGGCGGAGCCACCGTGCCCTTCATCGCCCGCTACCGCAAGGAGGCCACCGACGGCCTGGACGACACGCAGCTGCGTGACCTTGAGGCCCGCCTGGGCTACCTGCGCGAGCTGGAAGAACGCCGCGCCGCCGTGCTCAAGAGCATCGACGAGCAGGGCAAGCTCACGCCCGAGCTGCGTGCCGCCATCGAGACCGTGCCCACCAAGCAGGAACTGGAAGACCTCTACCTGCCCTACAAGCCCAAGCGACGCACCAAGGGCATGATCGCCCGCGAAGCCGGCCTGGAGCCGCTGGCCGACAAGCTCTTCGCCGATCCGACGCTGGATCCGAGCGCGGAGGCTGCCGCTTTCATCAACGCCGAGGGCGGTTTCGCCGACGCGTTCGCCGTGCTCGACGGCGTGCGTGATCTGCTGTCCGAGCGCTGGGCCGAAGACGCCGCGCTGGTCGGCAAGATGCGCGACTGGCTGTGGCAGGAGGGCCTGTTCAAGTCCAAGCTGATGGACGGCAAGGACGAGAACAACCCCGACGTGGCCAAGTTCCGCGACTACTTCGACTACGACGAGCCGATCCGCACCGTGCCCTCGCACCGCGCGCTGGCCGTGTTCCGTGGCCGCACGCAGGAGATCCTGGACGCCAAGCTGGTGCTCGATGAAGAAGCCGTGCCCGGCAAGCCCACGATGGCCGAGGGCCGCATCGCCATCCACCTGGGCTGGAGCCACGGCAAGCGCCCGTCCGACGACCTGATCCGCAAGACGGTGGCCTGGACCTGGAAGGTCAAGCTCTCGCTCAGCCTGGAGCGTGATCTGTTCACCAAGCTGCGCGAGGCCGCCGAGGCCACCGCCATCAAGGTGTTCGCCGAGAACCTGCGCGACCTGCTGTTGGCCGCGCCGGCCGGCAAGCGTGTGGTGATGGGCCTGGACCCCGGCATCCGCACCGGCGTGAAGGTGGCCGTGGTGAGCGACACCGGCCGCGTGCTGGACACCTCGACCGTGTACCCGCACGAGCCGCGCAAGGACTGGGAAGGCTCGATTCACACGCTGGGCCGCCTGTGCGCCGCCCATGGCGTCAACCTGATCGCCATCGGCAACGGCACCGCCAGCCGCGAAACCGACAAGCTGGCCGCCGACCTGATCAAGCGCATCCAGCAGATGGCGCCCGGCACCCACATCGAGAAGGTGGTGGTGAGCGAGGCGGGTGCGTCGGTGTACTCGGCCTCCGAGTTCGCCAGCAAGGAGTTGCCTGAGCTGGACGTGAGCCTGCGCGGTGCCGTGTCCATCGCCCGCCGCCTGCAGGATCCGCTGGCCGAGCTGGTCAAGATCGATCCCAAGAGCATCGGCGTGGGTCAGTACCAGCACGACGTCAACCAGAGCGAGCTGGCCCGCACGCTGGACGCGGTCGTGGAAGACTGCGTGAATTCCGTTGGCGTGGACCTGAACACAGCTTCGGCGCCGTTGCTGTCGCGTGTGTCGGGCCTGAGCAGCGCCGTGGCCAGCAGCATCGTGCGTTGGCGCGATGCCAACGGCGCGTTCAAGAGCCGCAAACAACTGATGGACGTGTCGGGCCTGGGCGCCAAGACCTTCGAGCAGGCCGCAGGCTTTTTGCGCATCCGCGATGGCGACAATCCGCTGGACATCTCGGGTGTGCACCCCGAGACCTACCCGGTCGTGCAGAAGATGCTGGCGCAAACCGGCAAGGCCATCGGCGAGCTGATCGGCAAGAGCGACGTGCTGCGCACGCTCAAGCCCGAGCTGTTCGCCGACGACAAGTTCGGCGTCATCACCGTCAAGGACATCCTGGGCGAGCTGGAAAAGCCGGGACGTGACCCGCGCCCGGACTTCAAGGTGGCCCGCTTCAACGATGGCGTCGAGGACATCAAGGACCTGCAAGAAGGCATGGTGCTCGAAGGCACCGTGAGCAACGTGGCCCAGTTCGGCGCCTTCGTGGACCTGGGCGTGCACCAGGATGGGCTGGTGCACGTGAGCCAGCTCTCCAACAAGTTCGTGACCGACGCGCGCGAGGTGGTCAAGACCGGCGACATCGTCAAGGTGAAGGTGCTGGAGGTCGACATGGCCCGCAAGCGCATCTCGCTGACCATGAAGCTGGACACGGCTCCGGGTGCCCGCAGCGGTGGTGGCGCGCGCGACAACGGCTTCAAGCCCGCGGCACGCAATGAACGTATCAGCAGCGGTGGGGCAGGGCGTGGCGCGCCGCAGCCGCAAGGTCAATCGGCCATGGCCGCCGCCTTTGCCAAGCTGCAGACAAAGCGCTGAGCAACACGGCGCGCAAGCGCTCAAATATGCGCAGATCTACCCATTCGCGGGGTGGATTTCCGCATGACGGGGGCGGACAAGGGGAAAGGCAGCAGGTATGCTGCTTTCATCCCCTTGTCGTTCGAAGTAGAAGTGCCCCATGGAGCCGGCCGGCCTGACCCTGTTCACCTTTGCGATGTCGCACTACAGCGAGAAGATCCGCTGGGTGCTGCAGGCCAGTCGCTTGCCGTTTCGCGAAGTGATGCTCACGCCCGCCTTCCACATGCTGCCGGCCTTGCGCATGGGTGGCCAGGGCCAGACCACGCTGCCAGTGCTGCGCGAGCAGCGCCTGAACGGCCGCCAGGTGCACGTGCAGGACAGCACCCGCATCCTGCTGTGGCTGGACGAACGCCACGGCCCGCTGGATCTGCTGCCGCAAGGCTCCGATCTGCGCGATGAATGCCTGTCCATCGAAGACCGCTTCGACAACATCGGTCGGGATGTTGCGCGCTTCCTGTACCTCGATGCCTTCCGCCATGACGACAAGATCCTGGCGATGTGGACCGCGCAGGCCTCGCCCTGGCAGCGGCGGCTGGTGCGCCTGGGCTACCCGCTGATCAAGGGCGTCTTCAAGTTCCGCCTGAATATCACGCCTGCGGCCGCCAAGCGCTCCGAGCAGCGCATCTTGCAGGCGCTGGCCTGGCTGGAAGGCCGCCTGAGCGACGGGCGCCTGTACCTGGTCGGCTCGCGCCTGTCGGTGGCCGACATCACCGCAGCCTCGCTGCTGGCGCCGCTGGCCTGCCCCTCGCAGCATCCGGTCTACTCCACGCCGGATTACGTGCAGACGCTGCGTCCCCGAACGATTGCCTTGGAGATGAACCGCCCGGCCCTGGCCTGGGTTCGAAAGCTGTACGATCTGCACCGAGGTGATCTGCCGCAGTTCCGGCAGGCCGCCTGATTCGCTTTCCGTTACACGATCGACACCATGCAGGCCTTGCACATCCATGCAGGACCCCGGGCGTTGGGGCACATCCGGCAGCAGGGCCTCGCGCCCGCTGATGTGCGCCTGGTGCCCGCGGCCGCCGGCGGGCCCAAGGGCCTCATCCTCACCCACCTTGACAGGCATCTGTTCGGGCGTTGGCTGCCCCAAGCCGACGAGAGCCACCGCCTGGACCTGGTCGGCGCCTCCATCGGCGCCTGGCGCATGGCTGCTGCGCTCATGCCCGATCCGGCCAAGGCCTTCGACCACCTGGCCCAGGTGTACATCTCGCAGCGCTATGACCCGGAACCCGGGCGCAAGCGCCCCTCGCCGCAGCGCGTGAGCAGCGATTTCGCCAAGGCGCTGGACAGCTTCTTCACCGCCTCGCTGGCCGGCATGCTGGCCCACCCACGCTGGCGCCTGCACATGGTCACCTCGCGTGGGCTCGGCATACTGCGCCGCGCAGGCCCCATGGGCACGCTGGCGGGCTTTGCCGGCCTGGTGCTGGGCAACGCCGTGTCGCGCCGTGCCGTGGGCAGTTGGCTGGAGCGCACCGTGTTCTCGGTGGCCGGCCAGCCGCCTTTCAAGCTCGACGACCAGCCCACGCGGGTGATCCCCTTGAGCGAGCAGAACTTCCTGCCGGCGCTGCAGGCCTCGTGCAGCATCCCCTTCGTGCTCGACCCGGTGCACGACATCCCTGGCTGCCCCGCCGGTGCCCACTGGGATGGCGGCATCGTGGATTACCACTTTCACTGGCCCTTCGCCTCCGCCATGTCGCAAGGCGTGGTGCTGTACCCGCACTTCCAGCAGCAGGTGATCCCGGGCTGGCTGGACAAGGCGTTCAAAAGCCGCCACCGCGCCACGCCGGCGCTGGACAACATGGTCCTGCTGGCGCCCAACCCGGCCTGGGTGGCCACCTTGCCGGGCGGCAAACTGCCCGATCGCAACGACTTCAAGACGCTGAACAACGACACCCGCATCACCCACTGGCGGCAGGCCGTGTCCGAGTGCGAAAAGCTCGCCGATGAATGGCAGGGCTGGCTGGACCAGGGCTGCCCGGCCGACCGGGTCAAGCCACTGTGAAGTTGCGCTGAAGCCGTTGCAAGGCCGCCCCTGCGGCCAGTGCCAGGCCACGGGACACGAGCCCAATGGCTACACTTGCTGACATGGAACCCACCGAAAGCCTGCTGCTCATCGCCTTGCTGATCGGCCTGAGCGCCTTGTTCTCGATGGCCGAACTCTCCGTGGCGGCATCGCGCCGCCTGCGCCTGCGCCAGTTGCTGGACCAGGGTGACCGTCGCGCCCAGGCCGTCATGAATGTGCAGGACGAACCCGGCGACTACTTCACCGTCATCCAGATCGGGCAGAACACCGTGGCCATCCTGGCTGGCCTGGTGGGTGAGGGCGCCTTCTCACCCGCGATGGGTTCGCTGCTGCGCATGGCCAGCGTCGACCCGCTGTCCGCCGAGCGCTGGGGCTGGGTGCTGTCCTTCCTGCTGGTGACCAGCCTGTTCATCATGCTGGCCGATCTGCTGCCCAAGCGCCTGGGCATGGCCGCGCCGGAGCGCGTGGCCGTGAACGTGGTGGTGCCCATGCAGTACTTCGCCACGGTGTTCATGCCGGTGGTGTGGTTCTTCAAGCGCCTGACGGACCTGCTCTCGCGCCTGCTGGGCCTGCCGGACCGTCGCGACGACAAGATCACCCCCGACGACATTCTGGCCATGGCCGAAGCCGGAGCTGAAGCCGGCATCCTGGCGCGGACCGAGCACCAGGTCATCGAAAACGTGATCGAGCTGGACACCCGCCTGGTCACCACCTCCATGACAGGGCGCGAGCGCATCGTGCACTTCCTGCTGGACGACAGCGAGGCCCTGATCCGCGCTCGCATCGCGCAGTATCCGCATTCCACCTACCTGGTGTGCGATGGCAGCATCGACCAGGTGCTGGGCTATGTCGATTCGAAGCACCTGCTCAACCGTGTGCTCAATGCGCAGCCCATCTCTCTCAAGGCCGAGGGGCTGATCAACAAGGTGCTGATCGTGCCCGACCGGCTCACCTTGTCGGAGATGCTGGCCCAGTTCCGCCAGGCGCATGAAGACTTCGCCGTCATCGTCAATGAGTACAGCCTGGTCGTGGGCATCATCACCATCAACGACGTGATGAACACGGTGATGGGCGAGTTGGTCTCGCCGCTGGATGAAGAGCAGATCGTGCGCCGCGACGAGAACTCCTGGCTGATCGACGGCATGACCACCATCCCGGATGTGATGCGCGCCATCGACCTGTGGGAACTGCCGCACCAGGAGGAGTACGACACGCTGGCGGGCTTCCTGATGGTGATGCTGCGCCGCATCCCGCGCAAGACGGACACGGTGGAATGGGGCGGTTTCCGCTTCGAGGTGATGGACGTGGACAGCTTCAAGATCGACCAGGTGATGGTCAGCCGGCTGGTGCCGATTACCACGCCTCAGGCGGCCGACGCGGGCTGATGCAGCGCCGGCGTTGATGGCGCAATGGCCTGCGGGCTGAACAGCGGGATGTGCTCGCTCGTCCAGCACCACTTCGAAGCCCTGGCCGCGCCACCGGGGCCGGCATTCCACGAACGACCATTCAAGCTCACCCGCGGCCCAGCGTGATGGGTCCGCACGCAGCGGGCCGATCGTTATCCGTCCGATCAGCCCGAAGGCGTAGTACTTGAAGGTGGGCAGGTTCCGATAGGCCATGCCGAAGCACAAATCGCCCATGGAGTAGGCCGCCAGGCGCTGCAGGCCGTTCGTGCGCGCTGCACCGTGATGGGCTGCGGGGTGTGGCTGTGGTGGCCGATCACGACATCGAAAGCCGTCAGCCATTGCGTCGTCTGCGCGGCCACATCGTTGCGGGGATAGACCTCCAGCTCATAGCCCCCCCAGTGGGGGTAGAGCACGTGAAGGCGCCAGGGCGCGCCCATGGCGCGGGATCTTTCAGCCAGGCCAGGTGCTGCCCCTCGCGGTTGTTCCACCGCGTGCCCGTTACCACGCGGAGGTGCTCGCCCAGGTCGATAAAGGGGCTCTCGACCAGGCCGAAGGCGGCAAAACCTTCGGCCTGGAGCAGCGCCAGGCTCTGGCGGCGCGCCGCCTCGCCAAAATCGCCGGTGTGGTTGTTGGCCAGTGACAGCACCAACTTGTCGCGCGGCGCCAGGCCGTCCAGCGCCTGCAGGATGGGGCGGGTGTGCTTCTGGTCCGGCGAGATCTGCCGCCGATCCGTGATCACGCCCTCGAAGTTCAGTAGCACACGGTCGCAGGGCTGGAAGAACGCGGCCACCGCCGGATCGAACACCAGCGGCTTGCCGAACATGGACATCACATTGCCCCCGAAACCCTGCGTGAGCCGTGGCTCGATGGGATTGAGCAGCGTGTGCCTGGGCACGAAGCGCAGGCCCTGCGGGTTGCGAAAGCTCGCGACGGCCAGGTTGCGTCAGATGAGGCCCAGCGCCTCACGGGGCGGGCAGGGCTTGGCGGTGAAGGCTCTGATCCAGTCCAAAAGCAGTGGTCAGTGGGCGTGTGATGGCCGCTACGCTAGTGCGCCTTGGGCGATGCGCGGCAGAGGGCAATACCGCAGCCCCAGGGCCCTGACACCACTCATTTAGAGGGTTGTGTCTAAAAACGCCGTCACCCGAGTCGGGCACATCGCTTAGGATACGCGCCGAGCATGAAACGGACGTTTGAAACATCCGTAGGCCTCGCAGACGTATGCCGCAAGCCTCTACCAAACTGTCGCCCCAGGACACCAAGTCGCGCATCCTCGATGCCGCCGAAGAACTGTTCATCTCGGGCGGCTTCGATTCGCTGTCGATGCGGCAGATCACCAGCGCCGCCGGTGTCAACCTTGCCGCGGTGAACTACCACTTCGGCAGCAAGGATGCGCTGATCCAGTCCGTGCTGGCGCGCAAGCTCGATCCGCTGAACGAGCAGCGTATCAGCATGCTGGACACCTTCGAGCAGCAGTTCGGCGCGCAGATGACCTGCGAGCACGTGCTGGCGGCCTTGTTCCTGCCTGCCGTGCGCCTGTTCCGCGACGACACCGGCCCGCGCGCCGGCAGCTTCCTGCAGTTCCTGGGCCGCGCTTACACGGAGCCATCGCCCGTGGTGCGCGACTTCATCAACACACACTACATCCAGACGTTGGGCCGCTTCTTCAGCGCCTTCCAGCGCTCCCTGCCGGATCTGGACCGCCACGACCTGGGTTTCCGCCTGAACTTCGCCATGGGGGCCCTGTCGGGCATCCTGGCTGGCGGCAACACCCAGCGCCTGATCAAGGATTTCACACGCGGGCAGGGCGACGAAGTGCTGCTGCTGTCACGCCTGTCGGCCCTGATGGTCGCGGCCCTGCGTGCGCCGTTGCCCGAAGCCGGTCAGTCCACCCTGTTCAGCGACATTGCCCGCGCTTCCCAAGCCCTGGAGCCCGTCGCCGCTACAACCCCATCTGCTACCGAGACCACTGCCTGAGCGATCGGCCTCCTGTTCTTTCCCTGTCGGGGCACCGATGCGGTGTCCCGGTTTTGCAAACCAGGCCTGTTGCCGGCTGTTCACGCCCCAGGCCCCACTACTGTGTAGAGATCCGCATGAAAGACGGTTACCTTGACTTTGCCAACTCCCCGATGGGAGCCAAGCTGGTGAACGCGCTGGGGCTGCCCAAACCCCTGCCGCTGGAGCGTTACAAGCCCGGCCAGCCTGTCGTTCAAGGCACCGTCCTGGTCGGCGGCAGCGCCGATTCGCAGATCCTCGAAGCCCTGGCCACGGTGTTCAAGTCCATCGGTGCGCAGACCCTGGCCCACGAGCGCGTGCCGCAGTGGGTGGCCACGGCCAACAAGGTGGGCCTGACCACCGGCCGCTGGGGCAGCAACGGCCAGCCCGGCGAGAAGGTCAAGGCCCTTGTGTTCGACGCCACCGGCCTGGCCGACAGCACGCAGAGCGACGCCCTGTACTGGTTCTTCCACGATGCCGCCCGCTCGGTGCTGCCTTCCGGCCGCGTGGTCATCATCGGCCGCCCGCCTGAAGAGTGCAGTTCGCCCCGCAAGGCCACCGTGCAGCGCTCGCTCGAGGGCCTGAGCCGCTCGCTGGGCAAGGAACTCAAGAAGGGCGCCACCGCCCAGCTGGTCTACGTGTCCGAAGGCGCCGAAGCCAACCTGGAATCGACGCTGCGCTTCCTGCTGTCGGCCCGCTCCACCTACGTGTCGGCCCAGGTCGTGCGCGTGGGCAAGCCCGTGAGCGATGTGGTCGTGCCCGCCGACTGGGCCAAGCCTCTGGCCGGCAAGAAGGTGCTGGTCACCGGCGCTTCGCGCGGCATCGGTGCCGCCATCGCCGAAGTGATGGCCCGAGACGGCGCCGACGTGATCGCGCTGGACGTGCCCCAGGCCCAGGAAGGCCTGAACGAGGTCGCCAAGAAGCTGGGCGGCAAGGCCATTGCGCTGGACATCGGCGCCGCCGATGCGCCTCAGAAGCTGGTGGAAGCCGCCCGCGCCGATGGCGGCTGGGATGTCATCGTGCACAACGCCGGCATCACCCGCGACAAGACCATCGCCAACATGAAGGAACACCTCTGGCAGTTGGTGGTCAATGTGAACCTGTCGACGCAGGAACGCATCAACGACGCGCTGGTCGAATCGGGCGCGCTGCGCGCCGGCGGCCGCATCGTCTGCGTGTCGTCGATCTCAGGGCTGGCCGGCAACATGGGCCAGACCAACTACGCCGTCTCCAAGGCCGGTGTGGTCGGCATGGTGCAGTTCAATGCCCCGATCTATGCGCAAAAGGGCATCACCATCAACGCCGTGGCCCCGGGCTTCATCGAAACCGCGATGACGGCCGCCATCCCCTTCGCCATCCGCGAAGCCGGCCGCCGCATGAACTCCATGAGCCAGGGCGGCCAGCCGGTCGACGTGGCCGAGGCCATCGGCTGGTTTGCCAGCCCGGCCTCCAGCGGCCTGACGGGCAACACCATCCGCGTCTGCGGCCAGAGCCTGATCGGCGCCTGACGGCTGACGCGGGGACTCCGACATGAAGTTCATCGAAGTCAACAAGCTGCCCAGCGCCCTGTCGCTCAACATCGGTGCGCTGCGCTCCAGCAGCAAGCGCCCCGGTGTGGTCGAAGCGCTGCCGCAGGTCACCTATGTGCGGCCCAAGGTGGTGATCGAGGCCAAGGATGTGGTCAAGTACGCCAAGGTCTGCGGCTTCACCAAGGCGCACGGCGTGCCCATGCTGTACCCGCACCTGCACGCCTTTCCGCTGGCCATGATGCTGTTCGGCTCGCGGCGCTTTCCGTGGCCGGCCATGGGCCTGGTGCACCTGGCCAACAGCGCCAGGCTGCTCAAGCGCATCGACGTGGGTGACGAACTGCGCATCGAGATGACCACCGGTGATCTCTTCGCGCACGACAAGGGCCAGGTCTTCACGCTCAATGCCCGCGCCCTGCGCGCTGGCGAGGTGGTGTGGGAAAGCACCTGGACCCTGCTGCGCATGGGCGTGCGCAACCCCAAGGGGCAGCCCTACACCAGCGCACTGATCGACGAGACGCCGATCTCGCACCAGGCCGACTTCTTTGCCCCGGCGGGCATCGGCCGGCGCTACGGGCTGGTCTCGGGTGACGTCAACCCGATCCACATGTCCGCGCTCACGGCCAAGTTCCTGGGCTTTCGCAAGGCCATCGCGCATGGCATGTGGACCAAGGCCCGCACCCTGGCCATGCTGATGCCGCGCGAGGCTGTCGATCACGCCGAAGTGATCGTCGAGTTCAAGACACCGCTGTTCCTGCCGGCCAAGGCCTCGCTGTGGGCCGCCCGCCAGGAGTCGGGCTCCCTGTTCGAGGTTCGCAATTCCAAGGGCGACAAGCCTCACCTGCGCGGCCGGGTCACCTACTGATCCCACCGGCCGCCCCCATCTGACGTTCCCAATACACATCGATTCCAGGATTCAAACATGAGCAGCACCATCCGTCGCGTCGCCATCCTCGGTGGCAACCGCATCCCTTTCGCCCGGTCCAACACCGTCTACTCGCACGAGTCCAACCAGGACATGCTGACCGCTACGCTGCAAGGCCTGGTCGATCGCTTCAACCTGCATGGTGAGCGCCTGGGCGATGTCGCCGCTGGCGCCGTGATGAAGCACTCGCGTGACTTCAACCTGGTGCGCGAATCGGTGCTGTCGACCACCCTGTCGCCCCAGACCCCGGCCTACGACCTGCAGCAGGCCTGCGGCACCGGCCTGGAAGCCATCATGCTGGTGGCCAACAAGATCGCCCTGGGCCACATCGAGGTGGGCATCGGCGGCGGTGTGGACACCACGTCGGACGCCCCCATCGGCGTCAACGAGAAAATGCGCAAGATCCTGCTGGAAGCCAACCGTGGCAAGAGCACCGGCGCCCAGCTCAAGACGCTGTCCAAGATCCGCCCCTCGATGCTGGTCAAGCCCAACATCCCCAAGAACGGCGAGCCGCGCACCGGCTTCTCCATGGGTGAGCACGCCGAGCTGATGGCCCGCGAGTGGGGCATCCCGCGTGAAGAGCAGGACCAGTTGGCCCTGGCCTCGCACCAGAACCTGGCCCGTGCCTACAAGGAAGGCTTCTTCGCCGACCTGATGACTCCGTACAAGGGCGTCACGAAGGACAACAACCTGCGCGACAGCATCACCATCGAGAAGCTGCGCACCCTCAAGCCCTGCTTCGACAAGAAGGTCGCGCCCGGCCAGGGCACGCTCACGCCCGCCAACTCCACGCCCCTGACCGACGGCGCCTCCGCCGTGCTGCTGGCCAGCGAGGAATGGGCCAAGGCCCACAACCTGCCCGTGCTGGCCTACATCACCTTCAGCGAAGTGGCCGCGGTGGACTTCTTCGGCCCGCAGAAAGAAGGCCTGCTGATGGCCCCGGCCTACGCCGTGCCGCGCATGCTGGCCCGCGCCGGCATCAGTCTGCAGGATTTCGATTTCTACGAGATCCACGAAGCCTTCGCCGCGCAGGTGCTGTGCACGCTCAAGGCCTGGGAAGACGCCAAGTACTGCAAGGAAAAACTGGGCCTGGACGCGCCCCTGGGCTCGATCGACCGCAGCAAGCTCAACATCAACGGCTCCTCGCTGGCCGCGGGTCACCCCTTCGCTGCCACCGGTGGCCGCATCGTGGCCACGCTGGCCAAGATGCTGAACCAGCGCGGCTCCGGCCGTGGCCTGATCTCCATCTGCGCCGCAGGTGGCCAGGGCGTTGTTGCCATCCTGGAGCGCTGAGCCAGTCGCGCTTGGTACCCCAGGGTTCCACCTAGATGGAAACCCTGGGTTGTTCGCGTAAATTTGCTTATTTTGCGGCTTGTTACGTGACGTTCCCTGCGTGAAGGGTCCAACTCGCAACAGCCGACAAGGCCACAACAAGGGTTCTGCAGGTACCCGAGGAGACACAGATGAGCCAAGCAGCCGCGGCCGTTGAGCCCACGCCCCAATCGATCGTCAACCCGGACGGCACCACCAACCGGATCTGGCTCTCGTCCTACGTCAAGGGCGTGGTCCACGACATCGATCTGGACAAGTACCAATCGCTCAACGATTACTTCGACGAGTGCATCGACAAGTTCCGCGACCGTCCGGGCTTCGTCAGCATCGGCACGGAGATGTCGAACGACCTGTTCGACCGCCGCGTGAAGGCCTTCACTGGCTACCTGCAGAGCATCGGCGTGAAGAAGGGCGATCGCGTCGCCATCATGCTGCCCAACACGCTGCAGTACCCGGTCACGCTGTTCGCCGTGCTGCGCCTGGGCGCCGTGGTGGTGAACGTGAACCCGCTGTACACGGCGCGTGAACTGAACCACACGCTGAACGATTCCGGCGCCGAAGTCATCATCGTGATGGAGACCTTCGCCAAGACGCTGGAAGAAGCCCAGAAGGGCACCAAGCTCAAGCACGTGGTGCTCACGCAGATCGGTGACCTGCTGGCCGAAGGCTGGTTCAACCCCAAGGGCTGGGCCCTGAACTTCGTGTTGCGCAATGTGCAGAAGATGGTGCCGGCCTACAGCCTGCCCGGCGCCACCTGGTACCGCGATGCGCTCAAGACGGGGGCCCAGGTGCAGGTCAAGCCCGTGAAGGTGGTGCCGGATGACCTGGCCTTCCTGCAGTACACCGGCGGCACCACCGGCGTGGCCAAGGGCGCCATGCTCACGCACCGTAACATCCTGGCGAACTGCCAGCAGGCATTGGCCTTCGCCGAAGGCCAACTGACGGGTGAGACCGAGACCGTGGTCACGCTCATCCCGATGTACCACATCTTCTCGCTGACGGTGAACGGCCTGATCTTCATGGCCCTGGGTGGCCGCAACATCCTGGTGGCCAACCCGCGTGACACCAAGCGCGTGATGATGATCCTGAAGAACGAGAAGTTCTCCGGCATCACCGGCGTGAACACGCTGTTCGCGTCCTTCCTCGATGACCCGGCCTTTGCCAAGCTGGATTTCTCCAAGCTCAAGCTGTCGATCGCGGGCGGCATGGCGCTTCAGCGCGGCGTGGCCGAGCGCTGGAAGCAGGTCACGAACACCTCCATCGTCGAAGGCTATGGCCTGACGGAATGCTCGCCCATCGTGTCGCAAGCCCCCGTGGACCTGTCCGTGGAGGCGCCGACCTTCACCGGCTCCATCGGCGTGCCCGTGCCATCGACCGAAGTGCGCTGCCGCCGTGACGACGGCACCTGGGCCAACATCGGTGAGCCGGGCGAGCTGTGCGTGCGCGGCCCACAGGTGATGAAGGGCTACTGGAACCGCCCCGAAGCCACGGCCGAGGTCATCGACCAAGACGGCTGGTTGGCCACCGGCGACATCGCCGTGATGGACGAGAAGGGCTTCCTGAAGATCGTGGACCGCAAGAAGGACATGATCCTGGTCTCGGGCTTCAACGTGTACCCGAACGAGATCGAAGACGTGGTTGCCATGCACCCGGACGTCAAGGAAGTGGCCGCCATCGGCGTGCCCGATTCCGTGGCCGGCGAGCGCGTGAAGGTCATCATCGTGCCGCGCAACGCCAGCCTGACCAAGGAAAGCGTGATCGAGCACTGCCGCAAGAACCTGACCGGCTACAAGATCCCCCGCATCGTCGAGTTCCGCAGCACCGAGCTGCCGAAATCGCCCGTGGGCAAGATCCTGCGCCGCGAACTGCGCGACGGCAAGTGATGCCGGGCTGACAGAGCAGGGGCCTGCAAGCCCTTGTCCGGTTGAGCCAGTTCAAGCCAGATGCAACCCGCCATGCCTTCACCGGCTGGCGGGTTTATTCATTGGGTTTGGCCACACAATCAGGCCATGGCCCAACGAGAAGATTTCCCTTTCATCCACCGGCTGCGCGTGCGTTGGCAAGAGGTCGACGCCCAGAAGGTGGTCTTCAACGGACACTACCTGAGCTACCTGGATGTGGCGATGTCCGAGTACTGGCGCGCTGCCGGCCTGCCATACCCGGAAGGCATGAGCCACCATGGCGGCGACATGTACGCCCGCCAGCACACGCTGGCCTACCACGCCCCTGCCGTGCTCGATGACCTGCTGGACATCGGCGTGCGCTGCGATCACATCGGCAACTCGTCGATGAAGCTGGCCTGGGCGGTGTGGTCGGATCACCGGCTGCTGGTCACGGGTGAGGTCATCTACGTGCACACCTCGCTGGCCACGCGCCGGCCTGATCCCGTGCCGGCCAGCGTGCGTTCGCAGATCCAGGCGCAGGCCGAAGGCCGACCGGTGACGCAACTGCGCCTGGGCCGCTGGGATGAACTGGGCACCGCGGCGAAGGCCGTGCGTGAGGTGGTTTTCATCGGCGAACAGAACATCCCGGCCCATGAGGAGTGGGATGCGGATGATGCCCAGGCCCTGCATGCCGTGGTGCTCAATGGCGCGGCCCTGGCCCTGGCCACGGGAAGGCTGATCACCATGGGCCAGCCAGCGGGGCAGGCGCGCATCGGCCGCATGGCGGTGCTGCGCTCCATGCGCGGCTCAGGCCTGGGGCGGCAGATCCTGCAGGCGCTGGTGGATGCCGCCCGCGCGCAAGATGTGCGCACCGTGACCCTGCACGCACAGACGGCGGCGCGGCGCTTCTACGAATCGCTGGGTTTCACCGCGGAAGGCGCAGCCTTCGACGAGGTCGACATCCCCCACATCCTCATGCGGCAGGATCTGCGCCGCTGAACTCAGTCGGGGCGGCGGCTGCGGCTGCTCTTGATCAGGCTGCGCGCGCGGGTCTTGCGCACGGGCTCGGCCAGGGCGTGGTTGTCTTCTTCCTGCACGTCGCTGCTTTCGAAGCGATCGTCCTGGCGCAGCGTGGCCGGGGTCAACGTCTGCTCCAGCTTGGCCAGTTGCTCGGCCTGCATGGTGTGGCGCGGCGGCCAGTTCTTGAGCGTGACGCGGCGCAGCAGCGCCATCTTGGCACCCACGCTGTAGGTGCGCTCGAACACGTGCGTCACCAGGCGTTTGTTGACGCGCTCGGTGATCACCAGCGTCGAGCATCGCGTGCTGTAGCTGCCATCCGGCGTGCGGATGAAGGCGGGCGACAGGATGCGCTCCCATTCGATGGACACGCCGGTCTGCGGCAGTTCATCGTCAGGCGCCACGGTGGGATCGGCCAGGGCCTCGAACAGCAGGTTGGCCAGTTCGTCCACCGAATCGGCATCGGCCAAAGCGGCCTTGGTGCGGGCCTTGAGCTGGTTCACCTTGGGCCAGTGCGAGTTCAAATGCCCGTTGGACAGGCCGTAGACACCCTTTTCAAGGCGCTGGGGGTAGCGGGCGGTGTTGGACACCCAGAAGGCCTCGCCCTGCGCGAAATCCAGCGCCATCAGGTTGAAGCCGTTGTAGCCGCTCATGGCCAGTTGGGGCCACAGGCGCTCCATCGTGTGCTGGCCGCGCAGCCACAGGGGCACGATCTCACCGCGGGAAGGCGCTTCGCGGTCTTCCTTGCGAGGGTTGCGGTAGTTGGTGACCACGGCCAGGCGCCCCTGGGCGGTCAGGCCCATCCAGGTGCCGCCAGCCTGCAGGTCACGCCCGCCGAGGATGGCCTGGCCGGTCGAATCCTCCCACCAGCCCAGTCGGGCGGTGGGGCGGGCCATGAACTCATCCCGGTTACCGGCCAGGACGAAAGGGAAGCGGCTGCTGAGGTCCAGGGCGAGGCTGGCCAGACACATGGGTCACTCCTTGCGGGACGATGTCGCGGCAGGGGCTGCCGGCAGGGGGCTGAACGCCTCGGCATGCCGATCGCCGTCGATGCCTTCGGGCAGTGTGCGCAGTTCACGCGCCAGCGCGCCGTGGAAAGATGCCCAGGCACGCTGATCGGCGTGGCCGTTGAAATGGTAGGCCTCCATCCACGTGGGCTGGGGCGAGCGTGTCGGCAGGCCACTGTCCAGCTCGACGCGTTGCAGCAGCGAGGCGGCCAGGCCGGGCATGCCTCCTCGCAGGCGGGCCTGCATGGCACGGATGGCCTCGGCCAGCACCTGCTCGCGGCCGGGCTGCACGCGGTAGTAGATGTACAAAGCGCTCATGGACGGCATCTTGCGTCAGGATCGATGGGATGCCGCCCGCGCGTGTTGCGGCGGCGCTGCATCACGTGGCAGAGTGCGCGAAAACAGTCGGGCACCTCTGAAGGACGCACATCAGGCGTCCTGCGCCAGCACCTCGTAGGGCAGCTCGCCCAGCTGCAGGGCAGGGCCATCGGCCGCCCCCAGGGCCAGCGGGCTCTGGGCGTACTGGATCTTGAGCTCGGCCAGCAGCGAGCTGGCACCCGCGCTGCCCGGCACCTCGGCCGTATTGACCACCAGCCCGGCAGGCTGGCCCGGGTCATCGGCAGAGAAGATCTCCTGGCCCGGTTGGGCCTGGGTGGCCGTGTGCAGCAGGTACAGCCGGCGCTTGAGGGTGCCTCGGTACTGGCTGCGCGCCACGATCTCCTGGCCGGGGTAGCAGCCCTTCTTGAAGTTCACGCCGCCGACCAGCTCGTAGTTCACCATCTGGGGCACGAACTGGTCGACCGTGGCCTGCTCGATGCGCGGCACGCCACTGGCGATTTCCAGCCAGCGCCAGGCCTGCGGCGGCACCTCATCGCCATGGCTGGCGGTGGGCGCCTGTGCGGCCGGGCCGATCCACAGCGCACGGGCCAGGCTCTTCACGCTGGGCAGGCGAACCACCCAGGCGGCGCCATGCGGCACCACGGCACCAGCCTGCGGTGCGGCACCAGCCAGGGCCTGTTCGGCATGTTCGCCCAGCAGCCCCATCAGCGTCAGCTCATGGGCGGCCGAACTGAGCTTGGCCTTGGCCCGCAGCACGAACATCGACAGGCGCTTGAGCACCGCCGGGGCCACGTCAGCGCCCAGCACGAGCAGGATCTGTTCGGGGTGAGGGCGCAGCACCAGGGCATCGCCCAGCATGCGGCCCTTGGGCGAGCAATAGGCGGCCAGGCGTGCCTCGGCATCGCCTAGGTTCTCGATGTCCTGGCTGAGTTGGCCATGCAGGAAGCTGGCGGCCTCCGGTCCATTGGCGTGCAGGCAGGTCAGGTGGGGCAGGTTGACCACGCCGGACCAGGTCGGCGCGTCGGGCAGGGTGATCTTGTCCATGGGGTGATTATGATCACCGCCGTGAACTTCCATGACTTTCGGGCCTTTGCGCCCCAAGCTTCTTTCCCGCCCACCGGAGGGCGTCGCCAGCGAGGCGGCATCTTCGTGCGGTTGCTGCTGTCCCTGGTGCTGCTGGCCGGCCTGGCCGCGGGCGGTGCGTTCGGCGGGCTGTGGTGGTGGTCGCACCAACCCATCCCCCTGGCCGCGCCCACCGTGGAATGGTCGGTGGAGCAGGGCGTGACGCCCCGAGGCGTGGCCCAGGGCTGGGTCGAGGCCGGGGCGCAGACCTCGCCGTGGCTGCTCTACCAGTGGTTCCGCTGGTCGGGGCAGGCGCGCCAGATCCGTGCTGGCAGCTACGAGGTGTCGCAAGGCATCACGCCCGATCGCCTGCTGTCGATGATGGTGCAGGGCGATGAGTCGCTGTCCACCGTGAAGCTGATCGAAGGCTGGACTTTCAAGCGCTGGCGCCAGGAACTGGCCCAGGCCGACGGGCTGCAGCCCGGAACCCGCGGCTGGACCGATGACCAGATCATGACCGCGCTGGGATCGCCCAGCCTGCCCGCCGAAGGGCAGTTCTTCCCGGACACCTACGCCTATGCCAAGGGCAGCACCGACCTGGCCGTGATGCGGCGGGCGCACCGGGCCATGGGGCGACACCTGACCGAGGCCTGGGCACAGCGCGCGGCCGCCAGCCCGCTTAAGACGCCTCAGGATGCGTTGATCCTGGCGTCCATCGTCGAGAAAGAAACCGGCCATGGCGAAGACCGCGGCCTGGTCTCGGGCGTGTTCAACAATCGCCTGCGCATCGGCATGCCGCTGCAGACCGACCCCACCGTGATCTATGGCCTGGGCGATGCCTTCGACGGCAACCTGCGCAAGATCCACCTGCAGACCGACGGCCCCTTCAACACCTACCAGCGCGGCGGGCTGCCGCCCACGCCGATCGCCATGCCCGGACGGGCCGCCTTGCTGGCCGCGGTACGCCCCGATGCCACGCGTGCCCTGTATTTTGTCGCCAGCGGTGACGGGCGAAGCGTCTTCAGCGAGACGCTGGCCGAACATAATCGGGCTGTCAACCGCTACCAGCGCAAACGTCCATGAGCCCATCCTCGGGAAGCACTTCCTTGCCAGCCGGCCGATTCATTTCCTTCGAAGGCATCGACGGGGCCGGCAAGACCAGCCACCTCAACGAGTTGGAACGCCGCTGGCGTGAGGCTGGCCGCGATGTGGTGCGCACGCGCGAACCCGGCGGCACGCCGCTGGCGGAATCCCTGCGCGAGCTGGTGCTGCACCGCCCGATGGACGCACTCACTGAATCCCTGCTGGTGTTCGCGGCCCGCCGTGACCACCTGACCACGGTGATCGAGCCGGCCCTGGCCCGTGGCGCCTGGGTGCTGTGCGATCGCTTCACCGATGCCACCTTTGCCTACCAGGGCGCTGGTCGTGGTTTCGATCTGGCCCCGTTGAGCACGCTGGAAGCCTGGGTGCAGCAAGGCCGCCAGCCGGACCTGACCCTGGTGTTCGACGTCGATCCCGCCGTGGCCGCCCAGCGCCTGAGCGCTGCTCGCAGCCCGGACCGTTTTGAGGCCGAGGACACCACCTTCTTCCAGAAGGTGCGCGCGGGCTACCGCCAGCGCATCGACGCCAACCCCGCACGCTATGCCGTCATTGATGCCGGCCAGACACCCGAAGCAGTGGCTGGACAGGTGCAGGCCGTGCTGACCGAGCGGGGGTGGTGGTGAGCCTGCTGCGTTTGTTGCCCTGGCAGGACGGCGTTCTGCGGGAGGCCCTGGGCCGTTTGACGTCGCCGGCCGGTTTGATCCACGGCCACCCGGGCTGCGGTCAGCTCGAACTGGCCCTGGCCCTGGCCAAGGCCTGGCTGTGCGAATCGCCTGAAAGCGTGGCGGCCAGTGGTGCCGTGCCCGCTTGCGGCCGTTGCCCGGCCTGCCACCTGGTCGATACCGGCTACCACCCCGATCTGAAGGTGCTGGTGCCCGAAGCCCTGCGCGGCAGTCTGGGCTGGGATTTCGGCGCCGACGACGGCGATGCCGACAAGGGCGAGGCCAAGAAGCGCAAGCCCAGTCAGGAGATCAAGGTCGATGCCGTGCGCGAGGCCGTGGCCTTCTGCCAATCCACCGTGTCGCGCGACCGGGCCAAGGTGGTGCTGATCCACCCCGCCGAGCGCATGAACACGGTCTCGGCCAACACCCTGCTCAAGACGCTGGAAGAGCCGCCCGGCCGTGTGCGCTTCCTGCTCAGCTGTGGCTCGATCGACGATATCCTGCCCACGGTGCGCAGCCGCTGCCAGGCCTGGCATCTGCCGCTGCCCGAGGCAGCCGCAGTGCTCGATTGGTTGTGCACATCCCATCAGGGCCTGTCGGGTGCTGATGCCGGCATGGTGCTGGCCGCTGCCGGCGGCAGCCCGCAGGGCGCGGCCGAACTGCTGGCGCTGGGCTGGACGGCCGCCGCCTGGCAACGCCTGCCCAAGGATGTGGCCCAGGGCGTGGCCGGCGCCTGGGCTGGCTGGCCCTTGCCCCTCCTGATCGATGCCTTGCAGAAGCTCTGCCACGACCTGGCACGGGTCGGCGCTGGCGGCCCGCCCAGGTTCTTCCCCGCCCAGGCCATTCCTGCGGATGCGCACCTGCCGCGCGTGACCGCCTGGGCCGCCGAGTTGCGCCAGGCCCGTCGGCATGCCGACCACCCCTGGAACGCCGGGCTCAAGGTCGAATCCTTGCTGTTCCAGGCACGCAGCGCCGTGCAGCCGGATGCCCCCCGCGCTCGCGGGTAAACGTGCTCGAAATCACGCCCGCCCCCCTGCAGGGGCCGCTACACTGGGCGACGATGACCGATTACCAGTCCACAACTGCTCCGTCAACCTTCGCCGGTACCGGCCCGGGTCGCCTGCCCGTGGTGGGTGGCGCTGGTACGGCGGCTGCGGCCACCTCTCCGAACCGGCCGAGCGTCATCCAGCTCGTGTTCCGCGAGAAGGGTGCCCTGTACGCTGCCTACATCCCCTCGTTCGTGGATGGCGGCCTGTTCGTGCCCACCACCCGCGAGTACGGCCTGGGCGATGACATCTACCTGCTGCTGTCCCTGCCTGATGATGCCCAGCGCTACCCCGTGGCCGGCAAGATCGCCTGGATCACGCCCTCGAACGCCTCGGGCGGTCGCACCCAGGGCGTGGGCGTGAAGTTCCCCAACGACGAGAAGACACGCCTGCTGCGCGTCAAGATCGAGCAGGTCCTGGGCACGGCGTTGTCGTCGTCCAAACCCACGCAGACGCTCTGAGCGCGCTTTCGGCGCACAATGCTGGGCGGCCCTTGAGGCCGCCTTTTCATTGCCCCACGTTGTCATCGGTCCCCGCCATGTTCGTCGATTCGCACTGCCACCTCAATTTTCCTGACTACGCCGACAAGGTGGACGCGGTGCTGTCGGACATGGCGCAGGCCCTGGTCGACCGCGCCCTGTGCATCAGCACCACGCTGGAGGATTTCCCGCAGGTGCACAAGCTGGCCGTGACACACGGCAACCTGTGGGCCACGGTGGGCGTGCACCCAGACAACGAAGGCGTGCAGGAGCCCTCCCTGGACGACCTGCTGCAGCGCGCCGCCTTGCCCCGCATCGTCGGCATCGGCGAGACGGGCCTGGACTACTACCGCCTGGGCGATCGCACCCTGGCCGACATGGAATGGCAGCGCGAGCGCTTTCGCGTGCACATCCGCGCGGCGCTGCAGACCGAACTGCCCCTGGTGATCCACACACGCCAGGCCAGCGACGACACCCTGGCCATCCTGCGCGAAGAAGGGCAGGGCAAGGCGGGCGGCGTGTTCCATTGCTTCACCGAATCGCAGCAGGTGGCCCGGGCTGCGCTCGATCTGGGCTTCTACATTTCCTTCTCGGGCATCCTGACCTTCAAGAACGCCGCCGACCTGCGCGAGGTGGCCAGGTTCGTGCCACTGGACCGCTGCCTGATCGAAACCGACAGCCCCTACCTGGCCCCCGTGCCCTACCGTGGCAAGACCAACACCCCCGCCTACGTGCCCTACGTGGCGCAACAACTGGCGGATCTGAAGAGCGCCTCGCTGGAGGACGTGGCCCACGCCACCAGCCGCAATTTCGAGACTTTGTTCTCGCGCACTGCGGTGCAGTAAAGGGTTTGCCTCCGAGGCCCCGGGGGAGCCGTGTCAGAAAATTTCTGACAGAAGGTATGGCGTTGCGGTGACTGGTTGAGGCCACGTGCAATGCCTACAGTGTGACTCATCACATCGGCTCACGTCTTTTCACTGGAGGCACCATGCAGAACCAAGGCATCTACGCAAACCCGTTTGCACTGATGATGGATCCCCAGGCTGTGTTTGACGCCATGTCGCGTTCGGAGCGCCTGAACCGTCTGCAAAGCCGTGTGTGCCGTCCTCTGGACAAACCGCTGATCCCCATGGTGGGCAATGATGCCGACCTGGAAGTCGACAGCGACGCTGAAGTTTCCCTGGCCTGAAGCCCTGCACGAGAGGGCCGTCACCGACGGCGCTCTGGCGACGCTCCAGGCCGCGATGATTGCGGCAAAAGTGTGTGTTGGTTCGCAGCCCGCCCTTATGGACGGGCTTTTTTTATGCGCAAAGCGCTTTGGCTTGGCTCAGTGCCGCGAACCGAGCGCCGGGTATTGCTGCTCCAGCCGGCGTCCCAGCGTGGCCACGCCCTGGCACATCAGCACATAGGCCAGGGCGATCACCAGGTAAGCCTCCAGGAAGAAGGGCCGCCAATCGGCATCGCCGTTGAGGCTCATGGACATCGCGCCCGTGAGTTCCTGCAGGCTCACGATCATCACCAGCGAGGTGTCCTTCAGTACACCAATGCTGTGGTTGACCAGCGAGGGCAGGGCGGTGCGAAAGGCCTGCGGCAGGATCACCCGTTTCTGCGATGTCCACCAACCGGCGCCCAGCATGCGAGCCGCCTCGGACTGCTCACCGGCAACCACGCGCAGGCTGCCGCGCAGGGTCTCGGCCGCATAGGCAGCGGAAAACAGCACCGTCACGATCAGCACGCGCCCGACCGGCCCCACGCCCCACGAGGCCGGCAGCAAGGCGGGCAGGACAAAGGCTGCCATGAACAGCCACATGACCAGTGGCCCGCCCCGCACCACCTCGATGAAGGCCGCCGCAGGCCATGACAGCCAGGCCCGGCGAGACAAGCGTGCCCAGGCCAGCAACACGGCCAGCGGCAGGCTCAGGGCCAGGCTGGTGACCGTGAGCAGCACGGTGAGCGGCAGCCCGCCCCACAGGCGCGAATCCACCGCTGGCAGGCCACCCCAGCCACCGGCCAAAGCCGCCAAGCCGACCAGCCAGGACAGCAGTGCCGCACCCATGGCCCATCGGGCGCGGGGTGTTCCCAATTGCCCCCGCCAAGCCGGCACGATCAAGGCCGTCAATGACACGGCCCAGCAGGCCAGGGCGAGCGTGGCACGCCCATGGTGCTCGAAGGGGTAGCGGCCGAACAGCCACCATCGCCACTTTTCGGCCACGACACCCCAGCAGGCGCCCTGGTGCCCCAGGGCCTTGCAAGCGTCCAGATCGGGCCGGAAGACGGCCTGCAGCAGCCCCCAATCCACCACGCGCCAGAGTACCCAGCCCAGCAGCAACAGCACCGGGGCCTGCCACAGCCAGGCCTTGGCCTTGCGCCTGGGATCACCCAGCCAGGCCGCGCTCATGCCGTGCCTCCGGCGCCGGTGCGGCGATCAACCCAATGCATGGTCAGCGCCACCGTCCACGACAGCAGCAGATAGATGCACAGCATCAGCGTGATGCATTCGAAGACGCGGCCCGTCTGGTTCAGCGCCGTATTGCCCACCGACACCAGATCGGGGTAGCCCACGGCCACCGCCAGCGGCGAGTTCTTGACCAGATTGAGCAACTGGTTGGTCAGCGGTGGGCGGATGGCGCGCAAGGCCTGCGGCATCAGCACCTTCCAGCGCACCTGCGCGGGCGTGGCGCCCAGTGTTTCGGCCGCCTCCAGCAGGCTGCGGGGCACGGACAGCACCCCGGCGCGCACCACCTCGGCGATGAAGGCTGCCGTGTACAGGCCCAAAGCCAGCAGCACCGCCAGGAACTCGGGCGTCACGGCCGCACCGCCATCCACATTGAAAGTGCCTTGCACGGGCAGGCTCCAGCCGCCCTGCACAGGGTCCCACCAGGGAAAGGCCAGCCCGCCCTTGCTCAGCATTACGCCGGGCAGCAACTGCACGGCCTCCATCGGCTCTGGCAGCCATTCCACCATCAGGAAGTACCACATCAGCAACTGCACCAGCAAAGGCACGTTGCGCACGCTGTTGACCACGAAGGTGGACAGGCGCCGTGGCAAGGGCAGGGCCGACAGGCGCCCCAGCCCCAGCAATGTGCCCAGCGTCAAGGCCAGCACGATCGCCGGGATGCTGACGCGCAAAGTGTTGCTGAGCCCGACGCCGAAGGCCTGCCACAGCGGCTGCTCCGCGCTGAACAGCCAGGGGCCGGTCTCACCGATGTCAAAGCCCGTGGGCTGGCCTAGAAATTCAAACATCCGCGGGGCTGATGCCTGTCAGCGCAAGGGCGGCGGGTACATCAGCCCCCCCTGGTTCCACAGGCGGTTGAGCCCACGTTGCAGCTTGAGTGACGAGCCTTGGCCCACATTGCGCTCGAAGATCTCGCCGTAGTTGCCCACGGCCTTCACGGCACGCAGCGCCCACTCCTTGTCCAAGCCCAGCAGTTTGCCCATGTCTTCACCCCGGCCCACGAAGCGCTGGATGGCAGGGTCGGACTCGGCCTTGCGCTTGTCGATGTTGGCCTGGGTCAGGCCCAGTTCCTCCGCTTCGAGCAGGGCGTAGATGGTCCAGCGCACGATGGCCAGCCATTCGTCGTCGCCGCGCTTGATCATGGGGCCCAGCGGCTCCTTGGAGATCAGCTCGGGCAGGATCAGGTAGTCATCGGGCTTGGGGGCTTCCTTGTTGCGCACCACGGCCAGCCCCGACACATCGGTGCTGTAGACCTGGCAGCGGCCCGAGAAGAAGGCCTTGAACGCGGCCTCGAAGGTCTCGTAGACCACGGGCTTGAGGTTGAGCTGGTGGCGGCGGGAGTAGTCGGATACGTTCTTTTCCGTGGTGGTGCCCGCCTGCACGCACACCTGCGCGCCCTTGAGTTGCTTGGCGCTGGTCACCTTGAACTTCTTCGGGATCAGAAAGCCCTGCCCGTCGAAGTAGGTCACGGCCACGAAATGAAAGCCCAGCGAGGCATCGCGTGTGAGCGTCCACGAGGTGTTGCGCGACAGCAGATCGACCTGCCCCGACTGCAGCGCCGCAAAACGTTGCTGCGAGTTCAGCGGGGTGTAGTTCACCTTCTCGGGCTTGCCCAGCACCGCGGCGGCCAGCGCCTTGCAGACATCCACGTCCAGGCCCTTCCAGCGGTTGCCGGCCTCCGGGGCGGAAAAACCCATCACCCCGGTGCTCACGCCACAGCGCAGCTCACCACGTTGCTTGATGCCGTCGAGGACCTTACCGGCCTGGGCCAGCCCTGACAGCAACATCAGGGTGAGCACCAGTGCCCCGCGCACCCACATCCGTGAAGGACTTGCGCAAACCGGACAAACTGTCATGACTATAGGGAAACCGTGCAGTAAGACACAGGCCGCAGCATAAGCGATGCCTGCTATGTTGTCCTCCGACGGGATGACAGCATGATGGACAGGTCGACTTTGGTAACGGAAACATTGAACCACGGCTTTGCCGGGCTCAGATTTCCTGCGCCCATCGAAGCGCGGTTCATCCAGGACAGCGCCTCCCAGCGGCTGCTGCTCATCCAGATTTCCGGGATCGCATCGGTCGTATTTTTCGCCGGCGTGCTGGCCGCCGATCTGTTCATGATCCCGGATCAGATATCGCTGGCGCTGGCCCTGCGCGTGGGCGTGTACGCGCCCACCTGCCTGGCGGGGCTGTGGCTGTTGAGCCGCTTCGACTGGCCACGCCTGCGAGAGTGGGGGGCAACGGGCGCGGGCCTGCTGGCCGCTGCCATCTCGATCGTGCTCAGCCTGAGCAGCCATTCACCCCAGGCCCTGGCCCACCTCGTGATCCTCAACATGGTAGTGATCTACGCGACCATGATCGGCCGCTTCTGGCCCATGCTGGTGATGTGCGTGCTGATCGCCGCCGGCCACATGGCTGCCGTGCTCATCAAGGGCGAACTGCTCAGCAGCCTGGGCATGGCGACGACCTTACTACTGCTGTCCACCATGGTCTTCACGCTGTATGGCAACTACGCGCTGGAGCACTCCGACCGCAAGGTCTACTTGCTCGACCAGCGCGAGGGTGCCCTGCAGGCCGAACTGGCGCAGACCAACGACACCCTGGCGCGCTCGGTCCGCACGGATCCGCTCACGGGCCTGCCCAACCGGCGCCACTTCGATGATTTCATGGGCCAGGTGTGGGCCCATTCACAGGCACAGAGCACCTCCATGGCCCTGCTGCTGATCGACATCGACCACTTCAAGCGCTACAACGATCTGAAAGGCCATCCGGCCGGAGACCGCTGCCTGCACGACGTGGCCGAGACCCTGGGCGCCTGCGTGCGCAAATCAGGTGATCTGCTGGCGCGCTGGGGGGGCGAAGAGTTTGCCGTGGTGATGAGCAACACCTCACTGGAATCCGCCACGGTGACGGCCCAGCGCATGGTGGAGGCCGTGCGTGCCCGTGCGATCCCGCATGGCGCATCGCCCAGCAATACGGTGCTCACGGTGAGCATCGGCGTGGCGGCACTGACGCCAGCCATCAGCCACACGCCCGAGAACCTGATCGAACAGGCCGATGCCGCGCTGTACCTGGCCAAGGTCAACGGGCGAGACCGCGCCCAGGTCAGCCAGGGGCAGCCCCCCACCAGCATCAAGGCCCGCGCATGATCCCGGCCAGCATGAGCCGCAGCCTGCCCAGGCTGCGCTTTGAGTCAGCGCAGGATGAGCACCATTTCGACAAAGCCTCCCAAGCCTCGCGGTTGCGGTACTTCCTGATCAGCGGTTGGGTGTCCTTGCTGATCTTCAACGGTTTCCTGGTGGTGGACTGGCTGGTCAGCCCTGACGTGTTCGCACTGGGCGTGCTGGTGCGCCTGATGATCTTCACCTCTTTCGGAATCGCCACCATGCTGGTGGCCTGGCGGTACCGTCCGGTGGTGCTGGCCCTGCCATCGGGCTTTGCCGAAGGCATGGTGGTCATGACCGGTGTGCTTGCGGCCCTGAGCGTGGCCGTCGTGCTGAGCAGCCCGGCCATGCGTGACAGCCATTGGTCTGTCCACTATCACGGTGGGTTCGTGCCGGTCATCATGTATGGCACCGTGGTACAGCGTTTGCGGTTTCGCCATGCGGCGGTTTTCGCCGGCATCGTCCTGCTGATCCACTGGGCCTGCATGGCGACAGGGCCGCGCGAAGCCAATGCCCCTGTGATTCCGATGCTGCTGTTCGTCTCCTCCGTGGCGATGTATACCCTGATCATCAACTACCGGCTGGAGTACGAAGAGCGTCAGCAGTTCCTGCGGCACCAGCGGGGCCAGGTGCTGCTGGCACAGCTGGACCGTTCCCGCATCGAGCTTGAAAAGGCCTCACGCTGCGATCCGCTGACCGGTGTGGCCAACCGCCGCGCCTTCGACCTGGCCATGCAGGAAGCCTGGGCGAACGCCGTGGCGCAAGGCGCGCCCTTGTCACTGCTGCTGGTGGATGTGGACCACTTCAAGGCCTACAACGATTTCTACGGTCACCCCGCTGGCGACCAATGCCTGCGCACAGTGGCGCAGACGCTGCAAGCTGCCGTCAGCACCCACCAGGGGCTGGTGGCACGGTGGGGAGGCGAAGAGTTCGCCGTGGTGTTGCCAAGCTGCGCCCTGGCCGAAGCGCAGGATGTGGCCGCGCGGGCCCGTCAGGCCATCCAGGCAGCGGGCTTGCGGCACGAGCGATCGGCCACCGCGGCCACTGTCACCGCGAGCCTGGGCGTGGCCTCGGCCGTGCCCATCAACGGTGGAGACTGGGCCGAACTGCTGGCCCGGGCAGACGCCGCGCTGTACGAGGCCAAGCGGGGAGGGCGCAACCGCGTGAGCACGCTGCACCGCCCCGAGATGCTCGCCAGCTAATGTCCTGTCCTGCAAATAATTGGCATTAATCATGCACGCCTTCGCGGTACCCTGACAACGGAGATACCGTGATGAGAACAGGCAGACCGAAGACTGAATTGTTGCTGGCAGCCGAGGATCGTTCGCAGCTTCAATCCTTTGCCCGCAGCCGCTCACTGCCAGCGGCATTGAGTGCCAGGGCTCGCCTTGTTCTGCGCAGCGCCGATGGCGAGCCCAACAACTCGATTGCCGAACG
>NZ_JBASTH010000121.1:0-73435 GCF_049274795.1 Aquabacterium sp.
GCCCAAGCCCGAGCCTGCCCCCGCCCCGGCGGCCGTTGTCGCAGCGCCCGCCCCGGTGACGGCACCCGCACCGGCCTCTGGTGGCTTCTTCGGCTGGCTCAAGCGCCTGTTCGCTGCCCCCGAGCCCTTCACGGCAACGCCGGTACCGGCCCCCGTAGCAGCGCCGGTGGCCCCTGCCGAGCCCGAATCCAAGGGCGGCAACCGCAACAACGGCCGCCGTGATGGCAACCCGCAACGCCGTGGTGACCGCAACGAGCGTGGTGGTGAACGTGGCGAAGGCCAACGCAACGGCAATGAGCGCCGTGGTGGCCGTGGCGATCGCAACGAGCGCGCCGAACGCCCGGTGGGTGAAGGTGAAGCTCGCGAAGAGCGCCAGAACCGTGGTGGCCGTCGAGGTGGCCAGCGCGAAGAGCGCGCCACTCAGGAACTGGCCGCTGGCGGCAACGCCGAGCGCGAAGGCCAACGTGACGGTCAGCGCGGTGATGGTCAACGTGGCGATGGCCGCCGCCGCCGTGGTGGCGAACGTGGCCCGCGTGAGAACGCCGAAGGCCTGACGGTCGACACAGCCGATATCGGTACCACGCCCCTGGCCGTGGCAGATGCTGGCTTGAGTGATGAGCAAGCCTCCTCCGACGCTCCTGAAGCGCGTGAGGGCCGCGAAGGTGGCCGCCGCCGTCGTCGTGGTGGCCGAGGCCGTGGTGGCGAGCAGGAAGCCGGTGCCGTGGATGCCGTGAGCGCCGATGGCGATCAGGCCGGAACGGACCGTGACGAGTCCACCTCCGCTGCCCCGGAAGGCTTCACTGAAGGCCAGGCCGACGAAGACGGTAACCGTCGTGGCCGTGGCCGCGACCGTGATCGCGGTGGCCGCCGTGAGCGCCGCGAGCAGACCGACGAGGCCCTGACACTGTCTGTGCCGTCCGCGAACGACGCCGGTACTGGCCCGTTCAGCCTGGCTGCCGAGGCGCCTGCCGAAGCCAGCCCGGTGGTGGCAGCCCAGCCCGTTGAGGCCATCGAGCCCGTGGCCCCTGCCGCCGCCCTGGTGCAGCCCGAGCCGGTCCAGCCCGCCGTGCCTGCCGTGCCCGCGTACGAGCTGCCCCTGACCGACCTGAGCGCCCTGGCGACGCAGGCCGGCCTGGAATGGGTGCAGTCCGACGCGGACAAGATCCGTGCCGTGGCCGAAGCCATCGCCGTCGAGCCGCGCCCCGTGCACGTGCCCCGCGAGCGCAAGCCGGCGGTGGTGCTGGACGAAGGCCCCCTGGTGCTGGTCGAGACCCGCAAGGATCTCTCCCAGATCCGCCTGCCTTTCGAAACGACAGAGACGGCCGCCTGATCCAGACGGCTCATCGCCCCCACAAAAGCCCGGCCCTGCCGGGCTTTTTTCATGTCCGCTCGGCAAGGTTGGCCGTATGGGGTCCCATGGGTTTTCACCTATGCGACATGATGTTGACGTTAACGTCATGCATGCGTCTAATGAGGGTCCACACGATCACAAGAATGGTCGGCGTGCCGCCTCACGCCTGTCCAACCCCAGGAGATCCGCATGGCGCTCAGTTCTCTCGCGACATCGCCCCCCGACCAGACCGCCCTGCAGGGAAGCGGCCAAGGCCCGGCAGCACCCCGCCCCCAGGACGACTTCATCTCGGCTCCCACACGGCTGATGGCGACAGCCCAGCGCCTGGGCAAGCAAGATGCCTATCTGACGCGCGGGCCGAAGGTGTGGGAGGCCACCTCCTGGCAGGACTACGGCGCGCAAGTGGCCAACGCCGCACGGTCCTTGCTCAGCCTGGGCGTGCAGCATGGTCAATCGGTGGCCATCCTGGGGTTCAACCGCCCGGAATGGGCCGTCATGGCTTTCGGGGCGATGTCCATCGGCGCGGTGCCCGCCGGCATCTACTGGACCAGTTCCACCAAGGACATCGAGCACGTGCTGAACCACTCCGGCGCCTCGGTGCTGCTGGTGGACGATGACGAGCGCCTGGCCAAGGCCCGGGCCTGCCAGGACCGTGTGCCCGGCCTGCAGCATGTGGTGATGATGCGCCGCGACACCCCTGCCCCGGCCAGCGTGCTGCCGTGGGAGGCCTTCATGGCGCGAGGGCAGGATACCGCCCTGGAAGCCGAGCGCGTGGCCAGGCTGCAGGCTTTGCGCCCTGAAGACATCGGCTCCCTGATCTACACCTCGGGCACCACCGGCCCCTCCAAGGCGGTGGTGCTCAACCATGGCAACCTGGCCTGGACGGCCGACATGCTGGGGCGCACGGCCGGCGCCGCCCAGCAGGACCACATGCTGTCCTACCTGCCCTTCGCCCACATCGCCGAGCAACTGGGCTGCCTGCACAACCAGGCCTGCAACGGCTTCACGGTGTACTACGCACGCAGCATGGAAGAACTGGGCGACCACCTCAAGGAAGTGCGCCCCACCATCTTCTTCGGCGTGCCACGGGTGTGGGAGAAGATGCAGGCCGCCATCGAGGACAAGCTGCGCCAGGCCACCGGCCCCAAAGCCGCCATGGCCCGCTGGGCCCTGGGCATCGGCCGGCAATGGCACGCCGCGGTGCTGGACGGGCGGCAGCCCGGCGCCTGGCTGAACCTGCGCAAGCGCCTGGCCACCCGCCTGGTGCACGACAAGGTCAAGGCCGCCCTGGGGTTCGACCGTGCACGCCTGCTGATCTCGGGCGCCGCCCCGATCGCCCCTGACAAACTGCGCTTCTTCACGGGCCTGGACCTGGTCGTGCGGGAGCTCTACGGGCAATCCGAGGCCTGCGGCCCCTCCACCCTGAGCCTGGAAGGCCAGACCCGGCTGGGCTCGGTCGGCAAGGCGCTGCCGGGCACCGAGATCCGCATCGGCGACGATGGCGAGGTGCTGATCCGTGGCCCCCACATCTTCCAGGGCTACGGCGGGCAGCCCGAGGCCACGCGCGAGGCGCTGGACAACGGCTGGCTGCGCAGCGGTGACCTGGGCCACATCGATGCCGACGGCTACCTGTTCATCACCGGCCGCAAGAAGGACCTGATCATCACCTCGGGCGGCAAGAACGTGTCACCGGGCAACATCGAGGCAGCACTGATGGACACGGCGCTGATCGAGCATGCCGTGGCCTGCGGCGACGGGCGCCACTACCTGACCGCGCTGCTGACGCTGGACCCGCAGGCGCTGGCCGCCTTCGCGCAGGCCAAGGGCCTGCCCGAGCCCCTCAACGCACTCTACGACCATCCCGAGGTTCGCAAGGCTCTGCAGGCCGCCGTGAACCAGGTGAACGAGCAGCAGGCGCGCGTGGCGCACATCCGCAAGTTCGCTGTGCTGCGCCAGCCGTTCACCATCGAGGGCGGCGAGATCACCGCCACCATGAAGGTCAAGCGCAAGGTGGTGATCGACCGCAACCAGGCTGTGATCAGCGGCCTCTACGCACAGGCGGACAGTGCCGGCTGAGCGGAGCACCATCAGGGCTGGGCTTGCGGGTACACCGCAACCACCCTGCCCTGATGATCACTTGTCGGCCGCTCAGGCCGGCAGCCTGGACAGCGCCTGCTGGTAAGGCGCATGCAGCATCAACTCGTCCCAGGGCATGGACGCGGTCTGCGGCAGCAGATCCAGGCGGCGCGCCTCGCTGTCGGCGCTGGGCGTCCATTCGCCACGGGCCTGTGCGGCCTGCAGGCCATCAAGCAAGGCATCCACCGGGGCGCCGCCCTTGAGCGACTGGTTGCACAGCAGCACCAGATCGCAGCCGGCATTGAGCGCGGCAATGGCGCCCTGGGTATGGCTGCCGGCCACGCTGGCACCTTCCATGCTCAGGTCATCACTGAAGATCGCGCCGGTGAAGCCCAGGCGGGCGCGCAGGATGTCCTGCAGCCATCGGGCGGAGAAGCCAGCAGGCTGGCTGTCCACCTTGGGGTAGATCACGTGGGCGGGCATCACGCTGGTCAGCACGGTGCTGAGCCATTCGTAGGGCTTGGCGTCATCGGCCAGGATGGCTTTCAGGCTGCGCTTGTCGACCGGGATCTCCACGTGCGAATCAGCTTTCACGAAGCCGTGCCCAGGGAAGTGCTTGCCGCAGTTGGCCATGCCCGCGTGCAGCAGGCCCTGCATCACGGCGCGTGCCAGGGTGGTGGCCACACGGGCATCGCCGTTGAAGGCACGGTCGCCGATGACGGTGCTGCCGCCCCAGTCTAGATCCAGCACGGGCGTGAAGCTCAGGTCCACGCCACAGGCGCGCAGCTCGGCGGCCAGCACATAGCCGCAGGCACTGGCCGCGTCCATCGCGGCCATGGCGCCGTGGCCGGCCGGCTGCTTGCCATCGTTCATCCACATGTCGCCCAGGGCACGCATGGGCGGCAGGTGCGTGAAACCATCGGTGCGGAAGCGCTGCACGCGGCCACCTTCGTGGTCCACGCTGATCAGCACATCGGGGCGAATGGACTTGATCTCGGCGCACAGGGCCGTGACCTGGGCCCGGCTCTGCCAGTTGCGCCCGAACAGGATCAGGCCACCGGTGAGCGGGTGCTTGAGGCGGCGGCGATCGTCGTCATTGAGGCTCAGGCCCTCGACATCGAGCACCACCGGGGCGTGGGCCACGGCATCGTGCTCGGCGGAAGAAAGGCGGGCGGAGGGTGTCTTCTTGGCCATGGGTGACAGTGGGGAATGAATCTGGGGTGTTCAGGATGCTTGCGTTTCCACGACAACGAAGGCCAGCGCGTGGTCCACCTCGTCGGTGACGGTGACATGGGCCTTCCAGCCCCTGGCCTCGAACCAGGGCAGCAACTCGCCGCGCAGCACGATCTCCGGGCGGCCGCTGGCGGCGTTGAGCACCTGCACGTGGCGCCAGGTCATGGGCCAGCGCATGCCCAGGCCGATGGCCTTGGAAAACGCTTCCTTGGCAGCAAAGCGCGTGGCCAAGTAGCGCAGGCCGCGAGCCGGCACGCGGGCGGTGCGTTGGCGGTACACCTGTAGCTCCTCAGGGCCCAGCACCTTCTCGGCAAAACGCTCGCCCTTGCGGCTCAGCGTCGCCTGGATGCGGCGGATGTCGCACAGGTCGGTGCCGATGCCGACGATCATGCGCGGCGGCTCCGGGCTATCTCGGCCTTGAAATCGCCGATGGCCTGGCGCAGGCCCACCATCAGCGCGTGGCCGATCAGCGCATGGCCGATGTGCAGCTCCAGCACTTCAGGCAGCGCGGCAACCAGAGCGGTGCTGCTGGTGCGTGCCTGCTGCGGCATCCAGGGCATGGCGGGGCCGGTGTCGCTCAGCGCCAGGCCATGACCGGCGTGCGTGCGCAGACCCAGCGAGCCGGCATGGCGCAGGCCGCGCACCAGGCGGTCCAGCTCAGCCTGCACGGCCGCGTCGTCTTGCGCCCACCAGGCGTTGGCCAGGGCACCGGTGTGCAACTCCACGCAAGGCGCGCCGGCCTCGGCCGAGGCATCGATCTGGTCCAGGTCAGCACCGATGAACAGCGACACGCGGCTGCCGGCCGCGCTCAGGCGCCCGCAGGCATCCTTCACACGCGCCAGTTGCCCACGCACATCCAGGCCGCCTTCGGTGGTGACTTCCTGGCGACGCTCGGGCACCAGGCACACATGCTCGGGCTGGATGTGCTCGATCAGGCCGATCATCTCGTCCGTCACGGCCGATTCGAAGTTCAAAGGCGCCTTGATATGTTCCTTCAAGCGCGCGACATCGTCGTCACGGATGTGGCGGCGGTCTTCACGCAGGTGGAAGGTGATGATGTCCGCGCCCGCCTCCACCGCCAGCTGGGCCAGCGCCACGGGGTCGGGGTACAGGCCGCCGCGCGCATTGCGCACCGTGGCCACGTGGTCGATGTTGACGCCCAGCAGCGCGGCGTGGGTGTCGGTCCATTGCAGAGGGGAAAGGCTCATGTTTGCTGAAGGTCCATCATCAACTGCCGCGTGCGCAGCGGCTGCGGCCCTACATGATAGTGAAGGACGATGCGAAGCACCGAGCGCAGGCCGGACGATCCCAGGGCGCAAGCCTGCAGCAGCGGCTCGGGCAACCCGTCGGCATCGGCCTCGAAGGCCGGCTGCAGCACGGATTCGAGCTGGCGCATCAGCCAGCCGGGCAAGGTGGCGTCATCGGCCTGCGCCTCGCACACACCCAGCTCCGGGTGCAGCGTGTAGAGCACGTCGTCATTCACTGGCTGCCCGCTGGCACTGTGCAGGGACAGATCCGGCAGATGTCCCAACTGGCGCAGCACCATCAGCTCGAAGGCCCGCAGCGCGGCATGCAAGGTGCCCGGCAAGGTCAGCGCGGGCAACAGATCCACGTAGGCATCGAACAGGCGTGGCAGGTGATCATGGCGCGGCAGCAGGCGCATCAGCAGCTCGTTGGCGTAGAAGCCCGGCAGCAAGGCATCACCACCGGGCCAGGCTGGCCCGCCGGCCCATTCGGCCTGGCGCAGCAGCCACACTTCCACATCCTGCCCCTGCTTGGCGCCGAAGGCCACCGACAGGCGCTGGAACGGCAGCAGCACCGGCCGCAACTGCGAATACGGCCGCTTGGCGCCCTTGGCCACGGCCACCACACGCCCATGCGCGCGCGTGAACAGGTCCAGGATCAAGCTGGACTCGCTCCAGTCATGGCTGTGCAGCACGAAGGCCGCGGTGGCCGCGCGCGTCTTCACTCGTAGCCGTAGGTGCGCAGGCGTGCGTCGTCATCGGCCCAACCGGAGCGCACCTTCACCCAGATCTCCAGGAAGACCTTGGTGTCCAGCAGACGCTCCAGTTCGGTTCGGGCTTCGGTGCCGATGCGCTTCAAGCGCTCGCCCTTGTCACCGATCACCATGCCCTTGTGCGAATCGCGCTCGACGACGATGGACGCGGCAATGCGCAGCAACGGCCGGCCATTGGGCTTGTCCGAGGGCTCCTCGGTGTAGGTGTCGATCACCACGGTCGAGGTATAGGGCAACTCATCGCCGGTCAGGCGGAAGAGCTTTTCACGGATGATCTCACCGGCCAGGAAGCGGTCGGTGCGGTCGGTCAGGGCCTCTTCGTCGTACCACCAGGCCTGCTGCGGCAGGTAGGGGCGCACGATGTCGGCCAGGCGGCGCACGTCATCGAGCTTCTGGGCCGACAAGGGCACGAACTCGGCGAACGGATGGTGCGTCTGCATCTGCTGCAGCCAGGGAAGCAGGTCCGCGCGCAGCTTGACGGCATCGAGCTTGTTGGCGATCAGGAAGACCGGCTTGTCCTTGGGCATCAAGGCCAGCACCTTGGCATCGTCCGGCCCGAAACGGCCGGCCTCAACCAGGAACAGAACCACATCCACATCGGACAAGGTGGCCTGCACCGTCTTGTTCAGATTGCGGTTGAGCGCCGCCGTGCCCTTGACGGTGTGGCGCGTCTGAAAGCCCGGCGTGTCGATGAACACGAACTGGCTGTCACCCTCGGTGCGGATACCGGTGATGCGATGGCGCGTGGTCTGCGCCTTCTTGGATGTGATGGACACCTTCTGGCCCACCAGCGCGTTCATCAGCGTGGACTTGCCCACGTTGGGGCGCCCCACGATGGCCACCAGGCCGCAGCGCTGCGCCGATGCAGGCACCTGCTCGGCGCCCTGCCCCTTCTTGGCCATGGCCAGGTTGGCCAGCATGGCATCCAGGTCGGGGTTCTGTTCGGGAGAGTTGTCGTCGGGCGTGGCCATGGGCAATGCGAAATCCAGGAGTCAGTGGGGCCGGGAAAAACAAAAAAACGCGCGGCGAGCGCGCTCAGGAAGCGTCGGTGGCCTGCAGACGCTCCAGCGCTTTCTGGGCCGCAACCTGCTCGGCCGCACGGCGGGAGGCCCCCTCGCCGCTGACCGACCAGCCCTGCGACGCCAACTCGCACACCACCACGAAAACCTGCGCATGGGCCTTGCCCTTGGTGGCTTCGATGCGGTAGCCGGGCAAAGGCAGTTTGCGCCCTTGCAGCCATTCCTGCAAGGCGGTCTTGGCGTCCTTGCACCAGACCTCGGACGTGGTCTGCAGCACCAGCGGTTCGAACAGCCGCAGCACCAGCGCGCGGGCAGCCTCAAAGCCACCATCGAGGTAGACGGCACCGATCACCGCCTCGAGCGCATCAGCCAGGATGGAGGGGCGCTGCGCCCCACCGCCCTTGGCCTCGCCTTCGCTCATGCGGAGCACTTCGGGCAACTGCAGCGACACGGCCAGCTTGTGCAGCGTGTCCTGGCGCACCAGGTGGGCCCGCACGCGGGTCAGATCGCCCTCGTCGTTGCGGTCAAACTGCTTGTACAGCAGGTCGGACACCGCCAGGTTGAGCACCGAATCGCCCAGGAACTCCAGGCGCTCGTTCTGCTCGGCGCCGAAGCTCTTGTGCGTGAGCGCGCGGCGCAGCAGGCCACTGTCAGAGAACTGATGGCCCAGCCGCGCCTGCAGCGCGTTCAGAGGATGGGCAGAAGCGGAACCGTGCGGCGAGGCCGGCGGCTGCGCGGCGGCCCCGCGACGTGTCACCGTGAGTGGCCCTTGAACTTGATCACCAGGTAGACCGGGTCGAACAGCTCGATTTCCTTGTCGTAGGCGAAGCCGATCACGATCTTGTCGTTGTCCTTAGTGATCTCGAGATCCTTGCTGGTGATCGACTCGATGCCGTATTCGACAGACTTGCGCTGCTCAAAGGCTGTACGCACCTCCTGCACGCTGCTGGCGCCGCTCTTGGACACTGCATTGACCACAGACAGGATGGTGCGGTACTCATTGACAGCCGGGAACAGCTTCATCAGCAACACCGCCACCGCGCCCACGATCACAGCCCAGAACAGCAGCCCGAACAGGGTGATACCGCGCTGGCGGCGAGCAGGTGCATTCGATTGAATCGCAGGTTTCATCCTCGCCTCCATGAAACTCAGTTGAAGAATCCGACGCGCTTGAAATTGCCGAAGTTCATCCACACCACGAAGGCCTTGCCCACGATGTTCTCTTCAGGCACGAAGCCCCAGTAGCGCGAATCCTGGGAATTGTCGCGGTTGTCGCCCATGGCGTAGAAATAGCCCTTGGGCACCTTGCAGGTCACGCCTTCGCCGCTGTAGCGGCACAGATCCCGGTGCGGGAACTGCTCGATGGCCGGCTCGGGGATGTAGCCCGGGCGGTCCTTGTCCACCAGGATGCGGTGATCAGCCTTGCCCAGTTTCTCGGAGAACTGCAGCGTGTAGCGCATGCTGTCCTCGTCGTAGAACTCGGCCAGCGGCTGCTGCTGGATCAGCTGGCCATTGATGTAGAGCTTCTTGTTGAGGTAGGACACCTCATCACCGGGCACAGCCACCACACGCTTGATGTAGTCGATGCTGGGGTTGACCGGGAAGCGGAAGACGATCACATCACCACGTTCGGGGTTGTGGTTGTCCCAGATCTTCTTGTTGATCACCGGCAGACGAATGCCGTAGTGGTACTTGTTGACCAAGATGAGGTCACCGACCAGCAGCGTCGGGATCATCGAACCCGAGGGGATCTTGAACGGCTCGAACAGGAAGGAGCGCATCAGGAAGACGGCGCAGATCACCGGGAACAGGCCGGCGGTCCAGTCCAGCCACCAGGGCTGCATCAGCAACCTGGCACGGGCTTCCTCGACGTTGCCGTCGACCTGCGAGATGCCCTGCGAAGCCAGCTGCCCACGACGAGCCCGATCCTGCTCCAGCAAGCGCGCCGCGGCGGCCTCACGGGCCGGGCGGAACTTGTAGCGCTCGGCCAGCCAGTAGACCAGCGTCACCATTGTCAGGATGAACAACAGCAAGGCGAAATTGCCCTGCCAATGCCCCATGTACCAGCCCCCCAGGTACACGACCAGGGCCGCGTACAACACACCTGTGATCAAACTCATCAATCGTCCACTTGTAGGATGGCCAAGAACGCCTCTTGCGGCACCTCGACGGAGCCGATCTGCTTCATGCGTTTCTTACCGGCCTTTTGTTTTTCGAGCAGCTTGCGTTTGCGGCTGATGTCGCCACCATAGCATTTTGCCAGCACGTTCTTGCGCAGCGCCTTGATGTTCTCCCGGGCGATGATGTTGGCGCCGATGGCCGCCTGGATGGCCACGTCGTACATCTGGCGCGGGATCTGTTCGCGCATCTTGGCGGCCACGCCCCGGCCACGGTACTGGCTCTGGCTGCGGTGCACGATCATGGACAGCGGATCGACCTTCTCGCCGTTGATCATGATGTCGACCTTCACTACATCAGAGGCGCGGTACTCCTTGAACTCGTAGTCCATCGAGGCATAGCCGCGCGACACGCTCTTGAGCTTGTCGAAGAAGTCCAGCACGATCTCGGCCAGGGGCAGTTCATAGGTCAGCATGACCTGCTTGCCGTGGTAGGCCATGTTGAGCTGCACGCCACGCTTCTGGTTGGCCAGCGTCATCACGACGCCGACGTAATCCTGCGGCATGTACAGATGCACCGTGACGATGGGCTCGCGGATCTCGCGGATGCGGGCGATCTCGGGCATCTTGGATGGGTTCTCGACCTCCAGGATGGCACCATCGTTCATCTCCACCTCATAGACCACGCTGGGCGCGGTGGTCACCAGGTCCTGGTCGAACTCGCGCTCCAGGCGCTCCTGCACGATCTCCATGTGCAGCAGGCCCAGGAAACCGCAGCGAAAGCCAAAGCCCAGCGCTTGCGACACCTCGGGCTCGTAGCGCAGCGAACTGTCGTTGAGCTTGAGCTTTTCCAGCGCGTCGCGCAGCTGGTCGTACTCGCTGGCTTCGGTCGGGTACAGGCCCGCGAACACCTGCGGCTGGATTTCCTTGAAGCCGGGCAGCGCCTCGGTGGCCGGGCCGGCGTTGTTGGGCGTTTTCTTCTCGACCGTGACGGTGTCGCCCACCTTGGCGGCGGCCAGCTCCTTGATGCCGGCGATGATGAAGCCCACCTCGCCCGCCTTGAGTTTCTCGCGGTTCTCGTTCTTGGGCGTGAACACGCCCAGGTGCTCGATCGGGTAGACCGTGTTGGTGGCCATCATGCGGATGCGCTCACCCTTGTGCAGCGTGCCATCGACCATGCGCACCAGCATCACCACGCCGACATAGTTGTCGAACCAGGCGTCGATGATCATGGCGCGCGGCGGGCCGTCGGCATCGCCCTTGGGCGGCGGCATGCGCTCCACCACGGCCTCCAGGATCTCGTCGATGCCCATGCCGGTCTTGGCCGAGCACGGAATGGCGTCCGTGGCATCGATGCCGATGACGTCTTCGATCTCTGATTTGGCCTGATCCGGATCCGCCTGCGGCAAGTCCATCTTGTTGAGGACCGGGATCACCTCCACGCCCAGTTCGAGCGCGGTGTAGCAGTTGGCCACCGTCTGCGCCTCGACGCCCTGGCTGGCATCGACCACCAGCAACGCGCCTTCGCACGCCGATAGCGAGCGGCTGACTTCATAAGAGAAGTCCACATGGCCCGGCGTGTCGATCAGGTTGAGGTTGTAGACCTTGCCATCCTTGGCCTTGTACTGCAACGCGGCGGTCTGGGCCTTGATGGTGATGCCGCGCTCGCGCTCGATGTCCATCGAGTCAAGAACCTGGGCCTCCATCTCGCGATCACTGAGGCCGCCACAGCGCTGGATGATGCGATCAGCCAGGGTGGATTTGCCGTGATCGATGTGGGCAATGATGGAGAAATTACGGATGTGATTCATAAAAAAAAGGCACGTCGAAACGGGTGACGCGCCTTCCAACAAAAACGTATGGCAACTGCTTGTTGGACTTTCATTGTAGCCAAAAGCATCCTTGGCAAGCCCCTTCAGACCGGGGCCAAAGGGGCGTTGCCCACAGCCTACAAGGCTGTTTTGCACAACTTATCCACAGGTCTTTGTGAACAAATCCAGGCGGGTTTCGCGTCGGGGGAGGATTGTAGCGAATCCCTCGGAGCCGCTTTTCAGCGCCCCCTCACCCCGCCCTCAACTTATTAACACGACGGGGCTGGGTCCTGTCGCGATGCAGCAAAATGAAAAAACGTTGGTTTTTTCACAAAGAGAAAAATCCGGGACGACGGGAGGGTCGCCCTGGACAGGCTGGCCTCAGTTGTTGGGGCGGATCACGGCGTACTGCGCCCACTCGCCACGGCGCACCAGCACGCTCACGGGCCGGCTGCGGTCCACCTTGGCCAGCACGGTCTCGAACTGCTTGACGTCGGCCACCTGCACGTTGGCGATCGCCAGGATCACATCACCTTCACGCAGGCCGGAACGCGCGGCTGGCCCTTCTGCATCGATCACCAGCACGCCGCCGTTGACCTTCAGATCACGCTTTTGCTCGGCGCTCAGGTTGGCAAGCTCCAGGCCCAGCACGGTGCCTGCGAGCTTGGCCTCTGACTTGCCCGGCGCGCTAGGTGCACCAGCTGCAGCCGCCTGCTTGGGCTTGTCGTCGAGCTCGATCACATTGACCGACAGGTCCTTGTAGGCACCGCGACGGAACACCTGCAGCGTGGCCTTGCTGCCCGGCTTGGTGGCGCCCACCAGGCGTGGCAGATCACCGGCCTTGTCCACCACCACGTTGTTGAAGCGCGTGATGATGTCGCCGGCCTCCAGCCCCGCCTTGTCGGCCGGGCCACCAGGCTCGACCATGCGCACCACGGCGCCTTGCGGCTTGGCCAGCCCCAGCGAATCAGCCACTTCCTTGCTGACCGGCTCGATGGACACGCCGATGCGGCCACGCACCACCTTGCCATTGGCCCGCAGCTGATCGGCCACGCGGATCGCATCGTCAATGGGGATCGAGAAGGATATGCCCATGAAGCCGCCCGAGCGGCTCAGGATCTGCGAGTTGATGCCCACCACCTCGCCACGCATGTTGATCAGGGGGCCGCCGGAGTTGCCGGGGTTCACGGCCACATCGGTCTGGATGAAGCGGATCTCTTCACCCGTGTCACGCGACTTGGCGCTGACGATGCCCGCGGTGACGCTGTTCTCCAGCCCGAAGGGCGAGCCGATGGCCATCACCCATTCGCCCACCTTGAGCTTGCTGACATCGCCCACCCGCACGGCGGGCAGATTGGGCGCCTCGATCTTGACCACGGCCACGTCGGTGCGCTTGTCCACGCCCACGATCTTGGCCTTGAGCTCGCGCTGGTCCGTGAGCGTGACGTAGACCTCGTCGGCGCCATCGACCACATGGGCGTTGGTCATGATGAAGCCATCGGCCGTGAGGATGAAGCCCGAGCCCACGCCACGCGGGCGCTCTTCGCTTTGCGGCTCGGCGTTCTCGCCCTTGCCCTTGGGCTTGTTCTGCTTGGGCACGGGCTGGCCTGGCAGCGGCATGCCGAAGAAGCGGCGGAAGAACTCCTGCATCTGTTCGTCCATCTCACCGGTGCCGGGGCGGCCCACCTGCACACGCTGCGTGGTGCGGATGTTCACGACCGAGGGGCCCACCTTGTCAACCAGATCGGTGAAGTCAGGCAGGCCACGCACGATGGGCGCGGCCGGCGCCACCGCGGTACCGGGTGCCGCTTGCGCCTGGGCAGACAGGGGCATCAGCGCGCCACCGGCCAGCACGCCCGCCATCGACATCACGACCCCTGCACGTGACAACGCTGTCAGGCGGGGCATGGACTGGGAAAAGATCGACAAGGTCATGGACGAAAGCCTCGAATGAGAAAGAAACGTCTGAAACTCGAAGTGTGAACCACAGTTCAGTGCCTTGAAGGCACGAATCGTTGCCAGGACGGTAAACAGGCGGTAAACGTAGCTAGCTCATGCGCTGGGCGCATGAGGCGCCAACCCGTCATGGCCGCGCAAACGCGCCCGCGAAACGCACGACCGTGGCCGCCGGTACATCACCCACCACCGTGAGCCACCAATCGCCCACACGGCGCTTGAGCGTTTGCGTGGCGCCCTGGGCCAGCATCATCTCGCGGCCATGCCGGCGGGCATCGAAGGGCTCGATGAACACCGAGACATGGGTAACACCATCACCGAACACGGCCTGCACCACCTCGGAGGCCTGCGCGGCCGGCTCGCTGGTGGCCAGGGATGGCGGCATGCCCGAGGCACCACGGCGCACACAGGTCAGCAGGCGAAAGCCGGGGGGCAGGTCATTGAGCTGCCAACCCTCTTGCTGCAAGGTGGTCTTCTTGAGGTCGCTGCGCACCACGCGCCAGCCCCCCAAGGATTTGGCATCCGGCATGGTCCAGCCGCGGGCCACAGTGGGCCCCACGTTCACCTGAGTGAACGCCGTCCATTCCAGCACCTGGCCGCTGGGTGCGAGTGTTTCCGCTCGCAAAACCAGGCCCGAGCGTTGCTCGGCCCACACCCGCTGCCCGTACCGGAACTGATCACGCGCGCGCAGCAGCAGCACGGTCGAGGCGTGGCCTGCCCAGCGTTGCTGACCGGCGAGGTCGATCTGGTAGAAATCGGCCACGCGTTCGTCGAACTGCGCCCAGGGCCGGGGCATGCCCAGCAAGGCACCACGCTGCTGCACGAGCACGGTCTTCTTGTGCGGCCAGAGGATCTGGATGTCGTCGTTGTGGCGGTAGATCTGGCGCTCAGGGCCATCGAGCGGTTCGATCTTCTCGAACAGTTCCTCACCGCTGACACGATGGCTGACCTGGACGCTGCTGGAGCGCCCTGCCGAGCTCATCATCACAGTGCCCTCGTAGCTGCTCTGGCGCTCGGCCTGGCCGATAAGGCGCAGCCATTGCGCCGGGCTGGCGAAGTCAGAGGGTGCCGGTTGGGTGCCCCCCTGGCTGGCCGCCACCGAGCCGGCGTGCGCCATGCTCAAGGACAGGCCCAGGGTCAGGCCGCAAGCACGCAGGCCGTGGCGGAAAAGCTGGAATGGCATTAAATGGCTGGTCACTCGTCCACGGGCCCTTCAGCGCGGGGGATCAGCGACCTGCGGGGGCCTCGAACGCGACGCTGCGCACCAGGCCAGCAGGCGGGACGAAGCTGCCTGTGGCGGCCAACTCGCGATGGGCTGCCAGGAACTCATCGAGCTGCGGGTCACGGATGATGACCATGTTGCCTGCGCGCTCGACGGCGGTTTCCGTGGCACCACGGGTGAAGGAAGCCTGTGCAGGCTCAGCCGGATGACGCGTCATCGAGCTGTCAGCCACCAAGCCGGAGCGCAGCGCAGGCGCCAAGGCCGCTTCTTGCCCCACCCAGGCTTGCGCGCCCACGGGGATCACGGCATCGCGGCCACCCTGGGCCAGCACGAGCGAAGCGCCTCCTTCCACGCCATCCTGGGGTTGCAGCGTGGTGACGACAGCACCCAGGACCATGACAAAGCCGGCAGCCACGGCCACGGGGCCCGTCCAGCGTCGGCGGCGCAGCGGGTAAGACAGGTTGGCCACCGCAGGTTCGGTGTCGGCCACAAGGGCTGCCGCACTGGCGGCGACCATGGCCGCGGGCGCCAGCACCACGGGCTCCTGGGCCAGGCGTGCCCGGAAGGCTTCCAGGAAGGCCTGGTCGGAGCCGGCGTCTTGCGCCAGGGTGTCCGAGCGCATCACGTCGCCGATCAGCTGATAGGCGTGCCAACGCTCGCGCACCTCGCGCTGGGAGCGCCACACCCCGCAGGCCTGGGCAATTTCGTGCTCGGTCGCCTGCCCATCGGCCAGCGCCGACAGGGATTCAAAGGAATTCGCTTCGTCGTCAAATGGGAGATCAGACATGACGCACACCCCGGTTCAGACACAACGTCGATTCAACAGACACCGCACAGCAAGAAAAGTTCACAAGCACGAGCACCATTTGTGGACAAACCCACGAAAAAACCACCTGAACAGGGTTTACCAGCGCTTGCCCTCGCGGGTGTCCAGCAATGGTTTGAGCTTCTGCGAGATGGCCTCACGCGCGCGGAAAATCCGCGAGCGCACGGTGCCGATCGGGCAGTTCATGAGTTCGGCAATGTCTTCGTAGCTCAGGCCTTCGATTTCACGCAGGGTGATCGCCTGCCGCAACTCGTCTGACAACGCTTCGATGGCTTCGTTCACTGTGCGGGCGATCTGCCGGCTGGCAAGCACCGATTCAGGGGTCTCGCCGTCGGTCAGCTCGTTCTCGACACGCGACACATCATCATCGTCGTCGCCGCTGCTGGCCAGCGCCGACTCAGACACCAGCGGATCGCGCTTGAGCTGCATCAGCGCCTTCTTGGCGGTGTTGACGGCGATGCGGTAGAGCCAGGTATAGAAAGCGCTTTCGCCACGGAACTGCGGCAAGGCGCGGTAGGCGCGGATGAAGGTTTCCTGGGCGATGTCCTCGACCAGATCCACATCACGCACCATGCGGGCGATCAGGCGCTCGATGCGGCGGCGGTACTTGACTACCAGCATCTCGAAGGCGCGCTGGTCACCCTGCTGCACCCGGGCGACGAGCGCGGCATCCACATCCACCGAGGTTTGCGCAGGCGCCACCGGCCCCGTGACACCCGAGGGCTGGCCACCATCCGGCGGAGAACGGTCGGGCGGCGTCATGCCGGCCTCCTGGCTGTTGGGGGCAATACGATTTTCTGTGATTCGCACCGTGCCAATGATGCCATCTTCAGCAGCGCGTGCTGCTCATCGGCCGGCACAAGCCCTTCGCGGCCAGAGCCTGACATCAGCCGCCAGCGCCATGGGCCTTGCAGGGATTGTTCATCGACCCACCGCCACTGAGGCGCCGAACGCGGCGCTTGCAGGCGAACCAGCACACCGAAGCCCAGATCGGCCTTCACGTGCAGCTCGATGGGTTGACCGGACTCATCGGCCCAGCGCAGCGAAGCTCCGCCCTGCCCTGTGGCCTGGCTTGCCACCCGCCAGTACAGCGTGCGGGCAGGCTGCCTGCGCAAGCCGGTCAACCAGCGAAAGGCCGACACCGCCCAGGCCAACACACCAGTCCCAGCCAGGAGCACCCAGCCCCAGCCCGTCCGCCCTTGCAGGGCATCAAAGACCAGGCCAGCCCACCAGACCAGCGCCAGGGCACCCATGGCGAGCGCCAGCCCGCGTGCGAGAGACACCGCCACACGCGGCGATGCCGGCATCAGCCATTCCTGGCCAGGGGCATCGGGCGAGCGGTGGCGGCGTTGCGGACTCAAGCGCGCTTGAACACCAGCGAACCGTTGGTGCCGCCGAAGCCGAAATTGTTCTTCAGGGCCACGTCGATCTTCATTTCACGCGCGGTGTTGGCGCAGTAATCCAGGTCGCACTCGGGATCCTGGTTGAAGATGTTGATGGTGGGCGGCGAGATCTGGTGATGGATGGCCAGCACGGTGAACACCGACTCGATGCCACCGGCACCACCCAGCAGGTGACCCGTCATGGACTTGGTGGAGTTGACCACCAGTTGCTTGGCGTGGTCACCGAAGGCCAGCTTGATCGCGTTGGTCTCGTTGACATCGCCCAGCGGCGTCGAGGTGCCGTGTGCATTGAGGTACTGCACTTGGTCGGCATTGATGCCGGCATTTCGCAGTGCGCCCTGCATCGAGCGCTTGGGGCCGTCCACATCGGGTGCGGTCATGTGATAGGCGTCGGCGCTCATGCCGAAACCGACCAGCTCGGCGTAGATCTTGGCGCCACGGGCCTTGGCGTGCTCGTACTCTTCGAGCACCATCACGCCAGCACCCTCGCCCAGCACGAAGCCATCGCGGTCCTTGTCCCAGGGGCGGGACGCGGTAGCAGGGTCATCGTTGCGGCCGGACAGCGCGCGGGCCGCAGCGAAACCGCCGATGCCCAGCGGCGACACGGTGGATTCGGCACCGCCGGCCACCATCACGTCGACATCGCCGTACTCGATCATGCGCGCGGCCTGACCGATGCTGTGCAGGCCAGTGGTGCAGGCCGTCACGATGGCCAGGTTCGGGCCCTTGAAGCCGTACTGGATCGAGACGTGCCCGGAAATCATGTTGATGATCGAGGCCGGCACGAAGAACGGCGAGATGCGGCGCGGGCCTTTCTCGGTGTAGTCCTTGTGGGTTTCCTCGATCAGCGGCAGCCCGCCGATGCCCGAGCCCACCAGGCAGCCGATGCGCTCAGCCTGTTCAGGCGAGAGGGCATCGCCCGTAGGCAGGCCGGAATCGCGCACCGCCTGCATGCTGGCAGCCAGGCCGTAATGGATGAAGGTGTCCATGTGGCGGGCTTCTTTCGCGGAGATGTACTCCTCGATGCTGAAGCCCTTGACCTCACCGGCGAACTTGGTCGCCATGGCCGAGGCATCGAACTTGGTGATGTTGGCGATGCCGGACTTGCCCGCGATGAGATTGGTCCAGGACTCATCGACCGTGTTGCCCACGGGGGTGACGAGGCCCAGGCCGGTGACGACGACGCGACGACGGGACATGCTTGGGTAGAAACTGATGTTCGAGAGAAAAGACGGACAAGGCCCCGAAGGGCCTTGGTCGCGGATCGGGAAGATCAGGCCTTCACGTGGCCCTTGGCGTAGTCGATCGCCAATTGCACGGTGGTGATCTTCTCAGCCTCTTCGTCGGGGATCTCGATGCCGAACTCGTCTTCCAGAGCCATCACCAGTTCAACGGTGTCCAGGGAATCGGCACCCAGATCGGCCACGAAGGCCTTTTCGTTGGTGACTTCCGACTCGGCAACGCCCAGTTGCTCGGCAATGATCTTTTTGACGCGTGCTTCGATATCGCTCATGACTCCTCCAGGAGGGTGGTAACAAGGGGCAGATTCTACCGGCGGAAACGAGACAAATTGGTTTCAGCCGGCAGGACGGGAAATTGAGATGCCCCCAACAGATCTCAATACTTCAATTCATGAACATGCCGCCATTCACATGGATTTCACTGCCAGTGATGTAAGCGGCTGCGGGCGAGGCCAGAAAGGCCACGGCCTCGGCAATGTCTTGTGGCTGACCCAGGCGGCCCAGCGGAATCTGTGTCTTGAGGGCAGCGTGCTGCTCTTCGCTGAGCGCGCGGGTCATGTCGGTGTCTATGAAACCCGGCGCCACGCAGTTGACGGTGATGTTGCGGCTGCCCAGCTCGCGCGCCAGGGCGCGCGTCATGCCAGCCACGCCGGCTTTGGAGGCCACGTAGTTGGCCTGACCAGGGTTGCCGGCCGCGCCCACCACCGAGGTGATGTTGATGATGCGGCCTTGGCGCTGCTTCATCATGGGGCGCATCACAGCGCGACTGAGGCGGAACACGGACTTGAGGTTGGTGTCGATCACCGCCTCGAAATCCTCGTCCTTCATGCGCATGGCCAGGGTGTCACGGGTGATGCCGGCGTTGTTGACCAGCACGTGCAGCCCGCCGAATTCCTTGACGATGCTGTCGATCAGCGCTTCGGACGCGGCGGCATCCGTTACGTTCAGCACCACGCCACGGCTGCCGGCAAAGCCCGAAAGCGCTTCGGTGATGCCTTGCGCACCGTTTTCCGAAGTGGCCGTGCCGATAACAGTGAAGCCGCGCTGTGCCAGCGTGCGGGCGATGGCCTGGCCGATGCCTCGGCTGGCGCCGGTGACCAGCGCGATCTGTGCGGTGTTCTCGCTCATGCCAGCAGCCCCTTCGCATCCTGCAGCGAGGCCGGGTCAAGCACGGCGGCCGACACCAAATCACCGTCGATGCGCTTGACCATGCCCGCCAGCACCTTGCCGGGGCCGCATTCGATCACATGCGTCAGGCCGCGTGCCTTGAGCGCCTGGATGGTTTCGACCCAGCGCACCGGGCCGAAGGCCTGACGGTACAGGGCGTCGCGGATCGCATCCGCATCGGCGGCCACGGCCACGTCGATGTTGTTGATCACGGGGATGGCCGGCACGGCAAAAGGCGTGGCAGCCAGTTTTTCCTTCAGGCGCTCGGCGGCCGGCTTCATCAGGCTGGAATGGAACGGCGCCGACACAGGCAGCGGCAACGCGCGCTTGGCGCCAGCGGCCTTGAGCACCTCGCAGGCCTTCTCGACACCCGCCTTGGTACCGGCGATCACGGTCTGCTTGGGATCGTTGAAGTTCACGGCCTCGACAGCCTCGCCCGACAGCTTGGCGGCCTCCAGGCAGCCGGCCTTCACGGCCTCGGCGTCCAGGCCGAGGATGGCGGCCATGCCACCGGTGCCCACGGGCACGGCGTCCTGCATGGCCTGGGCGCGAAAGCGCACCAGGGGCAGCGCGTCCTTGAGCGTCAGGGCGCCGGCGGCCACCAGGGCGGTGTACTCACCCAGCGAGTGGCCAGCCACGGCAACGGGCACCAGGCCCGTATCAGCCTGCCAGGCGCGCCAGGCAGCCACACCGGCCGTGAGCATCACGGGCTGGGTGTTGGTGGTCAGGTCCAACTGTTCCTTGGGGCCCTGCGCGATCAGGGCCGCAACATCTTCGCCCAGAGCCTCGGAGGCTTCGACCAGGGTGGCGCGCACGGCGGGGTGATCGCCCCAGGCGTCCAGCATGCCCACCGATTGGGAGCCTTGTCCAGGAAACACGAATGCGAAAGCGGTCATGGCGTGTTGTGGTCTTGTTGTAGGTGTGAGGGGTGTGGCAGCTGGGCGGCTCAGTAGTCCACCAGGACAGCGCCCCAGGTGAAGCCACCGCCCATGCCTTCGAGCAGCAGCCGCTGGCCGCGCTGGATGCGCCCCTGGCGAATGGCATGGTCCAGCGCCAGCGGGATGGAGGCGGCGGAGGTGTTGCCATGCTGGTCCACCGTGACGATGAGCTGGTCCATGGTCATGGCCAGCTTGCGCGCCGCAGTCTGCATGATACGGATATTGGCCTGATGCGGCACCAGCCAGTCGACGGTCGAGGCATCGCAGCCGGCGGCGGCCAGCACTTCGCTGGTGACGCTGTCCATCACGCTGATGGCCAGCTTGAACACCGCCTGCCCCTGCATCTTCAGGAAGGGATCACCCAGCACCTGGCCGCCCACGATGGCGCCCGGTGTGCACAGGATGTCGGCGTGGCGGCCATCGGCATGCAGGCGCGAGGCCAGGATGCCCGGCTGATCGCTGGCCTCCAGCACCACGGCGCCAGCACCATCGCCGAACAGCACGCAGGTGGTGCGGTCCTTGAAATCCAGCAGCCGCGAGAACACCTCGGCCCCCACGATCAGGGCCTTGCGGGCGGCACCCGAGCGGATCATGCTGTCAGCCACGCTCAGGGCATAGACAAAGCCCGAGCACACGGCCTGCACGTCGAAGGCGGCGCAACCGGCCACGCCCAGCTTGTGCTGGATCAGGCAAGCCGTCGAGGGGAACACCATGTCCGGCGTGGACGTGGCGCAGATGATGAGGTCGATGTCGGCAGCCTGACAGCCAGCGGCTTCGAGCGCATGCCTGGCCGCCTGCACGCCCATGTCGCTGGAGGTCATGCCCTCGTCAGCGAAATGGCGGAACCGGATGCCGGTGCGCCCCACGATCCAGTCGTCGGAGGTTTCGACGCCGTCTTGTGCGAGCTGGCTGGCAAGATCCTGATTGCTCAGGCGCCTGGGTGGCAGGTAGCTGCCTGTTCCGGCAATGCGGGCGTACGTGGTTCGCGCCGCCGCCCCGCCGGACACGGGGAGGGTTTGGGTCATCGAGTAGAGGTCAGGCCACGCGCCCCACGGGGGTATGCGGGGCTGCCGTGACGCCATCACCTTGTGGGTTGTCTACGGGTTCGGCACCTTCTGCTGGCAGGCTGCCCACGGTGGCCGCAATGCGGTCGTGGACCCGGTCCAGCAATCTGTGCCGGGCCGCATGATAGGCCCTGTTGAGGGCCTGTTCAAAAGAAAATGCATCGGCCGAGCCATGGCTTTTGAAAACCAGCCCTCTCAAACCCAGCAAAGCTGCACCGTTGTAGCGACGGTGATCCATGCGCTTTTTGAAGTGAGATAACACCGGAAGCGCGACGATAGCAACAAGCTTCGTGAAGATGTTACGAGTGAACTCTTGCTTGATCACCGAGGCGAACAGGGTCGCCAGGCCTTCGGCCGTCTTGAGGGCCACGTTGCCGACGAAGCCGTCGCAGACCACCAGATCGGTCGTGCCCTTGAAAATATCGTTGCCTTCGACGTTGCCGTGGAAGTTGATGGCACCGCGCGCATCGGCCTGGCGCAGCAGTTCGCCGGCCTGCTTGATGGTGTCGTTGCCCTTGATCATTTCCTCGCCGATGTTGAGCAAGCCCACTGTGGGGTTCTCTTTGCCATCCACCGCAGCCACCAGGGCCGAGCCCATCACGGCGAACTGCAGCAGATGCTCGGCACTGCAATCGACGTTGGCACCCAGGTCCAGCACGGTGGTGTAGCCATCGTGCTGATTGGGCATCACCGAGGCAATGGCCGGGCGGTCGATACCTTCGACCGTCTTGAGCAGGTAGCGCGCCACAGCCATCAGGGCGCCTGTGTTGCCGGCTGACACGCAGGCATGCGCCTTGGTCTGCCCACCCTCACCTGGCTTGACCTGGCTGATGGCCACGCGCATGGAGGAATCCTTCTTGCGGCGCAGCGCCACCTCGACGGGATCGTCCATGGACACCACCTCGCTGGCCGCGACCAGGGTGACGCGAGCCCAACCGTTGGCGGGCTCAATGGCCTCGGGCAGGCCAACCAGCACCAACTCGGCATCCGGATGGCGCTCCAGGAAGGCCTTGCAGGCTGGCAAGGTGATGGACGGGCCGTGATCACCCCCCATGCAGTCCACGGCGATGCGCACGGGGCCTTGCAGATCAGGCAGAACAGAGCGACCCACCGCCGGGGATGCAGTGGGGGTAAGCGCAGGAGAGTTCATCGGGAGGGGCACCGGATCAGGCGCGGCCTTGCGCCACGCATCGGACGGCACAAAGAGTGGGCCTGAACAGACTATGGGCCGGAAGCCTGGCAATTGCCAGCGCGACCAGCCCGTCGAGCATGATGACTGGGTGAGCCAGCCTCATACGGAAATGGAGTTCGACCCAGCGGGGCCGCACAAGGTGCGGCCGCGGGATGTGGTCAGGCGTCAGCCTTGGTCTTGATGACCTTGCGACCGCGGTAGAAACCGGTCGGGCTGATGTGGTGACGCAGGTGCACTTCACCGGTGGTGGGCTCGATGGCGGTACCCGGTTGAACCAGGGCGTTGTGCGAGCGGTGCATGCCACGCTTGGAAGGCGACTTCTTGTTCTGCTGAACGGCCATGATGGACTCCAATATCGGGCAAGGCCCGAAGCAGGGGCGCGGGATCCATTGCCATCACACCCTTTCAGGCGCTGCCTCAGGCACGGCGGCCACCCTGGATGGGCAGCCCTGCAAAGCCTTGAGACATCAGCATCGAACCCTGCGCGGGTTGAATTCAGTTTTGACTCTCCGGATATATGCATACCCGGAAAACCCGAGATTCTAGCACGTGATATTCAACGTGCTCAAGATTTATCACCCGAAGGCCCACCGGCGGGGCCCTTTTTCAGCTGGGCCAGCACGGCGAACGGGTTCTTGCGACCGGTGTCGCCATCGGCCCCACCCTCTTCGGGCGCCTGGTCTTCCTCGTCCACCCCGGGGTCGGACACCGACATTTTAGGCGGCTGGGGGCATTCGTCATGGCGAGGCACGATGGGCGAGGCCATGATCAGCTCGTCCTCGATCAGGTCCAGCAGGTCGAAGCTGCGGCTGGTGACCAGCACGTCGTCTTCCAGGTCGGCATCCAGTTCGGCGGCCACGGCTTCATCGGCCACGAAGCGGATGGTGCGCTCGATGTCCACCGGCAGCACCACGGGCTGCAGGCAACGCTGGCATGTCCAGGGCAGCAAGGCATGGGCCTGCAGATCGAGCCAGCGCTGGGGCTCGCCCACGCGCTGGGGCAGCAGGCGGCCCTGTGCACGCCAGGTGACGGGCTCGACAGCGCCTGGCGCCACTTCGGGCGGCAGGCCCTCGGCCACGCGGGGCAGTTCGGCCACGGGGGATTGGCCCTCAAGAGGGGCTTCGGAATCGATGAAGGCCCCGATGTCCATCTTGCGGGGCTGGTGCTGACGCGGTTTCATGCGCGAAAGTGTAGGCGGGAAGCCGCCTGTGGCCACGCACCGCTCGGGGACAATAGGGGCATGAGCGATCAGACAACCCCGCCCACCCTGGTGCTTGGCTCGACATCCCGCTACCGACGGGAACTGCTGGAGCGCCTGGGCCTGCCCTTCGAGGTTCGCGCCCCGGAGGTCGATGAAACACCGCAACCCGGCGAAGAGCCCACCGTGCTGGCCACGCGCCTGGCCCATGCCAAGGCGTTCGCGGTGGCTGCCCAGACTGGTGATCGGGACGTGATCGTGATCGGCTCCGACCAGGTGGCCGATCTGGACGGGCGCCCTTTGGGCAAGCCGGGCTCACACGAAGGCGCCCAGGCCCAGTTGCGCTCGATGAACGGCCGCACGGTGGCTTTCCACACAGCCGTCACCATCGTGCGCCCGCAGACACAGGAACACTGGCAGGCCCTGGACACGGTGAAGGTGCACATGCGCACCTTGCGCGACGATGAGATCGACGCCTACCTCCGCCTGGAGCAGCCTTACGACTGCGCCGGCAGCGCGAAGGTCGAAGGCCTGGGCATCACCCTGATCGAGCGCATCGAATCAGACGACCCCACCGCGCTGATCGGCCTGCCCCTGATCTCGGTGACCCGCCTGCTGCGCCTGGCCGGGCTGGATGTGCTGCGCCATTCGCGGGCCCACACCTGAAACAAGCCTGCCCCGCCCTTGCCTCTCCCCGCCCCTCAGACACCACCATGACCGCCTCGACCGACCGCCCCACCCAGGGGCGCCTGCTGCTGATCCCCAATACCCTGGACCTGGGCAGCGTGCCCGAAGGTCAAACCCTGCCGGACGTGCAGGCCGTGCTGCCACTGGGCGCGCTGCAGGCGGCGGCCCGTGTGCAGCATTGGGTGGCAGAGAACGCCAAGACCACCCGCGCTTTCCTCAAGCGCGTGGATGCCGTCGTACCACTGCAGACGCCCTTGCAGCAACAGCACATCGAGGTGCTGCCCCGCCCAGCCAAAGGCGGCGGGGCGCAAACGCCCATCGCGCCCGCCGTGTGGCACCAGTTGCTCGCCCCCGCTCTGGCTGGGCATGAACTGGGCCTGATCTCCGAAGCCGGCCTGCCCGGCGTGGCCGATCCGGGCGCGGGCCTGGTGCTGGCGGCCCATCACGCGGGCATTGCCGTGGTGCCCATCTCGGGGCCCAGCTCCCTGGTGCTGGCCCTGGCCGGCAGCGGCCTCAATGGCCAGAGCTTCGCCTTCGTCGGCTACCTGCCCACCGATGGCGCGGCCCGCACCCAGCGCATCCGCGACCTGGAGCAGACCTCGCGCAAGCTCCAGCAGACGCAACTGGTGATCGAGACGCCCTACCGCAACACGCCCCTGGCGCAGGCCCTGATCCAGACGCTGAGCCCGCAGACCCTCCTGACCATTGCCTGCGGCCTCACGCTGGAGGCCGGCTGGTGCCGCACCCTGCCCGTGTCCGAATGGCGCCGCCAGAACCTGTCCCTGCCAGACCACATCCCGGCCATTTTTGCGTGGCTGGCCACCTGAGCGAGCCCTTGCTGCCCCGGCGGGACGCCATTCTTGCCACAATCGGTGAAGGCTTTGGCCTTTCGCCTTCGTTCACCTCTTTCACCCGCCCATCGTGAGCACGCTTTCACTCGACGCCTCGACCTCGCACACCCCGCCGGGCCGCCTTGCCCGGCAACTGGGGCATGCCAGCCTGCTGCCATTCGTCGCGGGCGCCGTCTTCATCTGGCTGCTGTCAGGGCGCGTGCAGCCCGAGCCCTTCATATTTTTGGTGGGTGCACTGACCAGCTATGCCGCGCTGGTGATCGCCTTCCTGGGCGGCCTGCCGTGGGGCCTGGCCGTGCGGGTGCGCCCCGAGGATGCCGACCACGAACTGGTGCAGCGCACGCTGTGGACCGGGCTGATCCGGCTGCTGACAGCCTGGATCGCCGTGAGCATGCCCCCGCATGCTGGCCTGGTCGTGCTGGGCGCGCTGCTGATCGCCGGCTACCTGATCGACCGACGCCTGTACCCGCTGCTGGGCGCTGGCGGCTGGCTGACGCTGCGCTTTCGCCTGACCATCGTGGCCAGCCTGAGCTGCTTCCTGGCCGCCGCCCAACTCTGACCGACCTGCCCTGCACGCCAGCCTCCGCATGATCGACTACCTCATCGAACCCGCCCAAGTCCACGCGCACCGCTACGCCGTCACGCTGAAGCTGCCCCGAACCGAAGGCCCCGTGCGACTGAGCCTGCCGGTGTGGATCCCCGGCAGCTACCTGGTGCGCGAGTTCGCCCGCCACCTGATGAACCTGCAGGCCACCCAGGGCAAGACGCCCTGCCGCATCCTGCAGGAAGACAAGACCACCTGGCTGGTGGACGCGCCCGGGCGAGGCGCCATCACCGTGCGCTACGAGGTCTATGCCAACGACACTTCCGTGCGGGCGGCCTTTTTGGATGCGCGCCGAGGCTTCTTCAACGGCACCAGCGTGTTTCTGTGCGTGGAGAGGCAGGCGCAGGGGCCTCATCGCGTGCGCATCACCGGCCTGCCCAAAGGCTGGGGCGTGGCCACGGCACTGAAGCCCGGCCAGGTCGATGCCCACGGGCAGGGCTGGTACGAAGCCGCCAACTACGACGAACTGGTCGATCACCCGGTCGAGCTGGGCAAGTTCTGGCGCGGCCAGTTCAAGGCACGCGGCATCCCGCACGAACTGGTCGTGACAGGCGCGGCGGATGACGCGGACCTGGACCGCCTGATGGCCGACACACAGCGCCTGTGCGAGGCGCAGATCGCCTTCTGGCACGGCCGACGCAAGCCGGCCTTCGACCGCTACGTGTTCCTTCTCAACATGGTGGAGGACGGCTACGGCGGCCTTGAGCACCGCGAAAGCACCGCCCTGATCTGCTCGCGCCGCGACATTCCCCGCCGCGGCCAGGAGCCCGCCCCCAGCGAGGCCTACACCACCCTGCTGGGCCTGATCAGCCATGAATACTTCCACACCTGGAACGTCAAGCGGCTCAAGCCCAGCGAGTTCGCGCCCTACGACTACACCCGCGAGAACTACACGCGCATGCTGTGGTTCTTCGAGGGCTTTACCTCGTACTACGACGACCAGTTCCTGCTGCGCACGCAGCGCATCGATGCGGCCCACTACCTGCGCCTGCTGACCAAGCCGCTCAACCAGGTCCTGGCCACCCCAGGGCGCCAGGTGCAGAGCGTCGCGCAGGCCAGCTTCGACGCTTGGACGCGCTACTACCGCCCCGACGAGAACACCGCCAACGCGACTGTGAGCTACTACACCAAGGGCTCGCTGGTGGCATTGGCGCTGGACCTCTCGCTACGGCTGGGCCCTGCCCGTGCCGATGGCCGCCAGCCCAGTCTGGACGGCGTGATGCTACGCCTGTGGGCCCTGCAGCGCCCCATCACCGAAGACGATGTCGTCACCGCCCTGACCGACGAGGCCTCGGCCCCGCCACAGCATGCGGCCGATTGGCGCACCCAGTTGAACGACTGGGTGCATGGCACCGACGACCTGCCGCTGCAGGCCTTGCTGACCGAGTTCGGCGTGCAATGGACCTCCCGCAAGGGCCCTGTGGCGCAGCAACTGGGCGTGCGAGTACAGGAGGCCTCTGGCAGCCTCAAGGCCCAGGCCGTGATGCATGGCAGCGCGGCAGAGGCCGCCGGCATCAGTGCTGGAGATGAACTCATCGCGCTGGACAACTGGCGCCTGCGCCGCACCGACGACCTCACGCAATGGCGTCGCCCTGAGCGCTCGCAATCGCTGCTGATCTGCCGGGACCAGCAGTTGCAGACGCTGACACTGGCCGCCACCAAAGCGTCGGACTGGGGCCAGGTGGTCGCGTTGAGCCTGGCCAGCGCGCCCACGGCCAGCGCCGAGTTGCGCCGCAAGGCCTGGCTGGACCGCTGACCTTGCCGTGAGCACCGAGCAGGCCCCGCCGCCTTCACGCCGATGGCGGCGCAAGACCGCGCTCGCCGCCGTGGTGGTGGGGGTGCTGCTGGGGCACGCCCTGGTCACCCGGGGCGTGATGAGCCAGCTCGAGGCCATGGGGCCTGACGCCCCCTCGATCAAGCGCCTGGATGCGGTGATGGTGGCCGACATGAGCTTGAGTGCGCCGCCCGTTGTCGCCCCGCCAGCGGCGCCGCCGGTACCGGAGCCTGCGGCCATGGCACCCGCCGCCGTGGCATCGGCTGCATCGGAACCTGCCTCGGCAACGGAAGATGCGGCCGATCAAGATGACACCGAGGAAGCGTCCTCCATTGCCAGCGCAGCGTCCGAACCCGTCAGCCCTGCCGCCAGCGATCCGGTGCTGGCCGAAGCCGCCCCCACAGCTGACGCCGCCTCCACACCCGCCTCTGCAGCCAGCGCCTCTGTCACAGTAGCCGAAGCCCCAGACAGTGCCGCCAGCGATGCAGAGCCCTTCGAGTGGCCCCTGGCCACGCGCGTCACCTTCAAAGCCGAGGGCTACATCCGCGGACCGATCTACGGCCAGGCCCAGGTGGAGTGGGTGCGCCAGGGCATGCGCTACCAGGTGCGCGTGGATGCCTCCGTCGGTCCCAGCTTCGCCCCGCTCGGCTCCCAGCGCTGGACCAGCGAAGGCGAGATCACACCCGAGGGATTGGCGCCGCGCCGTTTCGAATCCATCAACAAGCTGCTCATCAGCTCAGGCAAGCCACGGCTGGTGACCTTCCATCCTCACGAGGTGGAGCTGTCCGACGGACAGCGCGTGCCCAAGCTGCCGATGGTGCAGGACCCGGCCAGCCACTACATCCAACTGGCCTACATGGCGCTGCTCAAGCCCGAGACACTGCAGGTAGGCGGCACACTGTCGATGCCGCTGGCCTGGACACGCAAGCAGGACACTGTCACCTACGACATCCTGGCCCGCGAGATGCTGGACACCCCGGTGGGCAAGGTCGAAACCTTCAAGCTCAAGCCGCGCCCCCTGCCCAGCCAGAAAGAAAAGGACAAGGCCCGCGACGAAGTGCTGGCCGAAATCTGGGTGGCGCCCAGCCTGCAGTACCTGCCCATCCGCATGCTGCTGCGCCAGGGCGCCGCCAACTACCTGGACATGAAGATGGACAAGATGCCGCAGCAGGCCACGGCGCCCTCACCGGAAGATGCGCGGCCTGCCAGGCGATAGCGGGGTCAATTGCCCTTGGACGCCTTGGTCAGACGCTGCTCGACCACGCTGGCCGGCGCGGCAGATGCCAGGCGGCTGCCATCTTCGAAGAACATCGCAGGCGTGCCATTGACGCGCAGGCGCTGCGCCAGCGCCAGGTTGCGCTGCGTCGGCGAGGCGCACATGCCGAAGGCCTTGGGCGGCGCCTGTCCGTCGAGCATCCAGTTGCGCCAGGCCTGGGTGCGGTCCTTCATGCACCAGATGTTCTCGGCCTTGGCCTTGGAATCGTCACCCAGGATGGGGATCACGAAGGTGTAGACGGTCACGTCCTTGACGTCCTGCAGCGACTTTTCCAGGTGCTTGCAGTAGCCGCAGTTCGGATCGGCGAACACCACCAGCTTGCGCTGGCCATTGCCGTTCTTCCAGACCACGGCATCCTTGAGCGGCAGGGTCGCGAAATCGACACGGTTGATGTCGTCCAGGCGCTCTTGCGTCAGGTTGCGGCGCGACTGGGTCTCGATCAGGTTGCCATCGATGAGGTAATCACCCTTGGCATCAGTGTAGAACAGGTGCTCGCCCGCGCGCACCTCGATCAGGCCAGCCAGCGGCGCAGGCCGCAGCTCGTCGATCGGCGGCATGGTGGGCAGCCGCTGTGCCAGCTTCTGCTTGAGCGCGGCCTGCTGCGCCTGCGGCAGATTGTTCTGCGCCATGGCGGGAAGGGCCATCATCGAGGCCGCGAAAGCCGTGGCCAGCACGGCCAGCGTACGCCGCATCGGGCGCTTGAAAACTTGCATGTTGTCTCCTGTCATCGGTCGAGCGCCTGCCCGACCAGCCACCGCTTGACGGGGCTCCATTGATTGAGCAGACCCATGCCCGTGTTGCGGAGTTCCCGCACCAGGCCCTGATCCGTCTCGAAAAGGTGCAGCAGGCCATCGGTCAGGCCGGCCATGGCACGGGTAGGCAGCCAGCGGGCACGCTCATAGCGGCGCAGCAGGCGTTCGTCACCCGCAGAGCGCCAGGGCTCGCGTTCACGCGCCTCACGCAGCACGCCGGACAGCACATCGACATCAGCCAGCCCCAGGTTGAGCCCCTGTCCCGCCAACGGGTGGACCTGGTGGGCCGCATCACCCAGCAGCACCCAGCCCGGACCGCTCCAGGGCGAGGCCTGAGCCACTGCCAGCGGCCAGGCCGCCGGTGCACCGTGCAGCCGCAGTTCGCCGACCTGGGCTGCGCCGGCCGAATCACTGTCTGCGATGGCCTTCATCAGCCCGGACTCGAACACCTCGGCGGACTCAAGCAGCCATTGCTGCGCCTGGGCCTGCGGCATGGACCACACCAGCCCGTAGGAAGCACCCGGCTCCGGATACTGGAACGGCAGCAGCGCCAGCACATCGGGCGAGCGAAACCACTGGCGGGCCACGCCAGCATGCGGCCGGCTGGCGCGCAGGCGTGCGGCCACACCCCAGTGCCCATAGGGCTGCCGCTCGAACGAGGCGCCCAGCGCTTCGCGGGTGCTGGAATGCTTGCCTTCGCACACGGCCAGCAGCGAGGCCTGCACAGCCGGCGCCTGCCCTTCCGTGGACTCGATCTGCGTGACGTGCGGGGCGTAGCGGATGGCATCGCCCAGCAGGCGCTCCAGGGCCCCGGCATCGACGATCCAGGCCAGCTCGCTCACGCACTGTTGCCACGCGGTGAAGCGCAGCTCACCACCGCGATCGCCCTTGACGCACATTTCATGCACAGGTGTCGCAAATTGTTTCAAGGATGGCCAGATCCGCAGCCGCTCCAGCACCTCAATGGAACGGGCATTGAGCGCATAGGTGCGGATGTCGTGCTCTCGTGGCGCCAGCGAGCCCGGCTCACTGGCCAGCGCCACTCGCCACCCCTGGACGGACAGCGCCAGGGCCAGGGCACGGGCCACCGCGCCACTGCCGCTGACACAGACGTCGAAAACAGCTGGTTTCATGGTCAGGGATTCTAGAGCGCCCCGCCTATCAGCCCCCGGATCAAGGGCTGTGCCTGACTGACGCGCGTCATGATTGCCTCTAAAGTCCGCAAATCGACGATCCGGGCGGGCGCCAAGGGCAACCGTTCGTCAACAGAACCAAGTCAATGACGACACAAGAACAGGGCAGCGACGCACCCGTCATCGCCATGCTGGAGCGCAAGACCAGCCTGGCGGTGCTGGGCATCGGGGCGGCGGCCACCATGGTGGTCTATACCATCGAATCGTTCACCAAGGCCACCACCAGCCTGGACCGCTGGGTGCAGCCCTTCCTGGCGCTGGCCCTGCTGTGGCTGTTCCTGCGCCTGCGGCGCCACCCTGAAACTCTGGTCACCACACAGCGCCTGGCCGTAGGCTGCCTGCAGCTGTACTTCGTGAGCGGGGTGGTGCACCTGAGCGTCTTCGCGCCCCAACAGATCAGCATCTACTGGATGGCCTCCACCTACCTGTGGACCATCCTGATCACCCTGCTGCTGCACATGAGCTGGCCTCAGCGCGAAGCCCTGCTGTGGTCGGTGGCGCTGGCCACGGTGGTGTCCATTCCGCCGCTGGTGGCACGCTGGCACATGCCTGAGCAGCGCTGGGCTGCAGAGTTCGCGCCCCTGATGCTCAATGCCTTGCTGGTGGAGCTGGCCATGCTGATGAGCCTGATGAGCGTGTCCCGCCTGCGCCACGGCGTGATGCAGGTGCTGGCCACCGGCGGCCCCTCGGGCCCCGCCGACGCCCGCAAGGCCCTGGAGCGCTGGCTGGACGAACGCACCACCACCCTGGCCGAAGCCCGGGATGCCGCCGAGGCCGCCTCGCGCGCCAAGAGCCAGTTCCTGGCCGTGATGAGCCACGAGCTGCGTACCCCGCTGCACGCCATGCTGATGTCCGCCGACCTGCTGGCCGAACAGGGCGATGCGCAGACCTCGGCCGAGCGCAATGCCCGCCTGGTGTCCACCATCCAGAGCAGCGGCAAGCACCTGCTGGCCCTGATCGACCAGGTGCTGGACCTATCACGCATCGAGGCCAGCAAGATGACCATGGTGCATGAGCCCATGGACCTGGTCACCACCTGCCGGCGAGCGATCGAGGCCGTCGCGCCCATCACGCAGCGCAAGGGGCTGGCCCTGGCGCTGGACATCGCCCCCACACTGGTGCTGCAGCGGCGCGGCGATGCGCTGCGCCTGTCCCAGATCCTGATCAACCTGCTGGCCAACTCGGCCAAGTTCACCGAGCGCGGTGAGGTGCGCCTGAAGGTGACCCAGCAGGACGGCGACGATGTGCGCTTCGACGTGATCGACACCGGCGCGGGCCTGTCCGAGGAAGCCCAGCAGCGGGTGTTCGACGCTTTCTACCAGGTGGAGCACGACAGCACCCGGCGCAACGGCGGCGTGGGCCTGGGCCTGACCATCACGCGCGAGCTGGTGACGCTGGCGGGCGGCACGCTCCAACTGCAAAGCAGCCTGGGCCGTGGTACCACGGTAAGCGTGGTGCTGCCCCTGCCGCCCTCTCAGGAAGTGCGCGGCAACAGCCCGGCCATGGCCGTGCGCGCCGATCACCTGGATGGCACCCGTGTGCTGGTGGTCGAGGACGACCCCGTCAACAGCATGCTGGCCTGCGAGGCCCTGTGCGGCGTGCACGCCCAGGCCAATGCCGTGGACAGCGGCGAAGCCGCCCTGCTCTACCTGCGCCGCCACCCCGTGGACATCGTGCTGATGGACTACCGCATGCCCGGCATGGACGGCCTGGAAGCCACCCGCCGCATCCGCCAGGGCCAGGCCGGCCTGGACGCCATCGACATGCCCGTGCTGGGCCTGACCGCCAATGCCCATGCCGACGACCGGGCCCAGTGCCTGGAGGCCGGCATGAACGAGGTGCTGACCAAGCCGATCGAGCGCCAGCAGTTGATTCAGGCCGTGGCGCACTGGCGCCGCCCGCCGGACACCCAGGCCGCGCTGCTCAAAACCGCGTCGTGACACCGCACGGGAGGGCGCCGTCTACTAAAATGGCGGGTTGATTTCTCCCCTTGCGACCTGACAGGACCGACCATGAGCCTCAAATGCGGCATCGTGGGCTTGCCCAATGTGGGCAAATCCACCCTCTTCAACGCGCTGACCAAGGCCGGCATCGCGGCGGAAAACTACCCCTTCTGCACCATCGAGCCCAACGTGGGCGTGGTGGAAGTGCCTGATCCGCGCCTGCAGCAGTTGGCGGACATCGTCGGCCCCGAGCGCATCCTGCCGGCCATTGTCGAGTTCGTGGACATCGCCGGCCTGGTGGCGGGCGCTTCCAAGGGTGAAGGCCTGGGCAACCAGTTCCTCTCGCACATCCGTGAAACGGACGCCATCGTCAACGTGGTGCGCTGCTTCGAAGATGACAACGTGATCCACGTGGCCGGCAAGGTCGATCCGATCGCCGACATCGAGGTCATCCAGACCGAGCTGTGCCTGGCCGACCTGGGCACGGTTGAGAAGAGCCTGCACCGCTACAACAAGGCGGCCCGCTCGGGCAACGACAAGGAAGCCGCCGCGCTGGTGAAGGTGCTGGAGAAGTGCCAGGCCGCACTGGACCAGGCCAAGCCCGTGCGCACCATCGATTTCAGCAAGGAAGAGCTGGTCATCTTGAAGCCCCTGTGCCTGATCACGGCCAAGCCCGCCATGTTCGTGGGCAACGTGTCGGAAACCGGCTTCGAGAACAACCCCTTCCTGGACCGCCTGCGCGAGTACGCCACCGCCCAGAAGGGTGAAGTCGTCGCCATCTGCGCCAAGACGGAGGCCGAACTGTCGGAGATGGAAGATGAAGACCGCGCCATGTTCCTGGCCGAGATGGGCCAGACCGAGCCCGGCCTGAACCGCCTGATCCGCGCCGCCTTCAAGCTGCTGGGCCTGCAGACCTATTTCACCGCTGGCGTGAAGGAAGTGCGCGCCTGGACGGTGCCCGTCGGCGCCACGGCCCCGCAGGCCGCCGGCGTGATCCACACGGATTTCGAGCGTGGCTTCATCCGTGCGCAGACGATCGCTTTCGACGACTACATCACCTTCAAGGGCGAGCAAGGCGCCAAGGACGCGGGCAAGATGCGCGCGGAAGGCAAGGAGTACATCGTCAAGGATGGGGATGTCCTGAATTTCCTCTTTAACGTTTGATTTTTCTTGCCGAAGCCGCTGTCTACGCGGCTTCAGGTCAATGCGGCTCAGATCCGCGTCAGCGAAGCCACTTCGGCCAAACGCGACTTGGGCAGCTTCGCGTTGAAATCGCTGTCAGCGTGATAACCCAGCGCACAGGCCACCACGGCGGTGAAGCCGCGCTCGCGCAGGCCCAAGGCCTCATCCAGCGCCTTGGTGTCGATGCCTTCCATCGGCGTGGCGTCGATGCCCAGCGTGGCCGCGCCCAGCAGCAAGGTGCCCAGCGACAGGTAGACCTGCTTCTCCATCCAGTGCTGCAGATCCTTGGTCTGGTAGCGGTGGATGTCCACGTAGCCCTGGCGGCTCTTGCGCTGGTTGGCGCGGGCGCCTTCAGCGGTGAAGCGGCCGTCGCGCTCTTCCTGGTCCAGCAGCGCTTCCAGATAGTCCTCCGACAGATCCGTGCGCGCGCACAGCACGACCACGTGCGAGGCGTTCAGGATCTTGGGCTCGTTGTAGGCGAAGCCGCCCTGCGCGCCCGTGGCCACTTGGGCCTTGCCTTCGTCGGTAGAGGCGACCACGAAGTGCCAGGGCTGCGAGTTCACGGACGAGGGGCTGTTGCGCAGCAGGGTGATCAGCTCTTCCACCTGCGCCTGCGGGATCTTGCGCGAGGCGTCGTACGCCTTGGTGGTGTAGCGGGTCTTCGAGAGGGTGACGAGGCTCATGGCCATGGCTCCTGGGAACTGCAAAAGGTAGGAAGGAAGGGACGATAGCGGAAGCTGGCGTGATCCGTCAGAAGCCCGACAGCACGACCTTGCCGCGCGCTCGGTGACTTTCGATCAAGGCATGCGCCCGGCGCAGATTGGCCGCGTTGATGGTGCCGAAATCCTCGCTGAGCGTGGTCTTGATGACGCCTTGATCGACCAATGCCGATACCCGGTCGAGCAGCTCGTGCTGGCGGACCATGTCCGGCGTTTCGAACAGCGAGCGCGTGAACATCAGCTCCCAGTGCAGCGACAGGCTCTTGGCCTTGAGCGGCGTGGCGTCCAGCGTGGCCGGGTCGTCGATCAGGGCCAGGCGGCCTTGCGGGCGCAAGGCCTCGATGATCTCGGCGTAGTGGGTGTCGGTGTGCGTCAGGCTGGCGACCATGTCCACCAGCAGCAGGTCGGCCTTGCGCAGTTCATCGGCCAGGGGCTGGCTGTGGTCGATGACATGGTGGGCGCCGAGCTGGCGTACCCAATCGGCAGTTTCGGGGCGGGAGGCGGTGCCGATCACCGTGAGCTTGGTGAGCTGGCGCGCCAGCTGCGTGAGGATGGAGCCCACGCCGCCGGCCGCGCCGATGATCATGAGGCTCTGGCCCTCGCCGCCGCCTTCGGGCACGCCCAGGCGGTCGAACAGCAGCTCCCACGCGGTGATGGAGGTCAAGGGCAAGGCCGCGGCCTGGGCCGCGCTGAGCGTCTGGGGCTTGCGGCCCACCACGCGCTCATCGACCAGGTGGTATTCGCTGTTGGTGCCGGGGCGCTTCAAGGCGCCGGCGTAGAACACCTCGTCGCCCGGCTTGAAGAGGCTCACCTCATCGCCCACGGCATGCACCACGCCCACGGCGTCCCAGCCCAGTACGCGCCAGCCTTCGGTGGGTGAATTGGCGCGGATCTTGGTATCCACCGGGTTGACGGAGACAGCGTGCACCTGCACCAGCAGATCACGCGGGCCGGGCAGCGGCATGGGCAGGTCAATGTCGATCAGCGAGCGCGGGTCGTCGGCGGTCAGGCCGTGCTGGGTGTAGGCGATGGCTTTCATGGTGTTGTCCAAGGTACTTGTTGCTGGGTATGGACGCATGATCCGCCTCTCGATCTACCCAATAAAGATGCAAAATCACTCAACACTTTCTCTTCTGGAGTGAAAATGATCCGCGTGGATGACCTGGCGCTGTTCGAGCGCTCCGCCGTGCTGGGCGGCTTTTCGGAAGCCGCGCGCGAGGCCGATCTGCTGCCCGGCCAGGTCAGTGCGGCCATCAAGCGGCTGGAGCGCGAGCTGGAGATCCGCCTGTTCGCGCGTTCCACCCGCAGCCTGCGCCTCACGGCCGAGGGTGAGCGCTACCTGCCCTATGCGCGCCAGGTGCTGCAGGCATTGCGCGAGGGGCATGCACAACTGCACCAGGAGCGCAAGGAGCTGAGCGGCCTGCTGCAGATCGCCGCGCCCTCTGACCTGGGGCGCAATGTGCTGCTGCCCTGGTTCACGGCCTTCCGGCGCCAGCACCCCAAGCTGACCCTGCGGTTGTTCCTGTCGGACCGGGTGACGGATGTGTTCCGTGAGCCGGTGGACGTGGCCATCCGCTACGGCACGCCGGAAGACGCCAGCTACGTGGCGCTGCCGCTGGCACCCCGCAACCGCCGCGTGCTGGTGGCCTCACCCGGCTACCTGGAGCGCCACGGCAGGCCCGAGACCCTGGCCGATCTGCAGCGCCATGATTGCCTGCTCTACCTGCTGGGCGGCCGTGTCTACGACAAATGGATCTTCCACGATGGAGAGCAACGCGTGGTGGCCCATGTGCGCGGCCCCTTGCAGGCCGATGATGCGCACGTGGTGCACCGCCTGGCGCTCGATGGCGAAGGCGTGGTCTACAAATCCTGGCTGGACGTGGCCGAGCACGTGCGCACCGGCAAACTGGAGGTGCTGCTGCCACAACTGACGGGTGAGGCTACGCCGCTGCACCTGGTGTGCCCGCACCGCCAGCAGTTCTCGCCAGCGGTGCAGTTGCTGCATGACTTGCTCAGGCAACGCTGCGAGGCCGTGGCGGGCCTGATGCCCGAACCCAAGCCACAGGCAACCTGACCCGCCTGCCCTGCCCCGCCAGGCTCATCAGGCCGGATCAGGGATCCAGTTGCCGTGAAAGCCCAGCGGCACCCGCGCCGGCAGGTGCACCACGGCCTGCGGCGGGCCGGCCACATCGGCCGCGTTGAGCACCACGAAGTCGGTCGTGCCCGTGTTCATGTCGGTCACGTAGTTGACCAGCCAGCCGTCGTTCTCGGCGGCATCCGGCGCGCGCGGCACGAACACCGCCTCGCTCGGAATGCGGCCCAGGCCGAACTTGTGCACAGCATGGCGCCCTGTGGCCAGATCGTAGGCATTGAGTTGCTGTGCCAGCGAGAAATCGAAGTCGAAGCCCACGGTGTAGGCGTGGCGGTAAGGCCGACCAGTCAGACGCTCGTCAAAACGTGGGAACTCCTGGCTTCCCTCGTGCAGCACCTCGCGCACCACGTCGCTGCGGTGGGGGCTGATCGTCCAGCGCTCGAAGGTGATCTTCTGGTTGTCCGTCTCGGGGCCCACGCGCGAGCGGTCGAACATGCGGCGGTGCACCACCACGTCCAGCAGCACGCCGCCATCGGCCGTGTCCTGCGCATTGCAGGGGTGGAACACGAAGCAGGGCTCGACGTTGAACCAGCGGATGTCCTTGGCCTCGCCCTTGAGTGGCAGCAGGCCCACGCGGGCAGGATGCCGGTCGTTCCAGGCGTAGGGCATGCTGTTGCCGCGCAGCACGCGGCTCAACGAGAAGGTCACGGGCAGGTCCAGCACCACGATCTGGCTGCGGGTGATGGCGCAGTCGTGGATCATGGGGCCGTGGCTCACGGGGATGTCGACCACGCGGGCGACCTGGCCCGTGGCATCGACCTCGACGTGCTGCACGCGGCGCTGGTCCAGCGCGTCGTAGCAGATGGCGTGCAGCGAGCCGGTGTCCGGGTCACGGTGCGGGTGGGCACTGAAGGCGCGCATCACGTCGCTGTCGAAGTAACCGTGGCGCACCGTTTCCAGTTGATCATCGAGTTGCACGGGCAGCATGCCGGCCTCCACCGAGGCCCACACACGCCCGGCATGGCCGAACACATTGGTGTTGACGGTATCCGCCACCCCACGGCGCGGCCCCGGGGCCAGCGGCTTGCCCTGCGCACGGTGCACGCTGTCCGTGCCCACCCAGCGGTTGCGGTACCAGAGCGCTTCGCCATCGGCCAGGCGCAGGCCGTGCACCATGCCATCACCGGCGAACCAGTGGTACAGGCCGGGGTTGTCCACGTGCATGGGGTTCGGGCCGATGCGCGCATACAGACCGTTGATCTCCCTGGGCAACTGGCCGGTGATCTTCAGGCGGGTTTCGGTGACCTCGTCGTGCACCGGGGCGAAGGGCCCTTCCAGATAGATGTTGGACGCCTGATAAGGCTGGCGCTGGCGAACCCAGCGGCTGATCCATCCAACGGTGCGTTCAGCGAGGTTGCGTGACATGGGTGACCCCCAGGCGTGACTTGACGGGCTTGAATGTGTACAGTGCCAACACTGTGATCCGCAATGTACCCATCGATGTGCACATTGTCAACATGTCAAGCAATACCATTTCATCAGCCCCTGCGCCCAGCGAGGAAAAGCCCGCTGCTGCGCCTTACCACCATGGCAACCTGCGCGCCGCCCTGATCGAGGCCGGCCTGGACGCGCTGCGCGACAAGCCAGCCCATGAACTCAGCCTGCGTGATCTGGCCCGCCAGGTAGGCGTGTCGGCCAATGCCGCCTACCGCCACTTCGCCGACAAGGAAGCCCTGCTGATGGCCCTGGCCTCCGAGGGCTTCCGCCGCTTTTCGCTGGCCCAGGCGCAGGCCGCCGCCCAGGGCGACACGCCCCAGGCCATGTTCGAAAAGGCTGGCCAGGCTTATGTGCGTTTTGCCCGGAGCCACGCGGCCCTGTTCCAGCTGATGTTCGGCCGCTTTCCCGCCCAGGGCCGCAGCCCGGAGTTGGTCGAGACCTGCGAGGCGGCCTTCTCGGGCCTGACGGGCCTCGCGGCTCTGCACGCCAGCCTGCCGCAGGACCACCCCGCCGTGCAGATGCGCGCCCTGGTCGCCTGGAGCTTCGTGCACGGCCTGAGCCACTTGGTGCTCGATGGCCAGCTCGACCGCTTCAGCGATGACACCGATGCGCTCGTCAACGGGCTGATCGCCCAGATGGGCGCCGCCGCCCTGCCCGCCCTGAACGCACCGAGCGTCGCCAACGCCCCGATTTGATCCTGGTCAGCCCCAGTTGCGATTTCGGCGCATTTACAGGCGACACCCCCTCGCCGTGCTCAAGTCACGCTTGCACGTGTCGAAAAGCAGGCAGCGTTCGGCCGCTTGGTGCGAACGGATGACGGGCCCATTGCAGCGGCCCTGGGGATACGACCATGGTTTTGACGGAATTGATGCGACGTTTCACGATCCGCCTGCGCATGCAGGGTGCCATCGTGACCGTGCTGTTGTTGCTCTCGATGGTGGGCGGTGCAGGCCTGTACGGCATGTTCAGGATCCAGCACCTGAGCGATGACTTCAGACACCACTCCTTCGAGGAGACGCAGACGCTGTCGCACCTGCGTGAAGCGATCGGCCAGATGCGCCGCCACGAGAAACAGATGTTCATCATGGCCGGGCATGCCGACGAAGTGCAGCGCTCGCTGCAGGCCTGGCGTGATGCCGGTAAACGGCTGCAGACCCTGTCTGCCCACATGCTCGAAGGCGAGGAGGACGAGGACAACGTCATCCTGCGCGCCAGCGCGCCGCACATCGCCGCCTACCAGCAGGCCATCGAAGGCGTGCAGGCCGAGCTGGCCAGTGGCTCGCTCAGCTCCACCGACGCGCTGACCAAGCTCAAGGACGCCGTGCAGAAGGCCGACGGCCTGGACACCATGGTGGCCGACATCGAAAAAGTGCTGCAGGACGAGGCCAACGAGGCCCTGGCCGAGCAGGAGCGTGCCGTCACGGTCACCGAGGCGCTGTTCATCGCGGCCGTGGTGATCGCCGTGGTCGTGGTGGTCCCGCTGACCCTGCTCAACCAGGTCTCCATCTGCCGCCCGATCCAGGATGCGCAGCAACTGGCCAACCGCATCGCCCAGGGCCACCTGGACAACCGCATCGATGCCACCGGCAAGGACGAAACCGCGCAGCTGCTGCTGAGCCTGGGCGAAATGCAGCGTGCCCTGCGCACGCTGGTGGGCGAGGTGCGTGAATCGGCCGAATCCATCTCCACCGCCTCCAGCGAGATCGCCAGCGGCAACATGGACCTGTCCAGCCGCACCGAAAGCACCGCCTCCAGCCTGCAGCAGACGGCCAGCTCCATGGACCAGTTGACCGGCACGGTGCAGCACAGCGCCCAGTCCGCCGGCCAGGCCAACCAGCTCGCCGGCCAGGCCGCCGAGGCAGCCCGCCGCGGCACCAGCCTCATGGACGAGGTGGTCAGCAACATGGGCGAGATCGACACCGCCAGCCGCCGCATCAACGAGATCATCGGCGTGATCGACGGCATCGCCTTCCAGACCAATATCCTGGCCTTGAACGCTGCGGTGGAAGCCGCCCGCGCCGGTGAGCAAGGCCGCGGCTTTGCCGTGGTGGCGGGCGAGGTCCGCTCGCTGGCACAGCGCAGCGCGCAGGCCGCCAAGGAGATCAAGACGCTGATCAGCGCCTCCGGCGAGAAGGTCAACTCCGGCACCCGGCTGGTCAACGACGCAGGCGCGGCCATGCACGAGATCATGAGCAGCGTGGAGCACGTGAGCAGCATCATCACGGAGATCACCACCTCGTCGAACGAGCAGAGCCAGGGCATCGGCCAGGTCAACCAGGCCGTGAGCGAGCTGGACCAGATGACGCAGCAGAACGCCGCGCTGGTGGAGCAATCGGCCGCCGCCGCAGCCAGCCTGCGCGAACAGGCCGACCGCCTGAGCCGTTCGATCTCGTCTTTCGCCCTGTAAAAAAACAGCCCTGCCGCTCACCCGACGGCCGCCAGGGTTTCAGTTTTCCCGATTCCGTCCGATAGTCACAGAAGTCGCTGCCGGCGCGGTTCACCGTGCCACGGCAGTTCATCTCTCACCTGGGTCGGTCGTGCCCTGCTCCACGGCCCCTTCACCCTGCCAGCGAGGCCTCATGGAAACAGCACAAGCTCAAGACACGCAAGCCGGCTCGCCACGCGCCGCCGCCGGGATCTCCGGCTTCGGCCCCAAGGGCCTGACGCCCAGGCAACCCACCCGCCAGGGCAGTGCCGGCCGCGAGTTCCTCACCTTCCGTCTGGGCAATGAGGAATACGGCATCGACATCCTGAAGGTGCAGGAGATCCGCTCCTACGAACCGCCCACCAAGATCGCCAACGCGCCCTCCTACCTCAAGGGCGTGGTGAACCTGCGCGGCGTGATCGTGCCCATCGTTGACCTGCGCGTGAAGTTCAACTGCGTCAACGAGCAGGGCGAGGCCGAGATCAACAGCTTCACCGTGGTGATCGTGCTGAACGTCAAGGGCCGTGTGGTCGGTGCCGTGGTCGATTCGGTGAGCGACGTGATGCAGCTCAATGACCAGACCATCCAGCCCGCGCCGGAGATGAGCTCGTCCATCGTGGACACGTCCTACATCACCGGCATCGCCAATGTGAGCGACCGCCTGCTGATCCTGATGGACATCGAGTCGCTGATGAGCAGCGCCGAGATGGGCCTGATCAACGCGCTGGCTGATCGCTGAAGCCCACCTCTTTCATGCCAAGCCGCCCCGCGCAATGCCGGGCGGCTTTTTTCATGCTCAATCGGCCCGGCGCAAGGTGGCCAACACGGGGCGGTTGAGCAGGCCACGCAGGCTCCACCAACCGGCCAGCATCACCAGCAGCGCGCCCACGGCGGCGCCACCCAGCGGCCCCCACCAAGGCGGCGCCCACGGGAAATCGAACACCTTGAAGGCCAGCGCGCCGCCAATGGCCAGCGCCGCCAGCGAGGCCATGCCCCCGGCCAGCAGGCCCTGGCTGGCCAGCTCCAGCCGCTGCACGCGCGCCAGGTGCTCACGGCTGGCGCCCAGGGCACGCATCACGGCCCAGTCGCCCGCGCGCCGCTCGCGTGAGGACCACAGGCCCGCCAGCAGCACCAGCACGCCCGCCGTCAGCGTGAACAGGAAGAGGAACTCCACCGCGCGGATCACCTGGTCCAGCACGCGCTGTACCTGGCCCACCGACATGGTCACGTCCACCACCGTCACGTTGGGGAACTGGTTCACCAGGGCACGGTCCAGGCTGCTGCCCGGCGCTACACGGAAGGCCGAGATGAAGGTGGCCGGCCACTCGGGCATGTCGGCCACCGGCGCCATCACGAAGAAGTTGACGCGCATCGAACCCCAATCCACCTTGCGCAGGCTGGTGATGCGCGATTCGGACTGCTGCCCGCCCACGTCGAACAGCAGGCGATCGCCCAGCTTCAGGCCCAGGGTCTTGGCGATGCCCTCTTCCACGCTCATCTCGCCCGCGCCGGTGTCCGTGCTGCGGTAGCGGCCGGCCACCACCTCGTTGTGGCGCGGGGCCTGGTCGGCATAGCTCAGGTTGAACTCCCGGTCCACCAGGCGGCGGGCGCGGTCTTCGGTGTAGTCATCGGGGCGCACGGCCTTGCCATTGATGCCCACCAGGCGCGCACGCACCATGGGGTACCAGTCGAAACGCTCGACACCGCCCTGCTTGAGCGCCTGGCGGAAGGCCTCGGCCTGGTCGGGCTGCACGTTGATCACGAAGCGGTTGGGCGCGTCGGGCGGCGTGGCGTTGCGCCAGCTGGCGATCAGGTCGGTGCGGATCAGGATCAGCAGGAACACGGCCAGCAGGCCCAGCGACAGGGCCGACACCTGCGTGATGGTGGCGGCCGGCTGCGCCACCAGCGCACGGATGGCCTGGCGCCACACCACGGGCAGGGTCGCGGCGGAAGGCCTGTCCAGCCAGCGCCGCAGGGCCCACAGCACCAGGCCGGCCAGCAGCGACAGCACGACCACAGCCGCCAGCACACCGCCCAGGGCGATGGAGGCCATCAACGGATCGCGCACCACCAGCGCCAGCAAGGTGACCATGGCCAGCACGCCTCCGGCCATCACGCCCACGGACGCGGCCTTGGGCGTGCCCAGATCACGGCGCAGCACGCGCAGGGCCGGCACCTGGGCCAGTTGCAACAGCGGCGGCAGGCCGAAGCCCAATGTCAGGGCCAGGCCCACGCCCAGCGCCAGCAAGGCCGGCCACCAGCCCGGCGGCGGCAACTCCACCTGCACCAGATCAGACAGCAGCCACACGAAGACCTGGTGGAAGGCACCGCCCACCGCCAGCCCCAGCAGCGAGGCCAGCAGGCCCATCACCAGCAGTTCCAGCGCGTAGGCCTTCATCATGTCGCGCTGGGACACGCCCAGCACGCGCAACAAGGCGCAGTCATCCAGGCGGCGCATCGCGAAATCGCGCGACACCATGGCCACCACCACGGCAGCCATCAGGGCGGCCAGCAGGGCCACCAGGCGCAGGAACAGGCCAGCACGGTCGATGGTCGAGCGCATTTCGGGGCGGCCGTCATCCAGGGTCTCCACGCGCACGCCGCGTGTCTTGGCGGCCTCTTCGCGGGCCTGCACGGTGAAGCGCAGCAGCGTGGCTTCGCCCGCGGCGCCGGAGATGGCCTGGGCCTTGCCGGCACGGCCAACCGCCTGGGGATCGAACGCGGCATCCCCCAGGCGCGCGGCGCTGGCCACCTGCAGGCGCCAGCTCACGCGGCTGGCGGGCTGGATCAGACCCGTGGCGGGCAGGTCGGCCCAGGGCAGCATCACCCGCGGCGAAAAGCTCACGAAGCCGCCGCCCCGGTCGGGCTCGGCAGCGATGACGGCAGCGATGCGGAAGGTGGCATCGCCCAGCAGCAAGGGATCACCCACCTTCAGACCCAGCCCCTGCAACACGCCAGCATCGACCCACACCGTGCCGCGTGCAGGGCCACCGGCAGAGGCAGCCCCCGTGGGCTCGACCGTTCCGCCCGGTGCCCAACGCCCCAGCGTGAGCTTGCCGCGCAGGGGATAGGGACCATCCACCGCCTTGACGGCGACCAGGCGGGTTTCACCGCCCTGCTCGTCCGTGGCGCGCGCCATGCTCGGGAAGGTGGCGGTGCGCGCGGTGCGCAAGCCCAGACCAGCGGCCTGTTCGGCCAGGGCATCGGGCACGGGCTGATCACCCAGCACGATCACATCGCCACCCAGCAACTGGGCGGCATCGCGGTGCAGCCCGCGCTCGATGCGGTCAGCGAACAGGCCCACCGCGGCCAGCGCCGCCACGGCCAGCGCCACAGCCAGCAGCAGCCAGCGCAAGGTGCCGGAGCGCAGGTCACGCCAGATCTGTTGCCATACCCACGAATTCATGTCTGAAACCCCAAGAAGAACACCCGGCGAAGCCAGCGGGCGCAAGCTGCAAGCGTAAGGCCTGGCGGGCGGTTTGAGCGATATCCTGACACCAGCACGATCTGCCCGCCACTGCTATGGTTGATGGGCCGTACCCTTCCACGCCGATCATCATGGCCACGCCGCTCGCACCGCTCTACATCTCTCACGGCTCGCCGATGATCGCCATTGAGCCCAGCCCCACGCAGAAGTTCCTCAAGGCGCTGGGCCCGGCCATCGACGCGGTGTGCGGACGGCCACGGGCCGTGCTGGTGATGAGCGCGCACACCATGGCCCGCGGCGCCGTGCTGCTGGGCGCCAGCCGGCATCACACCATCCATGATTTCGGCGGTTTCCCGCCCGCGCTCTACGAACTGCGCTACGACGCGCCTGGTGACCCCGCCGTGGCACAGATGGCGCAGACCTGTCTGGCGCAAGCCGGATTCGACGTGCCGTTGCTCAACGAAGGTGGGCTGGACCACGGCATCTGGACCGCCCTGATGCACATGTGGCCCCAGGCGGACATCCCCGTGGTGCCGCTGAGCCTGCCGGCCTCGGCCAGCCCTGAGGCCCTGTGGCGCATGGGCCAGGCCCTGAAAGGCCTGCCGCCCGATGTGCTGGTGATCGGCACGGGCAGCCTCACGCACAACTTGCGGCGCGTGTTCGGCAGCGGCCGGCTGCAGGCTGGTCTGGTCGACATGCCCGAAGACCCGGAAAGCGCGGCCTTCCGCCAATGGGTGCTAGAGCACGCCACCGCCGGCGACTGGTCCGCACTGTGGGACTACCGCCGCCAAGCGCCCTATGCCGTGGAGATGCACCCCACCGACGAGCACTGGCGGCCCTTCTATCTGGCCGCGGGTGCAGGCGCCTCACGCGCCGAGCCCGAGCCCCAGGCCGCTGTGCGCTTGCATGAAGCGGTGGAGTTCGGTTGCCTGGCGCTGGATGCCTATGCCTTCGGGCCCGGCGCCGCGGCCCTCAAGACCGCCCTGCTCACTGCGCGAAGCGCTTGAAGGTATCGTCCAGTTCCGCGATCCAGCGGGCCTTGTCGGCCTCGGGCACGAAGCTCGCCTCGAAGCTGTTGCGCGCCAGGGTGTAGGCCGCCTGGGCGTCCAGGTCCAGCGCGTCGAAGACTTCCAGGAAGTTCTGGTTGAGGTAGCCGCCGAAGTAGGCCGGGTCATCCGAGTTGATGGTGACCTTCAGGCCCTGCGCCAGCAGGTGCCCCAGGTTGTGCTGGTCCATCTTGTCGAACACGCACAGCTTGATGTTGGACAGCGGGCAGACAGTCAGTGCTGTGCCCTGCTTGGCCAAGCGCTTGACCAAGTCAGCGTCTTCCACACAGCGCACACCGTGGTCGATGCGCTCGGCGTGCAGCACGTCCAGCGCATCGATGATGTACTGGGCCGGGCCTTCCTCACCCGCGTGGGCCACCAGGTGCAGGCCCAGCTCGCGGCACTTGGCGAACACTCGCGCGAACTTCTCCGGCGGGTTGCCACGCTCGCCCGAATCCAGGCCCACGCCGATGAAGTGCTCGCGGTAAGGCAGCGAAGCCTCCAGCGTCTCAAAGGCGGATTCTTCCGACAGGTGGCGCAAGAAGCACATGATCAGCGAAGCGCTCACGCCCAGTTCGGCCTTGGCGCGCGTGCATGCGCGGCTCAGGCCCTTGATCGCCACCTCGAACGGCACGCCGCGGTCGGTGTGCGTCTGCGGGTCGAAGAACAGCTCGGTGTGGCGGATGTTGTCTTCCTGCGCCTTGAGCAGATAGGCCCAGGCCATGTCGTGGAAGTCATCCTCCTTGAGCAGCACCGAGGCGCCTGCGTAGTAGATGTCCAGAAAGCTCTGCAGATCCGTGAAGGCATAAGCCGCACGCAGCGCCTCCACGCTGGGGTAGCTCAAAGCAACGCCATTACGCCGCGCCAGCGCGAAGATCAGCTCGGGCTCGAGCGAGCCTTCGATGTGCATGTGCAACTCGGCCTTGGGCATGGCCTTGAGCAGGTCGGGCAGGCGCGCGGCTGCAATGTTGGCAACGGGGGATACTGCGGCGCTCATGGGGAGGCTCTCTTTCAACTCAACGGGAAACCATCATCGATCAAAACAAAAGGCCGCCGGGATGAGCGGCGGCCTTTGACATCACGCGCGTCGGGGGTTCACCGTGGCCGCGTGATGCCCTTCATCACTTGCCGGAGGGCACGGAGCCTTCCACGCCCTTGACGTAGAAGTTGATGCCGCCCAAGAACTTGTCGTCGGCGACGGCGTCCTTGGCCAGCACTTCCTTGCCATCCTGACCCACGACCGGACCCTTCCAGATCACGAAGCTGCCGTCCTTCAGGCCATTCTTGATCGTCTCGATCTTGGCCTTCACGTCACCCGGCACAGCGTCGGAGATGGACACCAGGTCGATCGCGCCTTCCTTGACGCCCCACCACACGCCACCGGTCTGCCAGGTGCCTTCGATGGCGTCCTTGGCGGCCTTGGTGTAGTACGGGCCCCAGTTGATCACGGCCGAGGCCAGGTGCGATTTCGGGCCGAACTTGCTCATGTCCGAATCCCAGCCGAAGGCGTGCTTGCCAGCCTTCTCGGCGGCCTGCAGCACGGCGCTGGAGTCGGTGTTCTGGAACAGCACGTCGGCGCCCTGGTTCAGCAGGCTCTGCGCGCCTTCGCTTTCCTTGGGAGGATCGAACCAGGCGTTGACCCACACGACCTTGGTCTTGATCTTGGGATTGACGCTCTGCGCACCCAGCGTGAACGAGTTGATGTTGCGGATCACCTCAGGAATGGGGATCGAGCCCACCACGCCCAGCGTGTTGGACTTGGTGACGCTGCCCGCGATGACGCCGGCCATGTACGCGCCTTCATAGGTGCGGGCGTCGTAGGTGCGCATGTTGGGCGCGGTCTTGTAGCCGGTGCCGTGCTCGAACTTCACGTTCGGGTTGTCGGCGGCCACCTTGAGCATGGGCTCCATGTAGCCGAAGGTGGTGCCGATGATGAGCGTGTTGCCCTGGGCCACCAAGTCACGGATCACGCGCTCGGCCTCGGGGCCCTCGGGCACTTTCTCGACGAAGGTGGTCTTGACCTTGTCGCCCAGCTCCTTCTCCATCTCCAGGCGGCCGCGGTCGTGCGCATAGGTCCAGCCGGCATCGCCCACGGGGCCGATGTAGGCAAAGGCGATGTTCAGCGGGGCGCTGGCGGCCACGGCTGCAGGGGCGGCGGAAGCCGCTTCGGAAGCGGCCGGCGCGGCGGCTTCTTCCTTCTTGCCGCAACCCACCAGGGCGGCGGTGGCGGCCAGGCTGGCCCAGCCGGCCAGCTTGAGCATCGAACGTTTGGACAAGTTCGGACGAGAGGTCATGTCATCTCCAAGGGGGTGAAATGTGTATACAGACTGACGACGCCAGCGGCGATCATGCACCGTCAGACGCCAGGATGGAAGGGTTTACCCAGTGAGGCGGGCATGTTGATGCGAATCCACGTCGGATTGCGCGAGATCAGCACCAGCACGACGATGGTGGCCACGTAGGGCAGCATGGTCAGCCACTGGCTGGCGATCTGGATGCCCTGCCCCTGCATCTGGAACTGCAGCATGGTCACGCCGCCGAACAGGTAGGCGCCCAGCAGCACGCGCGCCGGCCGCCAGGTGGCGAAGGTGGTCAGCGCCAGGGCAATCCAGCCCTTGCCGGCCACCATGCCCTCGACCCACAGCGGCGTGTACGACAGCGAGATGAAGGCCCCGGCCAGGCCGCACAGCGCACCGCCCGCCATCACCGCCGCCAGCCGGATGGGCCGCACGCGGTAGCCCAGCGCATGCGCCGATTCGGGCGATTCACCCACGGCGCGTAGCACCAGTCCGGCACGCGAGCGCATCAGGAACCAGGTCATGCCAATGGCCAGCGCGATGGCCAGGTAGACCATCGGGTGGTGCTTGAAGAAGGCCGTGCCCACGAAAGGCAGATCCGACAGACCGGGGATGTTGAAGTGCGGCCGCTCGGGCAGCTTCTCCTGCGTGTACTTGATGCCGGCGAAGGCGCTCAAGCCCGCCCCGAACAGGCTCAGCGCCAGGCCCGTGGCGTACTGGTTGGTGTTGAGCCAGATCACCAGCACGCCGAACAACGCAGCCATGCCGGCCCCGGCCAGTGCGCCGGCGGTGAAGCCCACCCAGTCGCTGCCACTGTGGACCACCGCCGCGAAACCGGCAATGGCGGCCACGAGCATCATGCCCTCGGCTCCCAGGTTGAGCACGCCGGAGCGTTCGTTGATCAAGAGGCCCAGCGAGGCCAGGGCCACGACCGTGCCCGCATTGAGCGTGGCGGCGATCAGCAACGCCAGGGAATCAGCGGTCAGACCGGTCATTTGGAGGCCACCCAGCGCAGACGTTGATGGATGAAGGTGTCACAGGCCAGCAGCGCGAACAGCAGCATGCCCTGGAAGACACCCGTGAGGGCCTTGGGCAGCCCCAGGCGGGACTGGGCCAGTTCGCCCCCGATGTAGAACATGCTCATCAGCACCGCCGAGAACACGATGCCCACGGGATGCAGGCGCCCCACGAAGGCCACGATGATGGCCGCGAAGCCATAGCCCAGCGGCACATAGGGCGTGAGCTGGCCTTGCGGCCCGGCCACGTCCAGCGCGCCTGCCAGGCCGGCCATGCCGCCCGACACCAGCAGCGCCGTCCACAGCGCCTTGCGCGACGAGAAGCCCGCATAGCGCGCCGCTGCCGGCGCCAGGCCGCCCACCTGCAACTGGAAGCCCGCGAACGTGCGGAACAGGAAGATGGTGAAGCCCACCACCGCCGCCAGCGCAATGAACACGCCGATGTTCAGCCGGAAGCCCTGGAAAATCTTGGGCACCCGTGTCGCATCCAGGAAGGTGATGGTCTGCGGGAAGTTGTAGCCCGCCGGGTCCTTCCACGGCCCGTAGACCAGGTAGCTCAGCAGCATCTCGGCCACGTAGACCAGCATCAGGCTGACCAGGATCTCGCTGGCATTGAAGCGGTCACGCAGCAGCGCCACGATGGCCGCCCACAGCATGCCGCCCACCATGCCGGCCAGCAGCACGAGCACGAAGATCCAGGCGCCCGTCTCGGGCGTGGCGCGCATGGCCACGCCACCCGCGAAGATCGCACCCAGGATGAACTGCCCCTCGGCGCCGATGTTCCACAGGTTGGCGCGGAAGCACACCGACAGGCCCAAGGCGATCAGGATCAGCGGCGTGGCCTTCAGGCTCAGTTCGGACAGCGCATAGCCGCTCTTGAGCGGTTCGATGAAGAACATGCGCAGGCCGGCCACCGGGTCTTTGCCCAGCGACATGAACAGGACCACGCCGATCACCACCGTGATCGCCAGCGCGATCAGCGGCGAGGCCAGCGTCAGCACCTTCGAAGGTGCGGGACGCGGTTCAAGCTTGAACATGCGCACCCCCCTGCTTGGCCGATGCTGTGGCATCCGTGTCCCACAGGCCGCTCATCCAGGCACCCACGCGCTCGATGGTGGCCTCGCCGGCCGGGATGCTGGGCGACAGGCGCCCCTGGGCCATGACCAGCAGGCGGTCGCAGATCTCGAACAATTCGTCCAGCTCCTCGCTGACCACGAGCACGGCACAACCGGCATCGCGCAGCTTCAACAACTCGCCGCGGATCTGGGCCGCGGCGCCCACGTCGACACCCCAGGTGGGCTGGGAGACGAGCAGCACTTTCGGGCGCGCATCGATCTCGCGGCCCATGATGAACTTCTGCAGGTTGCCGCCCGACAGGCTGCGCGCCAGCGCCGGGTGCCCGCCGGCCTTGACCTTGTAGCGCTCGATCAGGCTTGAAGCCATGGCCTGGATGCCACCCAGGCGCAACCAGCCGCCCGCGCCCACTTCTTCCTTGCGGGTGAGCAAGGTGTTCTGGGCCAGGGACATGGTCGGCACGGCGCCGCGCCCCAGGCGCTCTTCAGGCACGCTGTGCAGGCCCAGGCGGCGGCGCACGCCGGGTGCCGCGCGGCTGATGTCCTGACCGAACAGCGTGATGCTGCCTTGTGCACAGCGCGGATCTTCACCACTCAGGGCCGCCATGAAGGCCTGCTGACCGTTGCCCGACACACCCGCGATGCCGACGATCTCGCCGGCATGCAGGTTCAGGTCGATGCCGCGCAGGCTCACGCCGAACGGATCCACACGCGGCAGATCGAGTGCGCGCACCTGCAGAGCTACTTCGCCCAACGTGGGCGTGTGGCGTTCCAGCGCGGGCGGTTCGGCACCGATCATCAGGCGCGACAGGCTGGCGTTGGTCTCCTGGCGCGGATCGACCTCGCCGGTGACCTTGCCGCCGCGCAGCACGGTGCAGCGGTGGCACAGCGCGCGGATCTCATCGAGCTTGTGGCTGATGTAGAGGATGGAGCAGCCCTTGTCCGCCAGTTGGCGCAAGGTGACAAAGAGCTTCTCGACCGCCTGCGGTGTCAGCACCGAGGTCGGCTCATCGAGGATCAGCACCTGCGGGTTGGTCATCAGCGCACGGACGATCTCGATGCGCTGGCGCTCGCCCACGGTCAGCGAGTGCACATGGCGCTGCGGATCAACCTCGAGCCCGTATTCGCCCGAGACCTGCTTGATGCGTTCGGTGACTTCGGCCAGGCTGAGCGATTTATCGAGGCCCAGCCACACGTTCTCGGCCGCCGTGAGGGTGTCGAACAGCGAGAAGTGCTGGAACACCATGCTGATGCCCAGCGCGCGCGCCTCTTGCGGCGACTTGATGTGCACGCGCTCGCCGTTGAACAGGATCTCGCCGGCGTCGGGCTTGACGGCGCCGAAGATGATCTTCATCAGCGTGGACTTGCCCGCGCCGTTTTCGCCCAGCACGGCGTGGATCTCGCCGGGTGCGACCTTGAGGCTGACATCGTCGTTGGCTCTGACCGCCGGGTACTGCTTGGTGATGTGTTGGAGTTCGAGCCGCCAGGTCATGGTGTTGCGTTGTTTTCAGTGCGCTGGATCAGGGAACTGCGGGCCCCACGATACGACAAGCGTCGCGGCCGTCAAGGGCGGACAAACCGGGGTTGCCCTGCCACCACGGTGGCCGCGAGGTTGCGCTCATCGCCCAGGGTGATCCAGGCAAAGACCCTCTCGTGCAAATCCCGGGCCAGCCCGTCGCGATGCAGGGCCACGGGGCCGACGGCGGTGTCCCAAATGGCCAGATCGGCCATCAGGCCCGGCTCGACGCGTCCGATTTCATCATGCAAACCCAGGTGCTGCGCCGCGCCGGCCGTGGCCGCATGCAGGGCCTTCCAGGCGCTCAGGCGCACGCCCTGCATCGCCTGGATCTTGTAGGCATCGGCCATGTTGCGCAGCATGGACAGGCTGGTGCCGCCCCCCACGTCGCTGGCCAGGCTCACGTTCACGCCCGATTGCTCGGCCAGGCGCCAGTCGAACAGGCCGCTGCCCAGGAACAGGTTGGACGAGGGGCTGTGCGCGATCTGGGCACCGTGGTCGCGCAGCACGGCGCGGTCGTTGTCGTCCAGCCAGATGCCGTGGGCCAGCACGGCGCGCGGGCCGATCAGGCCGTCGCGGTCGTACACATCGAGGTAGCTGCGCGCCGTGGGGAAAAGCTCGGCCACCCAGCGCACCTCGTCGCGGTTTTCGGCCACGTGGGTCTGCATGTAGGCGCCAGGGTGGTGCTGCACCAGTTGACCGGCCATGACGAGTTGCTCGGGCGTGCTGGTGGGCGCGAAGCGCACGGTCACGGCGTAGCTTTGCCGATCCTTGCCGTGCCAGCGCTGGATCAGGTCCACGCAATCGCGCTCGGCCTGGGCTACATCGTCGCGCAGGCCGTCGGGGGCGTGGCGGTCCATCAGCACCTTGCCGGTGATCAGGCGCATGCGGGCTTCGGAGCCGCGGCGGAACAAGGCCTCCGCGCTGGTCTTGTGCACGGTGGCGAAGATCACGGCGCTGGTGGTGCCGTGGGCCCACAGGGCTTCGAGGAAGCGCTCCGCGCCCTCGTCGGCCACCCCATCATCCACATAGCGGCGCTCGGCCGGGAAGGTGTAGGTGTTGAGCCAGTCCAGCAGTTCGGTGCCGTAGCTGGCGATCACGTCCAGCTGCGGGCAATGCACGTGGGTGTCGATGAAGCCGGGCATGATCAGCCGGCCCCGATGATCCAACTGTTCGGCGATCTGCCAATCCGGGCTCAAGGCCTCACTGGCCGGCTGCACGGCGGCAATGCGCTCGCCTTCGATCAGCACCAGGTGATCCGGCCGGAAGCGCACCCCGGGCGATTCGCCGGGCGCGTTGAAACCGGGATCGGCCGTGAAATCCAGGACATCGCCCCGCAGCACTTTGCGGGAGTCGTTAGACACAGCGCGTGGTACGGCACTGAGTGTGGAGGCGGTGGGCGGCTGGAGCATGCGACGGGCGGGATTGTAGGGGCCAAACAGGGCCAAAACACACAGGCGTCAGGGCGCCCGAACCACCGGCAACGTCTCCGCGCGCCAGGGTGGACGAACGTGCTGCAGATTGCGTACCACCTCGCGCACTTGTTCACGCAGCCAGCGGCTGGCGGCGGAATGGTGCGTCAGGTCGTGCCAGAGCTGATAGTAGTTCATCGTGGGGAAGCTCACCGGGCAGCGGATGATCTTGACCTGCAACTGCTGGGCATAGCGTTCGCAGAAGCGCCGGCCAGTAGTGAGCACCAGCAGGGAGCCGGCCACCATGTAGGGCAGTTGCGCGAAATGCGGGTTGCGCACCACCACGTTGCGGCGCAGGCCCTGCATGGACAGGTGCTCGTCGATGATGCCGATGCCCCCCGGGTGCAGGGCCGGCGGTGACACGTGCTCGGCGGCCAGGTACTGCTCCACCGTCCAGGCACGCTTGCCTTCGCGCGGCAGGCGCGCGGCGGGGTGGTCTTCGGACACCATGCAGACCACCTCGTCGCTCAGCAGGCGGCCCAGGTGCAGTTCGTCCGACGGTTCCAGCCAGTTGCCGATGACCAGATCGACCTCGCCACGCGACAGGCTGCGGCGGTAGTCCAAATCCACCGACAAAGGCACAAACTCGATGCGCAGATTGGGGGCCTGCCGCTTGAGGTGCAGCGTGAGTTCTGGCAGAAAGAAGGGGTCGAGGTAATCCGTGGCCGCGATGCGGAAGGTAAGCGAGGTGGTGCCCAGGTCGAAATCCCGCACGCTGCTCTTGTGGCCGAACATGGCCTGGGCGTTGTGCAGGATGATGGATGCAGGTTCGAGCAGGCTCAGCGCAACATCGGTGGGCGCCATGGACTGGCCCACGCGCACCAGCAGCGGGTCACCCGTCAGGTCACGCAGGCGCTTGAGCTGCGCGCTGACGGCGGGCTGGCTGGACTGCAGGCGAATGGCGGCCCGCGACACGCTGCATTCGGTGATCACGGTGTGCAGGACTCGGATAAGAGAGATATCGATCTTGTCGAAAACAGCTTGCTTGGTCATATGATCCCCCTAATACAACATATCAGGCTGATGCTATACCGAAGCACCCACGGGGCGATACCCTCCAAAGGGTGAAGCGCCGCGCCTCCACCGGCCCTTTGCTGGAACGACGTTTGCTGGAGTTTCGCCATGAGCGCCCCCACCCCCTTGCCCCCCACAGAATCCTTCCCCCGCCCGGTGCGTTTCATGCACCAGGGTGAGATCCACGCCGTCAGCCACCTGCCGCCCACCACCACGGTGCTGCAATGGCTGCGCGAGCACGCCCACTGCACCGGCACCAAGGAAGGCTGCGCCGAAGGCGATTGCGGCGCCTGCACCGTCGTGTTGGGCCAGCCCGATGCCAGCGCGCCCGGCGGCGTCGCCCTCAAGAGCGTCAACGCCTGCATCCAGTTCCTGCCCTCGCTCGACGGCCAGGCCCTGTTCACCGTGGAAGACGTGGCCAGCACCAACGGCGGCCAGGCGCACCCCTGCCAGCAGGCTTTGGTCGACTGCCACGGCTCGCAGTGCGGCTTCTGCACGCCCGGCTTCGTGATGTCGCTGTGGAACATGTACCAGCACCACGACCACGCCGTGTCTCGTGAGAACGCGGCCGATGCGCTGAGCGGCAACCTGTGCCGCTGCACCGGCTACCGCCCGATCCTGGACGCGGCCGAGCAGATGTACAAGCTGCCCCGCGTGGCGCTGGACCTGGCGCCCGTGGCCGAGGCCCTGCAGCGCCTGCAGGCCGAGGACACCGGCACCTTCATCTACGAGGCGCGTGACGCGGCAGATCCTTCGCGTACGGCACGCTTCATCGCGCCGCGCACGCTGGATGAACTGGCCCGCTGGCGCGCCGCCCTGCCCCAGGCCCGCCTGCTGGCCGGCGCCACGGACATCGGGCTGTGGGTGACCAAGCAGTTCCGCGCTTTAGGCGACATCATTTACCTGGGCCGTGTGGACGAGCTCAAGGCGATCAGGCCCTGGGGACCGGCCGACGCACCGCAGGGTCTGGAGATCAACACCGGCGCCTCGCTGGAAGACGCCTGGGGCCTGCTGGCCAAGCACGTGCCCGCGCTGCGAGAGATCTGGCTGCGCTTTGCCTCGCCACCGGTGCGCCACTCCGGCACCCTGGGCGGCAACATCGCCAACGGCTCGCCCATCGGCGACAGCCCGCCGGTGCTGCTGGCCATGGGCGCCGAGATCGTGCTGCGACATGGCGAGGCCACGCGCACCCTGCCCTTGTCCGAGTTCTACCTGGACTACATGAAGAACGCGATGCAGCCCGGCGAGTTCGTGCAGGCGCTGCGCGTGCCGCTGCCCGCCGCCGGCTCCGCCCTGCGCGCCTACAAGATCAGCAAGCGCCGCGACAGCGACATCTCCGCCGTGTGCACGGGCCTGTGGCTGCGCCTGGATGGCGACACCATCGCCGAGGCCCGCGTGGCGTTTGGCGGCATGGCGGCCACCGCGCGTCGTTCGCCGCTGGCCGAAGCCGCCCTGGTCGGCCAGCCCTGGACGGAAGCCACCCTGCGCGCCGCGCAGGCCGCGCTGGCCCAGGATTTCACCCCCCTTAGTGACATGCGCGCCACGGCGGCGTATCGTCAACGTGTGGCGGCCAACCTGCTGGAACGCTGGTGGCTCGAAACCCGCCCCGCATCGCCCCTGAAGGCCGATGTGATCCAGGTGTGGCCCGCCACGGTCTGAGCGCAGGAGGTACACACCATGAACCAGACCGTCGAACCCTTCCTGAAGCAGGCAGCCAGCGCCGCCGGCCAGAGCAAGCACCACGAATCCGCGCACCTGCACGTCACCGGCAGCGCGCCCTACACCGACGACATCCTCGAACTGCAAGGCACGCTGCACTGCGCCCTGGGCCTGTCGCCCGTGGCCCATGGCGAGTTGCTGGGCATCGACCTGGACGCCGTCAAGGCGATGCCGGGCGTGGTCGCCGTGATCACCGCCGCCGACATCCCCGGCGTCAACGACTGCGGCGCCATCACGCACGACGACCCCATCCTGGCCGATGGCGAGCTGATGTATCTGGGCCAGCCCGTGTTCGCGGTGCTGTCGGCTGATCGCGAGGCCGCGCGCCGCGCCGCCGCCACCGCATCCAAGGTGATCAAGTTCAAGGAACTGCCCGCGCTGCTGACGCCGGAGCAAGGCCACGCCGCCCAGAGCTACGTGGTGCCGCCCATGCACATGGTGCGCGGCGACGCCGCCACCGCGCTGGCCGCCGCGCCCCACCGCCTGGACGTGCACGTGGACCTGGGCGGGCAGGAGCAGTTCTACCTGGAGGGACAGATCTCCTACGCCGTGCCGCGCGAGAACGACGGCATGCTGGTGTACTGCTCCACCCAGCACCCCAGCGAGATGCAGCACCACATTGCCGTGGCGCTGGGCCTGCACTCGCACCATGTGCAGATCGAATGCCGGCGCATGGGCGGCGGCTTCGGCGGCAAGGAATCCCAGTCGGGCGTGTTCGCGTGCATCGCGGCCGTGGCGGCGCGCAAGCTCAAGCGCCCCGTGAAGCTGCGCCCCGATCGTGACGACGACTTCATGATCACCGGCCGGCGCCATTGCTTCTATCACGACATGGCCCTGGGCTATGACGACGAGGGCCGCGTGCTGGGCACCGAGGTGAGCATGGTCTCGCGCTCGGGCTTCTCGGCGGATCTGTCGGCCCCCGTGATGGGCCGTGCGCTGTGCCACTTCGACAATGCCTACTGGCTGCCGCACGTGGCCATGCATGGCTTCTGCGCGCGCACCAACACGCAGAGCAACACGGCCTTCCGTGGCTTCGGCGGGCCGCAAGGCGCCTTCGCCATCGAGTACGCGCTGGATTCCATCGCACGCGAACTGGGCAAGGACGCCCTGGACGTGCGCCTGGCCAACCTCTATGGCGTGGACACCAACAACGTCACGCCCTACGGCCAGGTGGTCGAGGACAACGTGCTGCAGCCGCTGCTGGGCGAGCTGATCGCCAGCAGCGACTACCGCGCGCGCCGCGCCGACATCGATGCCTTCAACGCCACCAGCCCCGTGCTCAAGAAGGGCCTGGCGCTCACGCCGCTGAAGTTCGGCATCTCCTTCAACGTGGTGCACCTGAACCAGGCTGGTGCCATCGTGCATGTGTACACCGACGGCAGCGTGCTGGTGAACCACGGCGGCACCGAAATGGGGCAAGGCCTGAACACCAAAGTGGCGCAGATGGTGGCGCACACGCTGGGCCTGAGCCTGGAGCGCGTGCGCGTGACGGCCACCGACACGCACAAGGTGGTCAACACCTCGGCCACGGCCGCCTCCACCGGCACCGACTTGAACGGCAAGGCCGCGCAGGATGCGGCGCTGACCATCCGCAAACGCCTCACGCAGTTCCTGGCCGAGAAGCACAAGGTGCCGGCCGAGAGCATTCACTTCGCCAATGACCATGTCGAGGTGGCTGGCAGCCCCCTGCCTTTCGATGGCGTGGTGATGGAGGCCTACATGGCCCGCGTGCAACTGTGGTCCGACGGTTTCTACACCACGCCCAAGCTGCACTGGGACCGCGAGACCATGCAGGGCCATCCCTTCTTTTACTTTGCCTACGGCGCGGCCTGCAGCGAGGTGCTGATGGACACGCTCACCGGCGAATGGAAGCTGCTGCGCGCCGACGTGCTGCACGACGTCGGCCAATCCATCAACCCCGCGCTGGACATCGGCCAGGTCGAGGGCGCCTTCATCCAGGGCATGGGCTGGCTGACGACTGAAGAGCTGTACTGGCACCCCAAGACGGGCAAGCTGCTGACCCACGCACCGTCCACCTACAAGATCCCGACCGCCAGCGATTGCCCCGAGGACTTCCGCGTCAAGCTCTTCGACAACCGCAACGTAGAAGACACGATTTACCGATCAAAGGCCGTAGGCGAGCCGCCGCTGTTGCTGCCCTTCTCCGTGTTCTTCGCGCTGCGCGATGCGGTGTCGAGCGTGGGCGGGCACAAGGTGAACCCGCCATTGCGAGCACCGGCCACGTCGGAAGCGCTGCTGGATGCGGTCGATGCCGTGAAGGCGGCGGTGCGGGCAGGTGCCTGAGCGGCATATGCTGCCCATGCAGACCATCATCGGCACGGGCAACACGACGCCTCATCCCTGCCAGCATGAAGCGGGGACGAGCACGCCATGAACGCCCTGAGCAACACCGCCCTGCACCAGGCCGCGCGCCAGTGGCTGGCCGATGGCACGCCCGCGCTGGTGGTGCAGGTGCGCGAGGTGCGCGGCTCCACCCCGCGTGAAACAGACGCGCGCATGCTGGTGTGCCTCGATGAGGCGCAAGGCACCATCGGCGGCGGCCATCTGGAGTGGCAGGCCATCGCGATGGCGCGCCAGGCCCTGCGCGAACATGCCCAGGGCAGTGCCTCATCAGCTCAAACAGGGAAGACGCTCGCTGCCTGGACGCACACCTTCGCGCTCGGCCCCACGCTGGGCCAGTGCTGCGGCGGTGTGGTGGTGCTGGCCTTCGATCCGCTGGATTCGACGGCCTTGACGCGCTGGCCGGCCGTGGCGCCGCGCTTCAGGCTGGACCTGCACGGCGCCGGCCACGTCGGCCAAGCCATCGTCAAGCTGCTGGCCGACATCGATTGCGAGGTGCGCTGGATCGACCAGCGGCTGGACGATTCGCCGCAAGCCCTGCCCGGCGACGAAGCCACGCTGGGCCTGCCCACTGGTCGCGACCTGGCCGCCCTGCCGCCGCACATCCGCTGCCTGCCTACAGAGGATGCGGCGGCCGAGGTGGCCTACGCGCCACCGGCCAGCCTGCACCTGGTACTCACGCACCGCCATGACCTGGACCTCGCCATCGTCGATGCGCTGCTGCGGCGCGAGGATATTCGCCTGGGCCGAGCTTGGGTGGGCCTGATCGGCTCGCGCACCAAGCGCGCCGCCTTCGAGCACCGCCTGCAGGCACGCGGCCACGCGCCCGAACTGATCGCACGCATCGCCTGTCCCATCGGCCTGCCGGGCATCGTCGGCAAGGAGCCGGCCGTGATCGCCGTGTCGGTGGTCGGCCAGCTGCTGCAACTGGCGCCGCCATCGGCCAGTCATTAGGCCTGTCCCACAAGCCGTGACTGACATCACGCCCCATACAAAAATCACCACATGACCTCACCCGACGACACCCCGACGCTGCTGATCAAGGACGCCGAGTGCGTCGCCACCATGGACGACAAAGGCACCGAATGGCGCCATGCCAGCGTGCTGATCCGCGGCAACGAGATCATCGCCGCCGGCCCCACCGACACCCTGCCCGCCGAGCTGCTGGCCCGCGCCACCCGCACCATCGACGCACGCGGCCACGTCGTCATCCCTGGCCTGGTCAACACGCACCACCACATGTTCCAGAGCCTGACGCGCGCCATCCCGGCCGCGCAGAACGCGGAGCTGTTCGGCTGGCTGCGCACGCTCTACCCGATCTGGTCGGGCCTGACGCCGGACATGGTGCACACCTCTACGCAGCTGGCCATGGCCGAGCTGCTGCACAGCGGCTGCACCACCAGCAGCGACCACCTCTACATCTACCCCAACGGCGTGCGGCTGGACGACAGCATCGAAGCGGCCAAGGCCATCGGCATGCGCTTTCACGCCAGCAGAGGCTCGATGAGCGTGGGCGAGAGCGACGGCGGCCTGCCGCCGGACCATCTGGTGGAGCGCGAGGCCGACATCCTGCGCGAATCGCAACGCCTGATCGACACGCACCACGACAGCGACCGCCTCGCGATGGTGCGCATCGCACTGGCACCGTGCTCGCCGTTCTCAGTGAGCCCCGATTTGATGCGCGAATCCGCCGTGCTGGCGCGCGCGGCCAAGCGGGGCGTGCGCCTGCACACCCACTTGGCCGAAAACGACCACGACGTGGCCTACAGCCTGGAGCGCTTCAAGCTCACGCCCACCGAGTACGCTGAATCACTGGGCTGGCTGGGCGACGACGTGTGGCATGCCCACTGCGTGAAGCTCGATGAGCACGGCATCAGCCGTTTTGCCGCCACGCGCACGGGTGTGGCCCACTGCCCGTGCAGCAACATGCGTCTGGCCTCCGGCATCGCGCCCGTACGGCGCATGGTGAATACTGGCGTGCCAGTAGGCCTGGGCGTGGACGGCTCGGCCAGCAACGACGCAGGCCACCTGATGGCCGAAGCGCGCCAGGCCATGTTGCTGGCGCGCGTGGGACGCAGCCTGGAGCCCTTCGGCTGTGACCACGGCCCGTCGGACATGAGCGCGCGTGATGCCTTGCGCGTCGCCACGCGCGGCGGCGCCGAGGTGCTGGGACGCGACGATATCGGCCAGATCAAGCCCGGCATGGCAGCGGACCTGGCCATCTTCGATCTGCGCACGCTGGCGATGGCGGGCGGTGCGGTGCACGATCCGGTTGCCTCACTGCTGTTCTGCCACAGCGTGAGCACTGCATGGACGATCGTCAATGGCCGTGTGGTGGCCGACCATAGCGAGCTGACGTTGATCGACCAGGGGCCGATGGTGGAGCGGCACAACAAGCTGGCGCGGCAGTTGGCCGGCATCTGAACGCTCCAGCCAGGTAAACCGCCTCAGGCAAAACCGAACCGGCCTGGGTTGCCAATCGCGTATATACCGCGCGCCTTGTCAGACCCCTGCATCGTGGTGTGACGTGCCATCGTCATCCTCTGGCCACCACGGCGCCCGCGAGGCCCAGTGCATGTGCAGCGCGACGCGGCTGCCGAAGTCACCTTCGAGCAAGCCAGCGCGCAGTCGCAACACGCCTGGCAAGGAGGCCCGGCGGCTGAACAAGGGTGAACCGCAGCGTCGACAGAAGCAGCGTTGCTTGTCGTCCGATGAATCGTAGGTCTGGACCAGATCCTGCCCGCTCAGCCAGTGCAGTTGGCTTTCCTGGATTGGCAGGTTGGTGGCGAAAGGCCCGCCCTGCGCGCGCCGGCATTGGCCGCAATGGCAGACCTGGATCGGCGGCAAGGCGCCGCTGACCGTGAAGTGGATGCCACCGCAGAGGCAGCCGCCCTGATGGATCGGCGCCAACGCTGACGGTAGTGAAGGCTCGGTGCTCATGCACCAAGCCTACCCCATCAAGCCGGCATCACGCCAACATCACTTCGGCGCGCCAGCCTGGTACCACTTGCCCAGCAGGGCACGCTCCGCATCGGTGATCTGCGTGGCGTTGTTCAGCGGCATGGTCTTGAGCACCGTGGCCTGCTGGTAGATCTGCTGCGCGTGCTGGCTGACCAGCTCTGGCGTGTGGAGCATCACACCCTTGTTGGCCAAGGCAGCACTGTGGCACATCACACAGCGCTGGGTCACGATGGCCTGCACCTGCTGGAACTGGGTCAAGGGTGCGGCAGGCGCGACCACCGTCGCGGCAGCAGAAGCGCCGTCGGCCGAAGCGGCAGCCGAAGCCGCGTCAACGCCAGAGCCCCCCGATGCAGGCTGTGCAGGCACCACAGCGGGCACGGCAGCGACAGGCGCTGGCGGCACCGGCTTGGGCGCCAGCCACACCGCCACGCCCAGCAGTACCACCACACCGGCCACGGCCCAGTGCCAGGGCGCAGGCTTACCAGCCACTTCCGTCTTGTGCCGCGCCACGAAGAACTGGCGGATCAGCGCACCGGCCAGCATGATCAACACCAACACCAACCAGTTCTGCGGATGGCTGTAGGCCCAGCTGTAGTGGTTGCTCAGCATCGCGAACAGCACCGGCAGCGTGAAGTAGGTGTTGTGCACGCTGCGCTGCTTGCCGCGCTGGCCGTGCACCGGGTCCACCGGCTGGCCGGCCTTCATGGACGCGATCACCTTGCGCTGGCCCGGGATGATCCAGAAGAACACGTTGGCACTCATGCTCGTGGCCATCATCGCGCCCACCAGCAAAAAGGCCGCACGCCCCGCGAACAATTGGCAGGCCAGCCACGCCGCGAAAACCACGACGCCGAACAGCACCATGCCCACGACCTCGTCACCCTTGGTGCCCTTGCCCAAGGTACGACACACCAGGTCATAGATGATCCAGAAGCCGGCCAGGAAGCCCAGCGCCGCCCCCACCGCCACGCCTGCTGACCAGTCGTACACGGACTTGTCGATCAGGAAGGTGCCGGCGTTGAACAGGTAGATCACCGTGAACAGCGCGAAACCCGTGAGCCAGGTGGAATAGCTTTCCCAGTAGAACCAATGCAGATTGGCGGGGATGCTCTTGGGCGCGCCCAGGTACTTCTGCGGGTTGTAGAAACCGCCGCCGTGCACAGCCCACAGCTCACCACCCACGCCCTTCTCTTTGAGATTCGGATCAGTCGGCGGCACCAGGCTGTTGTCCAGCATCACAAAGTAGAACGACGAACCGATCCACGCGACCGCCACGATCACGTGCACCCATTTCAACAACAGGTTGGCCCAATCGAGCGCGTAGACCAACAGGGGAGACATCTCCATCATCACTGCGTCTTTCCGTCAGCTGCCACGGTAGGTGGAATACGACCACGGGCTCACCAGCAGGGGCACGTGGTAATGCGATTGCGCGTCAGCAATGCCGAAATCCAGCGGCACCTTGCCCAAGAAAGCCGGTGTGGGCAAAGCCGTGCCGCGTGCGCGGAAGTAGCCTTCCACATCGAAGACCAGGCGATAGCAGCCGGGCTTGAAGTCATCGCCGCTGAGCAGCGGGCCGTCGATGCGGCCATCGTCGTTGGTGGTCACGCTGCGCAGCGACAGCCAGCGGCCATTGGCGCAACCGTCGGATGTGGCCTCGCGCACATACAGCTCGATGTGCATGCCCACGGCGGGGCCGCCAAGCACCGTGTCGAGCACGTGGGTCGTCAATCGACCAGAATGGGCCTCAGGCGTGCGATCAGGCTGGACGCCGGGCTGAGAATTTGCTTGAGACACGAAAGGATCCAATCACTGGGTTGCAAGCGGTTCACAAAACTGTATACACTTTAACCACGATGAGTGTCGCACGCAAGAAATCTGCCACAAAGGCCACCGACGAGGTGGTCCAAACAACACGCGCTTCCGTGCGAGCCGTGTCATCCACATCCATGCCAGCCAACGAACCCGACGATGAGGCCCTGCCCTCGGGCTCCAGCACCGAACACATCGTGGTGGCCGTCACCCGCGCCATCGTCGAGCACCGGCTGCTGCCCGGCGCCAAGCTGGTCGAGCAGAAGCTGGGCGACCGCTTCGGTGTGTCGCGCACGATCGTTCGTCAGGCTCTGTTCAGGCTGTCGCAGTTGAAGCTGGTGCGGCTGGAGCCTGCGCGGGGGGCGTTTGTGGCCGAGCCCTCCATTGAAGAAGCGCGCGAGGTGTTCGCCGTGCGCCGCATGGTCGAGGGGCAGATGGTGCGTCAGTTGATCGCGCGGCTCAAGCCGGCCGATCTGCGCCTGCTCAAGGCCCACGTGAAGGAAGAGCGCCAGGCGGTGGAACGCATCGACGTGGCCACGCGCACCAAGCTGCTGTTCGACTTCCACGTGCGCATGGCCGAGGTGCTTGGCAACCAGGTGCTGGTCGAACTGATCCAGGAGCTGGTCTCGCGCTGCTCGCTGATCACGCTGATGTACCAGTCGGCCGACGACGCCGAGGCATCGAACGCCGAACACACCGACATCCTCGCAGCCATCGAAGCCCGCGACGCCGACAAGGCCGCGGCCTTGATCGACGAGCACCTGCTGACGGTGGAACGCCAGCTCACCGAGCGCCGCCGCGTGCCGAGCCTGCGCCTGGAAGACGCCCTCGGCACGCCCTGATCCCTTTTGCTTTTCATGACCTACGACAGCACCCAGCCCTACCCGCGTGACCTGGTCGGTTACGGCGACAACCCGCCTCATGCCCGCTGGCCCGGTGGCGCGCGCATCGCCGTCCAGTTCGTGCTGAACTACGAAGAAGGCGGCGAGAACCACGTCCTGCATGGTGACCCTGGCTCCGAGCAGTTCCTCTCCGAGATCATTGGCGCGGCCAGCTTCCCGGCCCGCCACATGAGCATGGACGGCATCTACGAGTACGGCTCACGCGCGGGCGTCTGGCGCCTGCTGCGCGAGTTCGAAAAGCGCGGCCTGCCGCTCACCGTGTTCGGCGTGTCCATGGCGCTGGAGCGCCATCCCGAGCTCACCCAGGCCTTCGTCGACCTGGGCCACGAAATCGCCTGCCACTCCTGGCGCTGGATCCACTACCAGAACATGGACGAGGCCACCGAGCGCGAGCACATCGAGCGCGGCACCGCCATCATCAAGCAGATGACGGGCGGGCTGTGGCCCCATGGCTGGTACACCGGCCGCGACAGCCCCAACACGCGCCGCCTGCTGGTGGACCATGGCGGCTACGACTACGACAGCGACTATTACGGTGACGACCTGCCCTTCTGGATGACGCTGGACAAGTCCGATGGCAGCAAGGCTCAGCAGCTGGTGATCCCGTACACGCTGGACACCAACGACATGCGCTTCGCCTCGCCGCAGGGCTTCAACACCGGCGACCACTTCTTCGAGTACCTGCGCGACAGCTTCGACGTGCTGTACGCCGAAGGTGATCCGCAAGGGCTGGACCGCCCCAAGATGCTGAGCATCGGCATGCACTGCCGCCTGCTGGGCCGGCCCGGCCGTTTCAAGGGCCTGCAGCGCTTCCTGGACCACGTGCAGGCGCACCGTGACGTCTGGGTCTGCCGCCGCATCGACATCGCCCGCCACTGGAAGACCACGCACCCATGCCCGCCCCTGCCCTGACCATTAGCCAGCTCAACACGCTGGACGCGGATGCCTTCACCCAGGCGCTCGATGGCATCTACGAGCACTCACCCTGGATCGCCCGCGAGGCCTGGGCCGCGCGCCCCTTCAAGAGCCTGGTCGGCCTGAAGCACGCGCTCGCCCAGGCGGTGCGCAATGCGTCCGTGGATACGCAGTTGGGCCTGATCCGCGCCCACCCCGAGCTGGCCGGCAAAGCCGCCGTGGCCGGGCAGCTCACCGCCGAATCGACCAATGAGCAGAGCAAGGCCGGCCTCACGCACTGCACGCCGGAGGAGTTCGCGCGCCTGCAGCAGCTCAACGCCGATTACAAGGCGCGCTTCGGCTGGCCCTTCATCCTGGCCGTGCGCGGGCCGCGCGGCGCGGGCCTGAGCCGCCAGCAGATCATCGACACCTTCGCGCGGCGCCTGCGCCTGCCGGCCGATTTCGAGCGCGCCGAATGCCTGCGCAACATCCACCGCATCGCCGAGATTCGCCTGAACGACAAGTTCGGCGTGGCACCCGAGCAGGGCAATCTGATCCTAGGCTGGGCCGATGACCTGGCCGTGCACAGCGAGCCCGGCTATGCGGAGCAAGGCCAGCTCACCGTCACCTACCTGACACAAGCGCACCAGGCCGCCGCCGCACAACTGGTGCAGTGGATGAAGGCGGATTGCGGTTTCGATGACGTGAGCATCGATGCCGTCGGCAACGTGGTGGCCCGCTACCACGGGACCGATCCGCAAGCGCCGTATCTGCTGACCGGCTCGCACTACGACACCGTGCGCAATGGCGGCAAGCACGACGGGCGCCTGGGCATCTTCGTGCCCATGGCCTGCGTGCGTGAGCTACACCGCGCAGGCAAGCGCCTGAAGCATGGGCTCGAACTGGTCGGCTTCGCGGAAGAAGAAGGCCAGCGCTACAAGGCCACCTTCCTCGGATCGGGCGCGCTGACGGGCGATTTCGACCCGCGCTGGCTGGACCAGGTCGATGCCGATGGCATCCCCATGCGCGACGCGATGAAGGCTGCTGGCCACAGCGCCGATCTGGCCGACATCGCCAAGCTCAGGCGCGACCCCAAGCAGTATCTGGGCTTCATTGAAGTCCACATCGAGCAAGGCCCCTGGCTGGACGAGATCGACCAGCCGCTGGGCGTGGTCACCGCCATCAACGGCAGCGCGCGCTACACGGGCGAGGTGATCGGCCTGGCCAGCCACGCCGGCACCACGCCGATGGACCGCCGCAAGGACGCGGCTGCCGCCGTGGCCGAGCTGGTGCTCTATGTGGAAGAACGCGCCGCGCAGGATCTGAAAGCGCCGAGCGGCCCCTCCGTGGGCACCGTGGGCGTGCTGCATGTGCCTGGCGGCTCGATCAACGTGGTGCCTGGCCGCTGCCAGTTCACGCTGGATTTGCGCGCCCCGCTGGACACGCAACGCGACAGCCTTGCGGCCGACGTGGAAGCGCGGCTGGCCGCCATCTGTGCGCGACGCGGCGTGGACTACACACTGGAACGCACGCTCACCGCAGCGGCAGCCCCCTCCAACCCTGCATGGCAATCACGATGGGAAGCCGCGGTGCACGAGTTGGGCCTGCCCGTGATCAAGCTGCCCAGTGGCGCCGGCCACGACGCCATGAAGCTGCACGAGGTGATGCCGCAGGCCATGCTCTTCGTGCGGGGCGGCAATGCCGGCATCAGCCACAACCCTCTCGAAACCATCACCAACGACGACGCGCAGCTGTGCGTCGACGCGTTCACGAATCTGCTGGAAGGTCTATGACCGCTGCTGTCTCCAACCCCGCCTACCAGGCCCTGGACGCCTGGATCGACGCCCACTTCGACGAGGAAGTGCGCTTTCTGCAGGCCCTGGTGCAGATGCCCACCGACACCCCGCCCGGCAACAACGCGCCGCACGCCGAGCGCACCGCCGAGCTGGTGCAGGCCTTCGGCTGGCAGGCCGAAAAGCACGCCGTGCCCGAAGCCGAAGTTCGTGACTACGGCCTGACCACGCTGACCAACCTGATCGTGCGCCGCCGCTTCAGCGAGCAGGGCCGCACCGTGGCGCTCAACGCCCATGGCGACGTGGTGCCACCGGGCGAAGGCTGGACGCACCCGCCATACGGCGGTGAGATCGACGATGGCAAGCTCTACGGCCGCGCCGCCGCCGTCAGCAAGAGCGACTTCGCCACCTTCAGCTTCGCGCTGCGTGCACTGGAAGCGCTGTCCAAGCAAGCCGATGCGCCCAAGCTCAACGGCGGGGTCGAACTGCACTTCACGTACGACGAGGAGTTCGGCGGTGAACTGGGCCCCGGCTGGCTGCTCAAGCAAGGCCTGACCAAGCCCGACCTGCTGATCGCCGCCGGCTTCAGCTACGAGGTCGTCACCGCGCACAACGGCTGCCTGCAGATGGAAGTGACCGTGCACGGCGTGATGGCGCACGCGGCCATCCCGCACACGGGCGTCGACGCGCTGCAAGGCGCCGTCACCATCCTCAACGCCCTGTACGCGCAGAACACGGCCTACAAGGCCATCACGTCCAAGGTGCCGGGCATCACCCACCCTTACCTGAACGTGGGCCGCATCGAAGGCGGCACTAACACCAACGTGGTGCCAGGCAAGGTCGTGCTCAAGCTCGACCGCCGCATGATCCCCGAAGAGGATCCCGTGGCCGTGGAAGCTGACATCCGCCGCGTGATCGCCGATGCCGCCGCCAGCTTCCCGGGCATCAAGGTGGACATCAAACGCCTGCTGCTGGCCAACTCGCTGCAGCCGTTGCCGGGCAACCAGCCGCTGGTCGATGCGCTGCGCAAGCATGGCGAGGCCATCTTCGGCCAACCCATCCCGACCATGGGCACGCCGCTGTACACCGATGTGCGCCTGTACTGCGCCCAAGGCATCCCCGCCGTGATCTATGGCGCCGGCCCGCGCACGGTGTTCGAGTCCAACGCCAAGCGCGCCGATGAACACCTGATGCTCGACGATCTGCGCATGGCCACCAAGGTGGTCGCGCGCACCTTGCTGGATCTTCTGGCCGTTGAATAAGCATCGGATGGCGCAGCGAGCGCCGCCCGGCGACACCTTGAGCAAGATCAGAAGAAGTGAAGATTTCTAGTGTCCAAGGGTAAATTCCGGACACCACCTGCCGAAATCCCGAGCGGAGCCTCATTTCTCCGCGCTTGGTCCGCACGCAGCCTCGCCCTCGCGCCCTTTCCTGACAACAGACACATGGCTCTGGCTGCGACACCCCAGAGGGATCAGTCATGTCGTTTTTCAGGAACCTGAGCATCATCGGCCGGCTGCGTCTGATGGCCGTCAACATCACCCTGGCCGTGCTGGCCCTGTCGGCCTACACCGGCATCGCGCACTACCACTCATTGATGGACCAGAGGCTGGCCGCCACCCGTGCCGTGGTCGAGCAATCCAAGAGCATCGCCGAGCGCTACGAGGCTGAAAGCAAGGCCGGCCGCATCAGCAGCGCCGACGCCCAGGCCAAGGCCGTCGCCGAGATCAAGGCCATCCGCTACGACGGCAGCGAGTACGTCTGGATCAACGACATGACGCCCCGCATGGTGGCGCACCCGATCAAGCCGGCGCTCGACGGCAAGGACCTCAGCGACATGAAGGATCCGGCAGGCGTCTACCTGTTCAAGGAGTTCGTCGCCACCGTCAAGCGCAGCGGGGCCGGCTACGTGGATTACCAATGGCCCAAGCCCGGCCAGGAACAGCCCGAGCCCAAGCGCTCCTACGTGGCGGGCTTCGCGCCCTGGGGTTGGGTGCTGGGCTCGGGCGTTTACGTCGATGCTGTCAAGGCAGAGGCCTTCCGCTTCGCCGGCATCAGCGTGGGCGTGGGCCTGCTGGTAGGCCTGGGCGTACTGACCCAAGTGCACTTCATGGGCCGCTCGATGCGCCGCCGGCTGGAGTCTGCCTCCAATGCCCTGAACGCCATGGCTGCCGGTGACCTGACCGCCCGCCTGGATCTGGACACCCACGATGAGATCGGCCGCCTGCTGCAGGCCGTGGCCAGCACGCGTGACGGCCTGGCCCACATGGTGCGCGAAGTGCGCGCCGGCACCGAGAGCATCAGCACCGCCAGCACGCAGATCGCCACCGGCAACCAGGATTTGTCCGCCCGCACCGAGCAGACCGCCTCCAGCCTGCAGCAAACCGCCTCCAGCATGGAAGAGCTGACCAGCACCGTGCGCCACACCGCCGATGCCGCACGCCACGCCGACGGCTTGGCCCGTCAGGCCAGCGATTCGGCCAACAAGGGCGGCAACATCGTCGACCAGGTGGTCAGCACCATGCAGGACATCCATGGCTCGTCGCAAAAGATCGCCGACATCATCGGCGTGATCGACGGCATCGCCTTCCAGACCAACATCCTGGCGCTGAACGCCGCGGTGGAAGCCGCACGTGCTGGTGAGCAAGGCCGCGGTTTTGCCGTGGTAGCCGGTGAAGTGCGTGCCCTGGCCCAGCGCTCTGCCACGGCCGCCCGCGAGATCAAGGCCCTGATCGGCAGTTCCGTCGAGCAGATCGCCAACGGCTCAAGCCTGGTGCAGAACGCCGGCGGCGCCATGACGGAGATCCTCACCAACGTGAAGCGCATGAGCGACACCATCGGTGAGATCAGCACCGCCGCCAACGAGCAGTCCGACGGCATCGGCCAGGTCAACACCGCCGTAACGCACCTGGACCAGATGACGCAGCAGAACGCCGCGCTGGTGGAGCAATCAGCCGCTGCCGCCGAAAGCCTGCGCGAGCAGGCACACCGTCTGGCCTCGGCCGTGGCGGTGTTCAAGCTGGCGGCCTGATCCAGGTCAAACAGCGCAGCCCGGCCTGCACGTGCCAGGCCGCTGCGCCCCCTCGACAGTTTGAGACAATCGGGCCACGATGTCCCAGGCCCCCTTGTTTCATATCTCGTTCTACAAGTTCGTCCCGCTGCCCGACCCGGATGGCGTGATCGACCTGCTGCGTGAACTCGTTGCGCCGTTGACAGGCAGCGTGCTGGTCGCGCACGAGGGCATCAGCGGCGCGCTGGCGGCCACGGCCGAATTGCTCGACACCTTCGAGCACGCCATGCACCATGATCCGCGCCTGCACGGCTGGTTCAGCGACATGCCCTTCAAGCGCAGCGCCTGCACCACCCGCCCCTTCTGGAAGGTGCGTGTGCACCGCAAGGACGAGATCGTGGCCCTGGGCGTGGATGGCGTCACTGGCGTCGTGCCCGAACGCGCTGCCGGCAACCACCTCAGCCCGCAGGATTTCCGCGAGTTGATCAACCAGGACGACGTGGTGCTGCTGGACAACCGCAACCACTTTGAATACCGCCTGGGCAGATTCAAGCGCGCCATCGACCCGGGCGTGGGCAACTTCCGCGATTTCCCGGCCTACCTGCGCGAGCAGGCGCCGCAGTGGAAGGCCGAAGGCAAGCGTGTGGCCATGTACTGCACCGGCGGCATCCGCTGCGAGAAGACCAGCGCCTGGATGCAACGCGATCTGGGCCTGGACGTCTACCAGCTCGATGGCGGCATCGTGAACTTCCTGCACACCCTGCCCGATGCCGAGCACGACTGGGATGGCGAATGCTTCGTCTTCGACAACCGAGTGGCGCTGGATGCCCGCTTGCAAGAGACCGACACCACCGCGCACGAGGTGTATGACGAATCACCCGACGAGGCCTGGCGGCTGGAGCGTGCCCAGCGGCTGGATTCGGTGAACCCAAAGCCGCGCCGGCCTGGCAAGCCAGAGAGGTCATGAGGCGGCGATGACCCGCCCCGCACGCCCGCCCCTGCCCACGCGCGATGGTGTCAGCCCCAGCAGCGTGTCTCTGCCCAGCGGCCCCTGGTCCACCGTGCTCGACTTTCTGGCCGAGCGACTGCCCGCCGTCTCCCGTACCGAATGGCAAGCCCGCATGCACGCAGGCAACATACTCGACGACGATGGCCTGCCCGTGCTGCCCCAAGCGCCCTACCGCCCGCAGACCCGCCTGCACTACTGGCGCGCCCTGCCCTTCGAGCACACCATCCCTTTCCACGAAGACATCGTCTTCATGGACGAACACCTGGTGATCGCCGACAAGCCGCACTTCCTGCCCATCACGCCCAAAGGCCGCTACGTGCAGGAGACACTGCTGGTGCGCCTCAAGCGCCGCCTGGGCATCGACACGTTGGTGCCCATCCACCGGCTGGACCGCGAGACCGCCGGCCTGATCGCCTTCACCGTGCAGCCGCACGAGCGCAACGTCTACCAGGCCTTGTTCCGCGAGCGGGCCGTGCACAAAGTGTACGAAGCCGTCGCGCCGTTGCGAGCAGATCTGGCCTTGCCCTTGAACCACCGCAGCCGCCTGGTCGACAGCGCGCATTTCATGGCCATGGAGGAAGCAGTCGGCGAGCCCAACTCGGAAACGCTGGTCGAGCTACAGCAAGCACGCCCCGATCAAGGTCTCGGCCTGTACCGCCTGAGCCCACACACAGGCAAGCGCCATCAACTGCGCGCGCACATGCACGCTCTGAGCATCCCCATCGTCAATGACCGCATCTACCCGGTGCTGCAGGCTGCCGATCCGCTCGATGCGCCGGATTGGCGCCGCCCACTGCAATTGCTGGCCCGTCACCTGGCCTTCGATGACCCGGTGACCGGCCAACGCCGCAGCTTCACGAGCCGGCGTTCGCTGGACTGGCCGCCCAGCCCGCCGCCAGATCCCGCGTGATCTGCGCTGCTGGCACCTCACGGCAAGCGCTCACGTTCTGACCGGCCCACAACGGCGAGAAATCCGACGAGCCCGCAGACTCGGCCTTGGCGCGCAAGGGCGCGATCGCCGCCGTGGCCAGCGGGAAGGCCGGCGCCACCGCGCTGATCGGCCCCAGCTCACGCATCGCACGGTTGACGATGCCACGCGCCGGGCGACCGCTGAACACATTGGTCAAGGCCGTATCGAACGCCCCCTCGCTTCGCAGGGCCGCGCGGTGCAAGGCACTGGTCGTGGCTTCAGGGCACAGCATGTAGGCCGTGCCCACCTGCACGCCCGCCGCACCCAACGCCTGCGCCGCAGCCACACCCGCCGCATCGGCGATGCCACCAGCGGCGATCACCGGCACACGCACCGCGCGCACGATCTGCGGCAACAGCGCGAACAGGCCCACCTGCGTGCCCACATCGTCAGACAGGAACAGCCCCCGGTGGCCGCCTGCTTCCAAACCCTGCGCGATGATGGCGTCCACACCGCGCTCGGCCAGCCAGCGCGCCTCGGCCACCGTGGTGGCTGACGAGACCACCTTGGCGCCCCATCTGCGCACCCGTGCCAGCAGGGCTGCATCGGGCAGACCGAAGTGAAAGCTGATCACCGGCGGGCGGAAGGCTTCGATCACATCGGCCACCTCGGCGCTGAAGGGGCGCCGGCCAGGGCCTTGCGGGATGTCCGCCTCATTGGCACCGAACTCGGCGTAATAGGGGCGCAGCGCATCGCGCCACCCTGCTTCACGCGCCGCATCCGGCACCGGCGGCTGGTGAGCGAAGAAGTTGACGTTGAAGGGCTTCGTGGTGGCCTCGTGGATCGCAGACAGCTCCTGGCGCAAGGCATCGTCGCCCAGCATGGCCGCGGGCAGCGAACCCAAGCCGCCCGCCTCGCTCACCGCGATCGCCATGGCGCTGACTTGCACGCCGGCCATCGGTGCCTGGATCACGGGCAGATCAATGCCCAGCAGTTCTGTCAGCGTGGCGGTGCTCATCATGGATCCTTGTCTGTGTGCTCAGCGGGAAGCCTCGATTGTGGTCCGCCAACGCACGGCAGGCACGCGAAGGGGCTTGCGTCCCACCAGGCAGGCCGGCATGTCGGACATCGCATCCGGCCACCTGCACAGGCCCTAAGATGCCGCCAAGCGCCCTGCGCGCACCCCGGTACAGCCCGCACTAGGAGACACCCATGTTCAACGCCCTGGTCCTCGACAAGAACCCCGATTTCAGCGCCGAGCTGCGCGAGGTGGACGACAGCTTCCTGCCCACATTCGCGGACGGCGGCGGCGTCACCGTGGCCATCGAGCACTCCACGCTCAACTACAAGGACGGCCTGGCCATTACCAACAAATCACCCGTGGTGCGCAGCTGGCCCATGGTGGCCGGTATCGATGGCGCCGGCACCGTGATCGACAGCGATCACCCTGCCTGGAAGGCCGGTGACCGCATCGTGCACAACGGCTACGGCGTGGGCGAAACGCACAAGGGCTGCCTGGCCGCCAAGGCGCGCCTGCACGGTGACTGGCTGGTGCGCCTGCCCGAGGCCTTCACCACGCGCCAGGCCATGGCCATCGGCACGGCAGGCTACACCGCCATGCTGTGCGTGATGGCCCTGGAGCGGCATGGCGCGCTGGACAAGCCGGCCGATGGCGAGGTGCTCGTCACCGGCGCCACCGGCGGCGTGGGCTCCGTGGCCGTGGCGCTGCTGTCACGTCTGGGCCACAAGGTCGTGGCCGCCACCGGCAAGGCCAGTGAAGAGGCCTATTTGAAGCAACTCGGCGCCACGAGCATCATCGACCGTGCCGAGCTGAGCAGCCCCGGCAAGCCGCTGCAGAAGGAACGCTGGAAGGCCGTGGTCGATGCCGTGGGCAGCCACACCCTGGTCAATGCCTGCGCACAGACGCGCTACGGCGGTGCCGTGGCCGCCTGCGGCCTGGCCCAGGGCTTCGACCTGCCCGCCACCGTGATGCCCTTCATCCTGCGCGGCGTGGCCCTGCTGGGTGTGGACAGCGTGATGGCGCCTCAGGCCAAGCGCCAGGAGGCCTGGACACGCTTGGCGCGCGACCTGGCTCCCGGCTTGCTGGAACAGATCACCTCAGAGGCCCCGCTCACCGGCGCCATCCAGGCCGCGCGTGAACTGATGGACGGCCATGTGCGCGGCCGCATCGTCGTCTGCATCAAGGCCTGAGGCCTCTACCAGCACGCGATCAGAGAGGCATTGGGCGTGATGCGCCCACGCCGGGGCCCGTGCCGGGTGCCGATGGCAAGCCCGAACGACCGAAACACTGACCTACAGCATCAATGGCGGCGCCGATGCCGCCAGGTTCCGCATCGATGCCAGCACGGGCGAACTG
>NZ_JBASTH010000122.1:0-130207 GCF_049274795.1 Aquabacterium sp.
GCCCACGCCGGCCGTGACGCCGCAGCCCGTGGCCCCGGCCGCCGCCGTGCAGACGGTCGAGCAGCGCCTGCGTGACTGGGTCGCCGCCTGGATGGCCAAGGACGTGGAGAAGTACATGACCTTCTACGCCAAGGACTTCGCCCCGGCCCGCATGTCGTCGGCCAAGTGGATCAGCGAGCGCCGCCGCCTGGTCAGCAAGAAGGGCCCGATCGACATCCACGTCGAGGACGTGAAGGCCCAGGCTCAAGGGCCCTACGTGGTGACCTCCTTCAAGCAGGTCTACAACTCGCAGGACTTCAAGGACAGCACCCTGAAGACCCTGACGTGGCGCCCGATCAACGGCGAATGGGTGATCTTCAAGGAAAGCAACCGCTGATCCTTGGGCACGGGGACGATGCTCGGGCCGTATTGCCCGAGCCCGTCTCCTCGCCACCACTCGATTGAGTGGTTCGTTTCGAAAAGCGCCCAGTTGGGCGCTTTTTCACTGGCGCGCCTGCTACGCGACCTGTACATTGGTCCGCATGGACAACACGTTCCGCGATGCCTGCATCGGTGTGTGGTGCCTGAGCTGGCACCCCGCGACGGACGACGTCCGCCTGGAAACGCTCTCGGCGGTGTTGCGCAACAACCGCGTGGCCTGGCCGGGCCAGCACAAGGCGGTACTGGCCGTGTTCGGGCACCTGCCCGGTGATGTGATCGCCCTGCACGAGCCCGACAGCGACGAGCACCATGGCCTGGCACCCGCGCAGGCCTGCAACGTGTTCAGGCTGCACAGACAGTTGGGCATGGCGCCAGCCTTCTACCCCATCACGATCGAAAGCGCCGAACGCTGGCACTGGCTCACCACGGCCTGATCCATCAGCCCGGAGCCTGAGCCTCTGGCACCACATCGCCCGCAAGATGTCCCGCCCATTGGTGCGGATGCTGCGCAGCGACTGAATCGAATGTTAAATTCGAAACGAACCCATGCAATTTGTCTGCTTCGGCTTTGGCCTGTCACGGCCCAAGGCCTGCTTCGGCTTGCTGTTGAAGCCTCGCTCTTGAAAGGACCCTCGCCCCGATGCACCATGAACTCAGCCTCATCACCACCTTGGCGGTCGGCTTCGGCCTGGCCCTGATCTTCGGGTTCATCGCAACACACCTGAAGATGCCAGCCCTGGTGGGCTATCTCTTCGCCGGCATCGTGATCGGGCCGACGACGCCCGGCTATGTGGCCGACATGGAGATCGCCGCTCAGTTGGCCGAGATCGGGGTGATGCTGCTGATGTTTGGCGTGGGGCTGCACTTCTCGCTGGGCGATTTGCTGTCGGTGCGCAAGATTGCGCTGCCCGGCGCCGCGCTGCAGATGGTGGTGGCCACCGCGCTGGGCATGGGCGTGGCCATGTGGGCCTGGGATTGGTCGCTGGGCGGTGCACTGGTCTTCGGACTGGCCTTGTCGGTGGCCAGCACCGTGGTGCTGCTCAAGGCACTGGAAAGCCGGGGCGTGCTCGACACAGTCAATGGGCGGATCGCCGTGGGCTGGCTGGTGGTGGAAGACCTGGCCATGGTGCTGGTGCTGGTGCTGCTGCCCCCGCTGGCGGGCTGGCTGGGCGCCCCGCAGGCCAACCCGGATGCCCCGCATGGCAGCCTGCTGACCACGCTGGGCAGCACGCTGGCACGGGTGGCGGCCTTCGTGGCCATCATGCTGGTGATCGGGCGGCGCTTCTTCCCGTGGGTGCTGTGGCAGGTCACGCGCACCGGCTCGCGCGAGCTGTTCACGCTGTGCGTGATCGCGGCAGCCGTGAGCATCGCCTACGGTTCGTCCAAGCTGTTCGGCGTGTCCTTCGCGCTGGGCGCCTTCTTCGCGGGCATGGTGCTGCGCGAATCGCAATTCAGCCACCGTGCGGCGGAAGAAACCCTGCCCTTGCGCGATGCCTTCGCGGTGCTGTTCTTCGTCTCGGTGGGCATGCTGTTCGATCCGCATGTGCTGGTCGAGAAGCCTCTCCAGGTGCTGGCCGTGGTCGCCATCATCGTGGTGGGCAAGTCGATCGCTGCGGCCGGCCTGGTGCTGGCCTTCCGCTACCCGCTCAACACGGCGCTCACCGTGTCGGCCAGCCTGGCCCAGATCGGCGAGTTCTCCTTTATCCTGGCCGGCCTGGGCATGAGCCTGAAGCTGCTGCCGCCTGAAGGCAACAGCCTGATCCTGGCCGGCGCCCTGATCTCCATCGCCATCAACCCGCTGCTCTTCGGCGCCATTGAGCCCATCCAGAAATGGATGCGTGAGCGCTCGCCCCTGGCCCGCCTGTTCGAGCGCCCTGACGACCCGCTGGCCGAGTTGCCCATGACCACCGACCGCAAATACCTGTCCAAGCAGGTGGTGCTGGTGGGCTATGGCCGCGTCGGCAAGCGCGTGGCCCAGGCCCTGACCGAGCAAGGCATCCCCTTCGTGGTGGCCGATGAGAACCGCGAGGCGGTGGAGCAGTTGCGCGCCTCGGGCACGCCCGCCGTCACGGGCAATGCGTCCGATCCGGGCGTGCTGATCCAGGCCCACATCGCCGAGGCCCGCATGCTGGTCATCGCCACCGCGCAGCCGCACGCCGTGCGCCAGATGATCGAGACGGCCCGGACCCTCAACCCGGACATCGAGGTCGTCGTGCGCAGCCACAACGAGCACGAGGCCGAACTGCTGGCCCGCGAGGCCGGCAGCGTGGTGTTCCTGGGCGAGCAGGAACTGGCCCGCGCCATGGTGCGCCATGTGCTGGCGCGGGTGGTTCCCGCGGCGCCTGGTGCTGCGCACTGAAAACGTGAGATATCACCGAATAAGGGCGTGAGACCACGTCCCTTTTTCTAAGGGTGGAGGGGAAAAGCGTCGTTAACCTGTTCAAGGCATGCACAGGAACGGGAGCGCCACATGCAGAAGTCAGATCGCCACCTCATCGGCCAGATCGGCAGCCGCCGCGTTGAGATTCACGTGTTCCGGGGCGGCGATGTGCGCGTGTGCGCCGTGCCCCGTTACCCCTCGCAGACCGCCGTGGCCATCGAGGCCGCCTCCGATGCGATCTACCAGGAACTCACCACCCGCGGTGACTTCACCCTCGACGAGGCCCGCACCATCGCCTCCCTGTGCGAACGCCTGAACGTGCCCGAGGACGACGAGACCCTGTGGCACTGAGTTGAACGCAGCGCCTGTCGCGCGCTTTCCGGGGCAAAACACCCCTCGATTCCACCGAGTGAGAAACGCCGCCCTGCGGCAAGCTGCCTCCAGGCTGGCCATGCGTCTCATGGCCCAAGGAGGCACGCATGATCACCGGAAACAGCAACTTCAATTTGAGCAGCGCCCTGCTGGCCTACTCGGACAGCCTGCGCGCCAAGGCTGCAGCCGCCGCCGGCAAGACGGACAAGGCCGACGAGACCGACACGACCACCACCGGCAAGACACCGACCACCGGCACGGACAAGGCCGCCGACACACTCAAGACGATCGAGGCCAGCACCTCTACCTCGTTCAAGACCACGCGCGGCCGACAACTGCTGGAACAGACCCAGCAGACCCTGGCCAAGGCCCTGCGTGAGGCTGTGACCGCCTCGGGCGGCGCGCTCAAGGGCGAAGTGAGCTTTGCACTGGACAGCACCCAGGGCCTGAAGATCACCGGCAGCGAAGAAGACAAGAAGGCCATCAGTGCAGCCCTGAAGGCCGACAAGTCATCGCCTTCGCTAGCCTCGCGCCTGGCCGCCCTGACCAAGGATGCGCTCAGCCTGGAAACAGACAACCGCTCCAGCGCAGCCATCTCCCAGGCAGCCCGCTATGCCAAGACACCCGCGGCGGTGATGTCGCTCTACAGCAGCCTGATGCAGCAACAGCAGAGCAACAGCACCACAGCTGTGTTCACCCTGTCCGACAAGACCAGTGCCCTGACCTACAAGGGCATGGTCGACACCTCGGCCTGAGCGCGGCGCAGCCAACCAGCCCCCGTAGAAGCCCTGTCAGCGTCAGCCGACACACACTGCCGGCATCGCCCGACAGCCTCCCCGCAGCCTGCCTCCTAGGATCGACTGGCATCCCCCGCCAGCTTTCATTGCCCAGCACACCGCCCATCGGTAAACTGCCGCAAGCAATGACCCGCCCCGCGCGTGACAAGATCAGGAGACGCCCATGGCCCTGCAACACCACGAACCCTGCCAGCCGATCAACATCGGCCCGTACGGTGACCAACTGGATGGTGCGCAAACCTGCGCGCTGTTCAAGTCGGACCAGCTCGAAGTGATGCGCGTGGTCCTGAAGGCAGGCAAGTCCATGCCTTCCCATCATGTCAATGGCGAAATCACAGTGCAGTGCATCGAAGGCCGGCTGGATGTGATGGTCACCTCTGGTGCCCGCACGCTCGAGATGGGCCAGATGCTCTACCTGCCCGCCAAAGAAGAACATGCCCTGCACGCACTGGAGGACACCTCCGCGCTGGTGACGGTGGTGCTGGCTTGAGGAGTGGCCCGCTGCCCCTGTGCCTGGCCGCGCTTCTGGCGCTGGGTGCCTGCTCCGAGCGCATCGAAGACCCCAAGGCCCCTGGCCCCGATGCCCGGGAGCGCACCCTGACACCACTGGGCACCGCGGCCAGCCAGCCACTGCAGGCCCCCACCGACCGCTGGCTGGGCCAATGGAACGGCCCTGAGGGCACCTTCCTGCGCCTGGGAGGCGGTTCGGGCCGCTACGACATCACCATCCAGGATCTGGACGGCCCTCGTCCCTTCTCGGGCCGGGCCGTGGGCGAGCACATCGAGTTCGAGCGCAACGGCCAACTCGAAACATTGCGCGCCACCGACGGCCAGGCCACCGGCATGAAATGGCTGGCCGACAAGAAGGACTGCCTGACCGTGCGCCCCGGCGAAGGCTACTGCCGCGACTGAGCCCCACCCACGCCGGGGAACCGCGCAAATCGGCTATGGTCTGCCTGAGACACCCGGGGGCGCTCGCCGCGCCATGCGCCCGGTGCACCGACCACCTTCACCGACATGGCCTGCAACGATCCGACCCGACGCCCGATGCGCCCTTTCACCATGGCATGGCTGCCTGTGCTGCTGGCCCTGTGGATGGCCAGCACACCTGCCCACGCCCGTGATCGCTGCGCGGCCAGCCAGCTCAGCCGCGCCGATCAGGCCTTCTGCGCCGGGCAACGCCTCAAGGATGTCGACGAGGCCATGGGCCGCGCCCTGCAACTGGCCCTGGACACCGTGTCCGATCCCCAGGCCTTGAGGCAACAGCAATCCAAGTGGCTGCGCACCATGCGCGACAAGTGCGCCGCGCATGACTGCCTGCTGCGTGTCTACCAGGCCCGCACCGCCGAGCTGGGCAAGCTGATCGCTACCTCTGCCAACGTCACCGACCAGCCTCTTTCCAATGACGATGCAGAAGCGGCCTGCGTCGACCTGGCCCGCCTGGCCGATCGGCAACGCCTGTCGGCCCAGGCGCTGCCCGGCATGGACCAATGGCCCTTCGCGGACACCGCACCGCCCAGCGATTCAGCCTTCACCCCGCAGGAAAAGAGCCGCCTGCAGGCCCAGGACCTGGGCTGGCCCGCAGACGCCCGCACCATCTACCTCTTGAAGCTGGCCCCGGGCGCCGCCCCCACCCGCTTCGCCACCTTCTTCACCGGCGGCTCCTGCCCCGCCTACCAGACCTTCAACCTGCCCTACCTGCTCGATGCCGACCCCGGCGACCTGGGCATCGACAAGGTCACCGAATCGGAGGAATCCATCCGCCTGGCCGCCCTCGGTGGCAGCGACTACCCCATCCTCTACAAGGGCCGCCACTTCATCGTCAAGGCCGACCTGCGTGATCCCAACAAGGTCAACATGATCTCGTGGGTGACGCCCAATGGTCGTACACGCCCTCTGTGTGTGCTCAAGAGCAGCAAGAGCCGCCTCGAAGTGACCACGGCGCGCCAGAGCCGTGTCTGCCATGCCGTGGCGCGCGGCGAGGTGCGCCCGCTCAAGTGGCGTGATGCCACCGAGACAGCGCCCTTCAACCGCCGCCTGCAGGGCCACCGCGATGAGTTCATCGCGCGCTATGGCGATGACGCCGAGGACATCGCCATCCTGCGCACAGACCTGGACCGTGACGGCAAGGCCGAGCGCATCGCGCGCTTCCGGCATCTGTCAGGCGCTGGCTGCGGCAACACTCAGGTGTGGTGGTCCGTGCTCGCCGGTGATCTCAAGGGCGTGCAGCGAGGTCCGCTCAATGATCAGCTGCAGGCCTTCGACGAAGGCGAGCTGGACATCTACCGGATCGACGGGCGCTTCTACATCTCAGGCACGGTCAAGGGCCAGCGGGGGCTGTTCCAGCTCAACCGGGGCAAAACCGAACAGGTCTGTGAGTTCAGCCAGAACACCGTCACCCGGCCGACCAGGCTGTTCCCGTTGACGCCCTGAGCCCGCCAGGCCCGGATGTGGCCGGTGCGGCCGATACAGCGCTGAAACCCCATCTCAAAAGCGGTCAAGTCCGCCTAAGGGTTGGCATCCGTCTGGAATTCTTGAAACTGCAGGTTCGATTCAGGAATTTTTCAGTTCAGTTCCATAACTGACTGTCGAAACCTCTACCAGGGGGATTCACCAATGAATTTTTTTGCAAACCTGCGCATCGGCACCCGCCTCGGCGCTGCATTCATCGCACTGCTGGCTCTGATGCTGGCGATCATTGCCACGGCCAAAGTCGGCCTCAACAGCATCGGCAACGAAATCGACGGGCTGGTCCACGACCGCTACGTGAAGGTCCAGCTCGTTACCGGCATCGACCACGAGCTCAATCAGCAGGCCCGCTCTGCGCGTAACCTGCTGATCATGGACACGGCGGAGGAACGGGCCGCGGACATCCAGCTGATCCAGGCCTCGCGCGACACCATCCAGCGCCACTACGACAAGCTCCAGCCCATGATCACCAGTGACAAGGGCAAGACCCTGTTGGGTGCTGCTTTGAAGGAGCGTGCCGAGTATGTGGCCGCTCTCAATCCTTTCATGGAGATGGTCAACCAGGGTGACATGGCCGGCGCCAAAGCCCAGTTGCTCAACAAGCTGCGGCCCGAACAACTCGATTACGTCAAGGCCCTGGGCGAACTCACGCACCAGCAGGAAGCCCTGATGAACGCCGCCGGACTGGCCGCCTCCACCCAGGTCAAGCAGGCATCGCTCACGATGATCGGCGCGGCCGTGTTGGCCGTGCTGCTGGCCACGGTGGCTGGCGTGCTGGTCACCCGGTCGGTGACACGCCCCGTGCGTGAGGTGGTGGGCTCGCTCAAGGCCGTGGCCCAGGGCGACCTGACCGTGGATGTCGCCGTGAACCGTGGCAACGAGATCGGCGAGTTGCAACGCGCCCTGGCCGGCACCGTGACCGCCCTGCGCAGCGTGGTGACGGAAGTGCGCACGGGGGTCGACTCCGTGACCACCGCGTCCAACCAGATCGCTACCGGCAACCAGGATCTGTCCAGCCGCACCGAGCAGCAGGCCTCCAGCCTGCAGGAAACGGCCAGCTCGATGGAAGAGATCACCGGCACCGTGCAGCACAGCTCGGACAACGCCCAGCAGACCAGCCAGTTGGCCACCGCAGCCTGCAACTCCGCCGGCCGCGATGGTGACGTGATGCACCAGGTCGTTGACACCATGAACGCCATCACCGACAGCAGCAGCCGCAGCGCCGAAGCTGCCAAGGAGATCAAGGTGCTGATCAATGAATCGGTCACCAAGGTCGAGACCGGTAGCCAGCAGGTCACCGCGGCTGGTGCCGCGATGGACGAGATCGTGACGCAGGTGCGCAAGGTCAACGACCTGATCGGCGAGATCGCCAGCGCCGTGCGCGAGCAGAGCACCGGCATCGGCATCGGCATCGGCCAGGTCAACCAGGCCGTGGCGCAAATGGACCAGGTCACGCAGCAGAACGCAGCGCTGGTCGAAGAAAGCGCCGCCGCGGGCACCAGCCTGGCGCAGCAGGCGCAACGCCTGGCGGAATCGGTGGCGGTGTTCCGGTTGCACCAGCAGCCTCAGGCTGCAACGCAGCTCACGGCAAGCGCGCCCTCACTGCACAAGCTCACCAAGGCACGGACCAGCCCGCCTGCGGGCAAGGCCCCGCCGGTGCGTCAAAGCACTGGCAGCGTGCCGCAAGTGGCCCATGCCCCCTCACCTGCCCTCAGCACAGGCAAGGTGTCGCAGCACGCCAAGGAAGAGGAATGGGAAAGCTTCTGAGCCGCCCCTGAGGCCCGACCGGCTCTCTTTCCGAGCGAGAATCCAAGGGCGGTGTTGCCGTCTCAGGCAATGCAGACGCGAACCTTGGAGATCGTCATTGGGCTGGGTGTATTTGGTGTGTGCGGGTATTTGTGAGATCTTCTATGCAGCGGTGATGCCGCGCACGGATGGCTTCACACGGCTATGGCCCAGCCTCTTCTGCGCTGCGTTCATCGGGCTCAGCATGTACCTGCTGTCCCTGGCCACCCGCACCATCCCGGTGGGGACAGCCTATGCGGTGTGGGTAGGCATAGGCGCAGTCGGCACCGCCATTTTCGGGATCCTTGTGCTCGGTGAAGACAGAAGCGCTCTACGGATCCTCTGCTTTGCGCTCATCGTGGCCGGTATCGCGGGCCTGAAAGTATTGTCACCGAAGTGAGGCGCATGCAGTGCCGGTTCAGAGGACGTCAGGTCGTGGCCAAGTTCATAGCGCCAAAAGAAAATCCCCCTAGAGGCAGGACCTCATAGGGGGACTCTAAGTTCTGGCGGAGAGGGCGTCCGCCGGGATCGAACTCAAAGTCACCTAAAGCACCCTAACCTATCGATCTCCTCATAGGAGAAACGCCATTTCTTGACGTTAAGGAACATAAACATCTATTATCCAACCTAACGCACGAAGGTGGGCTGTTAGGAGGATAGGCAGATATGCCTAAGCGAATCGCTGAAATGAGCGCTCTCGGGGTCTCTCGCTTGAAGGACCCCGGCCTGCATTTCGTTGGCGGTGTCGCAGGTCTCGGCCTGCAGGTGACGGCCACCGGCGCCCGTAGCTGGGTCCTCCGAATCCATGTGGAAGGCAAGCGCCGGGAGATGGGTCTCGGGGCATTTCCGGACGTCACACTCTCCCAGGCCAGGGACAAGGCTCGTGAACAGCGCCAGCTGCTCGACCGCGGCATTGACCCGGTCGAGTACCGCCTAAAGGAACGCCGCGCCAACGCTGCCGCCCAGGCCTCATCCGTCACCTTCGAGGAAGCCGCCAAGGCTTACATCGCAGCCCACGAATCTGGCTGGCGCAATGCCAAGCATGGGCAGCAATGGACCAACACCCTTACCACCTACGCCTATCCCGAGATTGGCCAGGTACTCGTGCGAGACATCGGGCTGCCCCACATCCTCAAAGTGCTGGAGTCCATCTGGAAGACCAAGACAGAGACGGCCACCCGTCTCCGCGGCCGGCTGGAAGCGGTGCTGGACTGGTCGACAGCCCGGGACTATCGCCAAGGCCTTAACCCTGCCCGCTGGCGTGGCCATTTGGACAAACTGCTGCCTAAGCCAGCGAAGGTCACCAAGGTTGAGCACCACGCCGCCCTGCCCGTTGCCGACGTGGGCGGTTTCATCAGCGATCTGCGCCAGCAGGAAGGCATGGGCGCCCGGGCGCTCGAGTTCGCCATCCTCACGGCCGCCCGCTCTGGGGAAGTACGCGGCGCGACCAAGGGAGAGATCGACCTGGACGCCGGCGTCTGGATCGTCCCAGCCGTCAGGATGAAGGCGGGCAAGGAACACCGAGTTCCCCTCTCCCAGGCTGCCATCGACCTAGTCAAGGCTCTCCCGAAAATCGCCGACTCTGACCTGGTGTTCACCTCGCCGCGTGGTGGCCAACTCTCTGACATGACCCTCACCAGCGTACTACGCCGGATGGAGGTCGACGCGGTACCCCACGGGTTCCGATCCACCTTTCGTGACTGGACGGCCGAGCGCACCAGCTATCCCCGCGACATGGCCGAAATGGCCCTGGCCCACACCATCGGCGACAAGGTGGAGGCCGCTTATCGCCGAGGCGACATGCTCGACAAGCGCCGACAGATGATGGAGGACTGGGCCGCTTTCTGCGCCACAGCCGAACCAACCGAGGCGAAAGTCACCCCCCTCAAAAGGAAAACCGCCGCCTGACGATTTCAGGCATAGCGGGCCCGGAAGCTGGTGGAACAGCAACCGGGCCCTGACCAAAACCGATCACACGAGGATCGACCATGGCTATTGCAAAGCATACGACTTCCCGCACCCGCCTCTCCCTCGGCAATCCTTCCCGCTTTAACCCTGATGAGTGCCCTTCCAGCCTCCCAGCACACCCAAGCGGGGGCGGCCTGTTCAAATGGGTGATTGCGGTTGAGGACATGCCAGCCTTTGGCGTGCAAGCCGGGCACCAAATGGCAATTGATCCAGTCGATGGATTGTTCCAGCCAGCAGAGCGCAAGATATACCTTTTCAGGACCGAGGCGGGCCATCACTTCATCGGTCGATACCGCGGCCTGGCGGGCGGAAATTTTGAGGCGGTGACCGCTTTCGGTGATGTCTACACCAAGGCGCAACACGGAGTTGCGATCTTGGGGCGATTCCGGGGCGCTATTGGGCCATGACACCAAGCTTCTCCTGGAGGCTTTTTCGAGCGGGTACCGTTACGGCGAGTTCTATATTCGACCTGAGAGGGGAGCCGAAGCCTGCTCGCTTGAGCACCCTATCGAAGTCGTGGCCGTGGTGACCCATCACCTTCGAACCTTCCGAAGGTCAAGCCACTGAGGCACCAAGCAGCACCAAGAACGGGATGGGTATGGAAACTGATGGGTACGGCAAGGAGATTGCGGGATACATCTTTGATGGGGCGCGACACTTTAGGGTCGACGACAAGGGTGTATGGCTAGATCTGCCCTCTCGTGACGAAGACCTATGTGCAGAGTTCGACTCCCTGGATTGGCATCCATTACGAGCCATCCACGAACGCGGAGCTCCCGACCCCTTTCTGAACCCCAGTTTGCCAATCCCATTCACAGCTGAGCGGCTGGCGGCGGTGTTTCTCCATGGTGCCGGTCGCTTTGCACTTCGATTCGGTGACTGGGAGAACGGCCCAGATCAAGAACGACTGCGCCACTACCTCTCCAGATCAACCGACGCTCAGGATGCCGTCAGCGATGCGTTCGCAGCCTACCGGACGGCTACTTCTGCCGTCGATGGACAAGCTCTAGCTGGGGCAAGACAACATGCCCGTGAGCTGCACCAGGCCGCGGAGAAGCTTGAAAACGAGGGGCGGCCGCGCAGTGAAATAAACGAAGCATGGGCTGAGCACGCAAAGGCGAGGGCTGCGGAGGACACTGCTGAGAAGGAATGGCTCAGGGCCATGGTTCACCATCTTCTTGCTCAACCGAACCGGAGCGATGGCACCCACTTCCGGCAGGGCACATCGTCAATGAGTCAGGATGTCGGAGCATCAAATCCCAGCGACTCGCGAGTCATAAAGAAACTCAGTCGGAGAGACCTGATTCGGCCACACATTGAAGAAGCCCAAGGTAAGTGCGCTGACCCCTTCGACGCCAATCAGGTCTGGCTCATACTGTCGGACGTGGCCCGGACCGGCGCGAGCCCTTTCACAGGAGAAGTAGGCGGAGGGCTGAAGTGGAAAGATGGCGATGGCACTCAAAAAGCACTGAGCCGAAAGAACCTCGCCGACCGACTTCGGGGCGAGCAAAAGAAGCGGGGTAGCGCGGGATAGGGCGGAACAGCGCTGGATAAGGCGCAGGCCCTATGCTCCCATCGTGGTGTGCGAACTAATGGGCATCTCTTAACAAACCTTGTGAGGTTTAGAGATGCCAAAGACAGCTTGCACCCCGCCCAAGACTCGAGACCGCAAGGCGGCGGTCGAAGCCGCAACACGAGAAGCGGTCTCGAACTTCGACGCCCTCCCCAGCTCCGCCATCGTGCGCGTTCGCACCGTTGCCACGGTAGGCAACTGCTCGGACCAGACCGTCTGGAACCACGTCAAGAACGGCTTGCTGGCCAAGCCTTTGAAAGTCGGCGGGCTCACAGGCTGGCGCGTAGCTGATGTCCGCACCTGGCTCGGACTGCCGCAGTGAGGCCGTCATGAACCCCTCACAGAAGGCCAAGGGCCGCAAGCAGCGCAAGGAAGCGCCCCAGCGGATCAAACGGAGCAGCAAGACGCCCCAGGCTTCCAAAGCTTCGGCGAAACGCAAAGCACCGGACTCTCGCTCTGAGGTGATCGCCAAGGAGCGCGCCCGGCCCCAGGTCGGCATCCCCTTTCACGCCACCTCCCCTATCAAGCTCGCTGCACTGACTGCACTCCGTGATGCCCACCCAGGCGGGTCGGTTAAGGCCCAGCAGGAAAGGCTGGAAATGGCCTTGCGTCGCTGGCCCCTCACCTTCCAGGAGATGTGGGCCCTGGGCCTGCAGGATGGCCGAGCGCGGATCTACGGGCTGAGGCAGCGCGGCCTTGACATCATGATGGTCTGGGTGGCCATCGAAACTGCCTATGGCCAGCGCCATCGTGTCGGGCTGTACTCGCTGCGCCGAGGCGGCACGGTGCCAGCCCCCCAGCAACGCCAGCCCGACCTGTTCAACGACTCGCCAAGTGCTGGCACTGCTAACGCGGAAGCGCTCGATCAGGAGACTGCGGCATGAGTAACGCCGATCGAGACAACGAGAACGACGAGTCCGCCAAACGTCTCTGCACCCTCAAGGCCTTTGCTGCGCTGGCTGGCTTTCAGATCGTCCGGTCCCATCCAGAGGATGGCCCAGTGAAAGTGATTGCCACCCGCTGGAGCATTGGCTTTGAGTTCGATGACTTGTCTCTGGCCGAGCAGTTCATCGCAGCCCAGGGACAAGAGGGAGTGCCAGCATGACGATGCCCCAAGCAATTCGGCGATTCCAACCGGTGCCTGGTCGCTTGCTGACGCTGGACAACATCCGCGGCCCCTGGCGTCCGTCAGGAACGGCCGGGGGCGTTGGCGTCTTCGCGGTGATCTGGTCCGCTAGGTCCGGTGACTTCTGGGCCCCGCTGCACGACTTCGAACCTTCGGCGCAACTCAGCCTGATTGAGCAATGCCGGTGGGCAGACATTGAGGCCGGCTACCCCGGCGCCTGGCCGAACGGGAGGCCACGCTGAGAATGACAATCGACCAGCAAGACCAGGAAAAGCGCATCAGCACCCTGACGGCCGCAGCGGCGCTTGCCGGCTATCAGATTGCCCGCACCGACCCAACTGATGGGCCGGTGCGCTTCTTCGCCACCCGCTGGGGCACCACGAGAGATCTCGGCGCGCTGGAGAACGCAGAGCGCTTCATCCGCGTCCTTGGGGGAGCCGAATGAGCGTCAAAGCCTCCGCCCAGGTCTGGGAGCGCTCCAGCCACAACGGCAGCCACCTGCTCATGCTCCTGGCCATCGCCGATTTCGCAGATGACGACGGCAACGCCTACCCTTCTGTCAGCACTCTGGCTGCCAAGTGCCGCATGAAGGAGCGCAATGCCCGTTACGTGCTGAAGGAACTCCAGGACACCAGAGAACTGGAGATCCGGGAGGGCGAAGGCCCGCGCGGCACCAACCGGTACAGGATCGTCTTTGCGCAACTGGGGCTGCACCACAGTGCAGGGGTGCAAGCGGTTGCAGGGGTGCACCACGTTGCCGCGGGGGGTGCACTGGAGTGCACAAAACCCCTGCACCACAGTGCACCCGAACCATCATTGAACCGTCAAGAACCGTCAGGTATGTCCTTGACGGCTAAAACGCCGCCCCGCCCAGCCTGTCCCCAGGCCGCAATCCGCGGTCTGTATTCCGAGGTTCTGCACGACTTGCCCGCGATCAAGCGCTGGGGCAACAACCGCCAGGCGGCCCTGCGGGCCCGGTGGGGTGAGACAGCTCGCGACAAGGGATGGACGAGCGAGGCCGAGGGGCTGGCTTGGTTTCGCCGCTTCTTCGAGACCGTGGCCGCCTCCGATTTCCTGATGGGCCGCGTTGAGGCGCGCCCAGGGCATGAAAGCTGGCGCTGCAGCATCGACCACCTGCTGTCGCCGAAGGGCTTCACCGGCGTGGTCGAAGGCAAGTACGGCGGGGCGTCACAGGCGCAGCAGCACGACCAGCACCAGGAGGCCGCATGACCAGCGCCAGCGAATCCCTGCCCTGGTCCGCTGAAGCCGAGCAAGCCTTGCTGGGCTGCCTGCTGCTGGACAACAGCCTGGTGTACCGCCTGGCCGATGCCGACCTCACCGCCGAGGCGTTCTACAACGCCGTGCACGGGTGCATCTGGTCCACCATCACGGCCCTCATCGCCGCTGGCAAGCCCGCCGACGTCATCACGGTGGCCGAAGCCCTGGGCTCCGAGGTGGATGCGTGCGGTGGGCTGACCTACCTGCAGGAGATCGTCATGTCCGTGGCCAGCACCAGCAGCGTCCGAGGTTATGCCGCCATCGTGGTCGAGAAGGCCCAGCGCCGTGCGCTGATCCAGGCCGGCGACCAAGTGCAGGCGCTGACCCGCGAGCCGGAAGCGCCCTCCGTGCTACTGGACCGTGCCCAGTCAGCCCTGATGGCCCTCAAGCGGCAGGACAACCGCCGAGACCCTGTCAGCCTGGTCGACGCGATGACAGTCCGCTCAGAGCGCTGGGAGGATATGGGTAAGGGGGTAGTGGCGCCCGGCATGAGAACGCGCCTCCCAGGACTGGATAGGTGTCTTGGCGGAGGGCTGCAGCGCGGCAGGGTGGTCGTGATCGCGGCTCGCCCGAGCATTGGGAAGACATCCCTCGCCGTCCAGGTCGCCTTGAACGTAGCCGGTGATGCACACCACGTGCTGGCGCTGTCACAGGAAATGCCACGGGGCGACCTGGTCGACCGGATCACGGCCAACCTGGGGCGCGTTCCACTTGACGGGCTTATCCAGGGGATTGCCCCGGACGATCACGATACCTGGGGCCGGATCCTCGAAGCCAGAGAGACCTCCCTGCGCCTGCCCTTGCAGATCGACGACCAGCCTGCCTTGAGCCTGCTGGCCATTCGGTCAAAGGCTCAGGTGGTCAAAGCTCGGCACGGCCTAGATGCCCTGGTGCTGGACTACCTGCAGCTGTGCGCCGCCTCTGACCGCAAGCTCAGCCGACACCACCAGATCGAAGAGATCAGCCGTGGCCTGAAGACGCTGGCCAAGGAGTTGGACATCTGCGTGGTGGTGCTCAGCCAGATCAACCGCGACGTGACCAAGTCCGACCGGGAGCCCACCCTGGCCGACCTGAAGGAATCCGGCGCGATCGAAGAGGACGCGGACGTGGTTCTGCTGCTCCACCCTCGCGGCGAGCCGGCCGAAGGCGCCCAGGTCGTGGCCTGCATCGTCGCCAAGAACCGACAAGGCGAAAAACGGCGCATCGCCCTGCGATTCGAGGGTGCCTATCAGCGGTGGGCGGAGAGCACAGCTGATGTTTCGCCGGCGGCACCAACGCCGCACCGCGGGAGGGCGCATGACACCGGACTTTGAAGCAAAGGCGGATGAGGCCGCCGCGCATGGTGCTTTTGACCGACTAGCAAGGGAAGTCACCACGCAGTTCCCCGATGGGCTGGACACAGATCAGAGCTGGTTTCTAGCTGTGCAGAGGGAAGCATATCGATGGAGATACAGGAGGGACAAGGCTGCCGGCACCGACCAGAAAGCCCTCTCTGGATAGCCTCAACTGCAGCCAAGTTTTGTTAAGGATTGGAAGTCAAATCGCGGCCCCAGGGCGGCGAATCACTACCCGGTGGCGCCCCAGAGGGCGGCCGGTTTCAGAAAGGAAAATCATGAGCGGAATCGGAACCATGCGTGGCTTGGGGGCCTTCTTGGTCGGGATGGGTGGGGGCTACCTGCAGGCCAAACAGCAAGAAGAGAACAACGTCGACCGCGAGCAGCAACGCCAGCTACGGCAGATGCAGATCGACGACCTGCAGTTGCAGCGCTCAGACGATCAGGCCCTGCGCGGCGCCGTCGCTGACTCGGTGGTCAGCGATGGCAATGCTGGCCCCATGCCAGCAGGCCAGGAAGCGCGGGTACGCGGTAAGGGCTACGCCTCGATGGCCGATGCGCAAGGCGCGGTGCCTGGACTGGATACGATCGAGGCTCAGAACGCCCGCCGCAACCAAGTCTTGCGCTCCCAGGGGCGTGGGATGCAGGCCATGGCGGAAGAGCAGGCCGCGATGGACATGAAGAAGCGGCGCGCGGAGTACCTCAAGGAGATCGAGGCCGAGGGCCTGATGGACTTCGTGAAGGGCAACTTCGTCAGCTCTCCATCAGTGGCTGACATTCAGGCCGGCAAGTCCAAGCTGTTCGATCTGGCTGGCGTGGATGTCTTCAACAAGGTCGGCAAGGCGCAGATCCCTGACGGTTCCCGCGGCGAGTGGATTACCCTCGATCTGGGCAACGGGCGGGTCATCCCCGACTTTCGCGTGGTCGGCGCCGACGGCAAGCTCGTCTCTCCAATGACCGGCCGCAACATAGAAGCCATCTACGGCATGAGTTCAAAGGAGAGGGAAGCGCTGGCCGACAACCGGTTCGAGACTGGGAAGCGCCTTGCCTTCATGGGCCAACAGCAGGTGGAAACGCGACGGCACAACCTGGCTATGGAGGGTACCTCCGGCGGGCAAGAACGTCTTCCGAAGGTCGAAGAAATCCGCCTTAACGGCATCCAGAAGCGGCTCTCAGAGATCAACGAAGAGCTGTCTTTTGGCGCGGTCAAGAAAGGTAGTGGGGAAGCCCAAGCCCTTATCTTGGAGCGAGCCCAACTGACTGATCAGCAGCGCAAGATCTTTGCCCGCTACACCTCCGACAGGAGTGAGGCTGTTGGGCCCATTCCCGAACTGAACGCGAAGCGCAGTGGTAGCAACCGGGGCCCCCTCACCGGCGATGGCAAGGTGTACGAGGCGCCTGCCGTGATGGAGGACCGCCAGCGGTCTGCCGGGTACACCACGCTGCAGAGCAAATATGGTGGCGACATCGCGCGGGCTCAGGTCGCCGTGAAGCAATTGCACTCTGCGGTCAAGGCCGCATCGACACCCGAAGAAAAGTCGGCGAGAACTGTGGATCTGCAGGCGGCCATCTATGCGGTAGAGGCCGGCAAGCAAATGGCCAGCCAGAACGCCGCTGCAGCAATGGCTGGCATCGTGGCGCAGCCGCGTGCATCCATGGACCAGGCCGCGAAGCCTGTCGCAACGGTTTCAGGAGCCAATCGTGGAAAGGGGTCGACTCTGCCGCCAGAAAAACTCAGACGGGTTCAGGCGGAACGTGACCCGCAGGTCATCAATATGCGGTCGGCCATTGAGAAAGAGAATTACGGTCGAGCCAAAATGGTTCTGGAGAGTCGGCTCCAGAGGTATCTGAGTGACAACTATGGCCTGTAGCTCGCGGTAACCGCCCCGTGTAGGCCCAGCCCTCCATGTCGCCGCGTCGTGCTGATAGCCTTCCCATCAGGCCGGGGCGCTTGCACCGCCGGCGCGCCGGGTCCGCCAAAAAGGGGTACGCTTGGCGACCTCGATCTACTCGTGCAGGATCGCCATGACAACCGCGCCCGACCAGGCCAACCCACCAGAGCCAACACCCGAGAATGCCGCCGCCAAGCGACCGCCGGTGCCTCGGCATGATCCAACCATGCTGACGCCCGCGGAACTTGAAGCTCTGCGGGAAGACTCAAAACGCTCCAGTGAGGTGATGGAGAAACTGCTGGCCAAGGACAAGCTCCCCAAGTAGCTTGCCTTCTATGCGGAAGCCTTCGGTACTTAAGGGATGGCTGCCCAGGTCATTCCCGAGGCTCGGTAACGGCTACCCTCTTGAGAGGGATGGCGCTGCAGGCCTCTGCCAGCGACACTCTCAGGATGCAAGACGGGACAGATCAATTCATCGACAGAGCCATCGGCATTGCGGGCGCCGCATGTGGAATAGGACTGGCGTTGAAGATCGTCGGCTGGGTGGCCGGCGTTCACGATCTGGACCCTGTCGGCAACTGGCTTTGTGCGCCTGTGGCTCTTGGCCTCGCCAGTTATGTCGCAGTGAAGTGCGTGACTGCTTGGCTCCCCGCCGCGCGGTATCTGGTCAAGTCGCCCAGCGAATTTGGTTTGAGCTCAGAGACGACAGCGCTTGAATCAAGGACTCGTTGATCTCGCAGCCTCCAGAGCACCGCTATTCATGGTTGCCACAGTCGGGCAGTTCCATGTCACTGATCTGTCTAGCAAACCGAACTCCGAAGAGCCCATTGCCCACCTGAACCCAGAGCGGCCGGCCTTCGTGGAGCTCGTCATATAGCTTTCGGTGTACGCGAAGGCGTTTCTCCTGTGCTGCGTCATTCGACAAGGTGAGTTCGTATGCATACCCTTTCACCTTCACGACCGTCTTCTTCAGTAAGGTGTAGCGAGCACAAGTAGCGTCGCTCGAGTCTCCGACCTGATTGATGTACAGAAAGAGCGGAGCGAATATCAAGGCGCCCAAAGGCAACACCAGGCAAAAGCCCACAAGCATCGCGTGCGTTCGCAGTCGCCCAAACTTGGAGGTCAAACAAAGCACCGCGGCGCCCACGAAGAAGGAGATCGCCATCCCCAACAGGACCGTCGCCGAGGGCTTGCTCCACAAGGGACGAAGCACGTCGGAGACAAGCACCCACGCGTTCAGCCATCCGATGGCTAGCACCACAACCAGCATCGCAAACGCCCCGGGCACCACCCGACGCTTGGCACCTTTGCCTTCGACATCCAGGCGGGCACTCGCCCAGCTCTCATACGGAGCAGACAGGTCTTCCGTCGCTTTTTCCATGCGCGACAAGGCTAGCTCTTCCCGGAGGTAGGCACAGCAGGTCCAACGAGAGAGAGGAGCGATCCAAGTTCACCCCAAAGCTCATCGCACAGCCCTGCTCTGAACGCAGCCAGCTTGAACACCTCATGTTCGCCGCGATAGACGCTGAGCAATCGCTCATTGCCATCGGCGACACAGGCTCGCACGTTGGCCAGTCGGTCTGCAGCCTTGACGATCAGAGCCAACTGGCGCTCATCGTTCACCTCGGCAAGCTTGGCGTATGTCTTCGCCTTGCGCTCTTTGCGGTTCTCGCCTGGTTGATCCGTCAACAAGGCCACGCAGTCTGCGATGAAGCTGCCAAAGCGCTCTCGAACTTCGTCCAGCGTGGCGGAGGTGTCTTCTACTGTGTCGTGCAAAAACGCCAGGGTCTCCGCCTGATGCCCGTAGCTTGAGGCGATCTCGGCCACTTGGTCGAGGTGGAAGGAGTACGGCCGGTCACCGTACAACTGGCCGCCATGCATCTCGATCGCAAATGATCGAGCTCCTTGAATTGACTCCATGTCTCTCCTTTTTGGAAAAGTGTACGGGGAACGCAAGGGCAGATGCAGACGGATCTCGATTGCTTCGATGCGGGGCACCGGGCGCTCATCAGCCTTGACCGCGCTGGCGCTGGTTCATGCGCCGTCTAAAGCTGTTCAAAGCCGCCAAATACTGTATAAAGATACAGTATGCAAAAGCCCAGCGGGCGGGGCGTCTGGCCCTGCCGAACCTGCCACCACCACAGAGCCGAGTCCGGCCAGGATTTCTGTACACACCGCGATGTGCCGTGCAAACGTCCGCAGACTGGCTGTGAAGATCACACCCCGCCGATTGGTCAGGGGGCAGATATCCGCGTGTTGGCCTGTGGGCCTGTCGACTACTCCGATCGGGAGCGCTTCGCCTTTGCCCTAGACCAAGCTTGGCGCCGTCGTCGCATTGTTCAGGTCATCCACTGGGGTGGCCTGGTCGGCCGGCTGGCCGAGGGCTGGTGCGTCACCCGTGGGGTGGGCGTCCGTGACCTGGGCGTCACCGAACGACGTTTCTCGCCCTCGATTGAGCAAGAGAACAACTATGTCTTGGAGACAGGCACGCCGCAGGGCGTGATCGTGTTCCCCGGCGAAAGCCACCGCGTCCAGGTGCTGATGGAACAGCTGCAGGGCTCAGGGGTGCCGATCTGGCATCCGTTTGGAGAGTGAGCGCATGACGACTACGAACCACCGCCCTACCCCTTCAGATGATCCAGGCCTACCCCGCAATCTTTGGATGAACCGCTGCACGCTTGAGCTGGTCTCGCTCTACAAGCTCCTGCTGTCACCGCTGCTCGGAAGCATGAGTCTGCCCGAGGCCGTCGAGTGGGCAGAGCGGCTTTGGGAAGACGCTGGCGCCACAGTGCCCGAGGAAGCCGCCCGCCGCGCAGTTGCCGACCTGGTCCACCTGTCCAGCGCAGATGACCCAACTGACGGGCCACGTCCCTTCAACTGACCTAACCCCATGCTCACCGAAATGCAGAGGCTCGCCATGCTCGAAAAACTCTACATGCCCCAAGCCCGCGCCGTCGTGCAGACATGCCTGGATCATCGAAATCCAACCGCTCAAGGTGGAGCACTGGCGGTGCGAGGTCGATGGCTTGCAGAGATTGCCGCAGGAGACTTGATGCCGGAACCAGGGGTCAAAGAGGTGCTCGAGCGACTTGCGATGCCTCATCAGGCCTAGATCGCTGCCACCACCACTTCCGCACGAGGTTCAATCGTTTTCACGAAGGTGGGCAGGAAGGTGGGTAGACATGAAAAACGGGCCGCGAAGGCCCGTTTTCATTGATGTCTTGGCGGAGAGGGCGGGATTCGAACCCGCGGTGGGCTATTAACCCACACACGCTTTCCAGGCGTGCGACTTAAACCGCTCATCCACCTCTCCGGAAGCCCGCCATTGTAGCAGGCTTATCGCGTCAATTCGCGTTGATGCGTTTGCCATCCTTGTAGGTGTACAGCGACATCGCCGGATTCCTCAACTCACCATTGGGCTCGAACTGCACCTGGGCCGTCACGCCCTTGTAGTTGGCTTCCACGATCTTGGGGCCGTACACCTTGGGGTCGGTGGAGTTGGCGCGCTTCATCGCGTCCACCAGCACCATGGTGGCGTCATAGGTGTAGGGCGAGTAAACCTGGAACTGCTTGGGGAACTTGGCATCGTAACGCTTGCGCCAATCCTGGCCACCGGGCAGCTTGTCGACCGGCAGGCCGCCAATGGCGCACACCACGTTGCCCAGGGTGCGTGCACCACTGGCCAGATCCGCCAGCTTCTCGGTGCAGATGCCGTCACCGCCGAACAGGTAGGCCTTGGTCAGGCCCAGCTGCTGCATCTGGCGCAGCATGGGGCCGGCCTGCGGGTCCATGCCACCGAAGAAGATGCCATCGGGCTTCTTGCTCTTGATGGCCGTGAGGATGGCGGTGAAGTCCACGGCACGGTCATTGGTGTATTGCTCGCTCACCACCTCCATGCCCAGCTTGCGCGCGGTGTTCTTGAACACCTCGGCCACGCCCTGGCCATAGGCGGTGCGGTCGTCGATCACGGCCACCTTCTTGAGCTTGAGCACCTCGAAGGCATGCTTGGCCAGGCCCGCGCCCAGCGAGTTGTCGTTGGCCAGCAGGCGGAACACGTTCTTGTAGCCCAGCGCGGTCAACTGCGGGTTGGTGGCCGAGGGCGAGATCATCGGCAGCCCGCAGCCGGCATACACCTTGGAGGCCGGCAACGTGGTGCCAGAGTTGAGGTGCCCGACCACGCCGTTGACCTTGGCATCGCACAGCTTCTGCGCCGCCGCAGTGCCCTGCTTCGGATCAGCCGCGTCATCTTCCGCGATCAGCTCAAACTTCAGCTTCTTGCCGGCGATGGTCACACCCTGAGCATTGAGATCGTCCACGGCCATGCGCGCGCCGTTCTCGTTGTCACGGCCGTAATGGGCTTGCGGGCCCGACACCGGTCCCACATGGCCGATGCGAACAACCTGCTGGGCCTGCACAGGCATGGTGGCCGCAGCAGCAACCAGGGCCAGCGCCAGGGGCGCCACGTTCGGGAAGTTCGCTTTCATGTCTGTCTACCTCTTGCTTGTGTGGGTGAAAGGGATGACGGGTCAAGAGCGGCTGCGCTGGCGCGCCACTTCCTGGGCCACGGCGCGCGACACCACGTCACGCATGGTCTTGGAGAGTTCCTGTCGCAATTCTCGCACCAGGGATTCGGAGGTGCGTGCCAGGATCGGGGTGAGCGCTTCGCGCAGGCGGTACTCCAGCATGCCGTCGATCTGGCGCTGCACCTCGCTCAACACGCGTTGCGCCATGGCGGCCTCGTCCAAGCCGGAAGCGCCGCGTGCCGGTGTCAGCGGTGCGGGCGCAGGTGCAGGCGATGACAGGGGCGGCACTGGTGCCAGCGCAGGCTTCAACAGTGACGCCGGTATGGGCAAGGGCTCAGGGACAGATACAGGCGCGGTGGGTGCTGCAACCAGCGACGTCACGACGGGCACCAAAGGCGGCATCGCCAATGGCACCGCGGCGGGCACGGCAGCAGGCACAAGCGGCGCGAGGATGCCCACGGTCTCTGTCGGCTGAACGCTGTCGACTACTGCCGGCGCCATCCATGTCGATGCGGGCTCCGACGCCAAGGCCTCGACAACACCCGTCGTCGGCTGCACCGGCGTCGGCAAGACCTCGGGGATTTCGATCACCTCGGTGAGGGTCGGCACATGAGACGGCGCGGGGCGTGGGGGCTGGCTCATCGAGGCTTACTCCTGCGCCAGATGCGCCTTGACTGTCCAGCCCTTGGCCTCGTACTCACGCCAGCGCTGGCGGCCCAGTTGGCGGTCATCCGGCTCGGTGGACACGACATCGAAAAACCGCTCGAAGCGCTCGACGCCCGAAGGAATGGACTGCCCCAGGTTGATCAGCACCTGGAGGCCTTGCGGCGCCTGCTCGGGCGCGTCGGTCAGCCACACGGGCGTGTCCTTCCAGCGGAGTGGCCAAGCCTGACCGGCCCCGGTGCACACATGGGGCAGGAACTCCTGGTCGTCGAACACCCACAGCTGGCGGTCCAGTTGGCGCAGCGTGCCCATGTCGGCGGTGACGACCAGGCGCGCACCGCTGCGATAGGCCTTGCGCAACAGCCGGCAAGCGTAGGCGAGCTTGTCGTCCATGCCGTGATGGAACTCCACCTGCTTCATCGTGCCTTGCACATCCGGAGGCTACGCTGATCAGGCCTTGGCCGCACGGCGGGCGGGGGCCTTGCGCGTGGGCTTGACCACCGTGGCAGCGACGGCGCCCTTGCCTGCAGCCTTTTTGTCGGTGGCCTTGGCCTGCTTGGGCACCAGCGCCCCCTTGCCTTGCTGCGACAGCACGAAGTGCGTCAGCAGCGGCACGGGCCGGCCCGTGCCGCCCTTGGCCGCGCCCGACTTCCAGGCCGTGCCGGCGATGTCCAGGTGGGCCCAGCGGTAGGCCTTGGCGAACTTGCTCAGGAACACGGCGGCCGTGATGGCGCCGCCTGCGCGACCGCCGACGTTGCCCAGATCGGCGAAGTTGCTCTTGAGGGCATCGCCGTATTCGTCGTCCAGTGGCATGCGCCAAGCGGTGTCGCCCGCAGTTTTGCCCGCCTGCTCCAGACTTTGCGCCAGTTCGTCATCGGCCGAGAACAAGCCGCTGTGGATGTGGCCCAGCGCGATCACACAGGCACCCGTCAGCGTGGCGATGTCCACCACCACCGCCGGTTTGAAGCGCTCGGCGTAGGTCAGCGCATCGCACAGGATCAGGCGGCCTTCGGCATCGGTGTTGAGCACTTCGATGGTCTGGCCCGACAGACTGGTGACCACATCGCCCGGCTTGGTGGCCGTGCCGCTGGGCATGTTCTCGCAGGTGGGCACCAGGCCGATCAGGTTGACCTTGGGTTTGAGTTCGGCCACGGCACGGAAGGTGCCCAGCACGCTGGCGGCGCCACCCATGTCGAACTTCATCTCGTCCATCTCGCCGGCCGGCTTGATGGAGATGCCGCCCGTGTCGAAAGTGATGCCCTTGCCCACCAGCACCACCGGCGCCTGGTCCTTGGCAGCGCCGTCATAGCGCAGCACGATGAAGCGTGGCGGCTGGGCCGAACCGTTCGTGACGGACAAGAAGGAGCCCATGCCGATCTTCTCGATGGCGGCACGGTCGAACACCTCGACCTTGATGTGCTTGAAGGCCTTGCCCAGTTGACGGGCCTCATTGGCCAGGCCGGTGGGCGTGCAGTAGTTGCCGGGGCGGTTGCCCAGTTCACGCGCCAGTGTGCTGCCGGCTGCCAGTGCCTGGCCACGGGCCAGGCCTTCGCGGGCAGCCGTAGCCTCGGCGGCCGTGGTGATCAGCGACACCTTCTTGAGCGCAGCCGGCTTGGGCGCGGAAGGCTTGCTCAGGCTGTACACGTAGGTGGCATCGCCAAAAGCGGTGGCCAGCACCTCGGCGTGGGCGGCCGTCACGGCCAGGCCCTGCGCGGTGGCCACGGCGGCATGCGTCAAACGGGCGCCCTTGGCGTGGCCAGCCAGGCGCGCGATGGCGGCCTTGAACTGGCGGGGGGTGTCGCCACCTGCCACGGCCACGGCCAGGCGGGGGGCCTTCAGGCCGGCGGGGCGGTGCACGTACAGGGTCTGGCCGTCTTTCAGCTCCAGATCACCGGCGGACAGGGCCTCGCTCACCAGCGCGTCCAGCGGGGCGCTGCCCGTGCGTGAATGCTCAGGGGTCAACACCACCAGCAGCACGTCGGCCGAAAAACCTGCGAGTTCCGGGCCCGAGCCCACCACGTTGCGATAGTCCATGCTTGCCACGTCCATAATGGACGGATTGAGTTTGATTTGACTGATGTTATTCGATTCCTCTCTCCGCCGAGAACTCTGGCGTGGCTTTGTCGGGACGCTGGTGGTGCTGCTGACCGTGGTGCTGACCATGGTGCTGATCCGCGTGCTGGGCCAGGCGGCCAAGGGCAGCGTGGCGCTGGCCGACGTCAGCTTGCTGCTGGGCTACACCATGATCGCCCAGGTGCCCACCCTGATCACCCTGGCGCTGTTCGTGGCCGTGGTGGCCCTGCTGGCCCGCCTGCACCGCGACAGCGAGATGGTGGTCTGGCAGGCCAGCGGCGTGCGCCTGTCGCGCCTGCTCAAGCCAATCTGGCAGATGGCCTGGCCCGTGCTGGTGGCGCTGGGCGTGCTGCTGCTGGTGGCGCGCCCCTGGGGGCAGCAGCAGACCCAGGTGCTCAAGGACCGCTTCGAGCGCCGCTCAGACATCGCCCGCGTGGCACCCGGCCAGTTCCAGAGCTCGGCTGATGGCAAGCGCGTGTTCTTCATCGACAGCCGCAGTGATGGCGAGCGCACCGGCAAGAACGTGTTCATCGTGCTCAGCGAGGGCGACACCGAAGCCGTGGTCAGCGCTCGCGAGGGGCAGATCGAAACCATCGGCGCCCAGCGCTACCTCAACCTGCGCCAGGGCGAGCGTGTCGAGACCAAGCTGTCCACCGGCGAGAAAACCCGCTCGCGCTTCGAGCAGGCCCAGATTCTGGTGGGTGATGCCCCGGTGGGCAATGCCGGCGAACTGGGCGCTCGCGGCACCCCTACCGTGGAGCTGTTCAACAGCACCAACCGCGAGATGCAGGCAGAGCTGGTCTGGCGCCTGGGCACCCTGTGGTCGGCGGCCAACCTGGTGCTGATCGCGCTGGCCTCCGTCAACACCCAGGTGCGGCGCGGCAATGCCTGGAGCATGGTCTGGGCCCTGCTGGTGTTCGTGGCGTACTACAACGTGCTCACGCTCACGCAGGCCTGGGTCACATCGGGCAAGCTCAGCAGCGCCGCCGGCCTGTTCGGCATCCATGGCGCGATCACCCTGGGCGCGCTGGCCACGCTGTGGTGGCGTGATGGCGCCTGGCGCAAACCGGGTGATGGCGATGCGGACGAGCCCTCACCGCCTGCCTCGTCGGCCGCACAAGGAGCCGGCGCATGAAGACCGTCCGCCGCTTGCTCTACCGACAGATCCTGTCGTCGGTGCTGTTCGTCACGCTGGCCTTCCTGGCGCTGTTCTTCTTCATCGACCTGGTCGATGAGCTGCAGGACATCGGCCGCAATGGCTACACCCTGACCGACGCGCTGTGGACCTGCATCCTCGCCTTGCCCGGCCACGTCTACGACGTGTTCCCGATCACGCTGCTGATCGGCACCATCATGGCCTTGTCGCAACTGGCGCAGAGTTCGGAGTACACCATCCTGCGCACCAGCGGCCTGGGCCCGGCGCGCGCGCTCACGCTGCTGGCCGCCCTGGGCGTGGGCAGCGCGCTGATGCTGTTCGCGATCGGCGATTTCGTCACCCCCTGGACGCGGCAGCTCACCTCATTGAACTCTTCTGATTTCCGCAAGGGCCAGGCGCTGAATCTGGGCCGCGGGGGCGCCTGGTTGCGCGAAAGCAGCGGGCCAGAGACACCCGAGGGGCACCAACTCACCGTCAACGTGGGCTCGGCCACCGGCGAATCCAGCTTCAAGAACGTGCGCATCTTCGAGTTCGATGGCCAAGGCCGCATGGTGCGCCGCATCATCGCGCAAGAGGCCGACATCTCGCACGCGGCCCAGGGCTCCGGTGGCGCCTCGCTGTGGACCTTGCGCGGCGTGACCGACACGCACTGGGCCTCGGCCGCCAAGGTCACCCCCGAGCAGGAGACCACGGGCCAGTCCCTGGTGACCGAACAACGCCTGGACAAGCTCGACTGGATCAGCCAGATGACACCGCAGGTGGTGGCCGCCTCGGTGCTGCCCATCGACACCATGTCCACCGTGGCGCTGTGGCGCTACACGCACCACCTGGCCCGCAACGCCCAGGCCGCGCAGAAGTACGAGCTGCAGTTCTGGAAAAAGGCCTTCTCGCCCCTGACCTGCCTGGTGATGGTGGCGCTGGCCCTGCCCTTCGCCTACCTGCAATCGCGCAGCGGCGGCATGAACCTCAAGGTGTTCGGCGGGGTGATGCTGGGCATCAGCTTCGTGCTGGTCAACCACATCACCAGCCACCTGGGCCTGCTGCATGAGTGGCGCCCCTGGCTGGCCGCCTCCGCGCCCAGCCTGGCCTACCTGCTGCTGTCGCTGTCGGCCTTCATCTGGCTGGTGCGCAACCGTTGACACCCGAAAGGCCTGCCCCATGACCCACGGCCTGCTGCTCTTCGCCCATGGCGCCAGGGATGCGGCCTGGGCCATCCCCTTCGAGCAGGCCCGCGCGCAGTTGCAGGCCCAGCATGGCCCTGGCGTGCCCATGGCCCTCGCCTTTCTGGAGTTCATGAGCCCGACGCTGCAGGAAGCCGGTGATCAACTGGCCGCGCAAGGCTGCAGCCGCATCACCGTGGTGCCCCTGTTCCTGGGCGCGGGCGGACACGTGCGCAAGGATTTGCCGGTACTGATGGCGCAGATGCAGCAGCAGCACCCGCACATCACCTGGCACCTGGCACCGGCCGTGGGCGAGACACGCACGGTGGTCAACGCCCTGGCCGACGCGGCCTGGCAACTGGCGCAAGCCGGCCTGGACGCATCCCCAGCACAACCGACCGACGGAGACGCCGCATGAACCTGCACCAGTTCCGCTTCGTCTGGGAGGCCGCCCGGCGCAACCTGAACCTCACGGAAACCGCCAAGGCCCTGCACACCTCGCAGCCCGGCATCTCCAAGGCCATCCTGGAGCTGGAGGAAGAGCTGGGCGTGGACATCTTCGTGCGGCACGGCAAACGCCTCAAGCGCATCACCGAGCCTGGCGAGAAGGTGCTCCAGTCCATCGACGTGATCCTGCGCGAGGTGAGCAACCTCAAGCGCATCGGCGCCGAGTACGCACTGCAGGATGCCGGTACGTTTTCCATCGCCACCACGCACACGCAGGCGCGTTATGCCCTGCCAGAGCCCGTGGCCGCGCTGCGCAAGCGCTTTCCCAAGGTGTCCGTCAGCCTGCACCAGGGCAACCCGGAGCAGGTAGCCCGCATGGTGCTGGACGACGTCGCGGACGTGGGCCTGGCCACCGAATCACTGGCCAACTACGACGAACTGGTGACGTTGCCGCTGTATGAATGGCAGCACGTGGCCCTGATGCGCCACGACCACCCCCTGGCCGAGGCACCCCGCCTGACGCTGGAGCAACTGGCGGCTGAGCCGCTGATCAGCTACCACCCTTCGTTCGCCGGCCGCTCGCGCATCGACAAGGCCTTCGCGCAGCGGGGCCTGACACCCCATGTGGTGCTGGAAGCCATCGACGCCGACATCATCAAGACCTACACCCGGCTGGGCCTGGGCATCGGCCTGGTGGCCGACATGGTGGTCAAGGATGACCCCCTGTTCGGCCCGGGGGGCGAGCTGACCTGGCGGCCCGTGGGCCACCTGTTCGGCAGCAACGTGGCCCGTATCGCCTTCAAGCGGGGCAGCTACCTGCGGCAGTTCGTGCTGACCTTCACTGAACTGCTGTCCGAACGGCTCAACAAGCAGCTGATCCTGCAGGCGCTGCAGAGCGCAGGCAACAGCACCACCGGGCCGGGTGCACAGACCACCGACAGCGATCAGGCCCTCTAAGGCTCCCGAAACAAATCAGACCCTCCGGAGAGGGCCTGACTGACGCAACGTGCAGCAAGGTGTGGTCGAGGATCAGCCCTTGTTCTGGGGCAGGTCCACGTGCTCGAAGTCGATGCTGTTGCCGGTACCGCCCTGAGGCTTGTCCTTGTCGGCATCCCCCATGTCCACCCGGGCACCACCATCGTCATCGGCCGGCGCGGGGTCATCCAGCGACAGGTCCAGGCTCAAGCTGGGCGTCACCTCTGGCAGGGCCTTGACCGGGCGCGTAGCCATGAGGGGCTGCAGCATGGTGGGCGGGCTGATGTCATCGGCATCCTCGTCCCCGCCACCTTGAACCGGCAGCAGCAGGTCCACGGGGGTACGGTCCTGGGCTTCACGTTCGGACAGATCCCGGGCCACGCCGTAGAGGAACAGCAGTTCACGGTAGGCCGGCAGATCGAAGGTTTCTGCACTGCCATCGGCACGGGTGAGCGACACCTCCAGCACATCCATGGCCTTGGCGGGCACGGACCACAGGTTCTGCAGGCGGTCGATCACACCGGGGTAATCTTCCAGGGCATGGCCGTGCTGCAGATCGGACTCCCACGACGGAGCATAGGCGTTGAAGCGACCGTTGAAGGCCTCGCGCACACGCTCGTAGTCGTCGCGGCGGTCCAGGCGCTGGTAGATCTCCAGCAGCTTCAGATGTGGCAAGGGGCTGGCGCCGGCCGTGCTCTGCACATGGCCTTCGAGCAGCTCGATCGCGGCGTCGTCCTGCCCCAGCACCACGAAGAATTCGGCCTGCTGCTCCAGGTCGATCAGCTCCTCGACCGTGATCTCGCGGGCCTCTTGCGCGGCCGGCTTGATCAGCATGGCGCGGCTGCTGGTGGTCGATTCGTTCGCCGTGGCGGGGGCCGCCACAGAGGCTGCAGCGGCTGCCACAGGCGCGGCGGTATCGGCCAGCAGTGCACTCGGCGGCGTGGCCTTCGGGCGCACCGGCATGAACTCGGCCGCCGTGCGGGCGATCGCGGGCTCGGCCATTGACGGCGCCGGCTCTACGGCAGCAGCATCGCCACCTTGGGGGGCGCCGCCATCACCGGGTTCACCCTGCCACCAGGACTGTGCTGCCTCAGCCGGCTGGCTGCGCCGGCGCATGGCCAACCAGGCCACGGCAGCGCCCAGCAGCACTACCAGAGCCACCAGCGCATACACCAGGGGGTGGCGCAAGCGCTGGTCTTCGGCCTCACGCACGCGAGCCTCCATGGCGGCCACACGGCTCTGGGCACCGTTGGACTCCTGCTGCAGGTGCGCCAGGCGCTGCTCGAGCTCCTGCATGCGCTGGCGGTCACGCGCCAGTTGCTCCGGCGATGAGTTCATCGCGGCCCACAGCGCCGCAGCCGCAGCCCGACGCGCCTTGACTTCCGGCGCATCGATGTCCGCGGCGATCCCGCTCATGGCGGAGGTCATCATCAGGTTGGGAATGACCAGGGCATCGGCCTCGGCCGGATCGAGCACCAGGCGCGAGGTCTCGCGCCTGGGCTGCTCACTCACGGCCGCCTTGGCGGGCGTGCCGGAGCGCCGATCCGGGCTCACCTTGACCGGTGCCGTGGCACTGGCCAGGTTGGTGGCGGGGCCTTCCGTGATCACGCCACCGTTGGCGGCGTCCCGGGGTTTGCGGGCCACTGGCGCCTTGGCCGGCCGGGGCATTGTGCCGCCCGTGCGCGCCGCACGCGTCGACGAAGCCGCACGCTCGCCCACGGCACCCGATGGCGCAGCGGCCAGCGGTGCACCATCGCCAACAACAGGAGACGACACCCCACGCACGTTGTCCGCCACTGCGCTGTCAGCGCCAATGGCCAGACCGGGTGGATCGGCAAAGGCCACGAACTTGCGGGTGATCTTGGCCTTGCAACCAGCGCCCAGGTAAACGGTCACCACCGGTTCGTTGATCAGCGACGTGGTCACCACGCGCACAGCGCGCTGCAAGCCTTCGCCAGGCAGCACGGTAGCCTTCACGGACAGTGAAGTCTGCTTGTCATCCCCAAAATAAACGTCGGCTGCCACGCACTCATCAGCGATGACTTCGCCCGCCTCCAGATGGAGCGGAACGGTCAGGCTGAGTGTCTCCCCCAGTACTGCCCGACTGGTGGGCCTCCCGAATCCCAGCGAGAACGCTGATTCGCACAAGCTCACCACCGAGAGACCTACGACAATGGCCGCCGATACTCCTTTGAATTTCATCATATCGGTGCGGTTTTCTGCCAAGTTTTCACTCTAGCACGTCAAGTTACCCGTCTTTCTGATCATAAGCCCCCATTCACATCGAGAAACAGTAACAACCAGATCCAGCCATGACAACTGAATTACTGACCGAACGCCGGGACGCCGTCCTGGTCATGACCTTGTCCGGCCCCGCCACCCGCAACACCCTGTCGCCACAGGTGTATGCGGCCGGTATCGAATCCCTGAACATGGCGGAATCCGACCCGAGCGTGGCCGCCGTGATCGTGACAGGCGCCGGCGGCCATTTCTGCGGTGGGGGAGATTTACAACGTTTGTCGCATAACCGCCAGCAGGATCCGAGCCAGCAAGCGGCCAACATTGATGCGTTTCACCAGTGGATCGAGGCTCTGCGCGCCTTTCCCAAGCCCGTGATCGCGGCGGTGGAAGGCGTGGCGGCGGGCGGCGGGCTGTCGGTGACGCTGGCCTGCGACCTGATCGTCGCGGCCGACAACGCGCGCTTCGTGAGCGCCTACAGCAAGGTGGGTCTGTCGACGGACGGCGGCGCCAGCTGGCACCTGGCGCGGCAGTTGCCCCGCGGCGTGGCGCTGCAATGGCTGTGGACCGGCGGCGATGCCACCACCCAGCAGATGCAGCAGTGGGGGCTGGTGCACCAGATCGAGCCGGCTGGCACGGTGCTGACCGCAGCCCTGGCCCTGGCCGACACGCTGGCCAAGACCCCGGCCAATGTGCTGGCCAGCCTCAAGGAGCTGGTCAACGATGCGCCGCAAGCGCCGCTCAGCGAGCACCTGGCCGCCGAGAAGCGGCACTTCCTGGTGAACCTGATGCGCCCAGAGGCCGGCGAGGCCATCGCGCGCTTCCTGCAGCGCAAGAAAGGCTGATCAGACGGCGTCGACCAGCTTGCGCGCCGCCAGATCGAACAGGGCGGACACCAGGCGCAACTGGTTGACCTCGATGTCGTCACCCGACATGCGGACGGTCAGGATGCCGCGGTTGACGGTCATCACGGCCACCAGGGCATCCGTCCACCAGGCGGCGGCTGCGGATTCCAGCGCCGCGGCGAACTCCGGATCCAGCCACAGCTTGGCGATGCCCTCGGCGTTGGAGAGCATCAGGAAGCGCCGATGCAGCACCGGGTGCTCGGACAGCGGCACCTTGGCATGCATGGCCAGCCAGCGCATCTCTTCGGGCAGCGTGTTGTCCACCCGGGTCTGCATGGCATCGGTGAAGCGCTGGAATACGTCTGTCTCAAGCGAGTGCGCGAGCACCTTGGTCAGGAACAGGATCTGCACATCGGCCGGCACCCCGGCATCGAAGCGGAAACGCAACTCGTGCCCCGTGAAATAAGGGCGTTGCGCCGGCCCCCATTCGATGCGCCAGCCCGCGGTCGTGTCCACGACGACACCGCCGGACTGCCCCGACACGGTCTTGAGCTTGTGGCCTTCGGCCTTGGCCCAGGTGGCCAGCACTTGCTGCTGGTCAGCACCTTTTGCCGGAGACTGGCCGGCGCCGATCAATCGCTTGAGTGCGTCCAACATCATCCACGGACCTCGTTCTGATCGCACGCCTGATTGCCCGGCGTGCACGATGGCCTGCCAGGAGGGAGTCGAACCCCCGACCGCCTGCTTAGAAGGCAGGTGCTCTATCCAACTGAGCTACTGGCAGTGATCGGGCGAGTTTAATGGCTTTGCACCGCCTCGGGGCGCGAACCCTTCGCATGCCATCGCGACAACAACAGGGCATTGCCCACCACACTCACGGAACTGAAGGCCATGGCCGCGCCCGCCAGCATGGGGCTGAGGCCACCGGCCATGGCCAGCGGGATGCCGATCACGTTGTAGCCGAAGGCCCAGAACAGGTTCTGGCGGATCTTGGCCGAAGTGCGGCGCGAGATGTCGATGGCCGCGGGCACCAGGGCCGGATCGCCCCGCATCAGCGTGACCCCGGCCGCATGCAGGGCGACATCGGTGGCGCCATGCGGGTTGGCCATGGCCATGCCCACGTCCGCCGCGGCCAGTGCCGGCGCATCGTTGATGCCATCACCCACCATGGCGACCACGCGCGGGTGGCCATCACGGCCGGACTTCAACGCGCGCACCTGCTCAGCCTTGTCGGCGGGCAACACCTCGGCCACCACCTTGCCGATGCCCAGCGCCCGGCCCACGGCCTCGGCCGCGCCACGGTTATCGCCAGAGATCATCACGGTCTCGATGCCCAGCGCATGGAGTTGCGCCACGGCCTGTGCCGATTGCGGCTTGAGCTCGTCGCCAAATCCCAACAGGGCGACCACCTGCCATTGGACGTCTTCGCCATTCAGGGAGGCTCCTACGTCATGCGCGGGCCCGGCCATCAGCCACGAGACGGATGAGCCGCCGGCCGCCAGAGACGATGCCTTGGCCGCCAGATCAGCCGGCCGCGCCGACACCGGCACCAGCGATTCCATCCAGCGCGTGCTGCCCAACCGCCACGCCAGCCCCGACCATGCAGCGGGCAAGGCATCGCCCGCCACCACCGCCTGCAGGCCACGCCCAAGCACCGCCTGCACTGCCGTGGCCTGCACACCATCCATGCCCTGCGTGCAGGCCACCACCACCGCCCTGGCCAAGGGGTGCTCGCTGCCCGATTGCATGGCAGCCGCCACCTGCAGCGCCTGATCCGGCGCCAGCCCCCGGCCATCCGCCACCTGCCAGTGCGTCAGGCGCGGCTGGCCAACGGTGAGCGTGCCTGTCTTGTCGAACGCAACAACCGCGATCTTGTGGGCCGCTTCCAGCGCCTCCGGATCCTTGATGAGGATGCCGTGGCGCGCCGCCGCCCCCGTGCCGGCCATCAGGGCCGCTGGCGTGGCCAAGCCCAAGGCGCAAGGACACGCGATGACCAGCACCGCCACCGCCCGCACCAGGGATTGCTCCAAGCCCAGCCCCCAGGCCCACCAGCCCAGCCCGGTGAGTACCGCCAGCAGCAAGACCGTGGGCACGAAGATGGCCGACACCTTGTCCACCACACGCTGGATAGGCGCCTTGCCCGCCTGGGCCTCGACAACGCTGCGGATGATGCCCGACAGCACCGTCTGCCTGCCCACCGCCGACACCCGCATCAGCAGGCGCCCGTCGCCATTGATGGCACCGCCGGTCAGGCGCTCGCCCTCCCCTTTGGCGATGGGCAGAGGCTCACCGGTGAGCATGGATTCATCGACATGGCTGTGGCCTTCGGTGACGACACCGTCGCTGGGCACTCGCTCACCCGGGCGCACCACCAGGATGTCGCCAACCACCACCTGGCGCAGCGGCACACTCACCTCGCCTTGAGGACCCAGGCGCAGCACCGTGTCCGGCCGCAGCGACTGCAAGGCCCGGATCGCCGCCGTGGTCTGGCGCTTGGCCCGCGCCTCCAGCGCCTTGCCCAGCAGGACCAGGGTGATCACCACCGCGGCAGATTCGAAATACAGATCCGGCATGCCAGCGTGCGGCCCATGCCCCTGCTCTGCAGTGCGCTCATGCGTCCACCACAGCCAGCATGACAAGGCCCAGGCGGCCGTGGTGCCCAGTGCCACCAACTGATCCATGTTGCCGCTGCGGTCCTTCAAGGCCGCCCAGGCTGCCCGGTAGAAGCGTGCGCCCAGGATGAACTGCACCGGCGTGGCCAGCGCGAACTGCACCCAGGCGGGCCAGAAGTGGTGGTTGCCCCACAGCATCGGCAGCACCAGAGGCACGCTGGCCACCAGCCCCAGGGTCACGGCGCCCCAGACATCCCACCAACTCTGCGATTCATCCGCCAAGGGCGCATCGGCCGCCTGCACATGAGCCTCGTAGCCTGCGTGTGCCACGGCCTCGACCAGGGCGCTGTCAGCCGGGTGATCCGCCCCGGCGGCCCACTGCACGGAGGCGGTTTCGGTCGCGAAATTCACGTTGGCCGAGGCCACGCCCGGCACCTTGCGCAGCGCGCGTTCCACACGGTTGACGCAGGCCGCGCAGGTCATGCCGCGCACCGCGAGTTGCAAGGGCTCTTCAAGCGCGTGGAGCACGCCTGCTGCTGCGTCACTCATGTTCTCTATCCTTGCGGACCATCCCGTGATGGCCATGGCGCCAGTATTGACCTTTCCATGATGTCAAGGTCAATACTTCGTGGCCTGCCCCTGATCAGGGCGCTTCAAGGAAAGGAACCATCATGAGCACCACCACCCCGCAAACGCTGCAGTTGAGCGTGAAGGGCATGAGCTGCCAGCACTGCGTCAAATCCGTGACCAACGCCGTGCAGGCACTGGATCCACAGGCCACGGTGCAGGTCGATCTGGCACAGGGCCGCGTCAGCGTGAACTCGGTGCTGACGGCTGATGCCGTGACCAAGGCCATCAGCGAAGAAGGCTACGAGGCACAGGCGGCCTGAGCCCAGAAACACGAAAGGGTCAGCAGATTTCTCTGCTGACCCTCGTGATTCTCTTGGTCGGGGCGGCGGGATTCGAACTCGCGACCCCTTGCACCCCATGCAAGTGCGCTACCAGGCTGCGCTACGCCCCGACGAAGACTTAGACTATAGCACGGTTTGAAGGGGCTTTTGAAGCCATGCAATTTTTTTGCGCCACACGCTCAACAGCACGCGCGTGTCAACTCAGCAAGTCGCGGATGGACAACAAGGCCTCACGCAACTCGGCGGCGGCCTGTGGGTGGCTATGTGCCAGGGCCATCAGGTCAGGGCCTGTCCAGGCCACGTCAGGCGCCAAGGCCACCTTGCCGGATGCCTCCTCGGCATCGACATCAGTTGCCGCCTGAGCGGTTGCCGGCGCATGATCGTGCAGTTGGTTGCGCGCACCACTGATGGTGAAGCCCTGCTCATAGAGCAGTTCACGGATGCGGCGGATCAGCAGCACCTCATGGTGCTGGTAATAGCGGCGGTTGCCGCGCCGCTTCATGGGGCGCAGTTGCGTGAACTCCTGCTCCCAGTAGCGCAGCACGTAAGGCTTCACGCCACAGAGCTCGCTGACCTCACCGATGGTGAAGTAGCGCTTGGCGGGAATGGGCGGCAGGCTGCTCACAGGCGCCACGGCGCCGGTAGGCACACGCACCTCGGTGCGGGCCTCGGCCCTGCCCTCAGAACGACCTTCCGCACGCCCCTCCGCGCGAGACGCCCCCTTGGCCTCCGTGCGGGCCAGGGCGCGTGATGTGGCGCCACGCGGCTGCGCAGCCCCCGGTGTCGTGGACACGGGCGATTCCGAACGCGGCGATGATTCTTGCTCTGTGCGTTCCATGGCTTGGAGGAGTGTAAAAAATCCCTGGGCCATCAGTGTGATGGGCCAGGGGCTTCAGACTTTACTCCAAGTCGTCGTCGCTGGGAACATCCCCCTGCACCATGCCTTTGAGTTTCTGGCTGGCGTGGAAGGTCACCACTTGGCGGGCCTTGATGGGGATGGCCTCGCCGGTACGGGGGTTGCGGCCCGGCCGCGGGGCCTTCTGGCGGATCTGGAAGTTTCCGAATCCGGACAGCTTCACATCCTTGCCGTCCACCAGCGACTCATGGAGCAGCTCGAAAAAGGCCTCCACCATGTCCTTGGACTCGCGTTTGTTCAGCCCCAGGCGCTCGAACAGCATGTCCGAGAGTTCGGCCTTGGTCAGCGTGGGCGTCTCCAACGTGGCTGGCAGCAGTACCGTCAGGTCGCGGATCTTGTCGTTCATGTCTCCTGGCCCTCCCCCGGCCGTCAGGCACGCACGCGTGCGCCCACACCTTGCGACAAGGCATCGATCACCGCGGCCATGGCCGCTTCAATGCGTTCGTCGGTCAGCGTCTGCTCATCATCGCGCAGTTCCACGCGCACGGCGAGGCTGCGTTCATTGTCGGCGATGCCGGCCACCGGCGTCTTGGGCTTGTAGATGTCGAACAGGCGGGCGCCACGCACCAGGCCATCGGTCTTGGCCTGCACGATGGCGCCGATCAGCGACTCGTACGTGGTGGCGTCGTTCACCACCAGGGCCAGGTCGCGGTAGACCGACTGCATCTTGGGCACGCTGGTGAAGGCGGGCACGACGCGGGTAGCCAGGGCTTGCGCGTCCAGCTCGAACAGCACGGGGGCCTGCGGCAGGTCATAGGCCTGGCGCCACTTGGGGTGCAACTCGCCGATGAAACCGACGGCCTGGCCGTCCAGCTCCACACGGGCACAGCGGCCGGGGTGGAAAGCCGGATGCTCGGCGGCCACAAAACGCGGCTGACGCGGCGCCAGCAAGGTCTCGACATCGCCCTTCACATCGAAGAAATCGACAGCGCGCGAAGCGGTGCCCCACTGCGCCGCATCAGCGGGGCCATAGGCCAGGCCGCTCACACGGACGGGCTGATCGAAACCCGCAACCGTCTGATCACCATCCTGCACGGAGGCATCGCGCTTGAACACACGACCGATCTCGAACACGCGCACGCGGTCGGCCTTGCGCGACAGGTTCAGGCGCAGCACCTCGACCAGGCTGCCGATCAGGCTGGAGCGCATCACGGCCAGCGGGCTGGCGATCGGGTTGAGCACGCGGATCGGGTCGGCATTGCCGGCCAGCTCGCGCTCCCAGCGCTCCTCGACGAAGCTGAAGGTGATCGCCTCTTGGTAGCCACGCGCGGCCACGGCACGGCGCACGGCGTACAGGCCGCGCTGGCGCTCGGGACGCACCTGGCTGGTCACCGGGGCCTTGGGCGCACGCTTGGGCAGCTTGTCGAAGCCGATCACGCGCACCACTTCTTCGATCAGGTCCTCTTCGATCTGGATGTCGAAGCGCCAGCTCGGCGGGTTCACGATCAGGTTGGTGTCGTGCTTGAGCGCCTGCGTGGTGTAGTGCAGGCCCAAGTGATGGAACACGGTCTGGCAATCGACCAGCGACACGTCCATGCCGATCACGCGCTGGGCACGCAACAGGCGCATGGTCACGGGCTTGCGCTCGGGCAGTTGCAGATGCTGGTCATCCAGCGGGCCGGCCTGGCCGCCGCAGATGTCCAGGATCAGCTGCGTGATGCGCTCGAGGTACTGGGCCGTGGGCGCCGGGTCCACACCGCGCTCGTAGCGGTGCGAGGCATCGGTCGAGAAGTTGTAGCGGCGTGCGCGGCCGGCGATGGCCTTGGGCCACCAGAAGGCGGCTTCCAGGTAGATGTTGCGCGTGTCGTCGCCCACCGAGGTGGCGTCGCCACCCATGATGCCGGCCAGCGATTCGACCTGCGAGTCATCGGCGATCACGCCGACCTGCTCGTCCAGCGTGATGGTCTGGCCGTTGAGCAGCTTGAGCGTTTCACCGGCGCGGCCCCAGCGCACCGTCAGTCCGCCGTGGATCTTGTCCAGGTCGAACACATGCGAGGGCTGGCCCAGCTCGAACATCACGTAGTTGGAGATGTCGACCAGGGCGGACACGGAGCGCTGGCCGCAACGGGCCAAGCGCTCGATCATCCAGTCAGGTGTCGCGGCTTGAGGGTTCACGCCACGGATCACGCGGCCACCGAAACGGCCGCACAAGTCCTGCGCCTGCACCGACACCTTCAGCGCATCGTCAATCGAAGGCTTGACGGGGGCGATGGTAGGCAGCACCAGCGGCGCACCGGTCAGTGCCGACACTTCGCGGGCGATGCCGGCCACGCTCAGGCAGTGTGCCAGGTTCGGCGTGAGCTTGAGCGTGAACAGCGTGTCGTCCAGCTTGAGGTGCGTGCGGATGCTCTCGCCCACGGGCGCGTCATCGGCCAAGATGTGCAGGCCGTTGGACTCTTCCGAGACACCCAGCTCGCGCGCCGAGCACAGCATGCCCTGGCTCTCCACACCACGCAGCTTGCCCAGCTTGATCTTGAAAGGCTTGCCATCGGCGCCCGGGGGCAGCTCGGCGCCCACGGTGGCGCAAGGCACCTTGATGCCGGGGCGCACATTGGGCGCGCCGCACACGATCTGCAGCACCGTGCCGGTGCCCGCGTCCACCTTGCAGACGTTCAGGCGGTCGGCATCGGGGTGGCGGGCCACCTCCAGCACCTGCGCCACGACCACGCCGGTGAAGGGCGGGGCCACGGGCTCCAGCTCCTCCACCTCCAGGCCGGCCATGGTCAGCAGGTTGGCCAGTTGCTGGGTGTCGAGGTCGGGGTTGCAGAAGCTGCGCAGCCAGGACTCGGGGAATTGCATGGGATCCTCGGGAATCTCTTAAAAACGGTTCTTCAGGCGGCGTCAGGCGGCCGGCGCGAAATCGGCATCCAGCACCACGCGGTAGCGGGCCTTGCCGGCGCGCAGGTGTTCCAGCGCATCGTTGATGCGGCTCATCGGGAAGTGCTCGGTCTGCGGCTCGATGCCGTGGCGCGCGGCAAACTCCAGCATGGTGTCGATGTCCTGGCGCGAGCCCGTGGGCGAACCCGACACGCTGCGTTGCCCACCGATCAGCGGGAAGGCATCGACCTCCATCGGCTGCGGCAACACGCCCACCAGGTGCAGGCGGCCATTGGGCGCCAGCGTGCTCATCAGCGCACGCCAGTTGAGCATCACGTTCACGGTGACCAGCACCATGTCCAGCCGGCCAGCCAGTTGCTTCATGGCCTTCGGGTCCACGCTGGACACCACCTGGTGCGCGCCCAGCTTCAGCGCCTCGTCGCGCTTGGAATCGCTGGACGTGAAGGCCGTAACCTCGCAGCCCCAGGCCCGCGCGAACTTCAGCGCCAGGTGGCCCAGGCCACCGATGCCGACCACGCCCACGCGGTGCGTCGGCTTGATGTTGAAATTCAGGAACGGCGAGAACACCGTGATGCCGCCGCACAGCAGCGGCCCGGCCTTGGCCGCATCCAGCCCTTCAGGGATGGGGCACACCCACAGCCAGTGCGCACGCACGCGCTCGGCGAAACCGCCGTGGTGGCCGATGATGGTCGGGCGGCTGACGCGGCACAGCTGCGGCTCGCCATTGAGGCAGGCGCGGCAGGTCATGCACGATTCGGACATCCAGCCCAGGCCGACACGCTGGCCCAGCCTCAGGCCGCGCGCATTGGGGCCCAGTGCCACCACCGTGCCCACCACTTCGTGGCCACCCACGGTGGGATAGCGGGACGAGCCCCATTCGTTGTCGATCACGGACAGATCGGAATGGCACAGCCCGCTGTGCTCGACACGGATCTCGACCTCTTCGACGCCCAGCGGGCCCGGGTCGTACTCGAAGTTCACCAGGGGCTTGGCGGCTTCCTGGGCGGCCCAGGCGCGGATGTTGGTGGTGCTCATGGCTTGTTCTCTGGTCAGACTGTTGGGCCGATCGCTGGGGTATGGCGATCGGAACTCACTCACTGAAACTGCTGCAGGAAGCGCAGGTCACCTTCATAGAACAGGCGCAGATCGTTCACGCCATACCGCAGCATGGTGAGGCGATCCGGCCCCAGGCCGAAGGCGAAGCCGATGTACTGCTCCGGGTCCAGCCCGAAGTTGCGCACCACGTTCGGGTGCACCTGCCCTGCCCCGCCCACTTCCAGCCAGCGGCCTTTCAGCGGGCCGCTCGCGAAAGCGATGTCCACCTCGGCCGAGGGCTCGGTGAACGGGAAGAACGAGGGGCGGAAACGGATGTCCAGATCGTCCGTCTCGAAGAAGGTGCTGAAGAAATCGCCCAGCACGGCCTTCAGGTCGGCGAAGCTCACCGACTCACCGATCCACAGGCCTTCGCACTGGTGGAACATCGGCGAGTGCGTCGCATCGCTGTCGACACGGTAGGTGCGGCCCGGCGCGATCACGCGGATCTCGGGCATGCGCTCGCCCTTGGCGATCAGGTCGGCATGAGCCTTCACGTGCTGCACGGCGTAGCGCACCTGCATCGGGCTGGTGTGCGTGCGCAACAGGTGGCCGCCTTCGACGTAAAAGGTGTCGTGCATCGAACGCGCGGGGTGGTCTTCCGGCGTGTTCAGTGCGGTGAAGTTGAACCAGTCGGCTTCGATCTCGGGGCCATCGGCCACGTCGAAACCCATGGAGCCGAAGATGCCCTCGATGCGCTCAATGCTGAGCGACACCGGATGCAATCCGCCCTCGCCACGGCGGCGGCCGGGCAAAGTCACGTCCAGCTTCTCGGCCTGCAGTTGCTGCGCCAGTTCGGCATCGGCCAAACCCTGGCGACGGGCGGTCAGCGCCGCTTCCACCAACTGCTTGGCCTGGTTGATGGCCGCGCCCCGGGTCTTCTTCTCTTCGGGGCTCAGGGCACCCATGCCCTTGAGCAGATCGGTCACGCTGCCGGACTTGCCCAGAAAACGCGCCTTGGCGTTTTCGAGGTCGGCGGGCGTGAGGGCGGCGGCGAAAGCTTCCTGGGCCGATTGCACCAGGGCCTGCAGGTCGCTTGGCTGGTCGTTCATGGTCTTGTGTCGAAAAAAAAGGCCAACGAACCGTTGGCCTTTGAGTCACCGGCCTGGCCGTCCGAGGGGTGAGCCTCGGCCGGCGTGGGCCGGAGCAGCATCTTTTGCTGCCCGCTTGAAAAAATCAAGCAGCCAGTTGAGCCTTGGCCTTTTCAACGATGCTGGCAAAAGCAGCGGGGTCGTTGACGGCGAGGTCAGCCAGCACCTTGCGGTCGATCTCGATCGACGCCTTCTTGATACCGGCGATGAGCTTGCTGTAAGTCAGGCCCAGTGCACGGCTACCGGCATTGATACGAGCGATCCACAGGCGGCGGAATTCGCGCTTCTTGGCACGGCGGTCACGGTAGGCGTATTGGCCTGCCTTCATGACCGCCTGTTTGGCGATGCGATAGACGTTCTTGCGGCGACCACGGAAACCCTTGGCCAGGGCGAGAACTTTCTTGTGACGAGCGCGGGCTGTTACACCACGTTTGACGCGAGGCATGGATGACTCCTTCGGCGTTGATACCTAAAACCAGAAATTCGAGACGTTTGTTGCGATTCGCAGTAGCCGATTACAGGCCAGCGAAAGGCAGCATCTGGGCGACGTGGCCCAGGTTGGTCTCGTGCACGTTGGCGACGCCGCGCAGTTGGCGCTTGGTCTTCGTGGACTTCTTGGTCAGGATGTGGCGCTTGAAGGCGTGACCGCGCTTGACGGTACCACCCGGACGCACGCGAAAACGCTTCTTCGCGCTGCTCTTGGTCTTCATTTTGGGCATATTCTGCTCCTTTTACGTTGTTCCTGCCAGGCGCCGCGAAACTGCTTCGCGTCTTGATGGCCCCCAGGAACTTATCAAGTGCTGATCCAGCACTTGTCCCGTGGCAAGCGGTGACCAAACCACCTGCCCGGCTGCTGCTCGCCCAGACAAAATCCGGGCGAAGCTCGCATTCTACGACGGCCGAGGCCGTCTGTGCATCACTTTTTCTTCTTCGGGCCGAGCACCATGATCATCTGGCGCCCTTCCAGCTTGGGCATGTTCTCGACGACGGAGACATCGGTCAGGTCGTCACGCACACGCTCGAGCAGGCGCATGCCCAGTTCCTGGTGGGTGATTTCACGGCCGCGGAAACGCAGCGTGACCTTGCCCTTGTCGCCATCTTCCAGGAAGCGGCGCAGGTTGCGCAGCTTGATCTGGTAGTCACCTTCGTCCGTGCCGGGACGGAATTTGACTTCCTTGACTTCGATGACCTTCTGCTTCTGCTTGGCGTCGTGCGCCTTCTTCTGCTCCTGGTACTTGAACTTGCCGTAGTCCATCAGGCGGCAGACAGGAGGATCCGCCGTGGCAGCGATCTCGACCAGGTCCACGTCAGCCTCACCCGCCATGCGCAGGGCATCCTGGGTGCTGACGATGCCAAGGGGCTCGTTCTCCACGCCGTTCAGGCGGACTTCAGGAGCAGTGATCTCACGGTTCAGCCGATGCTTGCGCTCATCATTGCGCGTACGGCGGTCAAAGAAGTTAGCGATGTCAAATTCCTTCAGGCCACGGCTGCCCGACGGCAACCGCACCAGTTAACAATGTTCACGCACCCAGGCAACGCCGGCTGGCAGCGTGCTCATGCCCTAACGGCACGGGCAAAGCACGCTCCCGCCTCAGGCCTTGCTGGCGATGTCTTGAGAGATCTTCTGGGAGAAGTCATCCAGTGACATCACACCGAGGTTCTGGTTACCCCGGGCGCGCACGGCGACGGTGCCATCAGCCTTCTCCTTGTCACCGACAACGACGAAGTACGGCACCTTCTGCAACGAATGCTCGCGGATTTTATAGTTAATTTTCTCGTTTCGCAAATCCAGCCGGACTCTAATTCCTTGTTTCTGCAGTGATTTGACAATATCTTGTGCGTAGTCATCCTGCGCCTCGGTGATATTGAGCACCACCACCTGCACCGGCGCCAGCCAAACCGGCAAGGCACCGGCGTGCTGCTCGATCAGGATGCCGATGAAACGCTCCAGGCTGCCCAGGATCGCGCGGTGCAGCATCACGGGGTGCTTGCGATCGCTGGTTTCGGTCACGTACTCGGCACCCAGGCGCTCCGGCATCGAGAAATCGACCTGGATGGTGCCGCACTGCCAGTGGCGTCCCAGCGCGTCCTTCAGCGTGTACTCGATCTTGGGGCCGTAGAAGGCGCCATCGCCCGGGGCGATCGTGAACTCGCTGTTGGTGGCGTGCAAGCTTTCCATCAGGGCCTGCTCGGCCTTGTCCCACACCTCGTCGGAGCCGATGCGCTTCTCGGGGCGCGTGGCCACCTTGTAGATGATGTCGGTGAAGCCGAAGTCGGCATAGACCTTCTGCAGCAGCGCCGTGAAGTCCACGCACTCCTGCAGGATCTGGTCTTCGGTACAGAAGACGTGGCCGTCATCCTGCGTGAAGCCGCGCACGCGCATGATGCCGTGCAGGCCGCCGGTGGGCTCGTTGCGGTGGCACTGGCCGAACTCGCCGTAGCGGATGGGCAGGTCGCGGTAGCTCTTGATGCCCTGGTTGAAGATCAGGATGTGGCCAGGGCAATTCATCGGCTTGAGCGCATAGTCGCGCTTTTCCGATTCCGTCGTGAACATGTTCTCGCGGTACTTGTCCCAGTGACCAGTCTTTTCCCACAGCGTCTTGTCGATGATCTGCGGGCCCTTGACCTCTTGGTAGCCGTTGTCGCGGTACACCGCGCGCATGTACTGCTCGACCGCCTGCCACACCGTCCAGCCCTTGGGGTGCCAGAACACCACGCCGGGCGCATGCTCGTCGATGTGGAACAGGTCCAGCTCGCGGCCCAGGCGGCGGTGGTCACGCTTCTCGGCTTCCTCGATGCGCGTGATGTAGGCCTCCAGGTCCTTCTTGTCGGCCCAGGCCGTGCCGTAGATGCGCTGCAGCTGCTCGTTCTTGGCATCACCGCGCCAGTAGGCACCCGCCAGCTTGGTCAGCTTGAAGACCTTCAGGAAGCGCGTGTTAGGCACGTGCGGGCCACGGCACATGTCCACGTATTCCTCGTGGTAGTACAGGCCCATGGCTTTCTCATCTGGCATGTCCGCCACCAGGCGCAGCTTGTAGTCCTCGCCACGCGACTGGAACACCTCGATCACCTGATCGCGCGGCGTCATCTTCTTGATGACGTTGTAGTCCTTGGCGATCAACTCGCGCATGCGCTGCTCGATAGCGGCCACGTCCTCTGGCGTGAAGGGGCGCTCGTAGGAGATGTCGTAGTAGAAGCCATCCTCGATCACCGGGCCGATCACCATCTTGGCGGTCGGATAGAGCTGCTTGACGGCATGCCCCACCAAGTGAGCGCAGGAGTGACGGATGATCTCCACGCCTTCCTGATCCTTGGGCGTGATGATCTGAAGCTTGGCATCGTGGTCGATGACATCGCTGGCGTCGACCAAGCAGCCATTCACCTTGCCGGCCACGGTGTTCTTGGCCAGGCCCGCACCGATGGAGGCGGCCACATCGGCCACGGTCACGGGCCCCGGAAATTCTCTTTTGGAGCCGTCAGGCAGTTGGATCGAAATCATGGTGTTCAAGCTCTTGGATAGGGGTTGGCAGAGCGCGCAGACAACAAAAAAGCGCGGTGGGCGCCGCGCTTTCTGATGGGATGGAGATGAGAGAGTACGAAAGCAGCGGCCAGCCGACTAGACCTCGGTCGAGGTGAAGGGGGTGGTCGAAGTTCGCGGTGTCATAACCATCAGTGCCTTTCCCATTCCTTACGGTTGCTTCCTTGAAAGATGGAGGCGCGGGCCGGAGTCGAACCGACCTACACGGATTTGCAATCCGGTGCATAACCGCTTTGCTACCGCGCCTCAGGCAGGCCGGATTATGGCCCAGATTTCGACATCCCGCCTTGGCGCAAGGATGCTGGCCGGCGGCAAGGGACGACAAAACCACAGCCCTGCCCCGCACATGAGGCCCACCCGAATGTGAGACGGAATGAAAAAAGCCCTGTGCGTGTGCACAGGGCTTTTAAGCGTTTGGAGCGGGATAAGAGGCTCGAACTCTCGACCTATACCTTGGCAAGGTATCGCTCTACCAACTGAGCTAATCCCGCATATTCGCTGACATCAAGCTTGAGGCTTTTTGCCGTTGACCGCTCCTGGTGTCGCGTTCAGCGAAGAACTGAACTATACATCGGTTTTACGCGATTTCTGACCCAGGCCTTCGTTTGTTGCGAAAAAATCAGTGCTTCATCAAGTCGTTCGAGCCGCCGGGCGCTGCATCGGGCTTGGCGGCTTCCACCACCTTGCCGTCCACAGGCTTGGCCTCTTCGTCCGGCAGGGCCTGGGGCTCGCGCTCCAGGGCCACTTCCAGCACCTTGTCGATCCACTTGACCGGCACGATCTCGATCTGGCTCTTCACGTTCTCGGGAATCTCGGCCAAGTCCTTGACGTTCTCTTCCGGGATCAGCACCGTCTTGATGCCACCGCGGTGAGCCGCCAGCAACTTCTCCTTCAGACCACCGATGGCCGTGACCTCGCCTCGCAGCGTGATCTCGCCCGTCATGGCCACATCCGCCCGCACAGGGATGCCGGTGAGCGCCGACACGAAGGCCGTCGTCATGGCGATGCCCGCGCTGGGGCCGTCCTTGGGCGTTGCGCCGTCAGGCACGTGGATGTGGATGTCGCGCTTCTCGAACAGATCGTCCGTGATGCCCAGGCGGCGGGCGCGTGAACGCACCACCGAGCGGGCCGCCTCGACCGATTCCTTCATCACGTCGCCCAGCTGGCCGGTGCGGATGATGTTGCCCTTGCCGGGCATGATCGCGGCTTCGATGGTCAGCAGATCGCCGCCCACTTCCGTCCACGCCAGGCCCACGACCTGGCCGACCTGGTTTTCCTTGGTCGCCTCGCCGTAGCTGTACTTGCGCACGCCCAGGAAGTCGTTGAGGTTTTCTTCCGTCACGACCACCTTGCCGGTGTACTGCTTGAGCGCGATGCCCTTGACCACCTTGCGGCAGATCTTGGAGACCTCGCGTTCCAGCGAGCGCACGCCGGCTTCACGGGTGTAGTAGCGGATCACGCCGCGGATGGCCGCTTCGGTGACTTCCAGCTCTTCATCCTTGACGCCGTTGTTCTTCAGTTGCTTGGGCAGCAGGTAGGTCTGGACGATGTTGACCTTCTCGTCTTCGGTGTAGCCGGCCAGGCGGATCACTTCCATCCGGTCCAGCAAGGCCGGCGGGATGTTCAGCGAGTTCGACGTGGCCACGAACATCACATCGGACAGGTCGAAATCGACCTCGATGTAGTGGTCACCGAAGGTGTGGTTCTGCTCGGGATCGAGCACTTCCAGCAGCGCCGACGAAGGGTCGCCACGGAAGTCCATGCCCAGCTTGTCGATCTCGTCAAGCAGGAACAGCGGGTTGCGCGTGCCGACCTTGGACAGGCTCTGCAGCACCTTGCCCGGCATCGAGCCGATGTAGGTGCGGCGGTGGCCACGGATCTCGGCCTCGTCGCGCACGCCGCCCAGGGCCATGCGCACGAACTTGCGTCCGGTGGCACGGGCGATGGACTGACCCAGCGAGGTCTTGCCGACGCCAGGAGGGCCGACCAAGCACAGGATGGGCGCCTTGACCTTGTCCACGCGTTGCTGCACGGCAAGATATTCGAGGATGCGTTCCTTGACCTTGTCCAGACCGTAGTGGTCTTCGTTCAGCACGCCTTCGGCATGCGACAGGTCGTGCTTGATCTTGGTCTTCTTGCTCCAGGGCAGGCCGACCAGGGTGTCGATGTAGTTGCGCACCACGGTGGCCTCGGCCGACATGGGCGACATCAGGCGCAGCTTCTTGAGCTCGGCATCGGCCTTCTTGCGTGCCTCCTTGGGCATGCGCGCAGTCTCGATCTTCTTGGCGATCTCTTCGAGGTCGGCGCCCTCTTCACCCTCGCCGAGCTCCTTCTGGATGGCCTTGACTTGCTCGTTGAGGTAGTACTCGCGCTGCGATTTCTCCATCTGGCGCTTGACGCGGCCACGGATGCGCTTCTCGACCTGCAGGATGTCGACCTCGTGCTCGAGCTGCTCCAGCAGCTTCTCGAGGCGCTGCGAGGCGGCGAACAGGTCCAGCACCGACTGCTTGCTTTCCAGCTTGAGCGGCAGGTGCGCGGCGATGGTGTCGGCCAGACGGCCAGCATCGTCGATGCCCGAGATGGAGGTGAGGATCTCCGGCGGGATCTTCTTGTTGAGCTTGACGTACTGGTCGAACTGCTGCGTCACGGCGCGGCGCAGGGCTTCGACTTCAGCGGAATACGTGGTTTCGGGCTCCACGGGCACGATGTCGGCCGTGAAATGGTCACCCAGGTCGTTGATGCCCGTCGTGCGGGCGCGCTGCACGCCTTCAACCAGCACCTTCATCGTGCCGTCGGGCAGCTTGAGCATTTGCAGGATGCTGGAGACGCAACCCACCTCGAACATGTCGTCGGCCTTGGGCTCGTCCTTGCCGGCGGCCTTCTGGGCCACGAGCATGATCTGACGGCCTGCTTCCATGGCCAGCTCCAAAGCCTTGATCGACTTCGGGCGCCCCACGAAGAGGGGGATGACCATGTGGGGGAAGACCACGACGTCCCGCAGAGGAAGCAGCGGGAGTGTCAGCGGTTCAGGGGGAAGGATCGGATGTCCTGACATGATGGCCTCACTTTCTAGCAGCTACGTGGGGGCCCGGGTGCCGGAACACAAGGGCCCCGAAACAGGTTTCAGGCGCTAGCCTTGGCCTTGTCGCGGTAGACGAGCAGGGGTTTAGCCTGCTCCTCGATGGTCGGCTCGTCGAGCACGACTTTTTGCACCCCTTCCATGGTGGGCAATTCGAACATGGTGTCGAGCAGGGATTGCTCGACGATGGAACGCAGGCCACGCGCACCAGTTTTGCGTGCGAGGGCCTTGCGGGCAATCGCGTTCAACGCGGCCGGGCGGATCTCCAACTCGACGTTGTCCATGGCGAAGAGCTGCTGGTACTGCTTGACCAGCGCGTTCTTCGGTTCGGTCAGGATCTGCACCAGCGCGTCTTCGGTCAGCTCGCCCAGGGTGGCGACCACGGGCAGGCGGCCGACCAGTTCGGGGATCAGGCCGAACTTGATGATGTCCTCGGGCTCGACCTCGCGGAAGACCTCGCTGACCTTGCGCTCGTCCTTGCTCTGCACCGAGGCAGAGAAGCCGATGCCGGACTTGACCGAACGGTTCTGGATGACCTTTTCCAGGCCATCGAAGGCGCCGCCGCAGATGAACAGGATGTTGGTCGTGTCGATCTGCAAAAAGTCTTGATTGGGGTGCTTGCGGCCGCCTTGCGGGGGCACGGAGGCCATGGTGCCTTCGACCAGCTTCAGCAGGGCCTGCTGCACGCCCTCGCCCGACACATCGCGGGTGATGGACGGGTTGTCGGACTTGCGCGAGATCTTGTCGATTTCGTCGATGTAGACGATGCCGCGCTGGGCCTTCTCGACCTCGTAGTTGCAGTTCTGCAGCAGCTTCTGGATGATGTTTTCGACGTCTTCGCCCACGTAGCCGGCTTCGGTCAGCGTGGTGGCATCGGCGATCACGAAGGGCACGTTCAGCAGGCGGGCGAGCGTCTGGGCCAGCAGCGTCTTGCCGGAGCCGGTCGGGCCGATCAGCAGGATGTTGCTCTTGGCCAGTTCGATGTCGGGCTTCTTGCCCTCACTGCCACCCACGCCCATGTGCTTGAGGCGCTTGTAGTGGTTGTACACAGCCACAGACAGGGTGCGCTTGGCAGCGTCCTGGCCGATGACGTACTGGTCCAGGCTGTCCTTGATCTCGGCGGGCGTGGGCAGGTCGCTGCGGACGGGCTTGCCAACGGCCTCGGCCTCGGCGGCTACCTCGTCACGGATGATGTCGTTGCACAGCTCGATGCACTCGTCGCAGATGAAGACCGACGGGCCGGCGATGAGCTTCTTGACCTCGTGCTGGCTCTTACCGCAGAAGGAGCAGTACAGGATTTTTTCGCTGGAAGAGCCTTTTTTCTCGGGCATGGTGGTCAGCCTTGAGGGTTGCTGGCAACGTGAAAGTGATGATAAGTCAAACCCGGGAGGGGTTCCCGGGGCAAAGTGCAGGGGATTGGTGTGGCTTTTCCGCCCCAGCGCCCCTGCGCCTGACCTCAGGCGCGCTTGTCGATGACCTTGTCGATCAGGCCGTAAGTGGCTGATTCGTCAGCGGACATGTAGTAATCGCGCTCGGTGTCAGCCTGGATTTTCTCCAGCGGCTGGCCCGTGCGCTCGGACAGGATGCGGTTGAGCTGCTCGCGGGTTTTCAGGATCTCGCGGGCGTGGATCTCGATGTCCGTGGCCTGACCCTGGGTGCCGCCCAGCGGTTGGTGGATCATGATCTTGGAGTTGGGCAGCGCAAAACGCTTGCCCTTGGCGCCAGCCGCCAGCAGGAAGGCGCCCATGGACGCGGCCATGCCCATGCACAGGGTGGACACGTCGGGCTTGATGAACTGCATGGTGTCGAAGATCGACATGCCGGCGCTCACGCTGCCGCCCGGCGAGTTGATGTAGAGCGAAATGTCCTTGTCGGGATTTTCACTTTCCAAAAACAGCAGTTGGGCGACCACCAGGTTGGCCGACTGATCGTTAACCGGACCTACCAGAAACACCACGCGCTCGCGCAGCAGGCGGCTGTAGATGTCATAGGCGCGTTCGCCGCGGCCGGACTGCTCGATGACCATGGGCACCAGGCCCAAATTTTGCGTATCCAGTGCGCTCATGAAGTCCTCGGAAGGGATGAAAGTGAGACGAACGGCCCACATGAGGGCATCAGGCCGTTTTTTCAATGTGATGAATTCATTATCACGCTGGCCGGGGTCGTGACCACCCCGAGAAAAAGCACGCCGCCCCCGGCTGTGGCCTTTCCGCTGCGTTGCAGCCCGTAGACAACCCGAATCGGGTTGGTTCTCCCGGACAAAGAACGCCGGACAAAGAAAAAGCACCCACAGGGGGTGCTTGGCGGGATGGCCGCCGGCAAGCCGGCAGCCGATCGCGACGATCAGGCCTGGCCGGCCTGGCCCATCAGCTCTTCGAAGCTGACGGTCTTGTCGACGATCTTGCCCTTGCCCAGGATGAAGTCGGTCACGTTGGCTTCGATCACCACGGCCTCGACCTCGGCCATGCGCTGGCGGTCGCTCATGTACCAGGCCACCACTTGGGCGGGCTGCTCGTAGCTTTGGGCCAACTCTTGAATGTGCTCTTGCAACTGCTCGGGCTTGGCCTGCAGGCTGTTGGCCTTGACCAACTCGCCCACGATCAGGCCCAGGCGCACGCGGCGCTCGGCCTGGGGCGCGAACATTTCAGCAGGGATCGGGGCCTTGTCGGCGTCCTTGATGCCACGCTGCTTCAGGTCATTGCGGGCGTTCTCGACCAGGCGCTCGCCTTCGGCTTCGACCAGTGCCTTGGGCACGTCGAACTCGGCAACCTTCAGCACGGCGTCCAGGGCGGCAGCCTTGTTGCGGGCAGCCACGCGGAACTTGACCTCACGGGCCAGGTTCTTCTGGATGTCGGCGCGCAGGGCTTCGACGGAACCATCGGCTAGGCCCAGGGTCTTGATGAACCCTTCGTTCACTTCGGGCAGGTTCTGGGCTTCGACCTTGTTCAGGGTCACCAGGAAGTCGGCTTCCTTGCCGGCCACGTCCTTGCCGTGGTAGTCCTCGGGGAACTGCAACGGGAAGGTCTTGGATTCGCCGGCCTTCATGCCGCGCACGGCCTTTTCGAACGCTTCGAGCATCTGGCCCTCGCCGACCAGGAACTGGAAGCCTTCGGCCTTGCCGCCCTCGAAGGGCACGCCGTCGATCTTGCCTTCGAAGTCGATGGTGACGCGGTCGCCGTCGGCGGCGCCTTCAGCGGCGGGGCGCTGGTTGAAGGTGCGGCGCTGCTTGCGCAGGATCTCGACGGTGCGGTCGATGGCGGCGTCGTTCACTTCGGCGTTGACACGCTCGATCTCGACGGCCGACAGGTCACCGACGGTGACTTCAGGGTAGACCTCGAAGGTGGCGTCGAACTGCACCTGGCCTTCGGGGGCGTCGCCTTCCTTCTCGGAAATGCGGGGCTGACCGGCGACGCGCAGCTTGGCTTCGGCGGCAGCCTGGGAGAAGGCCTCGCCCAGCTTGTCGTTCATGACTTCGTACTGGACGGAGTAGCCATAGCGCTGGGCCACCACGTTCATCGGCACCTTGCCGGGGCGGAAGCCGTCAGCCTTGACGGTACGCGCCAGCTTCTTGAGACGGGCGTCGACTTCGTTCTTGAGGACTTCGGCAGGCAGCGACAGCGTGATGCGGCGCTCGAGCTTGTCCAGGGTCTCCACGGTGACAGCCATGTTGAAACTCACTTAAGAAATGTTGGCAATTGAACGGTCGTCTGGTGCGCGGGGGGGGACTCGAACCCCCACACCATTGCTGGCGTCAGGACCTAAACCTGGTGCGTCTACCAATTTCGCCACCCGCGCGGGACGACCGGCGTAACCCTCGCGGGTCGGATTCGGTCTGAACCCGGGATTCTACCGCGCCGCGGGGGTCGTTTTGACCCACCGCGACCAGGGTGATGCCTCAATGCGCCGGCGCCGGGGTTTTGGCCTCGTCTTCGGGGCGTTTGACGCGGAACCAGGCGGCGTACATTGCGGGCAGCGCCAGCAGGGTGAGCGCCGTGGCCACGATCAGCCCGCCCATGATGGCCACGGCCATCGGGCCCCAGAACTCGCTGCGGCTCAGCGGGATCATGGCCAGCACGGCAGCGGCAGCCGTCAGCACGATGGGGCGGAAGCGCCGCGCGGCCGCGCCGACGATGGCATCCCAGGTGGGCACGCCATGCGCACGGTCGGATTCGATCTGGTCGATCAGGATCACGGAGTTGCGCATGATCATCCCCATCAGGGCCACCACGCCCAGCAGCGCCACGAAGCCGAAGGGGCGATTGAAGATCAGCAGCGCCGCCGCCACGCCCGCGATGCCCATGGGCCCGGTCAGGAACACCAGCATCGAGCGCGAGAAGCTGTGCAGTTGCAGCATCAGCAAGGTGAAGGTGATGAACAGCATCACGGGCAGGTTGGCGAAGATGGAGCCCTGGCCCTTGGAGCTTTCCTCGGCGGTGCCGGAGAGCTCCACGCGGTAGCCGGTGGGCATCTTGCGCTGCAGTTCCTGCATCTGGGGCCACAGCGCGGTGCTCACGGTGGGGCCCTGCACGCCGTCGATCACATCGCCCTGCACGGTGATGGCGTAGCGGCGGCCTTCGCGCCAGATCACGCCCGGCTCCCACACCAGCTTGGGCTTGGCCACCTGCAGCACCGGCACCATGCGGCCCGAGGCGGTGGGCACGTAGGCGTTGTCCAGCGCGCCCAGGGTGACGCGCTCGGACTGCGGCGAGCGCAGCACGATGTCGACCAGGCGATCGCTTTCGCGGTACTGGCCGACGATGGCGCCCGACGTCAGCACGCGGCTGGCCTGGGCGATGGACTGGGTGGTCACGCCCAGCGCACGGGCCTTGGCCTGATCGACTTCCAGGCGCACGGCCTTGACGTACTCGTTCCAGTTGTCGTTGATGCCGCGCATGTCGGCGCGGGCAGCCATCAGGGCCTTGGCCTGGTCGGCCCACTTGCGCAGCTCGTTGATGTCATCGCCCACGATGCGGAACTGCACCGGGTAGGCCACGGGCGGGCCGTTGGGCAGCAGCTTGACGCGGGCGCGGGCTTCTGGAAACTCTTCGGCGACCAGGTCAGGCAGGCGGTGGCGCAGGCGCTCTCGGGCCGGCGCGTCCTTGGGCATCACGATCATCTGCGTGACGTTGCTCTGCGGGAAGATCTGGTCCAGCGGCAGGTAGAAGCGCGGCACGCCGGCGCCCACCCAGGCACTGACCATCTTCACGTCGTCTTCCTTGAGCAGGCGGGCCTCGAAACGCTTGGCCACGCGCTCGGTGGCCTCGAAGCTGCTGCCTTCGGGCAGCCACAGGTCCACCAGCAGCTCAGGGCGGCTGGAATCAGGGAAGAACTGCTGCTGCACCTTGCCCATGCCCAGCACGCCCAGCACCAGCGCCCCGATGGTCAGCGCGATGGTGAGCCAGCGGTGCTCCACGCACCAGCTCACCGTGCGCTTGAAGCGGCGGTAGAACGGCGTGTCGTACAGATCCAGCGCCGTGCCGCCTTCGGACACCTTGCGCTTGGTCTTGAGCAGCCATTGGCCCAGGTAGGGCACGAAGTAGACGGACACGATCCACGAGATCAGCAGCGCCGCGGCCGTGACGGCGAAGATGGCGAAGGTGTACTCGCCCACGGCCGACTTGGCCATGCCGATGGGCAGGAAGCCCACCGCCGTGATCAGCGTGCCCGTGAGCATGGGCATGGCTGTGATGTCGTAGGCGGCGGTGGCGGCGGCCATCTTGTCGTAGCCCTCCTCCAGCTTGTGCACCATCATCTCCACGGCGATGATGGCGTCGTCCACCAGCAGGCCCAGCGCGATGATGAGCGCACCCAGCGATATCTTGTGCAGGCCCACGCCCCAGAAGTACATGACCAGGAAGGTCAGCGCTAGCACCAGCGGGATGGTGATGGCCACCACCATGCCGGGCCAGATGTCCAGGCGCCACGGCCGCGTGTGCAACCCCAGGCTGACGAAGCTCACGCCCAGCACGACCACGACGGCCTCGACCAGCACGCGCAGGAACTCGCCCACCGAATGGGACACGGCCTCGGGCTGGTTCTGCACCTGCTCCATCTCGATGCCCACGGGCAGGTCGGAGCGGATCTCGTTGGCGGTCTGCGTGAGACGCTTGCCCAGCGCGATGATGTCGCCGCCCTTGGCCATGGAGATGCCCAGGGCGAGCACTTCCTTGCCGTTGTGGCGCACCTTGGTAACGGGCGGGTTCTCGTAGGCACGGCGCACGGTGGCGATGTCGCCCAGGCGCACAGTGCGGAACTGGCCGGTGGCCGGGTTGGCCACGCGCAGCGGCATCGCGCGGATCTGCTCGATGGTGCCGAACGCACCCGTGACGCGCATCTGCACCGTGCTGCTCTCGCCGGAGTAGACGCCGGCCCCCTCGATGCCGTTCTGGGCATTGAGCTGGTTGATCACGTAGGACAGGTCGATGCCCATCTGCGCCAGCTTGAACTGCGGCACCTCGACGAAGACCTTCTCGGGCTGCACGCCGAACATCTCGACCTTGGCCACATCGGGCACGTGCAGGAAGCTGCCGCGTGCCTTCTCGGCGTACTGGCGCAGTTCTTCGTCGCTGAAGCCGTCGGCCGACAGGGCGTAGATCGAGCCGTAGACATCGCCGAACTCGTCGTTGAAGAAGGGGCCGATCACGCCCTGCGGCAAGGTGCCGCGCATGTCGCCGACCTTCTTGCGCGTCTGGTACCAGATGTCGGCCACCTCCTTGGGCGGGGTCGAATCCTTGATCAGCAGCAGCGTGTACGTCTCACCCGGCTTGCTGTAGGAGCGGATCTTGTCGACGTGCGGCACTTCCTGCAGCGTCTTCTCGATCTTGTCGGTGACCTGGTCGGCCATGACCTCGGCCGAGGCGCCCGGCAGGTAGGCCCGCACGACCATGATGCGGAAGGTGAAGGGAGGGTCTTCGTCCTGGCCGAGCTGGAAGAAGGCGGCCAGGCCCAGCAGCATCAGCGCCACCATCAGGTAGCGCGTGAGCGGGGCGTGCTGCAGCGCCCAGCGGGACAGATTGAAGTGGGACTTGGGCGCCGCCGGCTGGGGCGCATGGTCAGGGGTGGAGCTCATCTCGGTCCGATGCGGTCTCAGGGGTGTCAGAGGGCCTCAGGCCGGGATGTCAGTGCGAGTTGGCGGCCGCGGCCGAGGCGCTGACCTGCAGGCGGCGCACCTTCTGGCCCTGCGTGAGCACGTGCACGCCGGCGGTGACCACCTCCTGGCCCGGACGCAGGCCGCTGGCCACCAGCACGATGTTGCCGTTGACCTCGGCTGTGATGACCAGTTGGCGCGACACCGTCATCGCTTTGGGATCAAGGATCCACACGGCCGACTTGCCGCCCTGCTCCACCAGGGCATTGAGCGGCAGGTGCACGCCGCCGCCCTGCAGGCGCGAGGGCACGGCCAGGGCCACGGTGGCCGTCTGGCCCAGGGCCGCATCCAGGCGGTTCACATCGGCCTTGACCAGGAAGGTGCGGGTGGTGGGGTCGGTGGCGGCGGCCATCTCGCGGATGGTGGCGGGCACCCATTGCTCGCTGCCCCAGCGGCGCACCTTGAGCGCGCCGCCCTTGCCCACCAGCGGGCGCACGGTCGGGCCCATGTCTTCGGGCACGGAGAAGACCACGTCGCGCGGGCCATCGTGGGCCAGGGTGACGACGGGCTGGCCGGCGGCCACGACCTGGCCCGGCTCGGCATCCACCGAGGTGATGACACCGGCGGCACCCGCCGTGAGCGTGCCGTAGGCGGCCTGGTTGCCCTGCACGCTGGATTGCGCGCGTGCCTGCGTCAGCTGGGCCTGGGCGTTCTTGTTGTTGGTCTGATGGCGGTCCAGCTCGGCCGCGCTGATGAAGCCCTGGGCACGCAGATCCTGGAAGCGCTTGAGGTCGGCGGCGGCCTGCACGGCCGTGGCCTCCGCAGCGGCCAGCCCGGCCTGGGCGGCCTGCTGGTTCAGGCGCAAATCGGTGGCGTCAAGTTGGGCCAGCGTCTGGCCCGGCCGCACGGATTGGCCCAGTTCCACTTGGCGCGCGGTGATCTTGCCCGGCACCCGGAAGGACAGGCGCGTTTCCGTTCGGGCGCGGATGTCACCGGAAAACTCGCGGTCCAGCGTCCCACCCGTCTCGGAAATCACCAGGGTGCGCACGGCCCGCACCGGAGACTCAGGCGCCTTAGCCGGCTGGCAACCCACCAGAACCGCCATCAGGGAGGCCACGCCTGCGAACGCCAGGGCACGCCTGGAAGACATGAAACGCTGAATCATTGGATGGATGCCAAATGGTGTGGGAGCAGAACAAGGCGCCTGGCCATTACTGACCGAGCGGTCAGTAATGTAGAAGCCGGTGGAACGGCTGTCAATTGGAGAAAGGCGACAATACGCGCCCTCGCCCTCATCGCGTCTCTCACATTGTCCTCAAGCCCCATGTCCGCCGAAGCCCCTGTGCCCCGTCCCGGCAGCAGCCTGCACCTTGCCCTGCTGAGCGCCGGCCCGGCACGGCCCCGGCTGCTGGCCTGGGCGCGCTGGTGGCACGAGGTCAGCCGCATCCCCTACGAGGTGAGCGATCCCTCGGTGGCGGACCGCAAGCTGGCGTGGTGGGGCCAGGCCGTGACCGGCGCCTTCCGGCAGCCGCCCCAGCACCCTCTGCTGCAGGCCCTGGTGATGCAGGGCGGCCAGGCCGACACCAGCGGGCTGCCACCCCTGGACCTGTGGCTGCAGCAGATCGAAGGCCTGCAGGTGCTCACCCAGCAGACACGCTGGATGGACGAGATCACGCTGGTGCACCACATGAAGGCCACCACGGGCTCGGCCTGCGAGGGCGCGATGCTGCTGGGCGGCGCCACCCAGTTGGCCACCCAGGCACTGGCCCGGCGCGCGGGCGTGGCCTTGCGGCGGGTGCACATCCTGGGGCGACTGGGCCAAGATGCCCGCCAAGGCTGGCTGCACATCCCCATCGACGTGCTGCAACGCCACGGCGTACGCGCCCACGAACTGCTCAACCCCGTGCAGCCCGTGCCTGACGAGCAGATCCGCGCCCTGCTGCATGACTGGGCCACCCAGGCCCGCACCGAGATCAAAGCCATCCGGCAGGAGGCACGCGCCCTGCCCCGCAGCGAGCGCGGGGCTTGGCGCCCGCTGGCGGTGCTGCTGCGCTTGGCGCTGCTGTTGCTGGACGACCTGGCCCAGGCTGGGTACCCCGTGCTCAAGCAACGGCTGGTGGTCAGCCCCTGGCGCAAGCTGTGGGCGGCGCAGCAGGAGCGCTGGCGTCTGTGAGGCAATGCCTTTGGCAGCCCTGGCAGATCAGCGTGACGCCGAGGTCTGCTCCACAGCGGATCTGTCGAACGGCGCGGCCAGCGGCTCACCCACGAACAAGCCCTGCTGCGGCCAGGCCACACTCTTCCAGTAGCTTTCGAGCGCCGTGCCACCCTGGGCATAGAACAGCAGCAAGGCCTGCGGATGCGGGAACTTCTGCAGGTGCGCGCAAGGCTCGCTGGTCGTACCGTAAGAGGCAGTGGCCCCCGCATCGATCCACGACAACACCGTCATCTGGCCGTGAGGCTTGTCCAGCATGCCGCCGAACGACGTGAGGTGATCGGCCAACGCGCCCGGCAAGAAATCGACCGTGTCGATGTAATCCACCTGCGCGCGGCCCGTGATGTACATCAGCACCCGGGGCGAGTTCTTGAGCGCATCCGTCTTGTCGAGATGGATGTTCAGGCCGAACTGCGGCACGGGCCCCGGCGGCGGGAACAGGTACTGGCGCACGCTGCGCACGCTGTCGGACGTGCTGACCATGTGGACGTTCGCCGGCGGCGCGCCCCGCAGGCCCATGGTGCCGTCGGATTTGACGCCCCGGTCGATCATGGCCTTGGCCGAGTTGAAGTTGGGCGCGGCCAGCAGCATGCTCAGGCGCATGCCGTAATCCTTGAAGGGGCGCGTGGACGCCGAGCCAAAGTAACGCGACGGCTTGGACGGTGCGCAGGTCTTGGCGCAGAGCTTGGCGTCGAAGCCCATGGTGAGCGCGCCGGTGATGGCGTTGCAATCCACCGCATAAGGCAGGCGCCAGGCCAGCGCCAGCGCCTGGACACGGTCACCATAGAAGCTGTTGATCTGCTCCGACAGCTCCGTGAACTCTTCCCGCGTGAGCGCCGACTTGATGGGCAGCTTGATGCGCAGGATCTGCGACTCATGGAGCCCCCGCGCCTTGGCGTAGTACTCGCCGACCTGCACCGAGTACGGATCATCGGTATTGACGACCAGCCCCAGATCACGCGGTTCGAGGTGCCCATTGACCCGGGGAACACTGAACCAGCGCTGAACAACAATGCTGGGCACCGAGGCCGCTGCCGACGGTGGGCTGGACGCAGCCGAAGGCGCACTCGATGATGGGGTGGACGACACCCGGCCAGCCCCGGTGGGTTCGGTCGGCAAGGCCGCCTGTGCGACAGACGCTGCCGGGGCCTGAATGTCGGGGGCCGCAACCACTGAAATCGGCAGGGACAGTACCGACATCAGCATCGACAAGGCAACAAGGGCAACAGGAACACGATGGAGCATGGTGGAGCAATGGAGTCGTTCATGACCGGGAGGGTTCCCCCGGCCGCTGGAGGGCATCATGAAGGCCGCAGTTCCGTGCAGGAATCACAAATCGACCCCCACTTGAGGATTATTCCGCTGATTGAACTGGGATCCCACCTCTCAAAATGAGATGTCATGGAGGGAAACCCGATGAACGATCCCAAGTCGCCACCCACGTCAATTCAGGTCATGAGCCGCATGTTCGCGCTGCTCGACACGCTGGCGCAAGGCCAGGAGGCCGTTTCGCTCAAGCACATCAGTGCCCAGACGGGGCTGCACCCGTCCACCGCCCACCGGATCCTCAACGATCTAGCGGCGGGCCGGTACGTCGAACGCGCAGGCCCTGGCAGCTACCGGCTGGGCTTGCGCCTGCTGGAACTGGGCAACCTGGTGCGCTCGCGCCTGGACCTGCGTGATGAAGCCGCCAAACCGATGCAAGACCTGCACCGCCAACTGGGCCTGCCCGTGAGCCTGTACGCCCGGCATGAGCACGAAGCCGTGCTGCTGACGCGGACCGCACAGGAGCGCCACGGCATCCAGCTGCAACGCGTGACCACGCAGCGCAGCGGCCTGACCGAAAGCGTGCCCGGACGCGCCATGCTCGGCAAGGACTCGTCGGCCCAGATCCACCACCTGTGCCAGCAGACAGGGAAGCGCCCCGAAGCCGTGGCGCTCGATGTGCAGCAGTTGCGCCAGACCGGCGCGCTGGCCGGTCCGGACGAGACGCAGATGGGCCAGACCTGCACCGCCGCGCCGTTGCATAACGATGCCGGGCTGGTGATCGGTGCCTTGGCCGTGACAGCGCCTACCAGCCCCGAGTTGTCGCAGGCGGTTCGAGAGGCCGCCGAGCGCATCTCCCTGCAGTTGGGCTGGGCCGGCGACACGCCCACCACGACGTCCTGAGCGAGCCCCTCTCCATGACAAAGGCGCCTTCGGGCGCCTTTGTCATGGGCCTGTGTCTTCAGTGACACGCGCAGGTGTGACCACCCGTCGCATCTCGGCCCAGTTGGGCTGAATCAACAACGGGGCGGGCACCTGAAACGAGGCCTGAGGTTCAAGGCGTGATCACCGCACCATTGAGCGTGCCGGAGACCAGGCGCTGTATCGTGCCACCAGCGTCGACGCGCAGCACGACACCCGACCCCTTGGCAAGCCAACGGGTCGTGACCCGGGACGACCCGGTCGTCACACGCTGCTCGAACTTGCAGGCATCCGTGAAGGTGCCCGCAGGCACCGTGATGGTTTCAAACCCCACGAAAGTCACCGCGCTGCTGGCATTGAGGCTGGCAGTGCCTGCGCCACTGGCGGGGCTCACGCTCGCCGAGATCACCGAACTGGCGGCCACCGTGCTACCACCAACGGCCAGCCTGAAATCCAGATCGGTCAGAGACGGGCTGAGTGCGAGGGTCTGCGTGACCATGCTGCCCTGGCTGCGGTATCGAGAGACCGTCCCCAGCAACTGCACCTGATGATCCGACAATGCCACGTAGTGCGTGCCATCAAACCGCACTTCGGAGGAAGGCGTGCCGACCGTCTGCACGACTTCCCGCACATTGAGCGCATTCGCCGTCTGGCCATTGAAGGTGGTCGCAATGGCCGCCACGGTGGCGAACTGCTGGACCTGCTGGGTGCTGCCACCGCCTTCGGAGGTGTAAGTGAGCGCGGTCCGAGTACCCGCCGTGCTGTAGAGCGCCGTGTTCAGGCAGGCAGCCGCGGGCAGCGACGGATCAATGGGGGTGGTTGGCGTGGTCGGCGTGGTGCCCGGGTTGGCACTGCTGGGCGGCAAAGGACCACCGCCGCCCGAGCTGCCGCCGCAGGCCGTCAGCCACAGCAAGCTGCCACCGCACAATGCACGCCAGGCCAGGCGCCTGATTTCCGAGGTCAAAGGGTCGCGGCGCATGGTGTCAGAACTTCATGGTGAGGGTGGAGCGGATGCTGCGGCCGGGGCCCATCAATCCGATGATGTTGCCCAGCTCATCGCCGTTGTTGCACCAGTGCTTGTCGTACAGGTTGTTCACGCCCACCTGGACCGTGATGCCCTTGCGCACCTGCCAGATGGCAAAAATGTCCTGCATGGTACTGGCCGCGTGGACCACGCCTTCGCTGGTGACGCGCCCGCAGTACTGCGTGGATTCAGTCAGGGCTTGTCCGTTGGCAATCACAAGCTGATCCCAGATCTGGCGCAACCGCCAGCCCACCTCGAGCCGGCCTTCGAACAGGCGATAGCCTGCCGTCAGCCCCAAGGTCGGGCCAGGAATCCCGGCCGTGAACTCGGCCTTGCTGCCATCGAGCTTGTTCTCCCGCGTGGCCCAGATGCGCGAGAAGTTGAGCATGGCATACCAGGTCGGCGTGTCGTGCTGCACTTCGAACTCGACACCGTTGCGACGCTCCGAGAACGGCTGCACGATGCCGCCATTGGCAACGCGCAGGTAGGACGCGCCACTGAGCGAATCGGTCGTGATGTGGAAGTAGGTCAGGCGCGCCTGGGTATGGCTTGTGCCCGAGGGCGAGGGGTTCCAGGCCAGCGTGTAGTCGCGGTTGATCGACGTAGTGGTGTCCAGCAGGTTGCCGCAGCCATTCGGCGCCAAGGCCTGCCCCTGCCAGTAGAAGCCGGCGCAAGGGCTGGCGGCCCCCATGCCGAAATAGTCCGTGATGAGCGGCGGGCGAAAGCCTTCCGTCCAGCGATAAGTGAGCGTCCAGGGGCCTTTGCCCGGCTGCCAGCTGATCCCCGCGCTGCGCGACGTGCGTGAGAAGCTGTACTGGGCGTCCTCGCCCGCCTGGTTCAGATCAGTCTTGGCCTGGCCCTTGGTCTTGATGCTATAGCGGTCATTGCGAAGGCCGGTGGTCAGGCGCCAGCCATCCAGTTCAAGGACATTCTGCAGCACCACGCCAGTGGACGCCCGTACGCCTGACGGTTGCTGTGAATCGTAGCCGCCGGGGTACTTGCCATCGGGCTGATTCATGAGCGGGTTCTCGGTGACACGCTTCAGATCGCGCGCATTGCGCACCCATTGCAAGCCCGCCGTGAGCGTGCCTGCCACGGGGCCTGCCGTGTAGCGGCTGTCATTGAAGACCTCGGCCGTCCAGATGTCGTAGTTCCAGCGGTCGGTGATCTCGCCCGTCGGCCCGCCCAGCGCATTCCATTGGCAGGGCAAGGTGGTGCACGGCACCGTGAAGGTGCTTTCGCCGGCCCCCGTGCGCATCAGATTGTCCAGTTTGGTGGTCTCGTGCGCCAGGGCGGCCTTGAGCTTGATCAAGGGGGAGCCGGGGTCGTAGTTCACGCGCGCATTGAGTGTTTCATCGTCCACCGTCTGGTGGACATAGCCCCCGACAAAGGCATTGCTGGAGTTCGCATCAAAGGGCGTGTAGGTGGGCCCGCTCTTGAACGCCGTGCGGCTCAGTTCCAGCTTCAGGTCATCGGTCAGGTAGTGGGTGTACTTGATGAACGAGCTCTCGGAGTTCTCGGCCGAGGCTGGGAATCGCTCGCCATGCGTGATGTCGTCGTTGCCAAGACGGAAATCGTCTGAGGTCCGGCGGATCAGCGACACCACCAGGCCAGAGTTCGCCGTGGGGCGTGCAAATGCCGTGGCCATGCGCATCCAGCCATGGTTGTTGTCGTTGTATGAAGTCTTGAGCAGGCCACCGATCCGCTGCCCGCTCTCTAGCAGGTCGAAGGCGTCCTTGGTGGTGGCGATCACAGCCCCACCGATCGCGCCAGCCCCGGTCAGCAGCGATGGACCGCGCTCGACGGTGACTGACTTGATCAGTTCAGGCTCAATGAACACGCCGCTGCCAAAGCGGTACTTCTCGAAGCCCTTGACCGCATCGTCGATCTTGAACAGAACGTCTTCGTTGCCTCGAAAACCGCGGACATTGAACTTCATGCCCGTGGCTCGCGGCCCGCCATCGACGGAGACGCCAGGTGCATCCTTGACCACATCGAAAATGGTGCTGCTCTGCTTGCGCTCGATGACCTTGTCGTCAATGACAGTGGTGGTCGAATCCGGCGGCAGTGTCGTGGTCTTCAGGGAAGGCGCACTGACGCGCACGGGAGGCAAGGTGTTGTCGGTGTCGCCGCCCTGGGCTTTGCCGGCGGGCTCCTCCTGCCCCATGGCCGGACGCACGGCCATGCCTGCGCCCAATGATGTGATTGTCAGCAGACCGGCCAGGAGCCGGCCGGCACGCGATGCCTGCGAGCTCATGCCTGACTCCCAGCCAGGCTCGTGGCCAGCTCTCCAGCCAGATCCTGCAGTTGGGCCATGAAGCGCTGCAGATGACGGGTGGCACTCGCCAGCAGTGTCTCCTGCGCGACGGCATCAGCCAGTTGGCTGGCCAGCGCGTGGCCCATGATGACGGGGCCGCGCTGTGTCGGTGCCGGATGCGGCGGGCTGGCATAGACCACAAGGCTGTCCAGGCTGGAGTGCCCCACCAGGGTCTGAAAATCGATCTGGTAGCTGCTGGCGACGGGCACGTCTTCCCACACCCAGATCCACTCTGCGTCAGACGTGGGATTGGGCTCCATGGCCCCGCCAGGGCCCGTCGGCATGTCGATGGTTCCATCCACCCGGAAGGTGTTGTGTGACACCATGGCCGGCGCACCATCGAGCAGCGCGTTCATGTCCGGCAAAGTGCCCTTGGTGGCCGTGCGCATGACCACCGTGCGAACCTGGTCCGCACCATACGAAGCCGCCAGGCTATCGGTCATCACCAGGTTGAATACCATCGGGGGCCCGGGCACCATGCCATAGGCCAGGCCATAGATGTTGCCGATGCCCGTCAGCAATGCCGTGCGACTGGTTTCCTTGAACACGACGGACAGGCCTGCCGAGATGCCCACGGTAGGCGTCACGAAGGTCCAGCTCCCGCTGCTGGTCGGGATGAAGCCCCCCCAGTCTGCGTAGAGCGCGCCAGCGTCAGTGTTCTGCCAGGAGGGGCCTGCGTACCCCGCGATGCCGTCGAACGCCTTGTCCGGGGTGTTGAACGAATGCCACTGGTGAGGCAGAACATCACCCTCCAGGGTGACCGCCATCACGGCGGGTGCCCATCCCATCAAGGCCCCCACGACCAGGGCAGCCACGGACAGCGTTTTCTTTAGCATGGCAAGCGCGCGTTACAGCAGAAAAAGGGCTCGCCGGGAGGTATCCCGGCGAGTGGACGCGGCCAGCCTGGCCGCCTGGCACCGGTCAATCGCGGCGTTGACGACGGCGGGCAGCAGCCACACCGGCCAGGAGCAGGCCCGACAGCGCCATGGCGTAGGTGGAGGGCTCAGGCACGGCCGCAGCGATTTGGTCGACCTGGAAACCCCAGGCCTGCACGGCGCCGCCGCCCACGGTCACGAGCAGCGAGTAGGATTCCACTTGCCCCAGGCCGCTCAGATCCCACGTCCAGGTGCGGTAGGCCGCATCGGCCCCGGCCACGACGCTGCTGGCCAGCAAGGACTGGCTGCCACCGTTGATGTTGAGCACGGCCGTCGCATAAGAATCGGCCTGAAGCAGCCCGATATAGCTTTGCAGCACAAGAGACGAGAGCCCTGCCACCAAGGTGGTGTCATAGATCTCGAGCACGTGCGGGTTGTTGTTGCCCGCGTTGTAGAGCGCGCCACCAGATGGGTAGATCGTCCCTTGAGTGCGGCGAAGAACCCCATCACCCGACCCCGTCACATTGGCCTGGATGCCATTGACCAGGGCCTGAGTAGCGCCTGCGGTGTCGTTGGCGGCGAAGCCCAGGTCCGTGCGGTTGAGCCCGTTCCAACCATCGGATGACACCGAGCCATCCACGCTGGTGAACTGGCTGTATGCACTGGCCGGGGTGGGATCCACGTACACAACGGCGTAGGCAGAAGAAGCACCGGCCAGGGTCAGGGAGAACGCGACAGCAGCAGCCATGCGCGAGACAACGGATTTCATAGAAGTACTACTTGATTGATACAGCGATGTCGCCTTGAGAACCAAGGCGACGCCCACCCCTCGAGTGATGACCCGAGGGGACTGGCAATACGTTTCGCCTGGATCAGGCTTGACGCTGACGGCGACGCACGGCGCCTACGACACCCATCATGGCCATGCCGGACAGCAGCATGGCGTAGGTGGAGGGCTCAGGCACAGCGGCCACGGCAGCCTGCGTCAGCGTGAGGCCATACACCTGAGCGTGCTGCACGCCGGTGAAACCGATGCTGAAGGAGGTGATCTGCTCATTGACGTTGCTGAGGTCCCACTGCAGCAGGTACTGGTTGATGTAGATCGGCTCTTCACCCGTAGGCATCGTCACCGTGCCGTTGTTGAAGGCTTCCAGGATCGACGAGTTGGTGGCGACCACACTCGACACCGTGCCCAGCGACGTGGTGTACGTCAGTGTCGGCAGCACATGGTTGTAGAAGTCATAGGTCGAAGCCTCGCCGATGCCCACCTGGAAAGAGATGTGCTGCAGGCCGGCCAGGGGCGACGAGTCCACCACGGCGAGCGAGCCGCCATTGACGTTGACATCGCCGCTGAAGCCACCAAAGTACAGGCCGCTGCTGGCCGCATAAGCGCCACCGCCGCCCGGAGAATTGGACACCTTGGTCAGGGTGGCGCCGCCAGCCGTGCCACCAGCGTCACCAATGACGCTGTCGATCTGGGAGGCTTTCGGGGCCCACATCGTGGTGCCGGGGAAGCTGCCGGTGCCCGTCAGACCAGGCACGCCGTTCTGGGCGAACGCGCTCAGGTTGACCCAGGAGTTGGTGACAACGTTCTGGAAACTGGCCGACAGTGTCGAGGCCACATCCACCTCATGGTCGGCGTAGGAGCCGTAGGTGGCGGCAGTAGCACTGCCTGCAGCGAACATCACGGAAACGGCGACAGGCGCCATCAGCATGCGGAAAGAGATTTGCATGGTCATCCTCTGGACGAATCTGGACAAAAGGTGGCTATACAGCGGCACCCTCACCCACAGAGGCGAACCATGTGAACTTTGATTGTCATGAACGAGTTCACGGCAACCAGTCTTTAATGATAGCAATTCTTATTCACAAACCAATCTTTTACCCGACACGTACCCCCCAAATGAGTGGGGGCACCCTAAGGTGCCCCATGTCGCCTCGCTGCGGCGGCCTCGCCGCACGCGCGTTCAAAAGTCAGGACGTCGGATCCAGCTTGAGGTTGACCGACTCCAGTTGGCGGGGCGCAGCCTCCAGCCACTTGCGCACACGCTCGGCATCGCCCTGGCGCGAGTACTTGCCGGTCGAATCCAGGAACACCATGATCAGCTTGCGGCCAGCCATCTTGGCCTGCATCACCAGGCAGCGCCCGGCTTCCACGATGTAGCCGGTCTTCTGCAGGCCGATGTCCCACGAGGGGCTGCGCACCAGGCTGTTGGTGGTGCGGAACTGCAGGTGGCGCGCGCCCACCTGCACGGCGTAATCCGTGGAGGTAGACAGCTCACGGATGGTGTGCTGCTGGTAGGCCGACTTGACCAGGTTGGCCAGGTCCTTGGCACTGGACTGGTTCTGGCTGCTCAGGCCCGTGGGCTCCACATAGTGGGTATCGAACATGCCCAGCAGGCGCGCCTTGGCGTTCATGGCCTGCACGAATGCAGGCAAGCCGCCAGGATAGTGCCGGCCCAGGGCATGCGCCGCACGGTTCTCGGACGACATCAGCGCCAGGTGCAGCGCATCGCCCCGGCTCAGCGTGGTGCCCACGGCCAGGCGCGAGCTGCTGAACTTCTCGGTGTCGACATCTTCGGAGGTGATGGTGATGGTCTCGTCCATCGGCTGGCGGGCTTCGACCACGATCAGGGCGGTCATCAGCTTGGTCAGCGAGGCGATGGGCAGCACCGCATCCGAGTTCTTGGCAAACAGCACCTCGTTGGTCTCCTGGTCCATCACCAGGGCCACGCTGGATTTCAGGTCCAGCGGGTCAGAAGTCTGGTGCAGACCGTAGATCTGGCCGAAGGAGGCGCCGGACGACGCCGACACCGCCGTCGAGGCGATCACGGTGCGACCCAGTCGCTGGGCCTTGGCTGGTGCCTGCACCGACACCGGCACGACGCGCGCCGGCAGGCGGTCATCGTCATCACGGCTAGCGCGGGCTTCGCGGATGTCGCGATCGGAGGGCGGCACCACCTTGGCGACGCGCGCCCGCGTCTGCTTTCTGCTGACGCGCTCGGTGGCCTTCTTGCGCGAATGCGACTTGGCCTGGCGCGTAGCGGTGGACTTCTTGGCCTTCGACTTTTTGGCCGAAGCCGATTGCGAAGCGCGCTCCTTGGCCTTGTTCGACGCGGCCTGAACCTGGGGCATCCAGGTCAAAGCAGCCACCGACAACAAGGCGGAAATGAATATGCGCAGTCTGAACTTCTGATCCACCACGACTTGCCCTTTCGACGTAGTACAAAGTGTAATGAAAAACGCGCGCAAGATCAAAGACTTACGCCACGTTCATCAAGTGGCCTCTGTTACAAAGCCCACCCGTCGAAGGGTTATCCCTGTGCCGCCACCCGCTCTGCCTTGCTGTGCAGCTTGTTCAACGCTGCAAGATAGGCTTTGGCTGACGCCACGACAATATCCGGATCCGCTCCAACGCCATTGACCACGCGTCCGCCATGTTGGAGGCGCACGGTCACTTCACCCTGCGATTCTGTACTTCCAGACGTGATGGCATTCACCGAGTAGAGCAGCATTTCCGCGCCACTTTTCACAACGGTCTCGATTGCCTTCAAGGAGGCGTCCACCGGCCCATTGCCATCGCTGTCAGCACGGTGCTCGGCACCACCGGCGGCAAAAACCACGTGGGCGTGTGGGCGTTCACCGGTTTCAGAGCGCTGCGACAGCGACACCAGGCGGTAGTGCTCCTGTTCGGGCGTGACGCTTTCATCGCTCACCAGGGCGATGATGTCCTCGTCGAAGATCTCGCTCTTGCGGTCGGCCAACTCCTTGAACTTGGCAAACGCCGTGTTCACCACCGCTTCAGAATCCAGGTCGATGCCGAGTTCCTGCAGGCGCTGCTTGAAGGCGTTGCGGCCCGACAGCTTGCCCAGCACGATTTTGTTGGCGGCCCAGCCCACGTCTTCGGCGCGCATGATCTCGTAGGTGTCGCGGGCCTTGAGCACGCCATCCTGGTGGATGCCGGAAGCATGCGCGAAGGCGTTGGCGCCCACCACGGCCTTGTTGGGCTGCACCACGAAACCGGTGGTCTGCGAGACCAGGCGCGAGGCCGGCACGATCTGGCTGGCGTCGATGCGGGTTTCCAGGCCGAAATAATCGCGACGCGTGCGCACCGACATCACGACTTCTTCCAGCGAGGTGTTGCCGGCACGTTCGCCCAGGCCGTTGATGGTGCACTCCACCTGGCGTGCGCCGCCGATCTTGACGCCGGCCAGCGAGTTGGCCACGGCCATGCCCAGGTCGTTGTGGCAGTGCACGGACCAGATGGCCTTGTCGGAGTTGGGGATGCGCTCGCGCAGCGTGCGGATGAAGTTGCCGTACAGCTCGGGCACGGCGTAGCCCACGGTGTCGGGCACGTTGATGGTCGTGGCGCCTTCGGCGATCACGGCTTCGAGCACGCGGCACAGGTAGTCCACATCCGAGCGGTAGCCGTCTTCGGGCGAGAACTCGACGTCGCTGGTCAGGTTGCGGGCGAAGCGCACGGACTGCTTGGCCTGCTCGAGCACCTGCTCGGGCGACATGCGCAGCTTCTTTTCCATGTGCAGCGCGCTGGTGGCTATGAAGGTGTGGATGCGCCAGGCATTGGCGCCCTTCAGGGCCTCGGCGGCACGGGCGATGTCGCGGTCGTTGGCGCGGGCCAGCGAGCAGATGGTGGAATCCTTGATGACGTCGGCGATGGCCTTGACCGCTTCGAAATCACCGTTGGACGAGGCCGCGAAACCGGCTTCGATCACGTCCACCTTCAGGCGTTCGAGCTGGCGGGCGATGCGCAGTTTCTCGTCGCGGGTCATGGAGGCGCCGGGCGATTGTTCGCCGTCGCGCAAGGTGGTGTCGAAAATGATGAGCTTGTCGGTCATGGTGGTCTCCGCATGGGCAAGGGGTTCAGGCGGCTGGTGGGCGCATCTGGCTGCCGGCACCTGGCTTGGAAACACCTCGCCAAACAAAACGGCCCGCAAGAAGCGCTTGGCGGGCCGTGATGCAAAGGGGTACTGATGTACAGACGTCAGCGATCAACGCGCCCGGGGCACTCCCAGAGGTAGTAGCGAGAAGGGGCGTTGGTTCAGCGACATACGGGTCAATATACCACGCACACCCTGCGCGCGGTACGGGCATATGCCCTGGAAAAAGCTATCAGCGGTGTAGGCCTGCTTCATCGGGCTCATCGGTGGAGGTGGAAATCACGCTCACCGGCTTGCCCTTGAGTTTTTTCCAGACGAACACAGCATAGCCCGACAGGCCGTAGATCACGAAGATGCCGAACAGCACACCCGCCGGATGCAGATTGATCACGGCGATGCCCAGGGCGATGGCCACGATCACGATGAAGGGCACGGTGCGCTTGAAGCTGATGTCCTTGAAGCTGTAGAACGGCACATTGGTGACCATGGTCAGGCCAGCGTACAACGTGAAGGTAAACGCAATCCACACCATCCACGGCAGGCTTTCAGCGCTCTCGCCCAGATCCGTCACCACCCAGATCAGGCCGACCACCAGGGCCGCGGCTGCCGGGCTGGGCAGCCCCTGGAAGAAGCGCTTGTCGACCACACCGATGTTGGTATTGAAGCGTGCCAGGCGCAGCGCAGCGCCGGAGCAGTACACGAAGGCGGCGATCCAGCCGAGCTTGCCCAGGCCCTTGAGTGCCCATTCGTAGACGATCAGCGCCGGTGCAGCCCCGAAGGACACCATGTCCGACAGGCTGTCCATCTGCTCGCCGAAGGCGCTCTGCGTGTTGGTCAGGCGCGCGACGCGGCCATCCAGGCTGTCGAGCACGGCGGCACAGAAGATGCCGTAGGCCGCCTGCTCGAACTGGCCGTTCATGGCCATCACGATGGCGTAGAAACCGCCGAACAGGGCCGCCAGCGTGAACAGGTTGGGCAGGATGTAGATACCCTTGCGACGCGGGCGCGGGTGCTCGTCGGCTTCGTCGAGATCGACGAGAGGGGTGTCAGGGCCTTGGGTGGGTGGGATGCTCATGCCTGGTCGGGCCGGTGTGCCCGTGGAGAGAAAGAGATCGGCGTCACTGATCAGTGAAGGGCAAACGGTGTGCCCATGCGCTCAAGGTGTCGGCGAGGATACATCACCGCCCGCCGTACTGGCCACCGCACCACCCACCGTGCCACCCATGGCACCGGCCACGGCCGTGAGTGCGTCCGTGGCGGCCGGCGGCAGGTGCAGCACCTGCTGCGCGAACGGGATGTCGACCCCCAGCTCATTGAGGCACTTCAGGACGGCCATGTTGACATCGGAACGCACGTTCATTTGGCCGCTTTCCGGGTCGGCCACCCAGAAGCTGATGGTGAGCTCCAGCCCGTCGGACGGGAACGCCGTCAGGTACACCCCAGAGTCATCCACCACGCGGGGCACCGCGGCCACGGCCTTGATCAGCATGGGGCGCAGCCATTCGATGTCGGTGCCGTAGGCCACCTGCACCACGGTCGTGAGCTGCAGCTTGTGGTTGGCCATGGAAGCGTTCTCCACCCGCTGCGTGATCAGCAGCTCGTTGGGAACGATGGCCTCGCGGCCCGTACTGGCCCGAAGGACCGTGTAGCGGGTGTTGATGTCGGTGATGCGGCCCTCGAAGTTGTCGACCTTGACCAGATCCCCGATGCGCAGGCTGCGCTCGGCCAGGATCACGAAGCCGCTCACGTAGTTGGAGGCCAGCTTCTGCAGCCCGAAGCCCAGGCCCACGCCGATCGCACCGCCCAGCACGGACAGGGCTGTCAGGTCCACCCCGGCGGCCGACAGCGCCATGATCAGCCCGATGGCGATCAGCAGCACCCGGATGACATTGGCCGCGATCTTGCGCAGCGAGAGGTTGTCGGAGGCGCCCCGCAACAGGCGAGATTCGATCGCGGAAGACACCGACAGCGAAAGGATCAGTACCAGCACGGCCGACAAGGTGCCTTCGATCAGGCTGCGCACGCTGACCTTGGACGCGCCGATGTTCAGGGTGATGGCGCCCAGCTCCTCCTGCACCAGCGGCAGGATCCCGGTGATCCACAACACGGAACCGGCCCAGGCCAGCCACGACACCGTGCGCTCGATCACCTGCACGGCTCCGGAATCCGGGAAGGCCGCCCTCAGCACCTTGACCGTCAGCCGGATGATGGCCAGCGACACCAGGATGGGCAGCACCAGGCGGAACACGGCCAGGGGGATGTCGTCGAGCAGCACCCGGCGCGCGATCAGCGCCAGCACCAGCGCCAGCAAGGGGAACAGCACCCCGTCGTAGATGCGGTGGCCGAACCACACGGAGCCATGCGGCACCTGCCGCCCTGCCCAGACCCGCACCATGAACCAGGCCAAAAGCAGGCACCCGCCAAACACCACCAGTTCCAGCAGGGCCGTCGGTTGCTGCAGTTGTTGCCACAGCTGCATCAGTTCATCGGCGGTCAGAGGCTGGGTGTGGCGGATCGGTGGACTCGTCGTCATGGACGTGATTGGACCATGGGACGAACCTGGAGCAGCTCGTCCGCGTCAGCGAACCATGACGCGCACTCAACCGGCCGCACCGGTGAGCACACGCAAATGCGCCGCGACGGAGCGCGCCAGGGCCTGCAGGCTGTAGCCCCCCTCCAGGCAGGACACGATGCGCCCTTTGGACCACCGGTCAGCCACCTCGACCACCTGGCGGGTGATCCATTCGTAGTCGGCCTCCAGCAGGCGCAGGCCGCCCAACTCGTCATCACGGTGGGCATCGAAGCCCGCCGAGATGAAGATCATCTCGGGACGGAAGGCCTCCAGCGCCGGCAGCCACTTGTCGGTCACTGCCGCGCGGGCGAACGAGCCGTCCGACCGCGGCATCAAGGGCACGTTGACCATGTTGCGCCCCAGCGGGTGCGTGCCCGTGTACGGGAACAGGGGGTGCTGGAAGAAGCTCACCATCAGCACCCGATCGTCGTCACACAGGATGTCTTCGGTGCCGTTGCCATGGTGCACGTCGAAATCGACCACGGCCACGCGCTTCAGGCGATGCACATCCAGCGCATGTCGCACGCCCACCGCCACATTGTTGAAGAAGCAGAACCCCATGGTTTCATGGCGGGTGGCATGGTGCCCAGGCGGCCTGACCGCGCAGAAGGCGTTGTCCATCTGGCCGGTGATCACGGCATCGGTGGCCGCGATGGCCGCGCCGGCCGCACGCAGGGCCGCCTGCAAGGTATGCGGCATCGCCAGGGTGTCCGGATCACAGTAGCGTTGCTCGCCGCTGGCTTGCAGTTGCTGCAAGCGGTCGATCAGGCCCAGCACGTAATTGCGGTCATGCGCCCTGTCGAGCTGGTCCACGGTGGCCTCGGGCGGCTCACTGTGCAGCAGCAGCGCATCGAGCCCCTGGGCCAACAGGTGGTCGTCGATAGCGGACAGCCGCTGGGGGCACTCAGGATGGCCCTCACCCATGTCGTGGCGACGACACGCGGAATGGGTGAAGTAACCGGTCGCCATGGGATGTCTCCAGGCCTACAGGGCAGGCTCTTTAGGGTAATGTGGCTGCATGCTTCAAAAACTCGTGGACCAGATTAGCACGATCGTGATCGGCAAGCGCCCCCAGGTGGAGCTGAGCGTGATCTGCCTGTTGGCCAATGGCCATCTCTTGATCGAGGACATCCCCGGTGTGGGAAAGACCACACTGTCCCATGCACTGGCCCGCTCGCTGGGCCTGAGTTTTTCGCGGGTGCAGTTCACGGCCGACCTGCTGCCCTCTGATCTGCTGGGCGTGAGCGTCTACGAACGTGAGCGGCAAGGCTTCGTCTTCCACCCTGGCCCCGTGTTCGCCCAGGTGCTGCTGGCCGACGAGATCAACCGGGCCGGCCCGCGCACCCAGAGCGCCCTGCTCGAGGCCATGGAAGAGCGCCAGGTCACCATCGACGGCCAGACGCGTCGCCTGCCCGATCCCTTCTTCGTGATCGCCACCCAGAATCCGGTCGAACAGCTGGGCACCCACCCGCTGCCCGAATCGCAACTGGACCGCTTCGCCCTGCGCGTGTCTCTGGGCTACCCCGATGCGCATGCCGAGCGGGCCCTGCTCAAGGGGCAGGACAAGCGCATCGAGTTGCAAGCCATCCAGCCCCTGATGAGTCTGGATGAATGGCGGGGCTGGCAGGCGCGTGTGGACGCCATCCACGTGGCCGATGCCCTGCTCGACTACCTGCAGACCCTCATCGCCGCCACCCGCAGCCCGCGCTGGTGCGTGCAGGGTTTGAGCCCACGCGCAGCGCTGTCGCTGCTCAGGTTGTCCAGGGCGCGTGCACTTCTACAGGGTCGCCAGCATGTGTCCCCCGAAGACCTGCAGGCCCTGTGGGTGCCTGCCGTGGCACACCGCCTGGTGGTGGCCAATGCCACCGCGGGCGATGCCAGCCAGCAGGCCCAGGCCCTGCTGGACGCCACGCCAGTGCCCTGAGACTGAGGGACAGAGCCAATGGCGACCGCAGGCATCCTGTCAGGCTGGCGCCGTCGCTGGCGGGCCTGGAGCAACGCGCGCTCCCCCAGCCAGGATCAGATCACCCTGACGCAACGCAACGTCTACATCCTGCCCAGCAAGGGCGGAATCGGCTACGCCGCGGTGGTCCTGGTGCTGCTGCTGGCGGCCATCAATGAACAGCTCAACCTGGCCTACGCCCTCGCCTTCCTGCTGGGCGGCGTGGGGCTGTCGGCCATGTGGCTGACGCACTCCAACCTGCGGGGCCTGAGCCTGTCGCTGGGCAACATGGTCAGCGTGCATGCGGGCCAGAGCCTGTCCATGCCGGTGCGGCTGGATGCCACCACCCTCGCTCGCGGACGGTTCGGACTGTCGTTGCGCGCCCTGACCGACGACGATGCCCCAGCCCCCACCGATGTGGCCGGCGAAGTGAGCCGCGGACACCAGAGCACCGTGCTCGTGCCACTGACGGCGCCCAAGCGGGGCTGGCTGGAGCTGCCCCGCCTGCGCATGGACACCACCTACCCGCTGGGCCTGTTCCGCGCCTGGGCCTACTGGCGTGCCCGACAGCGCGTGCTGGTATGGCCGGCGCTGGACCCTCATGCCCCGCCCCTGCCCGACAGCGATGTCCAGGGCGATGCACGAGCTGCCGCCGCGATGCGCCAGGCCGACGTGCCTGAAGGCCTGCGCCCCTGGCGCCGTGGCGATACGCTGCGCGCCGTGGCCTGGAAGAAGTCCGCCACCCGCCTGGTCAGTGGCCTGCCCCCCGTCAGCCGCGAAGCTGCAGCACGCCACTACCAGGCCTGCTGGATCGAGTGGGAGCATGCCCAAGGTCTGCCCCTGGAGGCGCGCCTGAGCCGGCTGGCTTCATGGCTCGTGATGGCCGAGCAACGGGCCCTGGACTCCGGCCAGCCTTACGGACTGCATCTGCCTGACCGGACCCTGGGCCCGGCCCAAGGCCCTCAACACCTGCAGCAGTGCCTGGACACCCTGGCCACCTGGGGGGCCGCATGATCCTGCGTTGGCGCCACGATACCTGGCGCCACGACCTGCGCCAGCGTTGGCAATCGCTCACGCGTGAAGGGCGCGACACCCTCTGGCTGCTGGGCATGCTGGCCCTGGTGCTGGCGCCGCATGCCGGACGCCTGCCCTGGTGGGCCAACCTCGGCGCCATGAGCGCGCTGGCCTGGCGCGCCAAGCTGGCCTGGACGGACGGCCCTTTGCCAAAGCGATGGCTGCTGGCCCTGATGCTCGGCGCCTTGCTGGCCATGAGCTGGCTGACCTACCGAACACTGATAGGCCGGGAACCAGGCATCACGCTGGTCGTCGTGCTCACCACCTTGAAATGCCTGGAGTTGCGCGCGCGGCGCGACAGCCTTGTCTGCCTGTACCTGGGCTTCTTTCTCATCCTCACTCAGTTTTTCTACAGCCAGGGCATCGGCACGGCCGTGCTGATGCTGGTGGCTGTATGGGGCTTGTTGACATCACTTGTCATGGGGCAGCGTCCGCTAGGCCGCCCCTCCATCATCGAAGTCGGGCGAGATGCCCTGCGTGCCATGGCCTGGGGGCTGCCCTTGATGGTGGTGCTGTTCGTGCTGTTTCCGCGCTTCGGGCCGTTGTGGGCGCTGCCCTCCGACAACAAGGGCCGTACAGGGCTGTCAGATACCTTGGCGCTGGGTCAGGTCGCCGAGCTGGCCCTGGACGACTCTATCGCCTTGCGCGTACGGTTCAACGGCCAGCCCCCGCCGCCGGAAAGGCTGTATTTCCGCGGCCCGACACTGGACCGTTTCGACGGCCGGACCTGGCGCCCCGGCAACCCAGCCTCACCAGATCCTGTGCTGGAAGGCACGCCCACCTCCTATGAGATCACGCTGGAGCCCACTGCACTCCCAGTGCTGCCCTTGCTGGAAGGCACGGGCGCAGCCCGGGTGATCGCTGGCGGGGACAACCGCACACGGATCGAGCGTGTCGGCCTGACCTGGTCTCGCCAAGGCGGACGCGATGGGCGACTGATCCTGCAGGCCCAGGCCTGGCCCCGATGGCACTGGCCCGACGCCTTGCACGAGCACCAACAGCGCTACTGGACCTCGCTGCCACAAGGCTACAACCCAGGCACCCGGGCATGGGCCGCTCAATTGCGCCAACAACTGCAGGCGCGCCAACCCGACCCACAGATGCAGCCCCCGCCTTTGCTGCTGGCCAACGCCGTGCTGAATCACATCCGCACTGCCGGCTACAGCTACACGCTGGCCCCCGGAATGCCCGAGCAGCCCACAGTTCATCTGATAGACGACTTCTGGCTACGCCAGCGCGAGGGCTTCTGCGAACACTTCGCAACTGCCTTCGTTGTGGTGATGCGCGAGATGGGCGTGCCTGCCCGCGTGGTCACCGGCTACCAAGGCGCGGAACTCAACCCGGTCGATGGGCAATACATCGTCCGCAACAGCAGCGCCCACGCCTGGGCAGAATTTTGGCAGCCAGGGCGCGGCTGGGTCCGGGCCGACCCGACCGCCGCCGTTGCCCCGGAACGTGTTCAGCGCGTGCCCCGCCCCACACCGTTCGTCGGTCTGCCCGGCCCCCTAAGCCAGCTTGACCCTGGCGCACTGCGCCGCATGCGCGATCTGTGGGACGCGGTGGACAACCGCTGGAACGTCTGGATTCTGCAGTACTCACGCGGTGAGCAGATGGCCTTGCTCAAGTCCCTCGGCTGGCCACAACCCGATCTGCAGGCACTGATGCAGGCCCTGGCCTGGGGTTTGGGGCTGGCTGGTGGCGTAGCTGCCGCCGTGGCCTGGTGGACACGCGAGCGCACACCGCGACAACCCTGGCAAGAACCGCTGCGGCGAGTCCACCGGGCGCTATCACGCCTGGCTGTCGCTGCGCCCCCTGGCGTCGAGCCCGCCGCGGCATCGGCCTGGTGCGTGCACCTGCTTCAGGCCTGGCCAGAGCCCCGTACAGCGCAGCAGGATGCGCTGCTGCGTCTGCTGCATCAACTCGATGCCCTGCGGTATGGCCCCCCCCCGGCAGAACCACGTACACGTACCTCTGCGCCCTGGCTTGCCCTGGTCCGGCAGATCGAAGCCTTGTCACGCCCGCCCCCGGCATCGCCCCATGGGGCAAACTCCAACCCATGACCCACGAGACTTCAGCCCGACGCCCTTTGCCGCCTTCTCCACTCTCCAGACTTCGCTCGCCTCGCGCTCGACAGAAACTGGCCATGTTCCTGGCATGCAGTGCCCTGGCCATCGGTTTGCAGGGCTGCGGCAGCACCGCCCCAGCACCTGCTGGCCCTGCGGCCCCTCAGGCGGCATCAGCCCCTTCTGCACCCGCCAGTGCTGCATCCATCCCCAGCAAGGCCCCCACGCAAGCTCGCCCCATCGCAGCGCTGCCTGTGCTGCAGGCCACGCCTCTGGAGGTCAATCCCTCCCCCAACAGCTACGCACACCGCGCAGATGCCGCCGCCCTGGCCGCCCTCATCGCCGAACGCGAACAGCTCGACCCAGCCTGGACCACCGCCGTCCTCGCCCGCGCCCAGGTCAATGACGCCGTGCGCCGCCTGATCATGCCGGCGGCCAACCCAGGCGCCAAGAACTGGACCGCCTACCGTGCACGCTTCATCGAACCCATCCGGATCCGCGCCGGCGTGGCCTTCTGGAAGGCCCATCGGGCCACCTTGCAACGCGCGCAGGACACCTACGGCGTGCCCATGGACATCATCGCGGGAGTGATCGGTGTCGAAACCATTTATGGCCGCTACACCGGCAACACGCGCGTACTCGATGCCCTGGCCACGCTGAGCCTGGACTTTCCCAAAGGCCGCAGCGACCGCAGCGCCTATTTCCAAAATGAACTGGCGCAGTTCCTCAAGCTGTGCGCCGAGCAGCAGGATGATCCGACACAGGTACTGGGCTCATCCGCAGGCGCCATCGGGTGGCCGCAGTTCATGCCGGGCTCCATCCGCCGTTTTGCCGTTGATTTCGATGGCGATGGCCACATCGACCTGCGCAACAGCACGGCCGATGCCATCGGCAGCGTGGCCAATTTCCTGGCCCAGCATGGCTGGCAGCGCGGCCTGCCCACCCACTATGCCGTGCAGCCCCCGGAAGACGAGACCGCGCGCGCCATGCTGCTGCAGCCAGATATCGTGCCCAGTTTCACCAGCGCCGAGATGCTGAAATCAGGTGCCACGCTGGAGACTGCGGCACACCCGCACCCAGGTCTCCTCGCCCTGGTGATGCTTTACAACGGCGGCGCCCCGCCCACTTACCTGGCAGGCACGGACAATTTCTACGTCATCACGCGTTACAACCAATCGAGCTATTACGCCCTCGCTGTGATCGAGCTAGGGCAGGCCGTGTCCGCCGCGGCCAAACGCTCCGTCAAATGAATACTCGCTGGTAGTTTCAGCGCTCGTTCGCGTTTGAAATACTCAGAGGCTCAATTTGTAACGCACCCCCAATCACGCACTGTGTGCAATGCATTTTGAAACCACCTGGAGATCGGGTTTCCCAGGTGGTTTCAATTTGCAAGATATAATTGCCTCGCCGAAAACTTCATGTATAGAATCCGCTCACGGAAACGATCAAGCCGGCCATCAGACTAATGCATTGCCTGAATTGGGATGGATGCATGGGTCTCAATTAGAAACTCTCTGATTGATTCGATCGTTTCCCAGCGTACGCGGATGCAGGTGCTACTTCAAAAAGGATCGTCACGATGTCTTCCTACCAAGATCTCCTGGCCCAAAAGGCCGCTCTGGAAAAACAAGCAGCTGAGCTGGAAAAGGCTTTGTCCGACGCACGCCGCACCGAGCGTGCCGGCGTGATCAATCAGATCAAGTCGCTGATGGCCGAACACGGCCTGACCGCCGCCGACCTGGGTGGCAAGCCTGGCAAGGCCCCCTCGGCCAGCGCCGGCCGCAAGGTGGCCCCCAAGTACCGCAACCCGGCCACCAACGAAACCTGGACCGGTCGTGGCCTGCAGCCCAAGTGGGTCGCCAGCGCCCTGGCTTCCGGCAAGAAGCTCGAAGATTTCGCCATCTGAGCGTGATCTCATCCGAGTACTGCGTCAGCAGTACCCCAAAGAAAAAGCCGCAGCACCCGCTGCGGCTTTTGTCATCCAGGGCCCCTCACATATCACATCAAGGTCGCGGTGTTTCCTTGAAATCCCCGCCCACCCCGGTCACGAACTGCTCGGGTTTGACATAGCGCCGCAAGGCCGCATTGACCTGCTCCAGCGTGAGCGCTTCCAGCGCCGCATCCACACGGGCGGATTCTGCGAAGGTGCGCCCCACATAGAGATTGTTGGCCCAGGCGGACGCCAGGCGGCCATCCTGCGCCCGAGACAGGCGCCGGTAATTGAGCAGGCCCTTGCGTCCCGCATCCAGCTCGGTCTGCGTGAAGCCCTCGGTCAGTGCTTTGCGGACCTCTTCCTGAAGGGCTTTCTCGACCTTGTCCAGATTCTGCGGTGCAAAGATGGCCGTGGCTGCCCAGGTTGAATGCGGCTCCATCACATTCCAATCCACATAGCTGTAGACGCTGTAGGACAGCCCCTCTTTTTCCCGGATTCGATTCCAGAGCCGGGAATCTCCACCGGAGCCCAGCAGGTAATTGGCCAGCGTCAGCGCCGGGTAATCCGCATCCCGATCGCTCAAGGGCACGGGCTGCGTCACCGTCAGGGTGGCGTTTTGCTTGTCCGGTGTAGACAGCACGATGCGCGTGGGTGACACAGGCACCAGGGGATCAGGCACGCGGGCATAGGGCTCATCAGAGCGCCAGCCCTCGAATGCCTTGGTCAAGGCACTGCGCAAGGCCGTCGGGTCGAAATCACCCACCGCGGCGAACTCCGCGTGCGATGCGCTCAGGAACTTGTCGTGGTAGGCCTTGACCCGCTCGATCGACACCGATGTCCAGTCGGCCTCGATCTCGTCGAAGGTGCGCGCATAGCGCACATCACCCGGGCGATAAGGGTTGCCGTGGCGCGCCAGGGCATTGGCCACCACGGCACCCGGTTCCTTGCGCTGGCTGGTCACCATGGACAGGGCCTGGCGACGCACCTCTTCCAGCACCTCCGGTGGCAAGGTGGGTTGCTTGAGCAATTGCCCCACCAACTGGATCACGGCAGGCAGGTGCTCACGGCGTGAATCGATGTTCACGATGAGCTGGCCATCTCCGCCGCTGAAGGACACTTCTGATTGCAAGGCATCCAGCCGATCCTGCACCTGCTGGCGGCTCAGCCCGGCGCCCCCCTTGTCGAGCAACTCGGCCAGGGCCGTGGGCGCTTCGCCCCAGCCCTTGAGCGATGTCTCGGTGCCAAAGCGCAGGCTCAGCACCGCCTTGACCGCCTGGCCACGGCTCGCCTTGGGCAAGAAGGCCACCTTGAGGCCCGGCGCCAGCGAGAAGCGCTGCGTGCGTGCATCGATGTTGGCCGGGCTGGCATCGAAGGCTTCCACCTGGGCCACCTGGGCCGAGGGCTTGAAGTCCTTGAACTGCGCGGCCACGTCCACGCGAGCCGGCACAGGCGCGCGCGCTGGCGATGCCGTGGGGATGTACTCGCCCAGGGTTCGGTTGGACGACACCAGCACCTGGCCCGCCACCCGCTGCACATCGGCCAGCGAGATCGCCTTGATGCGGTCGCGGATCAGGAAGAACAGGCGCCAGTCGCCCTGCGATACCGACTCGGACAGCCCCGCGCCTATCTGCTGCGGATCGGCAAAGGCCATGTCCCAGGATTTGAGCCACTTGGCGCGCGCGCGCTCCAGTTCGTCAGCGGTGATGGGCTCGCTGCCGAAGGATTCCACCGCCTTCGTCAAGGCATCGCGGGCCTGCGCCATGTCCTGCCCCGGGCCCAACTGCGCGCCCAGGATCATGAAGCCGGGATCGGCCAGCCCTTCCGAGAACGCGAACACCGACGCGGCCAGTTGCTTCTCGGTGAGATGCTTGTGCAGGCGACCAGAGGGCGTGTCGCCCAGGATCAGGTTGATGAGATCGACCGCGGCGTAGTCCGGCGCGGCGGCTGGCGCAATGTGGTAACCCGCGTACAGCAGCGGCACGCCACCCACGCGGCGCAAGGTGACGCTGCGCTCGCCGTCCTGCACAGGATCCAGCGTGTACATGGGTGCCGGCCCGACCTTCGGGCGTGGCAGCGAGCCGAAGAACTCACGCACCCAGGCCAGCACCTTGGCTTGGTCGAACTTGCCGGTGATGATCAGCGTGGCGTTGTCCGGCTGGTAGTACTTCTTGTAGAAGGCCTGCAGGCGTGTGATATCGACGCCTTCGACATCGGTGCGTGCGCCGATGGTCGACTTGCCATAGTTGTGCCACTGGTACATGCCGGCCAGGGTCTTTTCGAACAGGATGCGGCCCGGGCTGTTCTCGCCCATCTCCATCTCGTTGCGCACCACGGTCATCTCGGAATCGAGGTCCTTGCGGGCGATGAAGCTGTTGACCATCGCATCGGCCTGCCATTGCAGGTACCAGCGCAGGTTGTCGTCGTTGGCGGCAAAGCTGGCGAAGTAGTTGGTGCGGTCGAAGGTGGTGGAGCCATTGGCGCTGAGGCCGCGCTTGCTGAACTCCGCCCACACCTGCGGGTGCCGGGGCGAGCCCTTGAACAGCAGGTGCTCCAGCAGGTGGGCCATGCCGGTCTCGCCATAGCTTTCGTAGCGCGAGCCCACGCGGTAGGTCATGTTGACCAGCGTGGTGGGCTTGGCATCGTCCGGCACCAGCAGCACCTGCAGGCCGTTGGGCAGGCGGTACTCGGAGACGCCTTCCACACTCGTGATGGCCACCGGGCCCTGCGCTGCCTTGGCGGAGGGTTTGACCGCCTTGGCGGCAGGTGACTGTGTGGCGGCCAGCACAGGATGCGAGGCCATCGCCAGCATGCAGGCCACCCCGATGGCGGACAGCAGCATGGCACTTGATCGGAACGGGGTGACGCGCCGCTCGCGTCCCGCAAAGAGATGTTGTTCGAAGGTCATGAGCACATGAAAGGCCGCAGGCCTGGAGGTCGAAGAGCTTCGTGTCAGTGTAGAGCCTGACTTGAAAGGTTCCCCGAGCGCCTGCCGTGGGTGCTCAGCGCCGGTTCAGCCCGGCGTCTGTGCTGGCAAGTCGCGCACCTGACGCTCCTGGGCCTGCGCCAGATCGTGGTCGGAGTCGGTGAAGCGCAGGGCAATCTGCCGGAAGTCCTCGTGGCAGCCCATGAAGGCATCGACCACATCGGGATCGAAGTGGCTGGCCCTGCCGGCCTGGATGATCTCCAGCGCCTGCTCATGCGCCATCGCCGGCTTGTAGACGCGCCGGCTGATCAAGGCGTCGTACACATCGGCCAGGGCCATCAGCCGTGCCGAGATCGGGATCTCATCACCCTTGAGGCCCTCAGGGTAGCCCGAACCATCCCACTTCTCCTGATGGCTGTAGGCGATCTCCTTGGCGAACTGCAGGAAGTCGACCTGCAGGCCCAGTTGGGCCTCTGCCCGCACGATGGCATCGCGGCCCAGGGTCGTGTGGGTCTTCATGACCTCGAACTCCTCAGGGGTCAGGCGGCCTGGCTTGAGCAGGATGCGATCGGGCACGCCCACCTTGCCGATGTCGTGCAGGGGCGCGGACTTGTACAGCAGGTCGATCACCTGATCGTCCAAGAAGGCGGCAAAGCGCGGGTGCGTGCGCAATGCCTCGCACATGCGGCGCACATAGTTCTGCGTGCGGCGGATATGGTTGCCGGTCTCGTTGTCCCGCGTTTCAGCCAGCGAAGCCAGCATCAGGATGGTGACGTCCTGGATGGCCTGCAGTTCCTGCGTGCGCCGCCCCACCTCGGCCTCCAGGTACTGGTTGTTGTGCTTGAGGAAATCGGCAGCGGCCTTCAGGCGCAGGTGCGTGGCCACGCGGGCCAGCACGATGGGCGGGCTCACGGGTTTGGTGATGTAGTCGATGGCGCCGAGCAGCAGGCCGGCTTCTTCGTCCTTGGCCTCGGCCAGCGCCGTCAGGAAGATCACGGGGATATCGCGCGTGGCAGGCTCAGCCTTGAGGTGGCGGATCACGGCATAGCCATCCATCTCCGGCATCATGATGTCCAGCAGGATCAGATCGGGCGCCGGCGTGCTGGCTGCCAGGCGCAAGGCGCGCTCGCCATTGTTGGCCACCTTGACCTGGTACTGCTCCTTGAGCAGGCCACTCATGAGCGAGAGGTTTTCCGGCGTGTCATCGACCACAAGCACGACAGGCTTGCTGAGCAAAGGTGTGGACATGGTGGGCCTCATCATCGGGGTGGGAGCGCCGCGGCGCAATGCTGCAATGCCTCTTCGAAGTCGAACGACTCGATGGCCGTGGCCAGCGAGGCAAAAGCCGCTGTGCTCAGGCTGGCCTTGAAGCTCGCCTGGTGCTGCTGGAAGAACTCGACCGCCTCGGGGTCGGCAGCCTCCAGCAGCGACGCCAGGCGGGCCAGGTGCGCCTGAGCCTGCGCAGCATCGACACCGGGCTCGGCATCGGCTGGCGGCTGGGCATCTGGCAGCACGGCTTCAAGCGCCTGCGTCAAGCGCGTGACATTGGCCGCCAGCGCATCCAGCGCCTGGCTCAGCACAGGGCTGGGCGCGGCCTGCGCCAACAAGGCCTCCAGCGCCGTCGTCTGTGCTTGCAGATCCTTGGCCCCGATGTTGCCGGCCAGACCCTTGAGGGTGTGCGCCAGACGCCGGGCATCGTCCCAGTGCCCCTGCTCGATCGCGGAACGCACCGCAGCGGGCGTGCCCTGCTGCATGTGCGCAAAACGGCGCACCATGCTGAGGTAGAGATCTTCCTTGCCGAGCACGCGGCGCAAGCCGTCCTCGACGTCCAGGTTTTCCAAGCGCCGCAGCGCCAGAGGCAGGGCCGACGCCTCCCCAGACTCGGCCGAGGGCAAAGCTGCATCGGCAGGTTGTTGCGTCCGTTCGGGCAACCACCTCACCAGCGCGTCGAACAGCAGACGCGGCTCGATGGGTTTGGCCACATGGTCGTTCATGCCGGCCGCCGCGCACTGGGCACGGTCTTCGGCCAGGGCATTGGCGGTCATCGCGATGATGGGCACATCGGCCATCGACGCATGGCTGCGCAACTGCCGCGTGGCCTGCAGCCCATCCATCACGGGCATCTGCATGTCCATCAGGATCAGGTCGTAGGGGGTGGCCAGGGCCATGTCGACGGCCTCCTGGCCGTTCTCTGCCAGGCTCACCTGAAAGCCCTCGCCTTCCAGCAGGCTGCGCGCCACGTCCTGGTTGACGTCGTTGTCCTCCACCAGCAGGATGCTGGCCCCGCGGCGTGCGGCCAGCTCCGGCGGCACATCGACCAGCGGTGCGGAGCGCACCTTGCGTACGGCCCCGCCCATCATGACCGCCAACTGATCGAACAGCACGGAGCTGGTCACGGGCTTGAGCAGCATGGCTTCAACGCCCAACTCGCTCAGCGAAACGCTCACGTCATCCTGGGTGGATGAAGAGCTCACCATCAGCAGCCTCGGTGCGCGGGGCAAGGGCAGCGACTGAAGGGCCTGCACGGTGGCCACACCATCCATGCCCGGCATGAACCGGTCGATGACGGCCAGATCCACCACGTGGCCACCCGCCCCCTGCTCGCTCAACCATTGCAGCGCCTGGGGGCCTGAAGACATTTCAGTGACGCTCAGGCCCACCCGCCGCAACAAGGCAGCGATGGCACGCCGGGCGCCCTCGTTGTCATCGACCACCAGGGCCGTGCGGGCGCTCCAGTCAGCGCCCAGCACCTTGGGCAGATCAGGCGCCGGATCCTTGTCGAAACGGGCCTTGAACCAGAAGGTGGAGCCCTGGCCAGGCTGGCTGTCCACACCCACCTCACCGCCCATCAGCCCCGCCAGGCGCTTGCAGATGGACAAGCCCAGGCCGGTGCCGCCATAGCGGCGCGTGGTGGTCGAATCGGCCTGCTGGAAGCTCTGGAACAGGCGGCTTTGCTGTTCGGGCGTGAGGCCGATGCCGGTGTCCTGCACGGCAAAGTACAGCGTCACCACATCGTCGGTCTCTTCCTGGCAGCGGATGATGACGGTGATGTCGCCCTGCTCGGTGAACTTGACCGCGTTGTTGGCGTAGTTGATCAGGATCTGGCCGACGCGCAGGGCATCGCCCAACAGGCGCCTGGGCACGTCGTCATCGATGTCGAACACCAGCTCCAGCCCCTTGGCATGGGCCTTGGAGGCCACCAGGTTGGCGGTGTCCTCCAGCACATCGTCCAGGTCGAAAGGCACGTGTTCGAGCTTGAGCCCGCCCGACTCGATCTTGGAGAAATCGAGGATGTCGTTGATGACACCCAGCAGGTGGTGGCTGGCCCGCTCGATCTTGCGCATGTTCTCGCGCTGGACGGGCTGGAGATCGGTCTTGAGCGTGAGGTGGGTCATGCCGATGATGGCATTCATCGGCGTGCGGATCTCGTGGCTCATGTTGGCCAGGAAATCCGCCTTCATGCGGGCCGCGCTTTCAGCCATGTCCTTGGCCTGGCTGAGCTGCTCCATCGCGGCCCGCTTGAGCGACATGTCGTAGATCCATGAGCAAAAGCGTGGCCCGGCCGGCCCCGTTTCCAGCAGCACAACGGCGATGAGCGCCCAGAATGCCTCGCCATCGCGGCGGCGCATCGACAACTCCATCGTGACGTTGGCATCGCCCCGGTCCATCGCGGCCAGCAGGCGCTCGCGGTCTTCGGGATCCGCGTACAGCTCTGGCACAGCCAAGCTTGTCGGATCCACATTGCCCATCTTGAACAGCTCGATGAAGCGCCGGTTGGCGAACAGGAGTTTGCCCGGGCGCGTGGTGATCATGACCGCCACGGGGCTGGAACCCAGCATCTGGTCCAGCTCGCGCTCGTGCGCCGAGATCTCGGCCGTGCGCGCGGCGACCTTGGCCTCCAGGTCTCGGGTGCTCTCCAGCAGCATGGCGCGCATGTGCTCCTGGGCATCGACCAGGGCGCCGATCTCGCGCGAAGGCACGGGCGCCGTCACGGGATGATCCAGGTCCATGGCGCCCAGGCGCCTGCTTTCGCGCACCAGCCACTGCAGGCTGTGGGCCACGCGGTGCGCCAGCAGGCTCACGCCCACCGAGGCGGCCACCAGCGAGAACAGCAGCATGAGCAAAGTCATGGCCACGCGCGAAGGCCCGAAATCCAGGTAATCCTCCAAGGGCGCCACGCCAATCACCACCACATCCTGGCCCAGGCCCAGCGGCAACACGGCGGCCGACCCGAGCCAGGTCTTGCGCTGCATGTCGAAAGCCGTCTCCATGGTGGATGGCCGGCCAGCCTTGTGCCATTCGGCCAGGGCCCGCGCCACATAGGGGAAGCCCACGTCGGCCGGCTGCTGGAACATGGCCTTCGCCATGGGCACCGCAGTGGCCTGGTCAACCGGGCGCGGCACGCCGATGAGCCGGCCATCCGTCGACAGGATCCCCACCCGGCCATTGCGGCCGACCACGGTCTCGCGCGTGAGCACGGACAAGGCCCGGAGGGTGACATCGAAGGCGAGAATCTCACGCCCCTGCCCGCCCTCACCCGCCCAATGCGTGGACACTGTCACCCCGGGCTCATTGGCCGAGGCAAACAGGTAGGGCGCTGTCCATTGCCTGCCCCCCTCAGGCACATCGCCGCGCATCTGGGTCTGATGCCATGGGCGCTGTCTGGCGTCGTAGGGCGTGTCCTCCTGCCTGCGTTCGAGCAGGGTCTGCTCGTCACGCCACCACAGCATTTCCTTGAGCCGCCCCTTGCTGGACGGATCGCTCAGGCGGTTGTACCAGCGCCCGTCGGGCAGGCGCATCAGCAGGATCTCGCGCCCCTGCCCGTTGGCCCGGACCACCGACGAGATGCCCGGATGGCTTCGCAGCAGCGGCATCATCTGCGCATTGAAGCTGCGCACATCGTCCAGCGGCAAACGGCCGCCGCGCCCCCATTGGCTGCTCATGTCCAGCAGGGATTCCGTGTTCGTGCGCAGGGTAGAAAGGCGCTCACCGATGTGGCTGGTGTGCCGCATCATCTGGCTGAGGGCCAGCTCCTTCCACAGCGGCAGCAACACCATCACATAGGCCGCCACCTGGTAGATGACGAAGCACACCGTCATGATCGCCACGATGCGGGTGACCAGCAGCCTGGCCAAGCCGGATCGCTCCTTGCGCTCAACACTCGTGCTCACACGACTTCCCTGTGATCGCTGACCGGATCGTCGTCAGCTGGACGGTGCGCCAGAGCGCGGGTTATCCCGATCTTCTAGCAGCTTTGCCATGAAATTGCACGCGGATTCGCCCATGGTGCGGGAAAGACAACACGGCCCGACTGACACATCAGGCGGGCCGTGCAGGTGGCTGTCACCAGGGCTGCTTGCCGATCAGAAGGTTTCCCAGTCGTCCGAGCTGGCAGCCGTGGCAGCCGAGGGCGGTGCCGGGGGCAAGGCCGCAGCCATACTGGCGGGTCGGTTGCTCACCGCGGCCACGGCGGCAGGCTTGGCCGCCACGACGGCGGGCGCCCTGGGCGTCGGGCTCTTGGCGCGATGGATCACCTGCTTGGTGATCGTGTCGGCCAGGCCGTTGTCGGCACCATCACCCACGCCCACCTTGAAGACGGACACCACGGTGCGCAGGCGGTTGGCCTGATCGCTCAGCGAGGAGGCCGCAGCGGCGGTCTCTTCGACCAATGCGGCGTTCTGCTGCGTGACCTGGTCCAGCTGGGTGACCGCGATGTTGATCTGGCCGATGCCGTTCTTCTGCTCGGACGAGGCCGCGGCCAGTTCGCCCATCAGGTCGGTCACACGTTGAACGCTGGAGACGATCTCCTCCATCACCTGGCCGGCATCTTTCACCAGGCGGGAGCCGGATTCCACGGTCTCGACCGACTCGGTGATCAGTTGCTTGATCTCCTTGGCGGCCTGCGCGCTGCGCTGGGCCAGGGTGCGCACCTCGCCAGCCACCACGGCGAAGCCGCGGCCCTGCTCGCCCGCACGGGCGGCTTCCACCGCCGCGTTCAAGGCCAGGATGTTGGTCTGGAAGGCAATGCCGTCGATCACACCGATGATGTCGGAGATCTTGCGCGACGAATCAGTGATCTGGCCCATGTTGTGCACCACGCGCGAGACCACCTCGCCACCACGCTGGGCCGAGCCCGTCGCGTGGGCGGCCAACTGATTGGCCTGCTGCGCCGTGTCGGCCGCGTGGCTCATGGTGCCGGTGAGTTCTTCCATGGCCGACGCCGTTTCCTGCAGGCTGGCGGAGGCTTCTTCCGTGCGTGAAGACAGGTTGTGGCTGCCAGAGGCGATTTCACCCGAGGCCATGGACACGGCGTTCACGCCACCGCGCACCTCGCCCACCACCGAGCGCAGCTGCAGCACCATCTTGCCCAGGGCACGGGTCAGCTTGGCCAGTTCGTCGTCGCCCTTGGCCTGCAGGTCATGGGTCAGGTCGCCCTCCGACACGGCCTCGGCCAGCGTGAGCGCCCCGTTCAGCGGACGGGTCACAGCACGCGAAATGCTGATGCTCAACCCCACCCCCAGCAGCAGGGCAATCACCACCACGCCGATGATCAGGTTGCGGGCACGTGCGGCCATGGCAGCGGCCTCGTCGCTGGCGCTCTGGGCAGCCTTGTCGTTGTACTCACTCATGGCCTTGAGCGCCTCGACCACGGCGTCGAAGGTCTTGAGGCTGTCGGTGGTCATCACCGCCATCGCGCCTTCACGGTCACCCAATTGCAGCTTGGACTTCATCGACTGGCTGGTGGCGCGGTAGATGTCCCAGCGCTTGACGAACTCGTCGTACAGGCCTCGCTCTTCGCTGTCCGAGATCGACGCTTCGTAGCTCTTGCGGTGTTTGTCCACGGCCTCGACGGCCAGTTCCATGCGCTGGGCGACCTTCTCGATCTCCTCGGGCGGGGTCATGGCCAGGCGATACTCACGCACGCGATAGCGGGTGGCCGATTCGCTGATCAACAGTGCATCGCGCACACCGGACAGGTGCCCGGTGGCGATCTCCTGAGAGCGGTCGCTGATCACCGACAGCTGGTAGATCGAGAACGCCGCCACCACCAGGATGGCGGACAGGACGGCACCGAACCCCAAGGCGAGCTTGGTGCCCACCTTGAACTGCTGCAAGAATGGCATGGAAACTCCTGTGTATCGTCTGGACAGTTGCCACACGAGACCCAGTACTGCGGAGACTTGCGGCAAGATGGGCTCCCAAGGATGGGGCGCGCATTGAATGGCTTTTCGGCAGGCCGCCCGAATTGTTAAGGGCGTCACGCTTGGCGCTCAGCGGTCGGTGGCCTGCACCAGGCGTTCACGCTCTACGTAGGTGCTGCTGCCGACGCGGCTGTTGTCCGGGCAAGCGCTGGAACCATTACACGCTACGGCAAAAATGTTGTACACGCGAATGTTCTGGTTGGCGCCATTGGCATCCTGCCCCTCGCTGTACACGGTGGAGCGGCACGTCACCGTCACGAACATCCCCGTATCGGCTCGCAGGTCCAGTGTCTGCGACACATTGGTGCACGTCTGCCAGCCGCCCCGGAAGGCCTGGAACAGTCCCCAGTCCGCGCCCGCATTGGCCGCAAGCCTGGCACGCGCGCCCATCACGTCCATCGAGACCCCCATCTGCGATGTCCAGCCCATGCGGACCACGGCAGCGGCCAGGCCGGCCAGCAGGACCAGCACGATCACGGCGGCCAGCGCACCCAGCCCCTTCTGTCTCAATGGGATGCGTGGCGTATTCATGGGGTGTTGAGCACGTGGGCACCGACGGCCAGGGTGGCAGACTCCTTGTTGCGGCTCATGGTGAGCTGCAACCACATGAAGCCGCTTTGCTGCGTGGCCCCCTGGTTCGGGTCATAGATGAAGGTACAGGATGTCAGATTGCTGGCAACCACATCGGCACCACTGGTCGACTGGCAGGCCGCTGGCTGCCCTGCATTGAAACCATATCCCTTGACACGGTACAGGACACCCTTGCCATTGCCACTGGCGTCCAGCGAGCCATCGGCGCCACTGCACACGTAGAACACGGCTTGCTGCGCATTGGACACGACCTGGAAACGGCCGCCGTCATAGCCTGGAGAGAACTGGGTCGAATTGATCGTGATGCGCGTGACGCCCTGGGTGGCCAGGGGCGAGGCGGCCACGTTGCTGATCTGGGCACGGTTGCTGCCCGCATAGACATCCGACGTGTTCTGGTTGTTGATCACCACCCAGTCGCCCGCGGCGGGTGTCGTGCTCAGCGTGGTCAGGGTGTCGAACACGGTGGTGGCCACACTCGTGTCCAGTGGTCCTGAACAAGTGGCGGAGGGCGTGCACGGCACGTTCTGATCGTTGTCCAGATCCGGCGCTATCCGGTATCGCCCGCCAGTGCTGGTCGGTACCAGCTCGAAACATTGCGAGTTGGGCATGCGGATCGAGTTGGGCACGGACTGACGGATATCGCGCAGCATCCGGCGCAGGGCCGAATCAGCCTGATCACTCAGATCGGCACGCACGCGGTTATCCAGGTAGGCATCGGCCGCAGGGCGCACCACCAAGCCCACGGTAACCGCGATCACGGCCCCGATCACCACCACGATGATCAACTCGATCATCGTGAAGCCCCGGGCGAACGTTGCTGAACGGGTCGTCGATTTCATGGTGGAGCGGGAGGAGGCGGCGCATACTCCGTGCGCCATGACACCAGCGTGATGGCATCCTTGGTGCCACGTGTGGCCGTTACCGTGATCTTGTAGGCGGCACCCACGCCGGCCAGCGTGTCGGACTTCACTTTTACGACGATCGAATAGCCGTTGAGCGATGCGATCTGCCCCCCATCGATGTCACAGATCTTGTTGGCGGTCGCATAGCCGTTGTAGTCGAGCACATCGTTGTAGGTGTTTCGTGCACAGCCTACTGGCGCCGTATTGGCCTCGGCCGTATAAGGCTTCAACTCGATCTCTTCGATCATTTCCTCGGCAATGGCCAGCAACTGCTTGATCACGATCGGGTCGGCACTGCGCTTGACCGTGGTGCTCAAGGCCATCAGCAGGCCAGCCAATCCGATGCCGATCACGACGACTGCCAGGATCATCTCGATCAGCGTGAAACCCGACTGGCGGCCCGGCCCTAGCCGGCTACTGCACATACCCGGTCTCTCCGAACAACTGCAACGGCAGCACCCCCGTCATGCTGACGGTGCGCCCTGAGGTGGTGTGGATACCCGAGTTCATCAACGTCGCACGACCATCGGGCTGGAAATAGATCGTGCCGGACGGCGTCACCGCCGTCGACATGCCAGCCGGCGGGCTGCCTCCGAAACTACCAGCATTACCAGGCCCGTCCAGCGGGGTGTTGCAACTGGTCGCGCCGTTGACGCTGGCGATCTGGAGCGTGATCGTGGCGCCGCTGATGTCCACGCAGACCAGGCGACGGTGCGACACCGCGGCCTTTTGCGCATAGCGCAGCGCCGACTTGACCTGATCGCGCCATGCATCCTGGCTCAGGTTCGTCATGGCCGCGAACTTCGGCACGGCATACGCGGCCATGACCCCCACCAGGATCATCACGATGATCAACTCAACCATCGTGAAGCCGCGTTCAGTAGAGCTCGCGGACATGGACGGTTCTCTTGGACTCCGGCGAGGTGTAGATGCCGAAAGTGACCCGTGCAGAGGGGTCTCGGTCGAACGTGCCGGCACAGTTGCCGTTCTGCGCACGCAGCCAGGGCATGAACGCCGCCGTTCCGCCATGGCTGGCCAAGCAGGAGGCATCGGGCTGATTGAGATCATTGCCCAGATTCAGCGCCACATCCACACTGCCAGTGGCCTTGGGGCTAGGCTTGGTGAACGTGATCCAGCCGGTGCCGTTGGCCAGGTTTCCAGAAGGCGTAGCCGTGGTGGTCCACGCGGTGGTGGGCTGGCCCTTGTTGTCCCGGTACCCAGAAAGCGCGATAGCCTGGACAGGCAGGCTGGTGCAGGTGTCCAGCGGATTGATCACCCAGGCCTTGCTGGCCGACCAGAACTGGGACTGCACCTCCATCCTCAGGTCCTTGCCTTCAGAGCCGAACACGTTGGATATCTTGATGCGGCCACTGCGCAACACCACGGAGCCATTGTTGGCCGCAAGTGTGGTCACCTGTACGGGCGACAGCACTGGGCCAAACGATGCCGTCGCGCTCAACCCGATGGTGGTGGGCGGGGTCAGCTTGTTGAAGTCGTAGATCACTTGCGAACTACTGCCCACACCATCCACAAAGCTGGTGCCCGCGACACTGCTGTTGGTCAAAGAGGGGTTGCCAGCCGCAGCCCCGCTGGCAACCGCCAACGTGGCGTCAGGTTTGACAGTGTAGGAGGGCGCCAAGGCCACAGCCGGGATGGGCACCGGGGAAGAACTCAGCCCGGGGCCAAGGTTGACGGTGGTACCCCCTGCGACGTTCAACGCCGTCACCTTCACATTGAACGGCTGCCCATTGAATGTGAACCCCCCAGAGGGACAGGCGTTGGCAGCCTCCACTTTGAACCTGTCCGGAATGAATGGCCCCACTGTCCCGTTCACGCCTTGACTGCCCACCAAAGCCGTGGTCCCCGTAGGCACCAACCCTGCCGATGAGCTTAGATAACTGCCGCCCTGGAGCGTTGCCACCAGATCACCCGCCCCAACTTCGCTCCAACTGAGGTTGGTGCTGCTGGCAGCGCCGGCGCTGAACGCTCCCAATGTGCCGGTGAAAGTGCCATCACTGACGAGGGGGCTCGCATTGCTGGTTGGACCTGCAGGCAGCCGGCGCGTGAACGTCACATCCACCTTCGCCGGGGTGATCTCCCGCCCGAAGTTGGGTGTGGCATTGTTGAGTGCATTGCGGGCCGTCACTGTGGCACCGAATGTGCTCCCCGCCTTGATCGGACCGACGGGCACGCCCGAGAAGCCGAAGGAGGCCGGCACCACGATCACGTTCTTGCTACCACTGAGGCTCAGTCCAGGCTCGGAGGCTGAGCCCGCGTAGCTGGCCGTGATCTGCACCTGCCCCACATCTGCGTACTGGAAGTTGACAGTAGCAGCGGCATCATTGCCCGTCCCCACGAAGGCCAACATCACGGCCTTGCCCGCAGCACCGCATGCGGCCCCAGTACTGCCAGAGTCGTTCAGGGCCACGCCCCCAATCCGAACAGGCAGCCCCCCGGTGCTGGGGTTGGTATAGCTGCACTTGAAGTTCACGCTTTTGACAGCCCCTGGCCCGAATGCGGAAGTACACACCTTCGGGTCGCTGCCGGCACTGAGCGCCTGCACTTTCATGGTCTGCACAGACTCGGCTGCATGGTCAGGCACCGTGATGACAAAGCCTGAAGTCTCGACCGCAATGTTGCAGGAGCCCGAGCTAGATGGGTCGGCATTGATACCGCAATACACGGGTTTGGCCGTGTCGGTAGGCGCCACGGACAGACTTCCAAGCGAAGCTGCCACAGTGCCAACAGCGCCAGAATAGATGCTCTGGTCAACCTGCGAGCTGTTCGAGGGAATATTGAAAGCCGTGCTGGCGCCCCCCAGCGACAAGGTGCCGGATACGCCCTTCGTGTAGAGCGACGAACACGTAGCGTCGGCACAGGCCTTGATCGTGAACGTCACGGGCTGGCAACTGAGCGTGCTGGTGGTCGTGGTTATCAGCTCCAGGTGGTGCGGCGCTGCCGCTCCAACCGTGAGGTTGCAACTGTTGCCTGAAGCAGCCGACACACCCATCCCACAGAACACCGCGGGTGAGTTCGATGGCGCCGGTGTCAGGGATGCCAGGGCAATGGTGGCTGTGCCCGCCGAGGTCATCGTGCCGGACACGACGGTACTGTTGGCAGGGCCGGGGTCGATGGCAAAGAGAATGCTCGTCGATGTGGCGGTCACGCCTGAGATCGTCAGTGAGCCCGTCACACCAGAGGTATACGGCACCGAACACGACGCATCCCCGCAAGCCTTGACCGTGAAGTTGGTGGCTGCATTGACCGTGGCGCTCGAAGCACCGGTGGTCACCTCCAGGTGATGCGGCTTGACCGACGCATCCACATAGGTGATGTAGTCGATCTTCAGATCCTGCGAGGTATTACCTGACAGGAAGCCGCAACCGGCACAGTTCTTGACCAGGAACTGCACCTTGGTGATCTTCTTCTTGACCGCGCCATCGGGCTCGTACTGCATGTAAATGGGGTAGTAGGTAACGGAGTCACCCAGCAGCCAGCCCAGCAGCGAGTTGTAGATATTGGTGAACCAGTTCGACGACACGTACTTGGCCACACACAGGTTGTTGGACGCGTTGGAACAGTTGTTCAACGTGACCACCGTGCCATCTTCCAAGGTGACATTCACCTGCATCGAGTTCTCTGCATTGAACTCGACACCCCACAGAAAGCCCACAAAGGGCGTTGGCGTCGCGAAGGTGATCGTGAGCGAGGTGGAATTGCTCGTCGTGCCCGAGGTCAGGCTCAGCACGTTACCGGAGAAGCCCGTCAGCGACGAGGACGACGTATACGAAATGCTGCCGCCCGATGTCAGAAAGCCGGAAGAGCCGATGGATGTCGTGAAATCCAGTTTGCCCGCGGCCTTCTCGGAGGCCAGCGTATTGGCGTTGAAATCGATGGTGCGCTGATTGGCTGACGTCGTCGGCGGCAGATTGGACCAGGTTGTGTAAACAGAAAGACCGGCCCACGCGCCGGTCATCAAGCACAGCAAGGCAGCGGGCATCAACCAGCGGGCGCCGCCCAAGGCGAGTCGGTGGGCCGGCAAGCCGCCCAGGTGCATCAACCAGGAAAAGAGCCTCATGATCACCCCCGCCACTGCTGCAAGCACATAAAGCCGCCAGCCCGACCTTGACAGAAGGCTGCCCCCACGAGAGCAGCCTCCGTCAGGATCAAGGTGTCACCGTACGGATCGCGGTGAACGTGGCCGTCTTGGTGGCGTCCTTGGTCGAGGTGATCGTGCACGCGGCCGTGGTGCCCAATCCAGCGCCGATGGAGACAGACGCCACGGTGTAGTCGGCAGCCACCGTGTTGGTGGGGGCGCCCTGGATCAGCTTCGACACGTGCTGGCAATCCGTCACGGTTTCACACTTGCCCGCAGTGGCCACATTGCCCACGGCCGAACAGCCGGCGTAGTTGATGGACATCGCGCTGTTGGCCGTGCCCGCCAGACCTGCGATCGCCGCGTCTTTCGCGCTGCCACTCATGTCGATGAACTTCGGCAAGGCCGTGGCAGCCAGGATGCCAAGGATCACGATGACCACGATCAGTTCGATCATGGTGAAGCCTGTCTGTTTGCGTTTCATGTCTGAATACCCCTCGTGGTGGTTGACGGTTGATGATGCACTTGTCGCGACGTGTTCAGTTTTTTCAAAAAGGCGCGATCTTTCGCACATTTTTCGGCATCCGCGATCCAAGCTTTAGACCTTGCTAACCCTTAGTGGCGTTGAATGTGTCACGGGTTACCAGCCGAGATGCCGTCGAAGCGCAAGGTGTCGCCTGTGCTGACCTGGGTGATGTCACACAGACCGGTCGTGCCATTCACGGCCCCCAGATCGGTATGGGCCACGGAGTACTGGCTGGTGTCGATGGGGACCTGCATCAGGCTGGACACATCGTCGCAATAGCGCACTTGCCTGCAACGCAACGCGCTGTCGCCGGAGGTCGCATGCGATGTCCCGCCACAGCCTGCGTAATTGACCATCATGGCGCTGGTGGCCGTGCCCGCCACGCCCTTCAGGGCGGTGGTGTTGGCATCACCCCGCATGTCGATCAACTTGGGCAAGGCCATCGCCGCCAGAATGCCCAGGATCACGATCACCACGATCAGTTCGATCATGGTGAAACCCCGTGCCGGGCGTTGTCGTGTTGTTCTGTTCATGGCGAGCTCACTGCTTGTGCATCGCCGCACTGCCCAGATCCCACATGGGCAGGAACACGCCCAGGGCCAGCACCAGCACCACCACCCCCAGGAAGATGATCAGGATGGGCTCAATCTGCTGCGACAAGGTCTTGAGCGCATATTCGACCTCGTTGCCATACAGCTCGCCGACCTCTTCCAGCAGGTCATCGACCATGCCGGTTTCCTCGCCAATGGCGATCATCTGCAACACGATGGGCGTGAAGATGCCCGCGGCCGCCGCAGCATGGGCCAAAGGCTCACCGCGGGTCACATGATCCCGCAAAGCCTCGATGCGCGAACTCATGAAGACGTTGTCGGCCGTGTAAGCCACGCCTGTCAACGCGCGCTCCAGCGGCACGCCGCTGCGCAGTGACAAGGCAAACGCTCTGGAGAAGCGCGCCAACGCTGCCTTGCTCACGATCGGCCCCACCAGCGGCATCTTCAGAATAGCCCGGTGCCAGATCATCCGCCCCTGAGGCGTCTTGATCCACATCCGAAACGCCATGAAGCCCGCGACAGCCATCAACAGCAGCAACCAACCATGGTTGATCGTGAAGTTGGACGTGGCGATCAGGATCTTGGTGGGCAGCGGCAAGCCGGCCCCCAGCGCACTGAAAACGCCCGAGAACGCCGGGATCACCATGACATTGATCACACCGATGGCACCCACCATCGCGATGATCACGAAGGTCGGGTAGCGCAGCGCGGACTTGACCTGCTGGCGCATGAAGGTCTCGAACTCCAGGTGCTGAAACAGGCGCAGGAACACCTCGTCAAGCCGGCCGGAAGACTCGCCCACCTTCACCATCGACACGTAGAAGTTGTCGAACACCTTGGGGTTGAGCGCCATCGACGATGACAGCTCCACCCCCGATTCCAGGCTTCGCCGCAAATCCAGCAGCGTCTGCTTCATGGCCGGGTTGGTGGCCGTGTCGTGCAGGCCGGAGAGCGCACGCAGGATCGGCACGCCAGCCTTGAGCAAGGTGTGGAGCTGGCGCGTGAAGATCATCAGATCCATCGTGGTGACCTTGGGGCCGAACAAGCCCCCCAGGTTCACCGGCCCGCTGAGGCCGCCACCGCTGGCCTGCGCCGTTGCGCCACCAGAGCCGCCACCACCATCCTGCTTGATGTTCAAGGGCGTCAGGCCCTTGGAGACCAGTATGTCCGCCACCGCGGAGGCCGATGCGGCCTCCTGCACGCCTTGGACCACCCCCAGGGGCGATCTTGCGGTGTAGGTGAAGCGGCTCATCGCAGCAGGCTCACTCGTCGATCTGGACGCTCACACCCATGGCTTCATCCACGGTCGTGCGGCCTTGCAGCACCAGCCGTGCGGCATCGCGGCGCAGCGTGTTGCCATCCATCTGCAGGCGCGCGGCCTGGGCGAAGGTGGCGTGGTCGTCGGAGCCCAGCGCCTCGATCAGCGGCAAGGTCATCTGCAGGAACTCGTAGACACCCGTACGCCCCTTGTAGCCGGTCTGGTTGCAATCTGGGCAACCTTTGCCGCGGCGCAGGGTGCTCAGGTTCACGTCGGCGCCGATCACGCCACGCAGCCAGGCCTCCTCCTGAGGGGATGGCTCGGTGGGCTCGGCGCAGTTGTTGCACAAGGTGCGGATCAGGCGCTGGGCCACCACCAGTTGCAGAGACAACGCCACCATCCAGCGCGGCACCCCCATGTCGATCAGGCGGGCTGGCGTAGAGGCGGCATCGTTGGTGTGCAGGGTCGAGAGCACCAAGTGCCCCGTCATGGCCGCACGCAAGCCGATCTCGGCCGTAGACTTGTCACGCATTTCGCCCACCAGGATCACATCGGGATCCTGCCGCAGGGCGGAGCGCAGCACACGCTCGAAATCCAGGTCGATCTTCTCCATCACCTGCACCTGGTTCAGGCCGGGCAGGCGGTACTCGACCGGGTCTTCAACAGTGATGATCTTGCGTTCGGGGCTGTTCAGCGCATTGAGCGAGGCGTACAGCGTGGTGGTCTTACCGCTGCCGGTGGGGCCGGTGACCAGGATCATGCCGCTGGGCTTGGCCAGCGCATCGCGCAGGGCATCGAGCATCGGCGGGGGCATGCGCAACCGGTCCAGATCGAGGATGCCGGCGCTCTGGCTGAGCAGGCGCATCACCACCGATTCACCGTACTGCGCGGGCATGGTCGAGATCCGCACGTCCACCGTGCCGTCCTTCAAGCGCACCGCAAAGCGGCCATCTTGCGGCAGGCGCTTCTCGGAGATATCCAGGCCGGACATGAGCTTCAGGCGCAGGGCCACGGCCCCCGCAATCTTGGCATCGGCCTCGGTCTGCACGTGCAGCACGCCGTCGATGCGGTAGCGGATGCGCAGTTGCTTTTCCTGCGGCTCGATGTGGATGTCGGAAGCGCGCTGGCGCAGCGCCTGCTCGAACACCGAGTACAGCAGGCGCACCACGGGCGCGTCTTCATTGCTGGACGTGTCCAGGCCCAGCAGATCGCCCAGGTCGCTTTCGACACCGGCCAGTTCGCTGGTCAGCTCACGCGCCAGGCCTTCGATCTCCTGCGTGCTGTGGTAGACGCGGTCCAGCGCCGCCAGCAGGTGGCTTTCGGCCACCACGGCCAGGTCGATGCTGCGCTTGAGCAGGCGGCCGATCTCGTCGAAGGCGTAGATGTCGGTCGGATCGGCCATGCCCACCATCAGGCCGGAAGGCGGATCGTCCAGCACGATGGCACGCATGCGCCGAGCATGCGCCTCGGGCAGCAACTGGGCCAGTTCCGGGCGCAGTGGGTAATGGGCCAGGTCGATGTAGGGCGCATGCAGCTGGCGGGCCACCGCCTTGCCGATCTGCGCCTCCGTGATCCAGCCATGCTCGATCAGCACACGGCCCAGCTTGCGGCCGCTGCGCTTTTGTTCACCCAGGGCGAACTCGAGCTGATCGGCCGTGATCAGCTGGTCCTGCACCAGCAGGTCACCCAGTCGAAATCGCTGCGGGCGTGGCATCTCAGTGCTCCGGATGTGCCGCGCCGGCAGGCTTGGCGGGCGAGAGGGTGCTCACCGGCTCTTCGCTGCTCCAGCCGCGACCGTCTTCGCCGATCACCGTGGGCTTGATCAGGATGACCAGCTCATACTTGTTGGTGCTCCGTGAGCGTTGGCCAAACAGGCTGCCAACCACAGGCGCCCTGCTCAGCCCAGGAACACCTGCCCTGTCCATGCTGGATTCCTGCTGCATCAAGCCACCGATGGCAACGATTTCGCCGTCACGCACACGGACGATGCTGTCGGTCTCATTGATCGACACCTGCACACCTGGAAAGCTCGTCGGTTCACCCTGGATGGTGACCGATAGATCCTTCTGCGATGCCACGCTGATCGCTGGGTGCACATGCAGCATCACCGCGCCGTTGTCGTCGATCTGCGGTGTCACGTCCAGCGAAATGCCGCTGAAGAAGTTGCTGGTTCTGACCGTGGGGGCGCTGGTCGATGTCGTCGTGCTGTTCGTGGTCGTGTTGGCCACTTCCGTCACGAAGGTTTCATCACGCCCTACTTTCAGCACGGCCTTCTGATTGTTCAAAGCAGCGATGCGGGGGCTGGACAGCACGCTGGCCTCGCCCTGGCTTTCCAGGAAGGTCATGAGTGCCGAGAAGCTGGCCGTCTGGAAGGCCAGGCCATAGAAGCCCTTGCTGATCGCATTGGCAGAGGCAGACACCGCTGCCGAAGACAGGCTGGGCGTGATCTGGCCCGAATCGGTGGTGTACGAGGTCCGCCCGCCCGTCGTAGGACTCCATGACGTACCGGGTGAGATGCCGAAAGTCCCGACACCCTTGTTGTTGTAGGACCTGAACAGAGACCAGTTCACACCCGTCTGCGCCCCGTCCGACAACTTGACCTCGACGATCTTGGCTTCCAGCATCACCTGGCGCTCGATGGTGAGTTGTACCGCACGCAGGTAATCAGCCACTTGGCGCAACTCGGCTGGTGTTGCCCTGACCACGATGACGCCCGCGGCCGGATTGAGCGTGACCGTGCGACCTTCAGCAGCGCCCACCAGAGAGGTCAAGGAAGTGCGCACATCGCGCCAGAAGTCGTTGTCCGTGGTCGTCTGCACCGAAGAGGTGGTGCTGCGCCCGCCGCTCGAGGTGCTGCCCGACGTGCTCGAAGAAACACCGGACATGGTGGAACCCGTGCTTTTGTTGTCAGCCGATGTCGAAGAAATGCTCAGTTCGGAAGCGCCTTGGCGGCGCCCCGGCAGGTAGTTGATCTTGAAGAGGCGCGTCTGCACCTGGTTCGAATACACGAACACCCGGTTGCCCGATGCGATGCGGAAGTCGTAGCCATACAGCTCTTTCAACGCCTCCAGCGCCTCCGGCACCGTGGTGCCACGCAAAGACAGAGAGACCAGGCCCGTCACTTCCGGCGATACGAGCATGTTGTAGGACGTACCAGCACCGAGTTGCAGAAACACCTGCGATGCCGGCGCGTTGCTGACCACCAGATCGAAGCGGCCCCCACCGCTCGCTGGCGCCGTGTTGACCGGTGCAGCGAGGGTTCTGGCCGACGGCGTGGCCGAAGGTGTGACGGGAGACGCCGTCGGCTCGGCACTGGCCAGGTAGCGCGCCGGCATCGACAGCGACACCGACATGCCGGAAGCCGGGCGTCCCTGCGCGGAAGCCAGCACGATCGTCTCGTTCAAGGCACGCTCGGGCGCACTGTCTTCTGCCTCGCTGCTCTGAGCATTGACGCTCTTGCGGGAATCACGCCACCCGAAAGCCTGCACCTGGCAGGCGCTCCATGCCGCGGACGCCACCAGCGCCCACACTGCCACGCGACGAAGGGATGTCATCGTGTTTCCTTTCCGCCGCCCGAAGCGGTAGATTCCTTGCCAGGCCAGCGCTTGCTGACCGCCGGTGTGAGAGACAGCCGCTGCAGACCCTTGGCCCCACGCAGCACCACACCATCGTCATCGATCGAAACCACCGTGCTGTCACCAACACGGTCCCCCACCCCGACCATGCGGCCATCGAGCAAGGCCACGCTGCCGAGCTCAGCGCTCAAGCGCACAGACGTGAGCCGAGGCACACGTTTGGCAGGTTCAGGCGCCGAAGCACCACTGGCAGCGGCAGATGCCGGCCGCGCGGCCGGAGCCGCAGCCATCGAAGGCTGCCCGCCCCCTTGCTTGGCGTTCATAGCCCGCAGCACGGCATTGGGCGGTCGCGTGGGGTCCGGCAGCACGATCACGTCCGCCCATGCCCAAGCTCCTGCCAAGGCGCCAGCGCTTCCCAGACACAGCAGCAACAGGCGTTTGGTCACGGCGGCATCTCCAGCGGTTCTCGGTCGTTGCTCAAGGTGTGCACTTTCAGGGTCAGCGTGAGCGCGGCCTGGTCATCGGCCTCCAGCGACATCTCGTCCCACATCACCTTGCGAGGCATGCTCTCGACACTGCGCAGCCAGTTCAGCAGGTCATGGAAGCTGCCCACTACCCGGATCTCCAGCCCATGGCGATAGATCACGGCGGCCTGCCCGGTTCTATCCACGTGCGGCAGTTGGATGGCTTCGCGCGGCAAGGTCTTCATCGATGTGACGCGCAGCGATTTCTGCTCCCCCAGCAAGCCTTCCAGCAAGGCACGCATCTCGCGCGCAGGTACCAGCACCTGGCGCGCCTTCTCGAAGGCTTCCTGCTGGCGGCTCATGCGTTCACGCGTGATCTGCAGCTCGCTCTTGACCGCGGCTTGTGCGCGGGCCATGTCCTGCAGTTGCAGGCGTTGCCGCTCCTGCAGGGCCAGCACGGCCTGCTCTGCCTGGTTCTTGCGCGCCAGACTGGCCGCCAACTGCTTGTAGCCAGGCGTGATCCACAGGCTGTCAACCACGAACCACAGGCCCGCCACGACGGCAATGATCAGCAGCCGACGCTCGTTGAGCACGCGCCCATCGAACGAGCGGCGTGCCCGCCGCCAGCGCAACTGGCCCTGGTTCCACAAGGCCACCCAGTTGATGCTCTTTCGTGCAGCGGCCGTCATGGCTGGCCCTCCTTCGGGCGCCCGCTGGCTGCCTGGGCATCGGTCTTGGCCAGGTCGTCCGTACTCAGAAAGAAGGTGCTCAGTTGCTGGTCACCCGCCAGCTCGCTGCTCACCGAGCCGATCTCCACGCGATTGAAGCGACGGCCCTTGAAGCGCTCTTCGATCTCCAGGCGCGCGATGTAGCCCGGCAGGAAGCCGGGATCAGTCATCCGGCCCGACAGCGCCAGCCTGCGTCCGTTGTCACGCACATCCAGGCCGGTGATCCACACGGCAGGCTGCGTCTGGCGCCCCAAGGCCATCATGTATTCCGAATAACCGCCAGACGACTGGGCCGTCGCGGTGATCAGGGCCTCGCTCAATCGCTTCTGCAGGGCCTCGGCCTTGCGCAACTGGTCCAAGGCGCCCTGATCTGGCGGAGGCGGCAAAGAGGCCGTGGCCGCAGTCAGAGGGCCCAGCTGCGATTCAAAGGCCGATGCACTGCTGTCCAAGCGCTTGGTCGCCACCGACATGCCGATCACCGACACCCCCCCCAGCAGCAGCACGGCAGTCAAGCCGCGAAGGCCCCACAGGGCGCCCCAGGCGATGGCGCCTCCCTGAGCCTGCTCGGGATCGCGCATGTCGATCTGCTGGCAGCCCTTGGCCAGACTCAAGGGGCGCAAGGCAGCGCCCAGCAGGCACAGGTTCTCCAGGGAGGCCAGCGCCTCGATCTGCTCGGGGCTCTCGCCCAGGGCAGAGCAATCCAGCAATTGCCCCAGCTCCAGCGGCTTGACCGGCACGTAGACCAGATCAGCCAACACCTCGGCCATGCTGGCCGCCCCGCCCGGCAGGGCTACGGACAACCCGGACAAGGTGGCCTTGCTGTGGGTACGCTCGAAGGTGTCGAGCGTGCGCAGCACTTCCAGACCGGCCCGGCCCACGGCACCGCCGCGAGCCTCTTCACTGCCCATCAGGGCGGCCGAGGCCACCTCGATCGTACGGGTCATCACCAGCTCGCCGCCCAGGGTGATCACCAGCAGGGCGTGCTCTCTGCCAAAGGCGATCAGGGCATGCGCCTGCGACGGGGTTTCCGCCAGGGCGCAGATGTTGCGCAACCCGGTTTCCGGGACTTCGATGGCGCTCCAGTTCAGGCCCGCATCGTCCACGGCCAGGGCCAGGGCCTGAACCTCGGCCCTCGGCTCCAGCAAGGCGATCGCCGACTGCGTGCTGCGGTTCTGTGTGTCCTGCGGCACGCCCAGCACATCCACGATGGCATCGTCCACCGGGAAGTCCACCTGCTCCTTGAGCCGCCAGCGCACGACGCCGGCCCATTCCTCACGGGGCAGTTCATCCAGTTCGGTGGAGATCAGGCGGTACTGGGCTCGACCCAACACACCGGCGAGAGACACCCCGCGCAGAGGGTGCACGCGTCCCAACGCACGCAAGCCCCGCGAGAAATCCGCAGTCTCCTGGCTGTGAACCCAGGCCAGGCTCGGGCGGTCGTCGGTGCCATAAGTGACCTGCAACGCGCGCAGCACGGCGCCGTCCTGGGTGGCAGCCACCCAGTGCGATCCGTTATCAGCTTGTCGGCGTCGAGGCCACATTGAACATTCCCCAAGTCCACTCGTTTCTCATCGTGACAGAAGGCTTTTCCATCTCGCGGAAGAAAAACAAGGGAATCAGGGGGCTTTAGCGGCATATTGCCGCTAAAGCTTGAGCCCTTTCAGCCGAGCCCTGGGGAAGACCCTGAGCCCTCGGCCGACAGGACAACTCAGTCGTCGATACCGAGTTCCTGGATCTTGCGGGTGATCGTGTTGCGACCGATCCCCAGCTTCTGAGCGGCCTCGATGCGACGGCCACGGGTCAGGTCCAGCGCCGTGTGGATCAGGCAAGCTTCAAAACGGCGAGTGAGCTGATCCCACACATCGGTCTGACCTGCATCCAGCAGGGTGCGTGCCTCGCGCTCCAGGTCGCCCAGCCAGCCGTTCGGGGCGGCCGCCTGTGGCGTAGCTGGCACGGGCATCGCCGGCGGCATGGGCGCCCTGCCCCAGCCATCAGAGGCCGCCTGCACGGGCTGTGGCTGCTCAAGCGGCGCCGCATACCCGGATGCCTGAGGCACGGGTGCGGCCACGGGCGGCGCGTAGGTGCCTCCCGAAGCCAATGGTGCTGCAGGTGCAGCGCTGGCCGGCATGGTCACGGCAGACGTTGCTGCAGCCGATGATTCCGGCGCAACGGCCACGTTGGCCAGCGGCGCCACGCCCATCAGCTCAGGCGGCAGATCCTTGGATTCGATCACCTGCGCTGGCGCCATCACGGTCAGCCAGTGGCAGATGTTCTCCAACTGGCGCACGTTGCCGGGGAAATCGAACGCCATCAGGCGGGCCAGCGCGCTCTCGGAGATGCGCTTGGCTTCCACGCCCAGTTCCTTGGCGCTCTTTTGCATGAAAAAGCGCGCCAGGGTTGGCACATCTTCACGGCGCTCGCGCAGCGGCGGCAGGCGCAGGCGGATCACGTTCAGGCGGTGGAACAAGTCTTCCCGGAACACGCCCTGGCGCACCCGGTCTTCCAGGTTCTGGTGGGTGGCCGCGATCACGCGCACGTTGGCCTTGAGCGGGTGGTGGCCGCCCACGCGGTAGAACTGCCCGTCCGACAGCACGCGCAGCAGGCGTGTCTGCAGATCAAACGGCATGTCGCCGATTTCATCGAGGAACAGCGTGCCGCCATCGGCCTGCTCGAAGCGCCCGCGCCGCATGGTCTGCGCACCGGTGAAGGCACCGCGCTCATGGCCGAACAGCTCGGACTCCAGCAGGTCTTTCGGGATTGCCGCCGTGTTGATCGCCACGAAGGGGCCGTTGGCACGCGGGCTGTGCTTGTGCAGCGCATGGGCCACCAACTCCTTGCCGGCGCCCGATTCACCCGTGATGAGCACGGTGACGTTGCTCTGGCTCAGCCGGCCGATGGCACGGAAGACATCCTGCATGGCCGGCGCCTGGCCCAGCATCTCGGGCATCTGCTGCAGGCGCTCGTCGGCCACATCCTCGCGCACGCTTTCATCGACCGCGCGGCGGATCAGCTCGATCGCCTTGGTCAGGTCAAACGGCTTGGGCAGGTATTCGAACGCCCCGCCCTGGAAGGCCGACACGGCGCTGTCCAGATCGGAGTAGGCCGTCATGATGATGACGGGCAGGCCCGGCAGGCGTGCCTTGACCTTGCTCAGCAGGTCAATGCCCGAGCCACCCGGCATGCGGATGTCGGAGACCAGCACCTGGGGCTCATCGTCGTCCAGGGCCGTGAGCACGTCCCGCGGGTTGGTGAAGCTGCGCACCGGCAGGTCTTCTCGGGCCAGCGCCTTTTCAAGCACAAAGCGAATGGATTGGTCGTCGTCAACGATCCAGATGGGTTTCATGCCGGCCTGTGAATGGTTGCACCCGGTGGGCGGGCCCCTCGCTCGGCTCGGACCCGTCCACCGCCTTGGCTCATGGCAAGGGGATCAGGATTCGGAAGACCGTGCGTCCGGGCTCGCTCTCGCATTCGATGGTGCCGTGGTGCTGTTGAACGAAGGTTTGTGCCAGGGTGAGCCCCAAGCCCGATCCGCCTTCACGGCCCGACACCAGCGGGTAGAAGATGCGATCTCGCAGGGACTCCGGGATGCCCGGGCCGTTGTCCTCAATATGCAAGACAAGTGCCAGCCGGTGCAACTGGCGGTTGATCGTCACACGGCGGGCCACACGGGTACGCAAGGTGATCAGCGCATCGCCGGTCTGCGCCACGCGCTCGGACAGGGCCTGCGCTGCGTTATGTGCAATATTGAGCAGCGCCTGGATGAGCTGCTCGCGGTCGCCACGGAACTCGGGCAGCGAGGTGTCGTAGTCACGCCAGACCTGCAGCCCGCGCGGAAACTCGGCCAGGATCAGCGAGCGCACCCGCTCGCAGACCTCGTGGATGTTGACATCGCCCACCAGGTGCGGGCGGCGGTGCGGGGCCAGCAGGCGATCGACCAGGGCCTGCAGACGATCGGCCTCATGGATGATGACCTGGGTGTATTCGGTCAGCGCCTTGGATTCGAGCTCCATCTGCAGCAGCTGGGCCGAGCCCCGGATGCCCCCCAAGGGGTTCTTGATCTCGTGGGCCAGGTTGCGAATCAGCTCCTTGTTGGCCTGGACCTGATCCTGCACGCGCTCTTCGCGGTCCTGGCGCGCCTGCTGCTCGACCTCGACCAGTTCGATGACGACCAGATCGTCGTGCTCCATCCGCGTGACCAGCACCTGAACAGGCAGCGGGTCGGAGAACACATTGGGATGGCGCTTGAGGCGTGCCTCCAGGCGGCTGGTGGCATATTCGTTGGCGGACACGGCGCGAACCACGTCCTGCAACAGGGCCGGCTCCTCGAACCAGTCGAAGATGGTCTCACGCAGCACGCTGCGCCGTGACAGGCCCAGCTCTTCCTCGAAAGCCACGTTGGCGAACAGGCACTGGCCGTTGGGCTCGATCACGGCCACCATGGTGGCCAGATGGTCGAAGGCCTCGACACCTGCCGGCAGCAGGTGCTGCACCTCGGTCGGATCAACGCGTGAACCGCCGCGCGCGATGCTGTGCTGGCGGCCGAGCAATGGGGGGGTACGGGTGGCCATGATCACTGCGGCCGGGAGGTCGACGGCATGCCCACGTTGCTGCTGTTGTTGCTATTGCCGCCACCACCACTGCTACCGCTGCTCGCGCCGCCCAGCTTGGACAGCTCGCGCTTGATCGAGGCCACATCCGCCTCCTTGCGCGTGATGGCGGCCTTCATCGCGGCCACCCGGTCAAGGTACTTCTGGTAGTTGCGTTCGTCGCCAAGGCGATCCGGCTCGCCATTCTTGTATTCCTTCTTGAGGGCGGCCAGAGCCTCCTCTTCCTTGCGAAGTTCCGCCTCCAGGATGTTGCGCGAATCGGCATCGCGGGCCTTCTGATCCTGCGAGGAGACCTTTTCGCCGCCGCTGCCGCCAGACGAAGCCGTGGAACGCGGCGCCCCACGAGGCATCTGCGACTGGATGACGGTGATGGGCGCGCCCTCCAGCGTCTTGCATCCCTTGGCCGCGGCGTCCTTGGCCGACAGGGCATCGGTGTAGAGGTTGCCAGGGCAGCGGTAGACAGGCTTGTCCTGTGCGTGAGCCTGCGAGAAGGCCAGCACCCCAGCAAGAGCAGCCCCTTGCCAGATCCGGAGCGCCAGACGGTTCATCGATGATCCTTGCTTCATGCGCCTAGTATGCCCTCAAGCCCCCCTGCGCCAAGCCGGGGAGACCGCGTGTTTTACACATCAACGCGCCGGTGGCGCGGTGCGTCGACAGGCCCGTGCGCCCAATGGCGCCAGCGTTGACCCGCCAATGAAAAAGGGACGGCTTTCGCCGTCCCTTTTCGCTTCAATGAATCCCGAGGGGAATCACAGGGCGTAGTACATGTCGAACTCGACCGGGTGCGTGGCCATGCGGAAACGCGTGACTTCCTGCATCTTCAGGTCGATGTAGGCGTCGATGTACGCATCGGTGAACACGCCACCCTTGGTCAGGAACGCGCGGTCCTTGTCCAGGTATTCCAGGGCCTGATCCAGGCTATGGCAGACGGTCGGGACCAGCTTGTCCTCTTCGGGCGGCAGGTGGTACAGGTCCTTCGTGGCGGCTTCGCCCGGATGGATCTTGTTTTCCACGCCGTCCAGACCGGCCATCATCAGGGCCGAGAAGGCCAGGTACGGGTTGGCGGAAGGATCCGGGAAGCGCGCTTCGATGCGGCGGCCCTTCGGGTTGGCCACGTACGGGATGCGGATCGAGGCCGAGCGGTTCTTGGCCGAGTAGGCCAGCTTCACCGGGGCTTCGAAGCCAGGCACCAGACGCTTGTACGAGTTCGTACCGGGGTTGGTGATGGCGTTCAGGGCACGGGCGTGCTTGATGATGCCGCCGATGTAGTACAGGGCAAATTCGCTCAGGCCAGCGTAGCCTTCACCGGCGAACAGGTTCTTGCCGTCCTTCCAGATCGACTGGTGAACGTGCATGCCGGAACCGTTGTCGCCAACGATGGGCTTGGGCATGAACGTGGCGGTCTTGCCGTAGGCATGGGCCACGTTGGTGATCACGTACTTCTGCAACTGCAGCCAGTCAGCGCGCTGGGTCAGGGTGCTGAAACGCGTGCCGATTTCCATCTGGCCGGCGTTCGCCACTTCATGGTGGTGCACTTCGACGGGGATGCCGACGGATTCGAGGATCAGGCTCATTTCCGAGCGCATGTCCTGGAAGCTGTCCACGGGGGGCACGGGGAAGTAGCCGCCCTTGACGGTCGGACGGTAACCGGAGTTGCCGTGTTCGAATTCCTTGCTGGTGGACCAGGCGCCTTCTTCGGATTCGATCTTGAAGAAGCTGCCGGACATCTCGTTGCCCCAGCGGACGCTGTCGAACACGAAGAATTCGGGTTCCGGGCCGAAGTAGGCGGTGTCGCCCAGGCCGGAGGCCTTCAGATAGGCTTCAGCACGCTTGGCCAGCGAGCGGGGATCGCGCTCATAGGCCTTGCCGTCTGTGGGATCGATGACGTCGCAGGTCAGGATCAGAGTGGGCTCTTCGAAGAACGGGTCGATGTTGGCCGTGGTCGGGTCGGGCATCAGCTGCATGTCGGAGGCTTCGATGCCCTTCCAACCGGCGATGGACGAACCGTCAAAGGCGTGGCCCGAGGTGAACTTGTCTTCGTCGAAGTGGGACACAGGCACGGTCACGTGCTGTTCTTTACCGCGGGTGTCGGTGAAACGGAAATCAACGAACTTGACTTCGTTGTCCTTCACCAGCTTCATCACGTCGGCGACGGTCTTGTTGGCCATCAGATGCTCCTAGCAAGAGGCTTGTATGTGCAAGAAGAATTGGGTGTTTTGTCTGTTTCCAGATCAGAAACAGCGCGCAGTGTAATAGCGAAAACCATGCCGCCTGCCGGGGTGCGTCAAACTGTCAGGGCGAGAAAAATGCCAGTTCAGGTGCACCAAGGACGAATTCAGGCCCATGAAACAGTGCTTACGGCCGGAAAACGGATGCACCGCAACGCGCCAGAAAGTCGCATGACGAAACGTCGGCGGCGTCGCCAGGGCTGTGATGCACCCAATACGCACACATATGGTGCGTCATGTCTGTGCAAATTCGTTACGCACCACTTCTGGGCCCAATAATGCACCGAAATCGACCAGGCCGGCAACAAGGGCCGCAAAGGCTTGTTCGGTCTGTTCTGGCGCGCCCTTCACCCCCAACTCGATGTGGCGCCCATGCACCGGATGGTCCACGCTGGGCAGGCTGAACACCTTGATGCCCGCAAAGCGGGCCTCGATGTCGAGCATCAAGGGGGTCAGGCGCGATTCGATCGCGCCATAGACCACCACGGCACGCGATGCCTCCACGTCCTGCCCGTGCAGATCACGGTGCAGCGTGTCCAGCGCCCAGGCCATCATGGGCCAGGCCATCACCGGAAAACCGGGCACGAAGTGCAGGCGCCCCTCCAGCGTGAAGCCCGGGATCTGGTTGTAGGGATTGGGGATGATGTCGGCGCCTTCCGGGAAGAAGCCCATCTGCAGACGGCGGTGGGTGTCTGCCGACTCCGGGTCGAACACTTCGCCCTCCTGCTCGGCCAGAGCGCGGCAACGGGCCAGGATCAGCTCGTGCGCCTGCGGGTGCAGGGCCAGCGGGCGCCCCAGGGCATGACCTGCGGCCGCGCGGGTGTGGTCATCCGGGGTGGCGCCGATGCCGCCGAAGGAGAACACCACGTTGTTGCTCGCGAGCGCATCGCGGATGGCCGTGGTGATCATCTCGGGCTCGTCGCCCACATAGCGCGCCCAGCTCACTTTGAGTCCCCGCTCACCCAGCAGCTCGATGGACTTGGCCAAGTGCTTGTCCTGCCGGCGTCCGCTGAGGATTTCGTCGCCGACGATGATGAGTCCGATCATGGGGTATTCGGCCTGGAAGGGGTTGAAGGCAGAGAGGGCATGGCGCCTGGCGGGCCCTGCACTTCGCGCACGGGCACGTCAATGACGGTGCTGTCCGGGGCATGGGCGGGTGCCTGGGGCGCTTCGGCGGTGGGGCGCAGCTCACGGACATCCGCCACGGCCTGGGCCTGCAGGGCACGCTGGCGCTGCAGGGCCGCCAGCAGGTAATGCGCGAACCACAGGCTGGAGAAGGCGAACACCATGGTGTAGAGCCACACGGAGATCACCAGCATCAGGGGCGCCAGGATCACGGTGAAGGCCCCCAGGGCCCACAGCGCGGCCGGCGCGGCCCCCAGGTAGCCCGAGATGATGCCGATGGCCAGCAGGGCCGAGCGGCGCTCGCGCATGAGCTGCTGGCGCTCCTTGACACTGGCGTGGTCGGCCAGGGTGTCGTAGGCCATCACCCGGTAGGTGAGCCAGCCCCAGATCAGCGGCGGCAGCACCAGCGCGAACGGCGGGATGAACCACAGGGGCAGTGACACGAACAGCGCCAGCAGGGCCACCACAGCCGAACCGGCAGACAAGGCCAGCGAGCCGTACCAGGTGCCGCCATGCTGGGCCTGCAGAGCTGGGAAACGCCGTTCGGCCACCAGCTTGACGATGGCCGGCGTCATCATGGTGGCCACCACCAGCAGGCAGATCACCACCACCACGGGCACGGTCACGATCACCAGCAGCAAGGGGGCCAGCACGGCGCGGAAACCCGTGGCGCCCAGGCCATCGAGCCAATCCAGGAAGGTCTGACTGAGCGACCAGGTGTCCAGCCACACCCGGATCTGGGCCACGGCATCCGTCCACCCCCACCAGGCCAGGCCGCCCAGGCACACCATGGTGAGCAGCAAGGGCAGCACGGACAGCCAGATCACCCGGGGGTGCAGGCAGTACAGCATGGCGCGCCAGGCGGCGTCCACGACGGAGGCCGGCGCCAGTTTGGCGATGTCAGGCGGTGATGTCGGTGTGGTGGCGGGCATCTTGGGAGCTTGAGGCCGTGGTCTTCAGACCTGCCAGCATACCCAAGGCTGGATGACCTGTGCCGGTGCCAGGACAGGCTTGCAGCGGCTGACCTGCGCAGGCATGCGCCTCACCAGCGCGTCATCAACCCTTCACCACCGCCCCACCAGGCGCTTGAGCCCCAGCCACTGCTGGGCCCAGAAGCCCTGACCGTACTCCCGCGCGCCGTGCTCGGGCAACTGGTCGCGGATGCCGGTGGGCTGCACCGGCGTGTGGAAATCGGCCGTGCGGAAGATGATGTCCCACACCGGGAACAGCACCGCGAAGTTGCAGCCCCCCAGGGAGTGCGGGCCGTTGGATTCATGCCCGATGGCGATGCCATGGTGCACCCGGTGAAAGCGCGGCCCCACCACCAGGCGTTGCAGCCAGGGGCCGAAGCTCATGCGCACATTGGCGTGCGACAGGCTTTCGATCAGTTGCGTCAAGGCCACCACCGCAATGAACTGCCCCGGCGGCACGCCGATGGCCCGGGCCACCAGCACGATGATCAGGTCGCGCAGCAGATCATCGAACACGTGGTTGCGGTTGTCGCTCCACATGGTCATCTGGCGCTGACTGTGGTGCAGCGCATGCAGCGCCCACCAGCGGTTCAGCCCATGCTGGCCGCGGTGGATCCAGTAATCGACGAAATCGAACACCACCAGGTAGAGCACAAAGCCCAGCCAGGCCGTGTCCGTGATGCCGGGCCACAGGGGCGCCACCAGGGCATCGAGCTGGATGCCGCTCACGCCCTGCACGCTGGCCCAGCCGAAGACGCCATCGATCACGGGCTCGATCGAGAAGAACAGCGCCACCCGGAACAGGCCCAGGCGGTGGAGCAAGGTGTAGAGGATGTCGACCCGCACGGCGCGTCGATCGGTCACGGCCTCGACGGGCAGCAAGCGCTGCAGCGGCCAGAAGATCAGCAGCATCACCAACAGCTGGATGAGGCCCACCAGCAGCCAGCCGGTCGCGTCGAACGCGTCTTCGAGCAGGTTGCCCCAGCCCATGGCGAACAGCACGGGCTGCACCACGTGCTCGAACAAGGCTTGCTGCGCCAACCCGAACTGGTCGGACAGCCATGCCATCCAGGTGTCCCACATGCCTGCTGATCTCCTTGCTGCGGCCTCAGGGGGCCTTGCCAACGGTACGGTAGTCGGGGTGGTCGCGCAGGGTGGTGAAGCACAGGCCCTTGGCCTTGAGCCCGACGATCAGCGGTTCGAGCACGGCCGGCGCCCAAGGTTCCTGGCGCGACCAGATGCCCAGGTGCGCCAGCAGGATGTCGCCCTCGCGGACCTGGGCCAGGGCCTGGCGCAGGAGGTGGTCATTGGGGTAGCGGTCGCTGGGCAGTTCGTCGCCCAGGAAGCCGGCGGATGTCCAGGGCACATGGTGCCAGCCGCATGCGCTGGCGGCGGCCAGCAGCTTGGGCGAGGTCTTGCCGCCCGGAGCGCGGAACAGCGCCCGCATGGGCTGGCCGGTCATGGCTTCGAAGCGGCGGGCGCTGCGGCTGAGTTCTTCGCAGTATTGCGCGGCTGTCAGGTTGACCGATTGACCATTGCGGGGGCCGGCCGTCGGGCGGAAGGTGAAGCCCTGCGGCGTGTCCTTGCGCCACACGAGGTGATCCCAGGTGTGCGAACCGAAGTCGTGTCCCTGGGCGGCCATGGCCTTCCACCAGGGGGCCCAGTGATCGTCCAGGCTGGCACCGGCGGGGCGATCGCCCACGGGCTGGGTGCGCTCGTTGGCCAGGAAGAAGGTGACAGGCACCCGCTGGCGCTGCAGCACCTCGGCCACCAGCGGCGCCACGCCCATGTGGCCGGTGTCGAAGGTGAGGTAGACGGGCCGCTTGCAGGCGGCTGCGGGTATCTCGGCGGCAGTCGCTGCTGCACCGGGAGCCGCCATCAGGGGCGCGCTGACCAGCATCAGCGCGGCCAGCAGCACCCGCTTCAGGGCTTCAGCGCGGCGCATGATCCAGTGTCCAGACCCCGTGGGGGGATCGACCCACCCTGACCTGGCGAACCACCCTGCCCTCTACGGTGTCGATGAAGGTGAGCCGGCGCGCCCAGCGCGAGGTGGTCAGGATGGTCTTGCCGTCGGCCATCATTTCCATGCAATCGGGACCGCCCGGTGCGGGGTAGTTGGCCACCACGGCCAGCGTCTGCAGGTCGATGCGGCTGATGGTGTTGGCCACGCGGTTGCTCACCAGCACATGCCGGCGGTCACCCCAAGCGCGGAAGGCATGAGCGCCCTCCCCTGTCTCGATGCGCTTGACCAGCGCGGGCTTGGGGCCACGCACGTCATAGACCTCGACGAACTTGTCGCCCGTCAGGCCCAGCAACAGGAAGCGGTCGTCATAGCTCAGGAAGACGTCGGCCGGCATCTTGCCCGTGGGCACCTTCCAGCGTGGCGTCTGCGTCAGCAGATCGATCGAGATCATCTCGTCGCTGTCCTGCATCGACACATAGGCCACCGTGCTGCGGCTGTCAATGGTGATGTGGCTGGGCGTCTTGCCGGTGGCGATGCGCTTGGCCAGCGTGAGGCCCAGGCCGTCGGGTTGCCCGTAGGACACGCGGTAGATGTCGATGTGGTCCAGGCGGTTGGCCGCCGTGATGAACCACTTCATGTCCGGCGAGAGGCGCAGGTGGTAGGGATCCAGGATGCCGGTGAGCACCTTCTGGACATCGCCGGTACGCGGATCGAGCAGCGTGATCGTGTCGCTCATGGCGTTGGCCACCAGCAGCGACTTCTCGTCAGGTGTGAGGTACAGGTGATGAGGCTCCTTGCCCGTGGGCACCCGCTTGACCTCCTTGAAGGTGACCGGATCGATCACGCTCACATTGGCATCGAGCGAATTGAGCACGAAGATCGGCGGCTTGGCGGCCTTGGCCAGCGGCCAGACCGGCGCCGAAGCGCCCTGGGCCCAGGCGGTGGACAAGGGCCAGGCCGAGGCGGCCACACCCGACAGCGCCCAATGCGCGCCAGACAACAGGAAGGACCGGCGCACTGGCGCCTTGGGAAAGCCACGTGAAGTCAATTGGATCACCTGCGATGAACCGCGCAGTGTACGCGGCACGTCGGCCACGGCAGCCGACCCAGATCAAACGCACGACCTGGGATTTGTGCCGACAGGCAAGCGCCGGATTTGCCCTGGATCAGTCGCTGTCGCCGCCGCCGATGATGCCGCCCAGGATGCCCGCGCCAGCCACGCCGGGCAGGAGCGAGCCCTCGCCACGCCCGCCGCCGCCTGTCTGGGGCGCCGCCGCGAAGATGCGCGAGGCCAGGCGCGAGAAAGGCAGGCTCTGCAGCCAGATCGTGCCCGGGCCGGTCAGGCGGGCCAGGAAGATGCCCTCGCCGCCGAACAGCGCCGTCTTGATCTTGCCCACGTACTGGATGTCGAAATCCACCCCGGGGGTGTAGGCCACCACGCAGCCGGTGTCGATCAGCAGACTCTCGCCTGCCTTCAGGTCACGGCGCAGCAGGGTGCCGCCAGCGTGGACGAAGGCCAGGCCATCGCCGTCGAGCTTCTGCATGATGAAGCCCTCGCCGCCGAAGAAGCCCACCCCCAGCTTGCGCTGGAAACCGATGCCCAGCGACACGCCCCGCGCGGCGCACAGGAAGGAATCCTTCTGGCACAGCAGGCTGCCGCCCAGTTGCGCCAGGTCCATTGGGATGATCTTGCCCGGGTAAGGGGCGGCAAACGCCACGCGTTTCTTGCCGGTGCCCTGGTTGGTGTAGACGGTGGTGAACAGCGATTCACCCGTGATCAGCCGCTTGCCCGCCCCCAGCAATTTGCCGAAGAAGCCTCCCTGCTGCTGCGAGCCATCGCCGAACACCGTGTCCATCTCGATGCCGCTGTCCATATACATCATGCTGCCGGCCTCGCCGATGGCGGCTTCACCCGGATCCAGCTCGACCTCGACGAACTGCATCTCGCTGCCCTTGATCTCGTAGTCGACGACGTCCATTGCCATGATGTGCATGCTCCAAAAAACAACAGGTTTGATCTGCCCCGGCCCCCCGGGATAATCGCGAAACCACCGCGGTGCGATCAGGGGCACAGTGACTGTTGTCCGGATTGTGCTCGACTTCGCCCCTCACTTTTCGACCACCACGCCCAAGCCCATGGCCGTTCTGGAGAACCTGCACGCCCCCACCCTGTTCTTCACCACCATCGTGGTGATGGCCACGGCCGCGAGCATCATGACCTACGTGGGGCTGACACAGCGCACCTACCGGGGCTTCTGGTGGTGGGTATGGGCGCAGTGGCTGAACCTGGCCGGCGCCGTCTGCACGCTGTACCGGTACGAGCACCCAGCCATGTTCGCCCTGTCCGTGCTGCTGGCGCTGCAGTGGCCGATCACCATGCTGGTCGGCCTGCGGCGCTTCTACGTGCGCTCTGAGCTGCCCGTACCGCCCTGGGGCGATCAGGTGGTGCTGGTCGGCGGCTTCCTGTGGTGGCTGCTGGTGTGGTCGCACGCCCCGGATGACGCCGGCGGCCGCGTGGCCTCGTTCACGATGTCCAGCATCGCCGGTTACGCCTACGCCTCGTGGATGGTGTGGTCCATCCGCGAATGGCGTGACAGCCCCCACCTCAAGGCTTTTCTGCTCTTCATGGTGCTGGGTGTGGGGGTGCAGATCCCCCGGCTGATCGAAGGCCTGCGCCTGTGGGGCCACCCCGTGGCCGACACCCGCACCTTCGTACAACAGCCCTTCCTGAGCCTCACGCTCACGGTGGCCGTGATCTTCGCCGTCTACATGGGCCTGCTGCTGACCTACGAGCGCACCGAGCAGGACCTGCGCGAATCCCAGCGCCAGCTGCGCCTGATGGTCGATTTCGACATGCTCACGCAGCTGCCCAACCGCCGCCACTTCCAGGAGATGGCACAGCAGACGGTGCGCCTGTCGCCCCCCGGCGCCTGCGCGCTGATGCTGTTTGACATCGACGGCTTCAAGCACCTCAACGAGGTGCACGGCCACGCGGCGGGCGACACGGCCTTGCGCATGGTCTCCGGCGTGGCGCGCTCCATGCTGCGGGGCCGCGACCTGGTCGGCCGCCTGGGGGGCGACCAGTTCATCGCCCTGCTGCCCGACACCACCCCGCACGACGCCCTGCACGTGGCCACGCGCATGGCCCGCCTGATCGACGACAAGCAGCGCGAACGCGGCTCCAGCCGGGAAGCGATCGGCCTGAGCGTCGGGATCATCCAGGTGCAGGAGCAGGAATCCATGGACCACGCCATGCACCGCGCCACCGAAGCCGTGGCCGAGGCCAAGCGCCGTGGCGCGCACCGCGCCGTGGTGGCCGATGTCGATGCCCAGGGCGACCTCGCAGTCGCCACCGAGCAGGCTTTCACACCGGCCCGTTCCTGATCCCTGTCCGTTGCGACACCGCCCCCTTCTCCTGTTTTGACTGCCTTGCCCTCCCCGATCGCTTCCCCCTCGATGCCTGACTTCGACGTCGTCGTGATCGGCGCTGGCGCTGCCGGCCTGTTCTGCGCCGGCGCGGCTGGCCAGCTCGGCCTGCGCGTGCTGCTGCTGGACCACGCCACCAAGGTGGCCGAAAAGATCCGCATCTCCGGCGGTGGCCGCTGCAACTTCACCAACCGCGAGGCCCTGCCCGCCAACTACCTGGGCGAGAACCCGCACTTCTGCCGCTCAGCGCTGGCGCAGTACACCTGTGGCGATTTCATCGAGCTGGTACGCAAGCACGGTATCGCCTTCCACGAGAAGCACAAGGGCCAGCTGTTCTGCGACGGCAGCAGCCAGCAGATCATCGACCTGCTGCTGGCCGAGTGCGAGCGCGGGGGCGTGACGCGGCGCCAGCCCTGCGGGGTGAAGGCCGTGCGCGCGATCGATGCACCCGCTGAAGGCGGCCACCGCTTCGAGGTCGACACCGACCAGGGCGTGGTCCGCACCGACCACGTCGTGATCGCCACCGGGGGCCTGTCCATCCCGAAAATCGGTGCCACCGATTTCGGCCAGCGCCTGGCGCAGCAGTTCGGCCACCGGATCGTGCCCCTGCGCCCTGCGTTGGCGCCCTTGACCTTCGATGCCACCCAATGGGCCCGCTGGATTGCGCTGGCCGGTGTGGCCCTGCCGGTCACAGTCACCGCAACACCGGCCGCGCCCGAGAACGCCAAGGGCAAGCAAAAGGTCAAACCCGTCAGCTTTGACGAGGATCTGCTTTTCACCCACCGGGGCCTGAGCGGCCCGGCCATCCTGCAGATCTCCAGCTTCTGGGTACCCGGCCAGCCCTTGACCATCAACCTGGCGCCCGGCATCGACCTGGCCGCCGCCCTGCGCGAGGCCAAACAAGGCTCCCGCCGCCAGCTCTCCACCGTCTGGAAGGATGCGCTGCCCGAAGCTGTGCCTCAGCGGCTGGCCCAAGCCTGGCTGCAGGATGTCGCCCAGCATCACCCCGCCCTGCAGGACACCGCCGCCGTCGCCGAACTGAAAGACAAGGACCTGGATGCCCTGGGCCAATCGGCCAACGCCTGGTCGATCACGCCCAATGGCACCGAGGGTTACGCCAAGGCCGAAGTCACCGCCGGCGGCGTCGACACGCGCGAGCTCAGTTCACAGACCATGGAGAGCAAGCTGCGCCCCGGCCTGTACTTCATCGGCGAGGTGGTGGACGTGACCGGCTGGCTGGGCGGCTACAACTTCCAGTGGGCCTGGTCCAGTGCCATGGCCTGCGCCAGGGCCATCGCCGCCGGCAGACCTTGAGCCCCCAGGGCCGGGCTACGCCCAGCCCGCCCCCCAGGGGGGTCAAGGAAACTTGGGGCGGCCCGGCGTTTCCTTAAGCCTGAGCCCCGCGCTAAGATGCGCGCATGAGCGACACCCACTTCGGTTTCGAGACCGTCGACGAATCCCAGAAGGCCTCGCGCGTGCGCGGCGTCTTCGACTCCGTGGCCGGCAAGTACGACATCATGAACGACCTGATGTCGATGGGCCTGCACCGCCTCTGGAAGGCGTACACCATCGCCGCCAGCGGCGTGCGCGAAGGCCAGAAGGTGCTGGACATCGCCGGTGGCACGGGCGATCTGGCCCAGGCCTTCGCCAAGCGCGTGGGCCCGCGCGGCACCGTGGTGCACACCGACATCAACGAGGCCATGCTGGCCACTGGCCGTGATCGCCTGATCAACGCCGGCGTGATGCTGCCCACCACGCTGTGCGACGCCGAGAAGCTGCCCTTCCCCGAAAACACCTTCGACATCGTCACCGTGGCCTTTGGGCTGCGCAACATGACGCACAAGGACAAGGCCCTGGCCGAAATGTGCCGCGTGCTCAAGCCCGGCGGACGCCTGCTGGTGCTGGAGTTCTCCAAAGTGGCCAAGCCGCTCGAGAAGACCTACGACTGGTACTCGTTCAAGATCCTGCCCAAGATCGGCAAGCTGGTGGCCAACGACGAAGAGAGCTACCGCTACCTGGCTGAATCCATCCGCATGCACCCGGATCAGGCCACGCTCAAGGCCATGATGAAGGACGCCGGCTTCGGTCATGTCGATGTACACAACATGACGGGCGGCGTCGTGGCCCTGCACATGGGCCTGAAGTGCTGATGCACTGAGGCGCTGATGAGTTGACGCGGCCTCAGGTGCGCGGCAGGCCGAGCAGTTCGGCCTTCAGCGGCTTGGAGCCCACCTCATCACCGATCCAGATGCGCAGCAGCGCCCGGTAGAAATCTTCGCCGGGGATGTCGCTGCCCATCACCTTGCCATCCACCGACACACGCGTGCCCACCCCGGGCAGGTAGTCCAGCTGGATGCGCGAGCCCTTATGGGCCTCGCCCACCGAGCGCATCACGGCCTTGAGCGTCTCCACGCGGGGCTGCAACTGCGCCAACTCGGCCTTGGCGGTGCCATCGGCCAGGCCCTTGCTGAGGTTGTCGGCCAGTAGTTCGGCGCCCACATCCCGCATCATCACCAGCTGCACGCGCTTGGCGCCCGGCATGCCCAGCACATCGGGCGCACGCGTTTCCTTGTGCGGCAGGTACAGGCCGACCACGTAAACCTTGATGAACATCTTGGAGCGCAGGCCCAGGCCATTGAGCACCAGGGGTTGCCCCGACAAGGTGGCCACGTCTTCCATGGTGACGCCCGCCACCTCCGCCGCCAGCACCGGGCGAGCGCTCAGGCACGCACCTGCCGCAGCCAGCGCTACCAGTGTCGCCATCGCCAGGCGGCCGTGCGCCCACCCACCACGTTCGTTCAGCTTGTTCATGTTGGGGTCAATCACGAAGGGGGTTGGTGAAAAAACGGATGGCAATGCTACATCGCAAATGCAACATTGCTGTACTTATCATCCCGCATTTCCAAACGCATTACAAATGCCCGCCAAAGCTCCCCTGACGCCAGCCCAGAAGAAGACGTCCGTCGGGTCCGCCACCGCCAAATCCGCACGCAGCACGAGCGCGTCGCGGCAGCGCGCCACGCCCACCGCATCGGGCATGACCGTGGACGAACTGGCCAAGCAGACCGGGGTATCGGTGCGCAACATCCGCGCCTACCAGACCGCCGGGCTGATGCAACCGCCCGTGCTGCACGGGCGGTTGGGGCTGTACTCGGCCAAGCACAAATCGCGGCTGGAGCTGATCCGCGAAATGCGCCACATGGGCTTCGGCCTGGAGGCCATCGGCGATCTGCTCGCCCGCGTGCCTGACCGCGCGGGGGCTGAATACTCGCTCATCGCCCAGCTCTTCTCCAACGGCTTTTTCCGGGTCGAGCAACCGCTGCGCAAGAGCCTGGCCGAACTGACCACGCACTGGGGCGAGAGCATCACCGCCGACCAGGTGATGCCGCTGCTCAACACCGGCCTCTACCAGACGATCGAAGCCGACCTGGAGCACCCGCTGCACGGCGGCACGCAGGTCGATGTGCTGAGCCCCTCGCTGTGGGCCATCGGCAAGCAGATGGCCGAGATGCAGGTGCCGCTGTCGACCTCGCTGGCGCTGCAGAACCAGTTGATCGAGCACCTGCGTGCCATCGCGCAGGCCTATGTCGACCAGTTCGTGATCGCCATGGTGCGCGAGCTGATGCAGACGCTGGAGCCCCGCGGCGACATGACCACGGACGAGCGCATGTCTGATGAAGACCCGCTGGCCAGCCTGTCACCCAATGCGCTGCGCACCGTGCTCAACCTGTTTGAGCGGCTGCGCCCGTTGGCCATCGGCTCGGTGTCGGCGGCGTTTCCGGTAGTGCTGCAGCAGGAGTTCGACCGCGGCGTGCACGACAAGCTCAAGGCGCGCGTGCGCCAGCAGAACGAGAAGCGCACATCCGCACGGGACGACTGAGCAGGCCAGGCCCCTGCGTCAGACAGCACACGCCGTCCAGGGGGCATCAGGCCCTGGATGCCTGCACGACCTCGCCTTGGGTGAAGAACACCCCGCCCGCCACATGGTGCAGCGTGCTGTGGGCCGGGTCGATCTCACGCCAGCGGCCGCCATCGAACAGGCGCTCATCGGCCCAGGCGGCAACCACCTCCGCCAGGAACAGGTTGTAGCGCTGCGCCATCTCGGGCTCGTCCAGCACACGGCACTCCAGCCAGGCGACGCAGCCCTCGACCAAGGGCGCACCGGTCTTGCTGCCGGCAAACGTCGACAACCCGGCCTCCGTGAACTTGTCCTGCTCACGCCCCGAGGCGCTGCCCACCAGGCAGACGGCCTCGATTTGAGCGCGTGCAGGCACGCACAGCGCAAACTCGCACGAGGCTTCGATCAGTTCGCGCGTGAAAGTCTTGTGGTCAATCACCACCGCCACCTTGGGCGGCGAGAAATCCAGCGGCATGTTCCAGGCTGCCGCCATCACGTTGCGGCGGTCGCCGTGCACTGCGCTCACCAGCACGGTCGGGCCATGGTTGCCGCGCACCTGAGCCTTCCACCGTTTCATCCTCAGCGCCCTGGTGGCGCCGTCGCTGGGCGCCGCACGTGGGCGGCATCCTCATCGGCGCCTTGGACGTCGTGGCCTTCCTTCGCGTCTCGCCCTTGGCCGTCACGTCCGAACTGGGCAGCCTGACGCGCCCCCTGGCCGATCAGCAAGGCTGGCTGCCCAGCCGGCTGGAAGGGCTGGACACCTTCAAGGGCTGCGTCACCACCATCAAGGAGACGCTGTCGTCCAACAATGGCGCGCTGGTGATCGGCCTGGTGCTGAGCGCTTTCGTCGCAGCCTTGATCGCGGGAGATTTCAAGCCCCGCTGGCCCAGTTGGCAGGAAGCCGTGCGCAACTTCGCGGGCGGCGTGCTGATGGGCCTTGGCAGCATACTGGCCCTGGGCTGCACGGTGGGCACACTGCTGTCGGGGATCATGGCCGCTGCGGTGTCTGGCTGGGTGTTCTTGGTCTGCGCAGGCGCAGGCCTGTGGCTGGGCTGGTGGTTGCGCCAACGCTTCTGACCAGACCCATCCAGCACAAAGAAAAAGCCGCCTGAGGGAAACACCCCAGGGCGGCTTTTTTGAGCTGTCAGACAGCCGGCTCAAGGCCGGCCACCATGATCAGTTCTTCGACTGGTCGACCAGCTTGTTCTTGGAGATCCAGGGCATCATGGCGCGCAGCTCTGCACCCACGGTCTCGATCGGGTGCACCGCGTTCAGGCGACGGCGAGCGGTCATGCTCGGATAGTTCGTCTTGCCTTCCTGGATGAACATCTTGGCGTATTCGCCGGTCTGGATGCGCTTCAGAGCAGCGCGCATGGCTTCGCGCGACTTTTCGTTGATCACTTCCGTGCCCGTCACGTACTCACCATACTCGGCGTTGTTCGAGATGGAGTAGTTCATGTTGGCGATGCCGCCTTCGTACATCAGGTCGACGATCAGCTTGAGCTCATGCAGGCACTCAAAGTAGGCCATTTCCGGAGCGTAACCAGCTTCGGTCAGCGTCTCGAAGCCCATCTTCACCAACTCGACAGCGCCGCCGCACAGCACGGCTTGTTCGCCGAACAGGTCGGTTTCGGTTTCTTCGCGGAAGTTGGTCTCGATCACGCCACCCTTGGTGCCGCCGTTGGCCGCAGCGTAGGACAGGGCGATGTCACGGGCCTTGCCGGACTTGTCCTGGTAGATCGCGATCAGGGAAGGCACGCCGCCGCCCTTCAGGTACTCGGAACGCACGGTGTGGCCGGGGCCCTTGGGGGCGACCATGATCACGTCCAGGTCGGCGCGGGGCACGACCTGGTTGTAGTGCACGTTGAAGCCGTGGGCAAAAGCCAGCACGGCGCCTTGCTTGATGTTGGGCTCGACATTGTTCTTGTACACCTCGGGGATGTTCTCGTCGGGCAGCAGGATCATGACCACGTCGGCGCCCTTGACGGCCTCGTCGACCTCGGCCACCTTGATGCCGCCAGCGGCTTCGACCTTGGACCAGGACGCGCCGCCCTTGCGCAGACCGACCGTCACATTGACGCCGGAATCACGCAGGTTTTGCGCGTGGGCGTGGCCTTGCGAGCCGTAGCCCACGATGGTGACGTTCTTGCCCTTGATCAGGCTCAGGTCGGCGTCCTTGTCGTAATAGACTTTCATTGGTTGCTCCAGACAGAAACTTGGGGTTGATTGCAGTGATGCAAAGAAAGAGGCCGGACGGGCCAGGTCAGACGCGCAGGATGCGCTCGCCACGACCGATGCCGCTGGTACCGGTGCGTGCGGTTTCGAGGATGGCCGCGCGGTCGATGGCCTCCAGGAAGGCATCGAGCTTGGAGGCATCGCCCGTCAGCTCGATGGTGTAGGTCTTGTCGGTGACGTCGATGATGCGGCCGCGGAAGATGTCCGCCATGCGCTTCATCTCCTCGCGCTCCTTGCCGACGGCGCGCACCTTGATGAGCATCAGCTCACGCTCGGTGTAGGGGCCTTCGGAAAGATCGACCACCTTCACGACTTCGATCAGGCGGTTGAGGTGCTTGGTGATCTGCTCGATCACGTCGTCCGAGCCGGACGTCACGATGGTCATGCGTGACAGCGAGGCATCCTCGGTGGGTGCCACGGTCAGGCTTTCGATGTTGTAGCCGCGGGCAGAAAACAGGCCCACCACGCGCGACAGCGCGCCGGGTTCGTTCTCCAGCAGCAATGCAATAACGTGCTTCATTTCAATCGTCCTTTCGCGCTCTTGAGCCAGCCGGCGGTAACCGGATGGCCGTGGCTACGGGGTTCGACAAAGTCAGGGGAAAAGCCCTTGGTGCCGCCCTGCCCCATCGCCGCATCGCGGCGCGAGGCTTGAATCGCCCGCCCGGGCACCGGAAAGCACTCGGGCGTCGATCCCCGGGCAGCGCCGGGGCACGGGGTTTACTTCAATGTGGTTTACAGATCCTCGGAGCCCAGCAGCATCTCGGAGATGCCCTTGCCGGCCTGCACCATTGGCCAGACGTTTTCCGTCGGGTCGGTGCGGATGTCCAGGAACACCGTGCGGTCCTTCAGCTTGATGGCCTCGCGCAGCGCGCCTTCGACGTCACCCGGGCGCTCGATCAGCATGCCGACGTGGCCATAGGCCTCGGCCAGCTTCACGAAGTCGGGCAGCGCGTCCATGTAGCTGTGCGAGTAGCGGCTGCCGTAATCCAGCTGCTGCCACTGGCGCACCATGCCCAGGTAGCGGTTGTTCAGCGACAGCACCTTGACCGGCGTGTTGTACTGCAGGCAGGTCGAGAGCTCCTGGATGCACATCTGGATCGAGCCTTCGCCGGTCACGCAGAACACGTCGGCGTCGGGCTTGGCCAGCTTGATGCCCATGGCGTAAGGCAGGCCCACACCCATGGTGCCCAGGCCACCGGAGTTGATCCAGCGGCGCGGCTCTTCGAACTTGCAGAACTGCGCTGCAAACATCTGGTGCTGGCCCACGTCGGAGGTGACGTAGTAATCGGTGCCACGCGTCAGCTCGGTCAGCTTCTCGATCACGTACTGAGGCTTGATGACCTCATCGGACAGCTTGTACTTCAGGCAGTCACGCTTTTTCCACTCGTTGACCTGGTTCCACCACGTGGCCAGGGCGTTCTGGTCGGGGCGCTGGGTGGATTCCTTGATCTGGGCGATCAGCTCCTGCAGCACGTCCTTCACATCGCCCACGATGGGGATGTCGACCTTGACGCGCTTGGAGATGCTTGACGGATCGATGTCGATGTGGATGATCTTGCGCTCGACCTGGGCGAAGTGCTTGGGGTTGCCGATCACTCGGTCGTCGAAGCGGGCGCCCACTGCGATCACCACGTCGGCGTTCTGCATGGTCATGTTGGCTTCGTACGTGCCATGCATGCCCAGCATACCCAGGAAGTTGGGATCAGACGCGGGGATCGCACCCAGGCCCATCAGCGTGCTGGTGGACGGGTAGTTCAGCAAGGCGCACAGCTCGCGCAGCTCCTTGGCGGCTTCCGCCAGGATCACGCCGCCGCCGGTGTAGATGTAGGGGCGCTTGGCACCCAGCAACAGCTGCACGGCCTTGCGGATCTGACCGCCGTGGCCCTTGCGCACCGGGTTGTACGAGCGCATTTCCACCGACTCGGGGTAGTGGAAGACCGTGGTCTTGAGCGACACATCCTTCGGGATGTCGACGACCACGGGGCCGGGGCGGCCGGTGCGCGCGATGTGGAAGGCCTTCTTGAGGGTAGCGGCCAGCTCGGCCACGTCCTTGACCAGGAAGTTGTGCTTGACGATCGGACGCGTGATGCCGACGGTGTCGCACTCCTGGAAGGCGTCCAGACCGATCGCGGGCGTGGGCACCTGACCGGTGATGATCACCATCGGGATCGAATCCATGTAGGCCGTGGCGATGCCGGTGATGGCGTTGGTGACGCCAGGACCGGAAGTGACCAGGGCCACGCCGACGTCACCCGTGGCACGGGCGTAACCATCAGCGGCGTGCACAGCGGCCTGTTCGTGGCGCACCAGCACGTGTTCGATCGTGTCTTGCTTGTAGAGGGCGTCGTAGATGTACAGGACGGCACCGCCGGGGTAGCCCCACATGTACTTGACGTTTTCGGCCTGCAGACACCGCACGAGGATGTCAGAGCCATTGAGGATTTCGGCCGCGCTACCGTGCGCGTTGCCTTGGGACATGTCCATGATTGATACGACCTTTCGGATTTTCTCTAACGAAAAACGATCGGTGCCCCTCTTCACAGCCCGGCCCCTGGGGGAGCCTGACCACAGCCCAACATCGACGGATCGACACCGGGCTCGCCCTTGTGAGGCGGATTCGAAGCCTGCGCGGCCTGCCACCAGCGCTTGTGAATGCCTTTCGGCGCGCGGGCTCAGGCCAGATCGGGATGGCGCAAAGACCTAGATTATCGCATCACTCATAACCGATGTGAATACTCCCCGTAAACTGGGCGATGCCATAATCCCGCGTCCCAGTTTCCAGCCCCCGCATTTCCTTGACCGACGCTCCTCTCTCAACCGCCGACGAACTCAACGAGTTCCTGAGCAGCGTGGAGCGCCGGGCGTTCAAGCGCACGGTGTATGCCGTCCGCGACGAGGATGCCGCGCTGGACATCGTGCAGGACGCCATGATCCGGCTGTGCACCAGCTACTCGGAACGCCCCTCCAACGAATGGCCCATGCTGTTCCAGCGCATCCTGTCCAACGCCACGCTGGACTGGTTCCGCCGCCAGAAGGTGCGCAACGCGCTTTTTCAGAACATGGGAGACCTGGAGGCTGCGGTCGAAGGCGATGACCATGGCGATCTGGACCTGCTGGAAATCCTGCGAATCGACAACGGCGGCACGGAAGGTGCTGAGGATTCCGCGCAGCGCACCGAAATCCTCGCCATCATCGAAGAAGAGATCGGCCAGTTGCCCGGGCGTCAACGGGAAGCGTTCCTGATGCGTTACTGGGAGGAAATGGATGTTTCAGAGACGGCGGCGGCCATGGGCTGCTCCGAGGGCAGCGTCAAGACGCACTGCTCCCGGGCGGTGGCTTCGCTGGGCAAGGCCCTGAAGGCCCGCGGCATCGGTTTGTGACATCCATCGGTTTTCAGTTCAGGCCATAGCAATCATGTCGTCCACCAAGCATTTGACCCCCGCGCAGACCGAGGCCTTGCAGGCCTGCTTTGCGCTGCGCGTCACCGCGCGGCTGGACGAAGGCGCGCGCCAGCTCCCCCATGACATCGGCGAGCGCCTGCGCATCGCCCGGCAGCAGGCCGTCGCAGCCGCGGCCCAGGCGCGCCTGGCGCCCCTGGTTGCCCCCGCAGCGCAAGCCGGCGTCATCGCAGTCACCACGCCCAAGATCTCCCTGGCCGGCGCCGGCTCGTCTGGTGCCGATGCCTTTGGCACGCCCCTGTTCAATGCCCCCCGCCGGGCACACACCCCGCACGAGCACCGCCGCCTGGACGACGGCCCCACACCCTGGTTCTGGCGCCTGGCCTCCACCCTGCCCGTGATCGCGCTGGTCGCGGGGCTGTGGGGCGTGAGTGACTGGACGCGCCACGAGCAGGTCCAGGCCGCCGCTGACGTCGACATGTCCCTGCTGACCGACGACCTGCCCCCTTCCGCCTACGCCGACCCGGGCTTCGAGGAATACCTCAAAACCGACGCCGACCAACCGGCCCAGGCCACCGAGAGCGCCGCCTTGCAGGAGGCTGAACAGGCCCTGGCCGAAGACCTGGCACCCGCGGTGTCCTCGGATGCGCACACCGACGTCATGCCCGGCGTCGATAACGGCGTGCCCGCCCTGCCCCCGGCACCACGGTGAGGCACGGCATGAACACCCCGCTGCACCGCCGCCCGGCCACCTGGGCTGCCGCCACGCTGGCCCTTGCCCTGTTGGCGGCCTGGCCCACCTGGGCGCAGCCTGGCACCCCGCGCACGGCCGTGCAGCAATCCGCGGACAGCAGTTGGAACGCACTCACCCCGGCGCAGAAGAAGGCCTTGATGCCGCTGGCGACCCAGTGGCACACCCTCGACGGCACCACCCGCGACAAATGGATCAACGTGGCCAACCGCTTCCCGCGCCTGTCGGTGGCGGACCAGCACCGCATGCAAGACCGCATGACGCAGTGGTCGCAACTGCCGGCCCGGCAACGCGGCGAGGCGCGCCTGCGCTTTCAGAACACGCGCCAGCTCACCCCGCAGGAGCGCCAGCAGAAGTGGGAGGCCTACCAGGCCTTGTCACCCGAAGAAAGGCAGAAGCTGGCCCAGCAGGCGCGCCGCAAGCAAAAGCCCGTGATGCTGCCCGATGCCGAACCCGGCCCGCGTGAAGCCGCCCAGCAGGCGCGCCTCAAGGGCCGCCAGCGCGTCAATGACGACGGCAAGACCAATCTGGTACCCAACCCCGCACGCAGCAGTCCCTCGCCCGAGGCCGTGGCCCCGGCCGTGGTCAAGGCCGGTCCGGGCGCGACCACGTCCCTGGTCACGCAGGCGGCCACCCCCCCGCTGCACCAGCACACCGGCCTGCCCAAGATCGCGGCCACCAAGAACTTCGTCGATCCGGAAACGCTATTGCCGCGCAAGGGCTCGCAAGGGGCGGGCATGACCCCTGTGACGCGCGTCAAACCACAGCCCACTTCCCAGCAGCCCTGAGGTCTCAGCCGCCGCCGTGCGGTTATCCTCCCGGGCATGTTCCGACCTCCCGAAGTTCCCCCGTTGACCCTGGCCCAGTGCGCCGAGCGCGCCGCCGGCCCTGCAGCCCCCCTCAAGCGCCGCCTGGCCGCTTTCCTGTATGAAGGCGTGCTGCTGTTCGGCGTTGTGATGTTGGTGGGCGCAGTGTTCAGCGTGGCTACGCAGCAGCGGCACGCCCTGCAGGGGCGTGAAGGGCTGCAAGCCATCCTGTTCCTGGCCCTGTCCCTGTACTTCATCTGGTTCTGGAGCCATGGCGGGCAGACCCTGGCCATGAAGACCTGGCATGTCCGCCTGGTGCGCCACGATGGCCTGCCCCCCACCTTGCCCCAGGCCGCCGGGCGTGCCGTGCTGTCATGGCTCTGGTTCGCGCCGCCTCTGGCGCTGGCATGGGCCGCCCAATGGCACCATGGCAAATCCATCGGCGGCCTGCTGGCCCTGTGGATGGTGGCCTACGCCATCCTGAGTTTCATCCTGCCCCACCGGCAGTTCCTGCACGACGTGCTGTGCCGCACGCGCGTGATCGATACCCGACCATGAGCAATACTCCTTCCCGCGCCGCCTTTTCCGTCTGTGTCACTGCGGCTCGTGCGACGGGCTCGACCCGGCTCACAGCCAGGCAGCCCGCGACTGCGGCACCTTCATCGGCCAGCAAGGCTGGGGGCTGGTGTATGGCGGCAGCACCGGCCTCATGGGCACGGTGGCCAATGCGGCCCTGACCGCCGGCGCGCCCGTGATCGGCGTGATCCCGGAGCGACTGATCCAGCGGGAGATCGGCCATGACGGCGTGACCGAGCTGCAGGTGTCGATTCCATGCGCCAGCGCAAACAGTTGATGGCACAGCAATCGGATGCCTTCGTGGCCTGCCGGGCGGCATCGGCACCATGGAAGAGATCTTCGAGATCTGGGCCTGGCGCCAGCTGGGCTACCACCACAAGCCCCTGGGGAAGGTCTGCATAAATCGCGCGAACGTGTGCTTGGCACTGGCATGAAGCGGGTCTACCCGAGCAGCTATGGACTCCACGCTCTTGCGCAACAGCGGCAGCATCAAACCTGCGCAGTAGCCCTTGAGCCCCCGCGTGGCGATCCGCATGCCCAAGACCTTGTGACAGGTGATCCATGTACTCATCAAAGCGTTCGCTCGCATCCATCGTCTCTCACGCAAAGAATGAAGAGATGCACATAATGTCTTGATTTTTATGACACAGTAATACTAAGCGTAAATATAATTTACGGATAGATTATTAGTCGCCTCATCAGCTCGGCATCCCGGGCTTTTTGCCTAGCGCCTGCAGTTCATGAGCCTCGGCGCGCAAGCCTTGAAGGCTGTCGCGCCGAGCCCGGAAGGCCAGCCACGACGCTTGGCGCTCGGAACGCCGAGTCAATCTCGTCGGGGCACGAGGATCAAGTGCCTCAAGGCCCGAGCGTTAAGCCCGAGCCGCAGCAAAAATAACTCGGCTGATGTAGCACGGATCTCCGCGCTCGTACAAAATCTTTTGGCCAACGCCACAGAGCCCGGGATGGAACCCAAAGAAGACGTCATCTGCGCCAAGGGCTGGTTCAAGCCTGGCAGTGAAACGCTTGTGCGCGAGTGGGCCAACCACATCAACGCGCGCAGCCTTACCATCGTCCCCATGACCACCTCCAAACACACTCTCTGGCAAGCCCGCTGGGACATCGACCAGCACGCCAACCTGGCCACGCACGACAACGGCCTGCGCGTGCGCCTGCAAGATGGCCAGGGCGTGGCCGAGAACGCTGCCGAGATCGCTCTTACGCTCGCGGCCGTTCATGGCCAGCACAACGCTGACGCCATGGTGCAGCGGCTGGTGCGCGAAGGCACGCAGTTGCTCATCGATCCCTTCTCCAGAGGCTGGCGCGGCTGAGCCGTGCTGATGCTCATCGTCATCCCCAGGCTGGGTGTCACCGTCTTCCAGCACAATAGATAGATAAGGGTCTCGCCGCAGGCAGGCCACGCATTCAAAAACAGGAGGCAATGCCGATGGCACACGGCATTGCCCCATTCAAAGGGGGGCCGCATGCTGAACTTCATCATCCGCGTCGGCATGGCATTGGTCGGTCTGGCCATGCTGGTCGAAACCTTCATGCCACCCATCAGCGAAGCCACCAAGATCGATCGCCACGAACTGGTCAGCCGGCGCGACTCAGACAACCGTACCAGCCCCCTCTACCGGCTCCACTTCTTCGGCAGCCGCATCGCCTCGTGCGATGTAGGCGTCACGGCCTATGACGGCACGACCGATGGCGACCGCATCACGGTGCGCTACACCAGGCTGTTCAAGGCCTGCACCGCCATCGACAAGGATGGGATCAAGGTCTATGCCAATCAGGGCTGGCGATGGTTCTACGCAGCCGGGGCGGTCTTTCTGCTGCTGGCTGCGTTCGGCGCGTTGCCATCATTGGAGTTCGAGGGCCGCAGGATCTACTAGGCTCGCATCTTTCACAGAGGACACCGCCATGAAACTCATCGGCATGCTCGATTCGCCCTACGTGCGCCGCGTGGCCATCTCGCTGGAGGTACTGGGCCTGCCCTTCGAGCACGAGGCCGTGTCGGTCTTCAGCACCTTCGAGCGCTTCCAGGCCATCAACCCGGTTGTGAAGGCCCCCACGCTGATCACGAACGACGGCACGGTGCTGATGGAGTCGTCGCTGATCCTGCAGTACGTGGAAGCCACGCTCACTGGCGGGCGCACGCTGTGGTCCATTGATGCCGCCACGCGACTGGCCGAGTTCCGCGCCGTAGGCCTGGCCCTGGCGGCCTGCGAGAAAAGCGTGCAGATGGTTTACGAGCGCCAGTTGCGCCCCGCCGCCGCGCAGCACGCCCCTTGGATCCAGCGGGTGCTGGGCCAGCTCACTGCGGCCTATGCCGCGCTCGAAGCGGAGATCCAGCGCCAGCCGGCGCTGTTCCAGAACGCGCACAGCCAGGCCGCCATCAGCGCCGCCGTGGGCTGGCAGTTCACGCAATCCATGCTGGCCAGCGAGGTGGATGCCGGCCAGCACCCAGCCCTGGTGGCACTCTCGGCCCGCATGGAGCAACGCGCCGAGTTTTTGAAGTACCCGCCCCTGGGGCCGGGCGTGCCTGCCGCCTGAACACCCTGCATGTCCAACACCATCCACTGGGTCTTCTGGCTGGTCGCCCTGGGCATCAACGGCTTCGTGATCTTTCTGTGGGTCATCTTTGGCCTGGCGGGGTCGGGCAACATGGAAAGCCCCCAGGCGCGGGGCCTGGTCTGGGGCACCGTGCTGGGCGTGGGCCTGCCGCTGCTGCGCTCCATGCACTGCATGACCAAGGAGCGCTTCTCGTCCGCGATCACCACGACGCTGGCCTTTGTGCCCCTGTCGATGGGGCTCACTTTCGTGATGATCGGGGTGTTCAAGTTCACGGCTTTGCCCCCGCCAGAGCGGCTGGCATTGGCATCTGCGGCACATCAGGCGCCAGCCGCTGCCCCCCAACCCCTGCCACCTGAGGCAGAAGCGGTGCGCGTGGCCAAGGAAATCGCCTTTCTGAAAGCCAACTTCTTGAAGATGCATTGCATGCGGCACCTGCTGGATCGGCCCCATGCCGCCATGCCGGACGATGCCTTCTTCCGCGAGTCCTACACCGTGGAGTTGTCCGCCCCCTCCGAGCTGATGGACCACCCCAGCAGCGAAGTGCTGGTCGTGCGCAAGGCCGACCATCAAGCCTATCTGCTCCAGCTCAATGGCTTCGATGGCACCACCAAGGCTTTCGGGCCAGTCAATATATCCGACTGCCTCATCCGCTGAGGCCTTGACAAGCACATGACTACGGTCATCGTCGCCATCGTGCTGATCCTGGTGATCGTGGCACCCATCTGGCTGCTGGGCACCGGCTTGCTGTACGCCTCGGCCAAGCTCAAGACGCCCTACTTCCTGCTGTTACTGGCCGGTCTGATCCTGCTGCCTTATGGCGGCTACAAAGCACTGGAGTACCGCTGGCAGATGCAGGCCGTGCCTGATGCGCTGCACGTCACATCCCTGAGCTACAGCAATGAAGAGTCCTGGGGCTTCGGCCCGGGTGGCAACGAGGCAGGCTTTCGGGCTTACCCCTTGCCTGACGAGGTGGCGGCGTCTGTCAAGGTAGTTGACGCGTCGAGCTTTAAATTGCTTATGCCGCTCGGCGCTCCTTGTCTCGTTGGTTGAGATAGACCTGCTCTGGTTCTCCCCAGCGCCTGATGCCTCGACTCCAGC
>NZ_JBASTH010000123.1:0-2450 GCF_049274795.1 Aquabacterium sp.
GCGTGAGGGCGATCAGCTTCTCGCGAATGAACGCGAGCTCCTTGCCGCCAGCGTCGTGGAACGACAGCTTCTCGCGCAGCAACGTGAACGCCTTGCCGTCCACGGTGAAACACGACTTGCCGTTCTCGTCCTTGATCGTGAAGTCGTCACCGAACTACAGCAGGTCCTGCCGGAGCACGTAGCGCATTGGTGGATGGGGGTGCCGTTTCCGCTTACGCGGCGCGGTCTCCCCCACCTCCTTTCAAACCGTGCGTGCGGGTTTCCCGCACACGGCTTACGGGTGGGACTTCACGATGCAGCATGCACGGCTTCGGGTAGCGAATGGTTCCGCGCAATCGGTACAGGCCCCGAGCTTCGTAGTCTTCGCGCTCCCAGTGAATGCGTTGTCCTGCCTTCGCGTGTCGCCGGTGGCGTCGCCAACGAAACAAGTTCAGCCGCCGCACGACGTACTGGTCGAGCTGACGAAACTTCCGGGCCGCATTCCCTGTCGAGAAGTAGCCGCCCCAGCCTCGAAGCACCGGGTTCAGGTCGCGGATGAGCACGTCCACGTCCTTCACGCCGTCACGTCGTGAGTCGGTCAGCTCCTTCACCCTCGTCCGCGCCCGCTTCATGCTTCGCCTCGAGGGCCACCGCTGGAGGTAGTAGCGACGAATCCGCCGCTCCTCCCACAGCTTCCCCGACATCCGCATGTGCAGGTGACAGCCGAGGAAGTCGAAGCCTTCCTTCCCCTCGTTCAGGTCGACTCTTCTCGTCTTCTCGGAATGCAGCGTCAGCTTCAGCCGCTCGAAGATGATGCGCACTCTTCGTTCAGCCTCTTCCACGGCTTCGCGGCTTCTGCAGAGCACCACGAAGTCGTCCGCGTACCTCACCAGCGTGCCGATGCCGGCGCACTGGCGTTGCCACACGCTGTCGAGGAAGTGCAGGTAGATGTTCGACAGCAGCGGGGAAATGACGCCTCCCTGTGGCGTACCCGAGACCGTCTCTGAGTACGTGCCGCCTTCCATCACGCCTGCCTGAAGCCAACCACGCAGCAGCTTGAGGACTCTTCTGTCTGAGACACGCCTCGACACGCGCTCCATCAACACCGTCTGGTCGATGGTGCCGAAGTAGTCGCGAATGTCGGCGTCCAGCACGTGGTGACTGCCCGCGTTGACTGCCTCGCGAATCGTCTCCAGTGCCTGCAACGTGCTCTTGCCCGGCCGGAAACCGAAGGACGAGGGCAAGAAGTCAGCCTCGAAAATCGGCTCCAACACCAGCTTCGCCGCCGTCTGCACGATGCGGTCCTTCACCGTCGGAATCCCCAGCGGCCGCTGCTTGCCATCAGCCTTCGGGATGTACCGCCTCAGCACGGGAGGTGCCCGGTACTCTCCTGCATGGAGCTCATCTCGAAGCTCGTTCAGCAGCTTCTCGACGCCGTACTGCTCCATCTCCTCGAGCGTGATTCCATCCACGCCCGCGGCTCCCTTGTTGCGCTTCACCCGCTCCCACGCCTCGTGCAGGACGTCACTCCGGCACAATCGGTCGTACAGCGCGTGGAATCGGCGCTCCTTCTGCTGCTTGGCTGCAACGTAGAGCTTCCGCTGGAGTCCTCGGACTTTTGCGTCAGGCTCGTGCCTGCCGGGGTTGTTGGACGCGCGTTCGCGCGTCATGCCCTCGCCCTTACCTCCAGCTGAAGCTGTCCCACCCCAGGGGCCCTTCCCTCGGGCCGCGTTCTTCTTCACGGCCCTCGTTCCTGCCTTCGTCGGTACTACGACCCCCTCGGACTCCCGCTGCGCTCCGCCCGCTTTCGCACTCGGCTTATACGGTCGGTCTTTGCCGGACGTCGGCTGCGCAGACGGGTCTCTCGTGTTCCGCTCCGCTCCTTCAGCGCGTGCTGCTCCCTCTACCCCGCCGAGACTTCCTCCCCATCCGGACTCACGGGCAGGAAACGTGGCCTTCGCCGCGACATGCTCGGCTCGGCTCTCGGATTGTTTGTGTGACGAGGCGGCAGGCTTCACTTGATGTTGCGGCCCGCGCTGTTGCTTCCCTCCCAAGGGTTTCCCCTCTGAGGGCTTTCGACACTGGGCTTCACCAGTCGGCTTCTGGGCCTCAGGTGCCAGTCTGCTACGCGGCTCTCCGGCGATTACCGCGGCGGGACTTTCACCCGCTGGAACGGTGCAGCATGGCTCGGCTTCGGCGGTCGCTTCCGCGCTCACCTCCGCTTCGCCTTCACGACACACCATGAAGGTCACACCTTAGCGCACCACGCGGGCGGGTGCCCTTCTCGCAAGACGCGCGGCTGGGCTTGTGGCTACGCTTCGGCGTGTGAGTCAACCCGATGAGAAGGGCAGTTTCTCCACCAGCATCGCCGACGACGTCATCAACGAGGCCCTGAAGAGCGTCGAGAAGGCAAAAGCTGCCGTTCGCGGAGACCCCGCTCCTGCTGCCGAAGCCGCGCCTCCACCCGCGCC
>NZ_JBASTH010000124.1:0-27327 GCF_049274795.1 Aquabacterium sp.
ACCATTGGTGGGGTCCAACTATAGGGGATCAGATGGGCTGGATTGACAGTTCACGCCGAACGCCCTCAATCAAGGGTTAACACTTGGTCGAAGCCGGGAGTTTTTGCACCGGAACCGAGATCACCCCAGCATCGACGATGCGCAACTCAAGCTGGAGATCATCCGCGCCGAGGTCGAGGCCATGACCCTGATGTTCAACGGCATGCCCCTGCCCCCTGTGACCATCTCGATCGGTGTGTCCGACACCCTGGGCGGCGATGCCGAAGCCCTGCTCAAGCAGGCCGATGAGCGCCTCTATCACGCCAAGCGCACCGGCCGCAACCGTGTGGTGACCCGCATCGAACACCGCGCCAATGTGGAGGAAGGCATGGCCGAAACCACTGCGGTGCCTTCCATGCCCGCCAGCCCCCTCGGAGGGCCCTGATCTCATTTGCTCAAGCGATCCGGATCGGTCGCTGTGGCCTCCATGCTGACGGCTGACAAGCCACTCGCCTGGGACACCACTACCCGATTGCGCCCCTGCCGCTTGGCTTCGTACAGGGCCTCGTCCGCACGCCGGATCAGCGTGGCAGAGCTGCCACCGATGGCATGGGCCACGCCTACCGAGATGGTGACGGTGGGCAGATCCTGTCCACTGTTCTTGAGGTGCATGCTCTCGACTGCGAAGCGCACCTGCTGCACCCGTGCCTCGGCATCCGTCACGTCACAGCCGGGCAGGATGAGCGCCAACTCCTCACCGCCGTAGCGGCAGGCAATGTCATAGCCGCGGATGTTCTCCTGCAGCACCGCCCCGATCGCCCGCAGCACCGCATCACCCGCATCGTGGCCATATTGGTCGTTGAAGCGCTTGAAGTGGTCCACGTCGATCATGGCCAGCGACACGGGCCGTTGATCGCGGCGGGCACGCTGAAGCTCGTGCACCAGGGCTTCGTCCATGTAGCGGCGGTTGTAAAGGCCCGTCAGGCCATCGCTCATGGCCTGATCCTGCAGGGATGTGCGCAGCTTGAGGTTGCTCAGGGCCAGCTTAAGCGTCTCGGCAAAACGGCTGGCGCGCGATTGCACGTCGGTCATCTGCTGCTCGGTAGGCACATAGCTTTCGCAGAACAGATGCAAAGCGCCCACCACCTCGCCGTGAGCAGCCATGGGCACGCAGATATAGGGCCGCAACTCCTGCACGGGGATCGTCTGCATGTGCGGGCAGCACACACTGCTGTGGTAGTTGAAGAACGCGTGCGGTTTGCCGCGCCGCATGCCCCAGCAATCTCGGCCGTTGAACTGCTTCTCAAGCGAGGTGCTGATGGTGCCCCACTCGGCGCCGATGGTCAGCTCATTGCCGCCGTCGCGCGATGCCGCGATCCACCCCGACCAGCCCGGAAACAGGCGCAATGCCGAGAGCTTGATGATGTTGAAGGCCTCCGCCAGGTCTTCCGTTGCGTGCAGCATGTCGCCCGTGTCCTGCAGCACACCGCCTTCGCCTTGTGCCGCTTCGAGCTGCAGCACGGTTTCCTGCAAGCGCTGGCGCTGCGTGGCGGCTTCCAGCTCGGCCTGTTTGCGTGCGTCGATATCGATGAAATAGCCTTTGCGCTCACCGATCTGCCGGTCGATCATGGAGTTGTAGCGGAACCAGCGGTAGGCGCCATCGGCCATGCGCAGGCGCACTTCCACCTCCAGCGTGGTCTCGCTCTGGCTTTCCATGGTCTTCATGAAATCGGCCCGGATGCGTTCGGTGTCTTCCGGGTGCACGATGGACCACGATGTCTGCAGGTTCAGCAAGGTGTCCGGGTCGTAACCCCACAGCTTGATCACGTTGGCCGATACATAGACAAAGCGCGAGTTGCCCTTGACCCACCGCACCCGCACCATCACCACGGGGCCTGTGGTCAGCATCTGGCGCTCTTCGTCCAGCGCGATCTGGTTGAGCTTGTTCTGGTGCACGTCGATCAGGGTGCCGTACAGGCGCACGGCACGGCGGTTGGAGGTCCACTCCACCACGCGCGCACGGGCCATCACCCAGCGCCATTCATCAGGGCCGACAGAGATGCGGTAGTGCGCCTCGTAGCTGCTGCTCATGCCGGCGATGTAGTCGTCCATGCCGCGCTGCGCATCGTCGACATCGGCCGGGTGCAGGTGCCTCTTCCAGGCGCCGCGGTCAAAACTCTGTGAAGTGAGCGGCAAGCGGCGGCCGCCCCCCAGGTAGAGGAACTTGTCGACGAAGCTGATGGTGTTGGCTCGGACATCCACCTCGAAGAAGTTGACCTCGGCCGTCTCCATCATGGCATCACGGCGGGCCTCGGCGCGGCGCTGCTCGGCCACCATCTCATCGGCGAGGCTGCGGGCGCGCCCTTCCAACTCACGGTTGGACTGCTCCAGATCGCCAATGCGCAGCAGGTTCTGCTGGGCCAGCCGGTGTTCGAACATGAAGGCCACGAAAGCCATCATGATCAGCACCAGCGTACCGCCTGCCACGGCCTGGGCCAGCAGCAGCGTGTCGATGATGGCCCCGCCCGTGATGCAGATGGTGTTGGGGGCGAAGTGCGCCGCCGCCATGGCCACGTAATGCATGCCGGCAATCGCCGAGCCCAATGACAAGGTGGCCAGCGTGGACTGTGTCGATGTACGAACCGGACGGGTCGCCACCCACAGTGCCGAATAGGACAGTGCGAACGCGCACAGCAGGGACAGCACCAGGGCGCCCAGGTGGTAATCGATGCCCGGCTGGACCTGCATGGCCGCCATGCCGGCGAAATGCATGGCGCCGATACCACCCGCCTGGATGCCGCCCGCCACGATCAGGCGCATACCCTTCATCGGAGGGCCGCCCGTCTGATGCTTCTCCAGCATCCACAGCACGAAGAAGGAGGCCACCACCGCCGGCACGATGGACGCAACGGTCACGCCCAGGTGGTAAGTGATGGCGATCGGCAGTTTGAAGGCCAGCATGCCGATGAAATGCATGGCCCAGATGCCCATGCCCATGACCAGCCCGCCGACCAGCCGCCAGCGGCGCCGCTGCACGGGCGAGAAATCGGGCATGGCACGCGCGATGTGCAGGAAAACTGCCGCTGCCAATACGCCCACAGCCCAGGACAGGACAACCAACGCGGGTTGAAACTCTCCGTTCACATGGCCTCCGGAAAAGCTTTCTGAGTGAGGGCCACCCAGCCATCCTCAAAAGCCCAGGACCTGTGCGGCATTACTGGCAGTTTCCTCCATCAAATGGAAAACGGAAATACCAGCAAGGCCATTGTGAGGCGCAAAAAGAGTTGGTTCAAAAATAATCGCGGGGCAAACGTGGCCTTTATCGCGATTTGAAAGATGTCCGTGATGTCAATCACGGAACCGTCAGTCGTCGGACGCGGGATCCAGCCCGGGAAACAGCACCGAGGTGAAGCCGAAACGGCTGAAATCTCGGATCCGCATAGGGTAGAGCGTGCCGATCAGGTGATCGCACTCATGCTGCACGACCCGGGCGTGAAAGCCCTCGGCCTCTCGGTCAATGGGCTGCCCCTGGGGATCAAAGCCGGTGTAGCGAATGCGGGCATAGCGAGGGACCACACCGCGCAGGCCGGGAACAGACAGGCAGCCCTCCCAGCCGTCGTCCTGGTCCGCCGCCAACGGTGTGATGGTGGGATTGATCAGCACGGTGCGGGGCACGGCCGGTGCATCCGGATAACGTTCGTTGCGATCGAAACCAAATATGACCACGGACAGATCGACCCCGATCTGCGGCGCGGCCAGGCCTGCGCCATTCGCCGCAGCCATGGTGTCGAACAGATCCGTGATCAAAGCATCGAGTTCGGGCGTTCCAAATTGTTCGACCGGTCGTGCTATTTTCAGCAGCCGCGGATCACCCATTTTGAGAATTTCTCGAACGGCCATGTGATGCGGCTCCTTTTATGTGGGACTGTCACCATCGCGCAGCAAGGCCTGCAAGCCCGCCTCATCCAGCACGGGCACACCCAGGCTCTGCGCTTTTTCAAGCTTGCTGCCGGCTTCCGCCCCCGCCACCACATAGTGGGTTTTCTTGGACACGGATCCGGCCACCTTGCCGCCAGCGGCCTCGATCAGGGCCTTGGCGTCCTCCCGGCCCAGGGTGGGCAAGGTGCCGGTCAGCACGAAGGTCTTGCCATACAACGGCAGGGCGGCAGCATCGGCTGCGGCGGAAGGCTCCTGCTCCGCCCAGGTGATGCCCGCGGCGCGCAACTGCTCCACCACCTCGGCGTTGTGGGCCTGGTCAAAAAAGGTGCGGATGCTCTGGGCCACGATCGGCCCGACATCGTTGACGGCCAGCAACTGATCCAGGCTGGCGTTCATGATGCCGGCCTTCTTGTCGTCGTCCTTGTGGCCCAGTTGGCCGAAATGGCGGGCCAAGTCCTTGGCGGTGGTCTCGCCCACGTGGCGGATACCCAGGCCGAACAGGAAGCGGGGCAAGGTGGTCTGCTTGCTCTTGTCCAGCGCATCGACGATGTTCTGCGCGCTCTTGTCGGCCATGCGCTCCAGTTGCGCCAGTTTGGCCACGCCCAGCTTGTACAGATCCGGCAAGGTGCGCACGATGTGGCCTTCGACCAGTTGGTCGACCAGCTTCTCGCCCAGGCCTTCGATGTCCAGGGCACGGCGCTGGGCAAAATGCAGGATGGCCTGCTTGCGCTGCGCTGCGCAGAACAGCCCGCCCGAGCAACGGTGGTTCACCTCGCCGGGTTCGCGCACCACAGCGCTGCCGCACACCGGGCATTGCGTGGGCATGCGGAAGTTGGGTACGTACTGCGGGCGCACCGCCGCGATGATGCTGACCACCTCGGGGATCACATCGCCCGCGCGGCGCACGATGACCTGATCACCCACGCGCACATGCTTGCGGCGCAGCTCGAACAGGTTGTGCAGGGTGGCGTTGGTCACGGTGACACCGCCCACGAACACGGGCTTGAGCCGCGCCACGGGCGTGAGTTTGCCGGTGCGGCCCACCTGGATGTCGATGCCCTCGATCAGCGTCACCTGCTCCTGGGCGGGGTATTTGTGGGCCACGGCCCAGCGCGGCTCACGTGAGACGAAGCCCAGCCGGGCCTGCAGTTCACGCTGGTTGACCTTGTAGACCACACCATCGATGTCGAAGGGCAACTGGTCACGCTCGCTGCCGATGGCCTGGTGGTAGGCGATCAGGCCGTCTGCCCCCTGGGCCACGGTGCGCCGGTCGGACACGGGCAGGCCGAAGGATTGCAGCGCATCGAGCAGGCCGCTGTGCGTGGGCGGCACGTCCCAGCCCTGGACATCGCCCAGGCCATAGGCAAAGAAGCTCAAGGGACGCTTGGCGGAGATGCTGGGGTCCAGCTGGCGCACGGCACCGGCCGCGGCGTTGCGCGGGTTCACGAAGGTCTTGTCGCCCTGCTCGCGCTGATGCTCGTTCAGCTTTTCGAAGTCATCACGGCGCATGTAGACCTCGCCGCGCACCTCCAGCACCGGCGCGCTCACACCCTTCAGTCGCAACGGGATCTGGCGGATGTTGCGGATGTTCTGGGTGACGTCTTCACCCAGTTCGCCATCACCGCGCGTAGCGGCCTGTACCAGGGTGCTGTTCACGTAACGCAGGTTGATGGCCAGGCCGTCGAACTTCAGTTCGGCCGCGTACTCGATGGGCGCATCGGCCTCGGTCAGGGCCAGTTCGCGGCGTACCCGCGCGTCGAAGTTGCGGGCGCCCGAGGCCTCGGTGTCCGTCTCCGTGCGGATGGACAGCATGGGCACGGCGTGGCGCACGGGCGTAAAGCCCTCCAGCACCTGGCCCAGCACGCGCTGGGTGGGTGAATCGGGCGTGCGCAGATCCGGGTGAGCTTCTTCCAGGGCCTGCAGCGCCTTGAACAAGCGGTCGTACTCCGCATCCGGGATCTGGGGCGCGTCCAGCACGTAGTACTGGTGCGCGTGGTGGTGCAGCACCTCGCGCAGCTGGGCGACCTGCTGGGCGGGCGTGGCCTCGTCGATGGAAGGCGCGTCAGCGCCGAACAGGGAATCTTGCATGCGCGCGGTCGCGAGGAAGGACCGAGAGGCGACGAGCGCCACCCGGTGAGGAAACGGGCAGGAACAGGAAAAATCAATCAGCTGAACAGGCGACGGGCCGCGGTCGAACCAGCCGCCAGATCCCGCTGGGCCAGGGCCTCGTACAGGCGCTGCAGTTCACCTTCGATGGCGGCGAACGCAGCGGGCGAGAACGCCCTGCCCTGATCATCCGCCATCACGGCATCCAAGGCCAGCGAGAGGGCTTCGCCAGCAGCGCACCAGCTCTTGAAGGGTTCCAGCTCAGGCGCGGTCTGCGGCACGTCGAAAGCCAGTTGCAGCTCGCGCAGGCTGGCCTGATCAGTGTCGTCGGCAAAGGCAGCCTGGGCATCGAAGTGGAGCGTCAGCACGGGCGGAGCGCCCTCTTCCTGGGCCGGCATCACCAGGCGGCCAGGCAGGGAGCCAGGCACGAAGCCATGGCGCGTGGCCTGCTGCTGCAGGTAGCCCACGGACCAGGCGCTGCCGCGCGCGTGCAGGCGCATGGCCAACTGGGCGTCGTGCTCGCTGGCGAAGGTGTCCAGTTCCTTGGCGCGGGCCACGATGTCCAGCATGTCCGGGAACTCGACGGAAGCACCCAGCGAATCAGCGAAGGCCTGCACCTTCTGCACGAACTCGGAATATTCAATCTCGTTGAGGCCACCCAGGCGGTTGGCCAGCAGCACGCCGGCCTGCAACTCGCTGTAGGTCACGCCGCTCTGCGGGGCCTCCCACTCGCCGCAATCGACACGCAGGCCCTCGATCATGAAGGACTTGCTGCCAGCGCGACGGGTGGACGGCAGGTGGGCCAGCACCTGATCACCCGTGAGCGGGGTGTCCACGCTGACCACGGCAATGGCGTCGATCAGGGCGTCCAGCCGGACCTGCCCCTTGCGCAGGGCAGGCTGAGACACCGAGGCAGACAAAGGCTCGCTGTCAGGCCCCGGGATGCCGCTGCCATCGGGCAGTTCGGCCAGGGTGGACAGCGGATCATGGGGCTCCGCGCGGCGGGGCGCACGGGCCGCGCTCTTGCGGGCCGTCCAGGCGCCATGCGCGACCACGGCGGCCAGCACGAGGCCGCCCAGCAGCGCCAGTCCCAGGGTGAGTGAATTGCTCATGTTTGTCGGGTGAACTTCTTGGTGTCTTGTCGTTGTGTGCCGGCGCGCCGCGAAAGGTTCAGGCCGCGTGCGCCATGCCGATGGCCGCTTCCATGTCCACGGCCACGATGCGCGAGACGCCCTGCTCCTGCATGGTCACGCCCACCAACTGCTCGGCCATCTCCATCGCGATCTTGTTGTGCGAGATGAAGAGAAACTGCGTGCCGGCCGACATGGCCTTGACCAGGCGGGCATAGCGCTCGGTGTTGGCGTCGTCCAGCGGCGCGTCCACTTCGTCCAGCAGGCAGAACGGTGCGGGGTTGAGCTGGAAGATGGCGAACACCAGGGCGATGGCGGTCAGCGCCTTCTCGCCGCCCGAGAGCAGGTGGATGGTGCTGTTCTTCTTGCCCGGCGGATGGGCCATCACCTGCACGCCGGCATCCAGGATCTCGTCGCCCGTCATCACCAGCTTGGCACTGCCACCGCCGAACAGGCTAGGGAACATGCGCCCGAAGTGCTCGTTGACAGTGTTGAAGGTGCCCATCAGCAGGTCGCGCGTTTCCAGGTCGATCTTGTGGATCGCGTCTTCCAGCGTGGTGATGGCGTCCAGCAGGTCGGCGGTCTGCGAATCGAGGAAGCTTTTGCGCTCGCGTGCAGCGGTCAGCTCATCGAGCGCGGCCAGGTTCACGGCGCCCAGGGCGTTGATGTCGCGCTGGATGCGGTCGATCTCGGTCTGCAGGCCATAGAGCTTGACGCCGTCCTGCTCGATCTGCGCGGCCAGGGCCTCCAGATCGACCTCGGCGGCCTTGAGCTGCTCCATGAACTGCGCCCCGCCCAGGCTGGCGGCCTGCTCTTCCAGCTGCAGCTTGGTGATCTGGTCACGCAGGGGCTGCAGGCTGCGCTCGAAGGCCATGCGCTGCTCGTCAGCACGGCGCAATTGGGCGGAGAGGTCTTCGTAGCGGTTGCGGGTCTCGGCCAGCAGGCCCTCCTTCTGCACGCGCACAGCCAGGGCGTCGTCCAGGCCGGTCTGCGCGGTGGCGTCGCTCAGGCGGGCGTGCTCTTCGTGCAACTGCACGGCCGAGGCCTCGTTGGTCTGGATCTGCTGCTGGGCGGTTTCGATGCCGCGCTGCAACTCGCCACGGCGGGCGGCCAGCGAGCGGGCGCTGAACTGCGCTTCTTGCGCCTGGCGCTCCAGCGTGCGGGATTGCTCGCGCGATTGGGTCAGCTTGCGCTCGGCCTCGATCACGCCTTCTTCGAGCTGGGCATGCTTCTCCTGGGCGTCGGCCAGGCTCAGGTCGAGTTCTTCGAAGCGGGCTTCGCCGGTGGCGCGGCGCTCTTGCAGCTCGTCCAGTTGCGCATCGACCTCGGCCAACTCGCCGGCGATCTGATCGCGGCGGGTGTTGGCCTGCTCGGCCTGCTGGCTCAGGCGCAGCACTTCGACCTGCAACTGGTGCGTGCGTTGCTGCGAGTCGCTGGCGTCGCGGCGCAGCACGGCCAGCCGCTGCGAGGCGTCGGTGTAGGCGGCCTCGGCGCGGATCAGGGCGGCGCGGGCGTCCTCGGCCATCAGGGCCTGGGCACGCACCTGCTTTTCCAGGTTCTCGATCTCCTGCGCGCGGGCCAGCATGCCGGCCTGCTCGGAATCGGGCGCGTAGAAGCTCACGGCAAACTGGCTCACGGTGTGGCCGGCGCGGGTCATGATGACCTCGCCATGCGTGAGCTTGCCGCGGCTGGCCATGGCCTCGTCCAGGCTGGCGGCCGTGTAGACGCCTTCCAGCCAGTCGTTCATCAGGGCCTTGAGACCGGCGTCGTTCAGGCGCAGCAACTCCGACAGGCGCGGCAGTGTCTGGTGCGTGTTCTGGATGGCGCCCTGGGGCAGGCTGTAGAAAGCCAGCTTGGCGGGCGGTGCGTCGTTCTCGAAGGCGCGCACGGTGTCGACGCGGCCGACTTCCAGCGCGGCCAGACGCTCGCGCAAGGCTGATTCGAGCGCATTTTCCCAGCCGGTCTCGATGTGCACGCGGCTCCACAGGCCTTGCAGGCCCTCCAGGCCGTGCTTGGCCAGCCAGGGCTTGAGCTTGCCTTCGGTCTGCACCTTCTCCTGTAAGGCACGCAGGGCCTCCAGGCGGGCAGCCAGTTCGGATTGGCGGGCAGCCTGGTCGTTAGATTCCTGCTGGCGGGCCTTGCGGGCATCGTCCAGGGTGGGCACCGATTCGGTCAGTTCGCCCAGTTGCGCCTCGAAGATGGCCTGTTCTTCCTGGCCGGTGGCGAGCTGTTGCTTCAGGTCGGCCAGACGGGCCTCGTCCGGCGTGGCCAGGCCCTGCTTTTCCAGCGCCAGGCGCTCGCGGCGCAGGTTGAACTGGCGCGATTGCTCGTCGATGTTGCGTGATTCGGCGGCCAGCAGCTGGATCTGCTGCTGCACCTGCCCGGCCACGCCACGCTGTTCGTTGGCGCGCTGGGTGGCTGCGCGAACGGTGTCTTCCAAAGCTGGCACATGGCCGGCCAGTTCTTCAGCCTGCGCGGCCAGGATCTCAGCCTGCTCTTCGGCCGCCGCCATCTTCTCGGCCAGCTCTTTGAGCTCGTGCTCGGCAGATTCGCGACGCTCGGCCCACTGGTCGTTCTGGCCTTTCAGTTCGGCCAGGCGTTGCTCCACCCGCTGGCGGCCTTCGACCACGTAGCGGATGCGCTCTTCCAGGCGGCTCACCTCCAGGCTGGCTTCGGCCAATGCACCTTGCGCGGCATGCAGCTCGTCGCTGGACGTGTAGTGGGCCTGGCGCACATGCTCCAGCTCAGCCTCCACCTGGCGCAACTCGGCCATGCGAGATTCGAGCGCGTTGGTTGCCTCCAGGAAGGCCTGCTTGACGCGGGTCTCTTCGGTGGACGCATCGCGGTGCTTCAGGAACCACAGCTGATGCAGCTTGAGCGTGCCCTGCTCTTGCAGGCCCCGGTACTGGGTGGCCACCTCGGCCTGGCGCTCCAGCTTCTCGAGGTTGTTGTTCAGCTCGCGCAGGATGTCATCGACGCGGGTCAGGTTCTCGCGCGTGTCCTTCAGGCGGTTCTCGGTTTCGCGGCGGCGCTCCTTGTACTTGGAGACGCCCGCGGCTTCTTCCAGGAACAGGCGCAGCTCTTCCGGCTTGGATTCGATGATCCGGCTGATCGTGCCCTGGCCGATGATGGCGTAGGCGCGCGGCCCCAGGCCCGTGCCCAGGAACACGTCCTGCACATCGCGGCGGCGCACCGGCTGGTTGTTGATGAAGTAGCTGGAGGTGCCGTCACGCGTCAGCACGCGCTTGACGGCGATCTCGGCGAACTGGTTCCACTGACCACCGGCGCGCGCATCCTCATTGCTGAAGACGAGTTCCACGCTGGAACGGCTGGCCGGCTTGCGGTTGCCCGAACCGTTGAAGATCACGTCCTGCATGGATTCGCCACGCAGCTCGGACGCCTTCGATTCGCCCAGCACCCAGCGCACCGCGTCCATGATGTTGGACTTGCCGCAGCCATTGGGCCCCACCACCCCCACGAGCTGCCCGGGCAGCTGGAAATGCGTGGGCTCGGCAAACGATTTGAAGCCAGACAGCTTGATCGAGTTCAGGCGCATGCGGTCAAGAATGGACTGGGGCCGGAAAGGCCAACTTAAGTCGTTGATTTAATTGAAAAAACCCGCATGAAAGCCTGGCGGGTGGGTGCAGGGATGATAGCATCGCGCCTTCGGGCATCTCCCTGCCCTTCCCTCTGTCAAACGCAAGTCGATCCCATGGCCAAGAAAGCCCCTGCCGGCACCACCGCCAGCACCCAGAAGAACACCGCCGCCAAGCCCTCGGCGCCTGCCCGCAAGGCGGGCAAGGCCGCCATCGATGTCGGCACCCGCGCCAAGCCAGCCAATCCGCCCTCGGTGCCGTCCAAGCACCTGGACGTGTTCCCCAACCCGGCTCCGGAACGCGACTTCGTCATCCAGTTCCAGATCCCCGAGTTCACCTGCTTCTGCCCGCTGACCGGCCAGCCAGACTTCGCGCACTTCACGATCGACTGCATCGCCGACAAGCAATGCATCGAGCTCAAGAGCCTGAAGATGTACATGTGGAGCTACCGCAACGAGGGCGCCTTCCACGAGAAGGTGACCAACGACATCCTCACGGACATGGTCAAGGCCATCAATCCGCGCTTCCTGAGGATCACGGCCAAGTGGTACGTGCGTGGCGGCATCTACACCAACGTGGTGGCCGAGCACCGCAAGAAGGGCTGGAAGCCCGCGCCCAAGGTCGATCTGCCCGAGCATTCGCAGGACACCGGGCTGCTGGGCTGAGCGAGCCGTCCGACGCTTGATCTGACGCAAGGCCACCTTCGGGTGGCTTTTTGGTTGGAGGGCGCCCAAACGACCTTGATTAAACACAAGGGGAAATCCTCTCCCCGAAATGCAGGGCATGGTGACGCGCGGATGATTCACGTTCAGTTACACATGCAGAAAAAGGACACACAATAGCGCGCGAGCCCTCAGCGCCTTGTTGGCGCTTGTTGCCGCCTTCACTTTGCGCGCATGACCCGATCGACCGCTCGTCTGCTGACCGCCCTGCTGCTGACCACGCTGGCTTGCCCTGTCGTGCTGGCGCAAGGCTGCCAGCCGCGCGCGTTGACCGCCTTGCCCGCCAAGCTGCCGCTGGAAGGCCAAGCCGTCCAAGCCATCGCCTGCAAGGATGCCGAAGGCGAGCACCTGTTCATCGAAAGCCGGGCGCAACCCGAGCCCGTACGCGGCAAGCCCCAGCCTCAGGTACTGTCCTTCTACAAGTTCACGCTGGGCACAGGCCAGACAGCACAGCGACGCTGGCAGGCACGGGATTTCCTCCCAGCCGACGACAGCGCACGCGCCGTGCCGGCAGCCGCGTCACGCGCCGACCGCTTCGTGGTCAAGGACATCGACGGCGATGGCCTGGCCGAAGCCTTCATCGCCTACGCCCTGCCCGGCCGTGCCGGGGCCGGCAGCGAGGGCAAGCTGCTGGTCTTCTACAAGGACCGCAAGTACGCCATCCGCGGGGCCGTGGCCCAGGGGCCAGATGATTTCGCCTCGCGCACATTGGATCCGAGCTTCCAGACTCTGCCGCTGTCCGTGCAGACCTACGCGCTCACCTTGTGGGACCAGGTGGCCCTGCCCCGTGCCCCCATCGGCCCGGGTGGCGCCCCCGTGATACAGGCCGCGCTGCGATGAGAACCCCCAGGGCTGGGCTACGCCCAGCCCGCCCCCCGAGGGGGTGAGGAAACTTGGGGCGGCCCTGCGTTTCCTCATGAGCCTCGGGGCGGGGATAATCCTGCCCATGAATCCGCTGCTGTCTTCTCTCCAGCCCTACCCCTTCGAGCGCCTGCGCGGCCTCACCAAGGGTGTCCAGGGCAACCCGGCCCTGAGCCCCATCAGTCTGGGCATCGGCGAGCCCAAGCACCCCACGCCCGATTTCATCAAGCAGGCCTTGACCGATTCGCTCGACGGCCTGGCCAGCTACCCGGCCACCGCCGGCGAGCCCGCCCTGCGTGAGGCCTGCGCAGCCTGGGTACAGCGCCGCTACGGCCTGAGCCTGGACGCGGCCACGCAGATCCTGCCCGTCAACGGATCGCGCGAGGCTTTGTTCGCCCTGGCGCAGGTCGTGATCGACCCGACAATGCACCGCGAAGCTGGCGGCCCCACCGTCGTCAGCCCGAATCCGTTCTATCAAATCTACGAAGGCGCGGCCCTGCTGTCCGGAGCCCGGGTGGTCTACGCCAACTCCGACCCGGCCCGCAATTTCGCGGCCGACTGGGGCGCCATCCCTGAATCGACCTGGGCGACCACGCAGCTGCTGTTCGTCTGCTCGCCGGGTAACCCGACCGGCGCGGTCATGCCGCTGGACGAATGGCGCAAGCTGTTCGAACTGAGCGACCGCCACGGCTTCGTGATCGCCTCGGACGAGTGCTATTCGGAAATCTACTTCCGCGAAGGCGCCGATGCCGCGCCGCTGGGTGGCCTGCAGGCCGCCGCTCAACTGGGCCGCAGCGACTTCCGCAACCTGATCATGCTGACCAGCCTGTCCAAGCGCTCCAACGTGCCGGGCATGCGCTCCGGCTTCGTGGCAGGTGATGCGGCGCTGATCAAGGCCTTCCTGCTCTACCGTACTTACCACGGCAGCGCCATGGGCCCGGCCATCCAGCGCGCCAGCGTGGCCGCCTGGAACGACGAGGCCCACGTGGTGGAAAACCGCGCCCTGTACCGAGAGAAGTTCGAGCGCGTCACGCCCGTGCTGGCCGACGTGATGGACGTGGCCCTGCCCGATGCCGGCTTCTACCTGTGGGCCGCCGTGCCTGAACGGTTCGCCCCCCAAGCCGCCGCAGCGGGCCTGAGCCTGGACGAATGGTTCACCCGCGAACTGCTGGCTCAATACAATGTCGCTGTTCTGCCCGGCAGCTACCTGGCGCGCGAAGCCCAGGGCGTCAACCCGGGCAGCGGCCGCGTGCGCATGGCCCTGGTGGCCGGTGTCGACGAATGCGTCGAGGCCGCCCAGCGCATCCGCAGCTTCATCCAGGCCGCCGCCTGATTTCACCCATCCTGACCCGATCCTACTGAGGACGACAAGAACATGACCCAAGCCAACGCCCAAAGCATCATCGACAACGCCTGGGAACAGCGCGCTTCGCTGTCCGCCACCAGCGCGCCCACCGACATCCGCAACGCCGTCAACTGCATCCTGAGCGATCTGGACACCGGCAAGCTGCGCGTGGCCGAGAAGATCGACGGCCAGTGGGTCACCCACCAGTGGATCAAGAAAGCCGTGCTGCTGAGCTTCCGCCTGAACGACAACGTCGAGATCCGCTCCGGCGAGCTGGGCTTCTTCGACAAAGTGCCCACCAAGTACGGCACGATGACCGAAGCCGAGATCCGCGCCACCGGCGTGCGCGTGGTGCCTCCCGCCGTGGCGCGCAAGGGCAGCTTCCAAGCCAAGAACGTGATCCTGATGCCGTCCTACGTGAACATCGGCGCCTACGTCGATGAAGGCACCATGGTCGATACCTGGGCCACGGTCGGCTCCTGCGCTCAGATCGGCAAGAACGTTCACCTGTCGGGCGGCGTCGGCATCGGTGGCGTGCTCGAGCCTCTGCAGGCCAACCCCACCATCATCGAAGACAACTGCTTCATCGGCGCTCGCTCCGAGATCGTCGAAGGCGTGATCGTCGAAGAGAACTCGGTGATCTCCATGGGCGTGTACATCGGCCAGAGCACCAAGATCTACGACCGCGCCACCGGCGAAGTGACTTATGGCCGCATCCCGGCCGGTTCGGTGGTGGTGAGCGGGAATCTGCCCAGTGCCGATGGCAAGTATTCGCTGTACTGTGCCGTGATCGTCAAGCGCGTGGACGCCCAGACGCGCTCCAAGACGAGCATCAACGACCTGCTGCGCGGCGCCTGATCTTCGCCCGGGTAGGATCGTCCGGATTACACGGCAAGACCTCAAGCTGAAGGGAGCACTTGATGAGCGATGGGAACCTGGAACGCGTGCTGCGCATCATGGCCGAGAAGAAGGCCTCCGACGTCTTCCTGTCGGCCAACACGCCCATCCTCATCAAGATCCACGGCCAGATCCTGCAGTTGACGGACCAGATCCTGACGCCTTCGCAGCCGCGCCAGTTGCTGTCGGAGATGCTCAGCCCGGCCCAGATGGAAGAGCTGGACGAGACCGGCGAGCTCAACGTCGGCCTGACCTTGCGCGGCGTGGCCATCTTCCGCCTGAGCGCATTCAAGCAGCGCGGCTCGGTAGCGGCGGTGTTCCGCTACATCCCTTCTGACATCCCACCGCTGGACACGCTCAACGTACCCGAGGTGCTGTCGCAACTGGTGCTCGAAAAGCGCGGCCTGATCATCCTGGCCGGCGCCACCGGCACGGGTAAGAGCACCACGCTGGCCGCCATGCTGGAGCACCGCAACCAGCGCATGACGGGCCACATCCTCACCATCGAGGATCCGATGGAATTTTTGTTCTCGAACAAGAAATCCATCGTCAACCAGCGCGAGATCGGGCGCGACACGCAATCGCTGCAGGTCGGCCTGCGCAACGCGCTGCGCCAGGCCCCGGATTGCATCCTGATCGGCGAAATCCGTGACCGCGAGACCATGACGGCCGCGATCTCGTACGCGCTGTCGGGCCACCTGGTGCTGTCCACACTGCACGCCAACAACAGCTACCACGCGCTGGGCCGGATCCTGTCCTTCTACACGCCCGAATCGCGCCCGGCCCTGCTGAGCGACCTGGCCTCGGGCCTCAAGTCCATCGTCTCGCAGCGCCTGCTGCGCAACACCTCCGGTGGCCGCGTGCCGGCCGTGGAAGTGCTGCTCAACACCCAGCACATCAGCGAGATGATCGAGCGCAGCGACTTCACGGGCATCAAGGAGGCCATGGAAAAGTCCATGGCGCCGGGCTCACAGACCTTCGAGCAGGACATCGCACGCCTGATCAACGAAGGCCTGGTCACGCGCGACGAGGGCATGACCTACTCCGATTCGCCCACCAACCTGATGTGGCGCCTGCAGAACGACATGGGCAACCAGTCGAAGCTGACGCCCAAGCAGGAGGAGGTCGACGACGGCCCCTCCTTCACCGAGATCACGCTGGACGTGCACGAAGAGCGACGTGCCAGCGGCGGTCTGTTCTGACGCCCCCATGGGCCAGTGCGTGATCGCACCACGGCGCCGCCCTCACGTATTTCTGCCATGTCCGACACATTGCGCCTCGTCGAGGCGCTGATCGCCCGGGATTCCGTCACCCCTCATGACGGCGGCTGCCAGGCCCTGATGACCGAGCGCCTCAGCGCCGTCGGCTTCGAGTGCACCACGCTCACCTACGGTCCGGCTGATGCACCCGTCACCAACCTGTGGGCGATCAAGCGCGGCCATGGCCACGCCACCGGCAGCCCGACGCTGGTCTTCGCCGGCCACACCGATGTCGTGCCCACCGGCCCGCTGGACCAATGGAGCAGTCCGCCCTTCGTGCCCACGCACCGCGGCGGCATGCTCTACGGCCGCGGCGCCGCCGACATGAAGACCTCCCTGGCCGCCATGGTCGTGGCCAGCGAAGCCTTCGTGGCTGCCCATCCGCAACACGCCGGCAGCGTCGCCTTCCTGATCACGAGCGATGAAGAAGGCCCCTCGGTCGATGGCACCGTCAAGGTCTGCGAATGGCTGCAGCAGCAAGGTGAACGCATCGACTGCTGCATCGTCGGCGAGCCCACCTCGGTCAAGTCGCTGGGCGACATGATCAAGAACGGCCGCCGAGGCTCGCTCTCGGGCAAGCTGCGCATCAAGGGCGTGCAGGGCCACATCGCCTACCCGCACCTGGCCCGCAACCCGATCCACCAGGCGGCGCCCGCGCTGGCCGAACTGGTCACCATCGAGTGGGACAAAGGCAACGATCACTTCCCGCCCACCAGCTGGCAGATGTCCAACATCCATGCCGGCACGGGCGCGAACAACGTGATCCCGGGCGAGGTCGTCATCGACTTCAACTTCCGCTTCTCAACCGAATCGACGCCCGATGGCCTGAAGGCCCGCGTGCACGAGTTGCTCGACCGCCACGGCCTAGAGTACACGATCGACTGGGTGCTGGGCGGCCGCCCCTTCCTCACGCGCCCCGGCAGCCTGATCGAAGCATTGTCCGGCGCCATCCAGCAGACCACCGGCCTCACGACCGAGCTGTCCACCACGGGCGGCACGTCGGATGGCCGCTTCATCGCCCAGATCTGCCCGCAGGTGGTCGAGTTTGGCCCCGTCAACGCCACCATCCACAAGATCGACGAGCACGTGGCTGTGGACGCCATCGAGCCGCTCAAGAACATCTACCTGCGCACCCTCGAAAGACTGCTAACGTGAGCACCCCGACCACCGTGATCACAGTTCTCCAACTGATCGACTCCAGCGCCGCCCGCCTCACCGAGGCGGGTGTTGCTTTCGGGCATGGCACGGCCACCGCCTTTGATGAGGCCGCCTGGCTGGTGCTGTGGTCGCTCGGTCTGCCGCTGGACGATCTGGATGGCGCAGCCAACCAGCCCGTCACAGACGAGGCCACGCATAAGACGCAAGCACTGATCGAACAGCGCATCACCACCCGGCAGCCCGCCGCTTACCTCACGCAGGAAGCCTGGCTGCAGGGCGTGCCCTTCTACGTGGACGAGCGCGCCATCGTGCCCCGCTCCTTCATCGCCGAGGTGCTGGCCGATGGCAGCATCGACGACTGGCTCAGCGACCGCACCCACCGCGTGCTGGACCTGTGCACCGGCAACGGCAGCCTGGCCGTGCTGGCTGCCCTGGCCTTCCCCGAGGTGGTGGTCGATGCCATCGACCTCAGTCCCGATGCCCTGGCCGTGGCCCGTATCAACGTCGACAAGCATGATCTGGCCAGCCGCATCACCTTGATCGAAGGCGATGGCCTGCAACCCGCCCAAGGCCCCTACGACCTGATCCTGTGCAACCCGCCCTACGTCAACGCGCGCTCGATGGCCGCGCTGCCGGCCGAGTACCAGGCCGAGCCCGCCATGGCGCTCGGCTCGGGCGAAGACGGCATGGACTTCTGCCGCGCCCTCATCACCGCGCTCAAGGCCGCTCCCACGCAATACCTCAGCGATGAGGGTGTGCTGATCCTGGAGATCGGCAACGAACGCGAGCACTTCGAACAAGCTTTCCCCGACCTGCCGGTGGTGTGGCTCGACACCACCTCGGGCGCCGACCAGCTGCTGCTGATCACCCGCGACGCCCTGGACGTCTGACCTCCCTTTCCCATGATCACCCTGAAGAACATCACGCTGCGCCGCGGCACCAAGGTCGTGCTGCAAGGCGCCAGTGCCACACTGCATGGCGGCGAGAAGGTCGGCCTGATCGGCCGCAACGGCGCCGGCAAATCCTCGCTGTTCTCACTGCTGACCGGCCGCCTGCAACTCGATGGCGGCGACATCGAGATCCCGCCGAGCTGGCTGGCCCCCGGGGGCATGGCCGAGGTCGCGCAGAACATGCCCGAGACGGACGACTCCGCCACCGACTTCGTGCTGCAAGGCGACACCCGCCTGATGATGGCCCGTCAGGCCGTGGCAGAAGCCGAAGCTGGTGACGACGGCAACGCCATGGCCGAGGCCTACACCGCTCTGGCCGATGCCGGCGATTTCGACGCCCCCGCCCGCGCGCAGGCCCTGCTGATGGGCCTGGGCTTCAAGGGCGCGCAACTCGAAGCGCCCGTCAACAGCTTCTCCGGCGGCTGGCGCATGCGCCTGCAGTTGGCGCGCGCGCTGATGTGCCCCTCGCAACTGCTGCTGCTCGACGAGCCCACCAACCACTTGGACCTGGACGCCCTGGTCTGGCTTGAAGCCTGGCTGCAGCGCTACGAAGGCACGATGATCGTCATCAGCCATGACCGCGAGTTCCTGGATGCCATCACCAAGGTCACCCTGCACCTGGACGAGGCCAAACTCACGCGCTACACCGGCGGCTACACCGCCTTCGAGTTCATGCGTGCCGAGCGCATGAGCCAGGCGGCAGCCGCTTTCGCCAAACAGCAGGACCGCATCGCCCACCTCAACAAGTTCATCGCGCGCTTCAAGGCCAAGGCCTCCAAGGCCAAGCAGGCGCAGAGCCGCGTCAAGGCGCTGGAACGCATGGAAAAGCTGGGCCCCGTGCTCACGGCGGCTGATTTTGAGTTCGAGTTCCGCGAGCCCGAGAGCCTGCCCAACCCCATGCTCGCCCTGCGCGACCTGGACTGCGGCTACCGCAACGACGACGGCGACGTCACCATCGTGCACAGCATCAACCGCTCGGTGATGCCCGGCCAGCGCATCGGCATCCTGGGCGCCAACGGCCAGGGCAAGTCCACGCTGGTCAAGACGCTGGCGCACATGCAGCCCGCCATCGCCGGCGACATCACCGAAGGCAAGGGCCTGAGCATCGGCTACTTCGCCCAGCAGGAGCTGGACGTGCTGCAGCTCGACAGCGGCCCGCTGCTGCACATGATCCGCCTGGCCAAGCAGGTCAACCCGCAGGCGCGCGAGCAGGAACTGCGCGACTTCCTCGGCCGCTTCCGCTTCGTCGGCGACATGGTCAACCAGCCCGTCGGCCAGATGAGCGGCGGCGAGAAGGCCCGACTGGTGCTGGCCCTGATCGTGTGGCAGCGCCCCAATCTGCTGCTGCTCGACGAACCCACCAACCACCTGGACCTGACCACCCGCGAGGCCCTGAGCATGGCGCTCAACGGCTTCGAAGGCACCGTGATGCTGGTCAGCCATGACCGCGCCCTGCTGCGCGAGGTCTGCGACGAGTTCTGGCTGGTCACCAAGGGTGGCGTGAGCGAGTTCGACGGTGATCTGGACGACTACCAGAAGTGGCTGCTGGAGCAGTCCCGCCTGCAGGCGGCTGAAATGAAGGCCGCCGCCAAGCAGGCTGCAGCAGCACCGGCCCCTGCGCCCGTTGCGGCACCCGTGGCAGCCCTAGCGCCTTCGCCGGCTGCGTCATCTGGCAACCGCAAGGAAGAACGCAAGGCCCAAGCCGACGCCAACCAGAAGCTGGCCGCGCAGACCAAGCCGATCAAGCAGGCACTGGCCAAGGTGGAGCAGCGTCTGGCCGCCGCCAGCGAAGAAAGAGACCGGATTGGCGAGGCTTTGGCCGATCCGGCCCTCGGCGCCACCGAGCGCGTCGATCTGGGCCGCAAACTCAAGGAGTTGGGCGACGAAATCGACGAGTTGGAAGCCAAATGGCTGAACTTAAGCGAATCTCTGCAACTGTTGCAACAAGGGTGATGGATCACCGGAACCTCACAAAACCGTGTTAACCCTTTGATTTCGGCCAGTTTTATGGGTTGACGCCCTGTAGGAACTCCCCTACTCTTGCGCCCCATGCGTTTCATGTTCTGGTGGACAGCACGTCGCGCGCAGCATTCGCTCGCGGCCCAGGCTGTTTCTTTCTCGTTGGCATCCCTGCTGGCCGTCACCGGCCTGGTGACGGGCGCTCGCGACGCCAGTGCCCAGGCCTTGCCTGCTGCCAATGGTGCCAGCGCACCGGAAGCCCAGGCCGCGGCAACGTCTGCAGACGCCTCCGACCCCGTCTCCCGCTTCCTGGCCGACAAGGGCCTGCTCAACACCCGCCCCGTCAGCGAACTGGCCCAGCAGGTGCGCGACAAGGCCACCGATCTTGCCTCTGACTTGGTCATCTCGGCCATGGACTTCCTGGGCGTGCCCTACCGCCGTGGCGGTGACTCCAAGAGCGAAGGCTTCGATTGCAGCGGCTTCACCCGCCATGTGTTCGAACGCAGCATCGGCATGGTCCTGCCGCGCCGTGCCGCCGAGCAGGCCGCCATGCCCGGCATGGAACCGATCAAGCAGGCCGAACTCAAGCCCGGCGACCTGGTGTTCTTCAACACCCTGCGCCACACCTTCTCGCACGTCGGCATCTACATCGGCGACAACAAGTTCATCCATTCGCCCCGTGCGGGTGGCGCCGTGCGCATCGAAGACATGCGCGTGGCCTACTGGCAGCAGCGTTTCGACGGCGCCCGCCGCGCTCCCACGCTGACCGCCGCGCCCGTCACCACCAATGCCTTGCTGCAACGCAGCAACTCCGGCAATCGCGCTGACGCTGCGCCCTGACGCGGCCAGCCAACTCTTCACGACACGCTCGGGCTTGCGCTCGCCAAGGCCATCGGGCCTGACAAGTTGAGCCACAATCCTGTCCATGCGAGAGGCCCGGTTCATTCCCCTAAAACAGGAAGCCCCCCCTGTTGGGGCGGGCACGGTACAGGCACTGCCCCCAGCCTCTGCTGCCATGCGCCCAGACGCCAAGGGCGCGCCGGTGCTCGACACCCTGCAGCGCCCCCTGCATGATCTGCGCATCTCCGTGACCGACCGCTGCAATTTCCGCTGCGGTTACTGCATGCCACGCAGCGTGTTCGGGCGGGGCCATCGCTTCCTGCCGCACCAGGCCCTGCTCAGCTTCGAAGAGATCGCCCGCACCAGCCGGCTCATGGTGTCCATGGGCGTGCGCAAGCTCAGGCTCACCGGCGGCGAGCCCTTGATGCGCAAGAACCTCGACCAGTTGGTCGCCATCCTCGCGCCCTTGCAGACGCCGGATGGCCACCCTGTCGAGCTGACCCTCACGACCAATGCCTCCTTGCTGGCCGACAAGGCCGCGGCCCTCAAGGCCGCAGGCTTGCACCGCGTCACCATCAGCCTGGATGCACTGGACGATGCCATCTTCCAGCGCATGAACGACGCCAGCGTCTCCGTCCGGCAGGTCCTGACGGGCATCGACGCCGCACAGCACGCCGGCCTGGGGCCCCTTAAGGTCAACATGGTGGTGCAAAAGGGCATCAACGAAGACCAGATCCTGCCCATGGCGCGCCACTTCCGGCACAGTGGTGTTGAACTGCGCTTCATCGAGTACATGGATGTGGGCGCCACCAATGGTTGGCGCATGGACCAAGTGCTCCCCTCCGAGCAGGTCTGGCAGCGCATCGCCGATCACTACCCCTTGCGGGATCTGCCGACGGTGCATGCCGGAGAAACCGCTCGCCGCGCCACCTACAAAGACGGCGCCGGCACGGTGGGCTTCATCTCCAGCGTCACCCAGGCCTTCTGCGGTGATTGCAACCGCCTGCGCTTGTCCACCGATGGCCGGCTGTACACCTGCCTGTTTGCCCACCAAGGGCACGACCTTCGCGCAGCCCTGCGTGGGGGCGATGACGATGCCACCCTGCTGGCCCGCCTGCAAGCCTTGTGGCAGCAACGCCAGGACCGCTACTCCGCGCTGCGCAGCACCACGCCAGACGCCTCCCTCCCGCCTGCGGCCCAGACCCCAGTTGCACCCTCGGCCCGCCGCATCGAGATGAGCTACATCGGTGGCTGACAACGCCCCGCTCGATCTCGTCGATGGCTGGCTGCTGTGTGGCGGCGAAGGCCGCCGCATGGGCGGCCAGGACAAGGGGCTGCTGCCCTGGCATGACACGCCACTCGCCCTGCATGTGGCCCGCATCCTGGCGCCTCAGGTACACCAGCTCACGCTCAACGCCAACCGGCATCTCGACCAGTACGCCCGCTGGGGCTGGCCCGTGCAGCCCGATGCACCGGCGCTGCCACCCAAGGCCGGCCCGCTGGCAGGGATGCTCACGGGCTTGCAGCACACCACCACGCACTGGATCCAGTTCAGCCCTTGCGACAGCCCGTCGCTGCCGCCGGATCTGGTCGCCACACTGCAGCAGGCGGCCGCGAAGGCCCAGGCGCTGGTGGCCGTGCCCATCAGCATCGACCCGGCCACGGGCGAGCCACGCCACCACTGGACCACCGCCCTGCTGCACCGCGACTGCACCCCGGTGTTGGCGGACAAGTTCCAACAAGGTGAGCGCCGCGTGGGCGAATGTCTACGCGCCTGCCCATGGATCGGCGTATGCTTTGAGCGCCCGGCAGATTTCTTAAACATCAATACCCCGGAGACAATGCATGGAACGCCATGGCACTGAGGGGCTTCGCGTGGCACGCGTCACGCCTGCGGAACTGAGTTCGTTCAAATACCTGCGCGATGAAGGCCTGCGCCTGCATCCCGAGGCTTTCGACGCCGACATCGAAGGCGAGCAGGCCCGCCCGCCCGAGAGCTACATCGGCCGCCTGGGCCTGTACGAGCCGCTGGGCGGCACCTTCCTGATCGGCGCCTGGCTGGGCCAGGACATGGTCGGCATGATCGGCCTGGAGCGCCACAGCCTGCCCAAGCTGCGCCACAGCGCTGAGCTCAACAGCATGCTCGTCAAGCCCAAGCATTGCGGCAAGGGCATCGGCATGAGCCTGATCAAGGAGTGCCTGGCCCAAGCCCGAAAAGCCGTCGGGCTGGAGCTACTCACCCTGCGCGTGAGCACCGAAACCGCTGACGCCGTGCGCCTGTACGAGCGTGCCGGCTTCAAGGCCTGCGGGGCCGTGCCGCACGCTGTCCGACTCATTGATGGTGCTGGTCAGGTGCGCTACATCGACCGCCTCACGATGGCGCTGATCCTCTGATCAAGGCGCCATCGCGTTCAGCACATCTTGCAGCATGCCTCAGCTTGAGGCGCCCGACACACCACGGTTGGCCAGGGCATCCGCGCGTTCATTGCCCGGATCGCCCGCGTGCCCCTTCACCCAGCGCCAATCCACCTTGTGGCGTGAGGCCGCTGCCTCCAGTTCCTGCCACAGCTCGGCGTTCTTGACCGGCTTGTTGTCGGCGGTCTTCCAGCCGCGGCGCTTCCAGCCCGTGATCCACTCCGTGATCCCCTTGCGCACGTACTCGCTGTCCGTGTAGACCACGACTTCGCAAGGCTTCTTGAGCACGGTCAAAGCTTGGATCACGGCCGTGAGCTCCATGCGGTTGTTGGTAGTGCCATGTTCGCCGCCCCACATTTCCTTCTCGTGCGGGCCGCTCACCATCCAGACGCCCCAGCCACCTGGCCCGGGGTTGCCCTTGCAAGCGCCATCCGTGTAGACCACCACCTTGGGCGACACCGTCTCACTCATCACTTCGAATCCGTTTGCGTGGCAGGCGCAGGTGCACCCACCGATTGAACATGGCGGTTGGCCACCACAGCCGGTGCCGCCTGCGGTGCCACCTTGGCCCGCTTGAGCTTGCCCACCAGGCGCATGCCGCGCACACGCTTGACGGCCACCACAAAATAAACCGAGCCCAGCACCGGCCACCAGCGCTCGCCCATGCGCTCCATCCACTCGAAGCGCGACCACCACGCCGGGTTGCGCAACATGGGCCGGTAACAGCCGAAGCTGCCCCCTTCGACCTCCAGATCGAGCAGGCGCAGCCAGTCACGCAGGCGCCAGTAGGCGATGAACTCGCCTTGAGGCAGCACCATGGTCTGCCCCATGCCCCAGCGGCCCATGCGCTGGCGCATGCCCCACAGGCTGGCCGGATTGAACCCGGCGATCACCACCCGCCCCTCGGGCACCAGCACGCGCTCGACCTCGCGCAGCGTGTCATGGGGGTCGCGTGCCAGTTCCAGGCCATGCGGCAGCACGACCAGGTCCAGGCTGGCACTGGGAAACGGCAGCGATTCGAAATCGCAGCGCAGGTGAACGCCTTCGGTCGGTTGCAGCGCATCGGCAGGCGCGCCCCCCACCGCCGGGCTCGAGGCAACCGGCACATCGGCTGGCGGCACCCAGCCCTGGTAGGCCGCATCCAGGGCCAGCCAGCGATGGGGCATGCGGTTGGCCCGCAGGGCATCGACCTCGGGCAAACCGAGCTGCAGCGCATGAAAACCGAACACATCGGCCACCATGCGGTCCATCTGAGCCTGCTCCCACTCGAGCAAGGCTCTGCCGGCGGGCAAGGCCAGCCAGGGATGCAACTCTATAATCGGTTCGACTTTCGTCATGAAACTGCTTGCCCTGCCCGCCTTCTCGGACAACTACATCTGGATGATCAGCGATGGCACTCGAGCCCTCGTGGTCGATCCGGGGGATGCTGCGCCGGTGCTGCAGGCCTTGCAAGAGCAAAAGCTGGCACTGGCCGCCATTCTAGTGACCCACAAGCATGCGGATCACGTGGCCGGTCTGCCCGAGTTGCGGCGCATCGTTCAAGGCCCGGTCTATGGCCCTCGCCACGAGGCCATCAACGGCATCGACATCCCTGTGGGCGATGGCGACACCGTGCATGAACTGGGCCTGACATTCGACGTTTGGGACACCCCTGGGCACACCGCAGGGCATGTCAGTTACGTCGCGCTACCAGCCCAGGGTATGCCTTGGCCCCAGAGGCTGGTATTCTGTGGAGATACCTTGTTTTCTGCTGGATGCGGGCGCATTTTCGATGGCACCACAGAGCAGTTGCTGCACTCGCTGGATCGCCTGGCTGATTTGCCGGCCGATACCTGGCTGTGTCCCACCCACGAATACACCGTGTCGAACCTGCGATTTGCCAGCGCTGCCGAACCGGGCAACCCCGATGTGGCCCAAGCCTTGGAGCAAAGCCTGGCACTGCGCGCGCACGGCGAGTACACGCTGCCCACCAACGTGGCCCGCGAACGGCTCATCAACCCTTATCTGCGCTGCCGCCAGCCGACGGTGGCCGCGCAAGCCCTGAAGCAAGGCGCGCCCGACGCCTCCGCCCTGTCGGTCTTCACCACCTTGCGTCAGTGGAAGAACACATTCACAGCATGAGCATCCTGCACACCCTACCCGCCCTGGGCCGATCGGCCTGCACCCTGCTCACCACATCCTCCCTCCTTCTCCTGACCGCCTGCAGTTCGCTGGACCTGCCCTTCGCCAAGCGCGATGCAGCCGGCACGCTGGCCGATGCCCCGACCGCCAGCGGCCCCGCGCCCGAGCCACGCAGCGCGCGCCTGGCACTGGCCAATGTCCCCAAGGACAACGTGCCCCTGGCCGTCGAAGGTGCCCGCGCGCCCAACGCGCCCTCGGTGATCACGCGCAGCCTGTCGCTCGATGCCCTGCGCGGCGGCAATACGGCCGCACCGGCCGCCAACGATGAAGACGAGGCCAAGGACGCCGCCGGCCCCCCGACGGACCCGCTGCGCCCAGAGGCCACGCTCAACCTCGACGACCGCGAAGCCGCCAAGGACCTGTGGGGCCGTGTGCGCCAGGGCTTCACCTTGCCACCGTTGGAATCCGAACTGGTGGCCGATCATGAACGCTGGTACGCCAGCCGGCCCGACTATGTCCAGCGCATGACGGACCGGGCCAACCGCTACCTCTTCCACGTGGTCGAAGAGGTCGAGCGCCGCGGCATGCCGTCCGAACTGGCGCTGCTGCCCTTCATCGAAAGCGCCTTCAATCCGCAGGCCCTGTCGCCTGCCCGCGCGTCGGGCATCTGGCAGTTCATGCCGGCCACCGGCAAGGATTTCGAGCTCAAGCAGAACCTGTTCCGCGACGACCGCCGTGACGTGCTGGCCTCCACCCGCGCGGCCATGGACTACCTGCAGCGCCTGTACCGCATGTTCGGTGACTGGCACCTGGCCCTGGCCGCCTACAACTGGGGCGAAGGCAATGTGCAGCGCGCCATCGCCCGCAACACCAAGGCCGGCCTGCCCACCGACTACCTCAGCCTGAACATGCCGGCCGAGACGCGCAACTACGTGCCCAAGCTGCACGCCGTGCGCAACATCGTGGCCAATCCCGAAGGCTACGGTCTGGCGCTCAGCCCCATCGAGAATCACCCCTACTTCGTCAGCGTCCCCATCCAGCGCGACATGGACGTGGCCCTGGCCGCACGGCTGGCCCAGCTGACTCAGGCCGATTTTCAGGCCCTCAACCCATCGATGAACAAGCCCGTCATCCTGGCGGCGGGCACCCCCCAGATCCTGCTGCCGTACGCCAACGCCAGCAGCTTCATGCATAACCTGTCGCGCCACAAGGGCACACTGGCCAGTTGGACGGCCTGGGTCGTGCCCAAGACGATGCGCCCCTCCGACGCGGCCAAGCGCCTGGGCATGAGCGAATCCGACCTGCGCGAGATCAACCGCATCCCGCCCCGCATGCTGGTCAAGGCCGGCTCGACCTTGCTGGTGCCGCGCTCGCAGCACCGCGAGCAGGACGTGTCGGAAACCGTGGCCGACAACGCCATGATGTCCCTGGCCCCCGATCTGCCGCCAATGCGCCGCATGACCGTCAAGGCCCGCAAGCGCGATACCGTGGCCAGCATCGCCCGCCGCTACAAGGTGTCTGAGGCCCAGGTGGCCCAGTGGAACAAGGTGCGCGTGGGGGCCACCTTCAAGCGCGCCCAGGCGGTGGTGGTGTATGTGCCGGTAAAGGCAGCACGTGCCGTCGCTTCGCGTGATGATGACGATCGCCCCAAGGCCCGCAGCCGCTCGACCTCGTCGGCCAAGGCCAGCGCGAAAAACACGCGCGCCTCCACCAAAGTGGCCACGACCAAGCCGGCAGGTAAGGCCAAGGCCAAGGCCCGTCAGGTAGCGTCTTCGCGCAATCAGGGCAAGACCAAGGCGACGGCACCGAGCCGTCAACAGCCCCGCGCCCGTGTGGTGGCGGCCAACAGCAACTGAGGTTGCCCTTGTTTCCCGGAGTTCTTAACTCATCGATTACGCGGCCTTCTTGTGCTGTGCCGCATGTCAGCGTTGCTCGTACTGCATCGGGCTGAGATAGCTCAACGTGGAATGCAGCCGCTTGTGATTGTAAAAGCCCAGCCAGTCGACGACCGCATCCATGGCTTCTCGTCGGGTGGCGAACTTGTGGCCAT
>NZ_JBASTH010000125.1:0-17685 GCF_049274795.1 Aquabacterium sp.
AGCCAGCACCGGTCCATGGCGTTGTCGTGCTTGAGGTGCCCGATGGCCGGCTCCACCGCCTGGCGTCGTTTGAGCCATCTGCGTTGTGGATCCGTCAGGCTCTTGAACTTGCCCCGGTGGATGATCTCAACGCCCGGGTTGTCCGCATCCACGCCTCTGAAACCCAGGTCCACGACCACCTGCTTGGGCTTGGTCGCCGTGTCTTCGGTCAGGATCCTCACCTGCTCCAGTTGTTCTGCCAGCGTGTGGCCGTCGTAGGGGTTGCCGGCGAAGCTGCGCGCGCCGACCATCAGGCCCTGCTTGTGCGTAACCGCCACGCTGACCTTCACGCCGAACTCGTAGGGCTTGCGGGCCTTTCCCTTGCCGATGCACTCCACCTCGGGGGCATGCAGGGCATAGAGCTTGTTCTTGTCCTTCGGTGCCTGGCTGCGGATGCGCTCGGCGCGCTGCATCAGCGTTTGCAGGCTCGTCAGCGCCAGTGCGGTTGCCTCGCTGGCCTGGCCGAGCTTGCGCTGCAGCTCGCGCAGCACGATCCCCAGGATCGTGCGCTGGCGTTTGACCACTTTGCGCAGCCGCTTGAACTGCTTGGCGTGGGCGTAGCCACCGGCTTTGCGCCGCAGTGTCTTGCCCTCGCGGGCGAAGCCTCCCCGAGGGTGTTTCAACTGCCGTCGCTGTACGCGGCGTGCAAGGTTTGACGGCGCTTGCAGGGCGGGGCGGCTCGGTCGATGTGGCGGCACTGGCCTGGCTTCTACGAGAGCCGCACAAATCCGGCGGTTTTCAGATCCGGTACTAGCGCCTCGGCAGCAAGGGTTTCACGCGGGCTTCCCAGACCTTCACTGCCAAACCGGCAGGCGAACAACTGGACGAGTTCACCATTACGCAGTCCTGACGGTATTTGTTTTTCTCATATCCAATCCCGTTTCCATTCGTTCAGTGTTGGTTGCAGCTTTCTTACAGTTGCTTCATCCGATCAACAACGATCCCCAACTGGAAGTCTGGAACAAGCAATGAGCCGTCAAAACATCCGCCGCACTCTGTTTTCGTGGGCCCTGAGCACCGTGGCCGTGGCCGCCACCCTCGGCGCTGTCGCCCCCACGATCGCTGCCGCCAAGGACGTCACGCTGCTGAACGTGTCGTACGACCCGACGCGTGAGCTCTATCAAGAGTACAACGCCGCGTTCAGCAAGTACTGGAAGGCCAAGACGGGTGACAACATCACCATCAAGACCTCGCACGGCGGCTCGGGCAAACAGGCCCGCTCGGTGATCGACGGCATCGATGCCGACGTGGTCACGCTGGCCCTGGCCTACGACATCGACGAGATCGCCGAAAAGGCCAAGCAACTGCAGCCCGACTGGCAGAAGAAGCTCACGCACAACAGCTCGCCTTACACCTCTACCTATATCTTCCTGGTGCGCAAGGGCAACCCCAAGGGCATTAAGAACTGGGACGACCTGATCAAGCCCGGCGTGGGCGTGATCACCGCCAACCCCAAGACCTCGGGCGGCGCCCGCTGGGGTTACCTGGCTGCCTACGGTTTCGCTCTGAAGCAGCCTGGTGGCAACGATGCCAAGGCCAAGGACTTCATCCAGAAGCTGTTCCTGAACGTGCCGGTGCTGGATTCCGGCGCTCGTGGCTCCACGGTGACCTTCTCGGAGCGTGGCGTGGGTGACGTGCTGCTGGCCTGGGAGAACGAGGCCCACCTGGTGCTCAAGGAATTCGGCGCCAACAAGTTCGACATCGTCTACCCGCCCGTGAGCATCCTGGCCGAGCCGCCCGTGGCCGTGGTCGACAAGGTGGTCGACAAGCGTGGCACCCGCAAGGAAGCCCAGGCTTATCTGGAATACCTTTACTCGCCGGAAGGCCAGGACATCGCCGGCAAGAACTTCTACCGTCCGATGGATGCCAAGGCGGCTGCCAAGTACGCCAAGCAGTTCCCCAAGATCAACCTGTTCACCATCGATGACGTGTTCGGTGGTTGGACCAAGGCCCAGAAGACGCACTTCGCCGATGGCGGCGTGTTCGACCAGATCTACACCAAGAAGTAATTGGTCGAATTGAAACGAGCAAGTGGGGTGGTGCCTGTCTGATACAGGCATCCTTGGCGGCCTCGGTGGTCATGCTCCGAGGCCGCTTTTTTCCTGGCTTCTATTCTTGTTTTTCGCATAAGCAATTGCGAAAAGCTAGCTTAAGCGAGTCAAGAGCCCCCATAACATACGCGTCTTGCATCAGAAAGGGGTTTGCCATGCGTTTTTCTTTGAATAAATCGCTGAGTCACTGGGTCCTGGCGGCTTCCACGTCCGTGGTGGCCCTGACATCGGCAGGCGTGGCCCACGCCGATGCCACACTCTTGAACGTCAGCTACGACGTCACCCGTGAGTTCTACAAGGACTACAACAAGGTTTTCATCGCGCACTGGAAGAAGACGACCGGCGAAACGCTGACGATCAACCAGTCGCACGGCGGCTCTAGCAAGCAGGCTGGCAGCGTGGCACAAGGCCTGGAAGCCGATGTGATCACGATGAACCAGGCCAACGACATCGACATCCTGTTCGATCGCGCCAAGCTCATCCCTCAGAACTGGGCCACGCGCCTGCCCAACAACAGCTCGCCTACCACCTCGGTGTCGGTGATCCTGGTGCGCAAGGGCAACCCCAAGAAGATCAAGGACTGGGTGGATCTGGCCCGTCCTGGCGTCTCGGTGGTGATCCCGAACCCGAAGGTGTCCGGCAATGGCCGCTACACCTACCTGGCTGCCTACGGCGCTGCCTTGAAGAAGGGCGGCGACGCGAGCAACGCCCGCGCCCTGGTGCGCGGCATCTTCGCCAACGTGCCCGTGTTCGATGGCGGCGGCCGTGCAGCCACCACCACCTTCGCGCAGCGCAACATCGGCGATGCCCTGGCCACGTTCGAGAGCGAAGTGCCGCTGATCAAGAAGGAATTTGGCGGTGACTACGAAGTGGTCTACCCCAGCCTGACCATGCTGGCCGAGAACCCCGTGAGCGTGGTCGACAAGGTGGCCGACAAGAAGGGCACGCGCAAGCAGGCCGAGGCCTACCTGAAGTACCTGTACTCGGATGAAGGCCAGGAAGTGGCCGCCAGCCACAACCTGCGCCCCCGTTCGGCCAAGGTGCTGGCTGCGCACGCCAAGGACTTCCCGAAGGTCAACACCTTCACCGTGGGCGAGGTGTTCGGCGGCTGGACCAAGGCCCAGAAGGACCACTTCGCCGACGGCGGTACCTACGACCAGATCCTGGCGGCCGGCCGCAAGTGATCGCCTGAGGCGCCGCCCGGCGGTGGCGCCTCTCCAACCGACCGCAGTTCTCTCGGTTTCTTCCCCATGATCTTTTCCCGCACCTTGCTCAGGCGGCATTCCGTGCTGCCCGGCTTCGATCTGGCCCTGGGTCTGACGCTGCTGTACCTCAGCCTGATCGTTCTGATCCCGCTGTCGGCCACCTTCCTGCGCACCGTCAATGACCTGACCTGGGTTCAGTTCGTGGAGACGGTGACCTCGCCCCGCGTGGTGGCCTCCTACAAGCTGACCTTCGGCGCATCGCTGCTGGCCGCGATCGTCAATGCCGTGTTCGGCCTGCTGGTGGCCTGGGTGCTGGTGCGCTACAAGTTCTTCGGCCGCCGTGTGGTCGATGCGCTGGTTGATCTGCCCTTCGCCTTGCCCACGGCTGTCGCCGGCATCGTGCTGACAGGGCTGTACGCCGGCAATGGCTGGATCGGCCAGTTCTTGGAGCCCCTGGGCATCAAGGTGGCCTACACCCCGGTGGGTGTGTTCGTGGCCATGACCTTCATCGGCCTGCCTTTTGTGGTGCGCACGGTGCAGCCCATCCTGGAGGATCTGGCCTCCGAGCTGGAAGAGGCCGCAGTCACCCTGGGCGCCAACCGCCTGCAGACCTTCCGCCATGTGATCCTGCCCGTGCTGACGCCGGCGCTGCTCACCGGTTTCGCGCTGGCCTTTGCGCGCGCCCTGGGCGAGTACGGCTCGATCATTTTCATTGCCGGCAACATGCCGATGATCTCGGAGATCACGCCGCTGCTGATCATCACCAAGCTGGAGCAGTACGACTACGCGGGCGCCACCGCCATCGCCGTGGTGATGCTGGTCATGTCCTTCTTCCTGCTGCTGGCCATCAACGGCCTGCAGGCCTGGACCCGCAAGCGTCAGGGCAAGTAAATCATGAGTTCCATGTCTCCCCCTAACCATTCCCAGGCCACGCGTGAGCCGGCCTGGGTGCGCTGGACACTGATCACCACCGCGCTGGTGTTCCTGTCGCTGTTCCTGTTCGTGCCGCTGGTGTCGGTGTTTTTTGAAGCGCTCAAGCGCGGCTGGGACGTCTACCTGGCGGCGGTGACCGAGCCCGATGCGATCTCCGCGATCAAGCTCACCTTGATCGCCGCCGTGATCTCCGTGCCCCTGAACCTGGTGTTCGGTGTGGCCGCGGCCTGGGCGATCGCCAAGTTCGATTTCCGCGGCAAGAGCGTGCTGCTCACGCTGATCGACCTGCCGTTCTCGGTGTCGCCTGTGATCGCCGGCTTGATCTACGTGCTGGTGTTCGGCCTGCAGGGCTGGTTCGGCGAATGGCTGCGCGATCACGACCTGAAGATCATCTTCGCGGTGCCGGGCATCGTGCTGGCCACCATCTTCATCACCTTCCCGTTCATCGCGCGAGAGCTGATCCCGCTGATGCAGGCGCAAGGGCAGGAGCAGGAAGAAGCCGCCGTGGTGCTGGGCGCTTCGGGCTGGCAATCCTTCTGGAAAATCACGCTGCCCAACGTGAAATGGGCCCTGCTGTATGGTGTGATCCTGTGTAACGCACGGGCCATGGGCGAGTTCGGCGCCGTGTCGGTGGTGTCGGGCCACATCCGCGGGCAGACCAACACCTTGCCCCTGCACATCGAAATTCTCTACAACGAGTACCAGTTCGCCGCGTCCTTCGCCGTCGCGTCGCTGCTGGCCAGCCTGGCGCTGGTCACCCTGGTGCTGAAATTCATCGTCGAACGCCGGGTGCAGCAAGAAATCGCCCAGGCCAAGGATGCCGGAGCCGCGTCATGAGCATTGAAGTCAAGAACCTCGTCAAACGTTTCGGATCGGTCACGGTCTGTGATCACCTGAACCTGGACATCCCCTCTGGTGAGTTGGTGGCACTGCTGGGCCCGTCGGGCTCGGGCAAGACCTCGCTGCTGCGCATCATCGCCGGCCTCGAAACGCCGGATGAAGGCTCGGTGCTGTTCCATGGTGCCGATGCCACCAACGTGTCCGTGCGCGACCGCAATGTGGGCTTCGTGTTCCAGCACTACGCGCTGTTCGGCCACATGAGCATCTTCGAGAACGTGGCTTTCGGCCTGCGCGTGCGCCCCAAGGCCACCCGCCCCAGCGAAGCCGAGATCCGCAAGAAGGTGACCGAGTTGCTCAAGCTGGTGCAACTGGACTGGATTGCGGACAGGTACCCGCACCAACTGTCGGGTGGCCAACGTCAGCGTATCGCGCTGGCGCGTGCCTTGGCGGTGGAGCCCAAGGTGTTGCTGCTGGACGAGCCCTTCGGCGCGCTGGACGCCCAGGTGCGCAAGGAACTGCGCCGCTGGCTGCGCCGCCTGCACGACGAGATCCATGTGACCAGCGTGTTCGTGACCCACGACCAGGAAGAAGCCATGGAAGTGGCCGACCGCATCGTGGTGATGAACCAGGGCCGCATCGAGCAGGAAGGCACGCCGGACGAGGTCTACGACCACCCGGCCACGCCCTTCGTGCTGCAGTTCCTGGGTGACGTGAACCTGTTCCATGGTCGTGACCATGCGCCGGGTGCCGTGGCCGCCGCCAACAGCACGGGCAGCGCCACCGATGTGAGCTATGTGCGCCCACACGAGATCCAGGTGCTGGCCCGCCCGGAAGAGGGCAGCCTGCCCGTGACCCTGGTGCACACGCTGACCGTGGGCCCCAACACCCGCCTGGAGTTCAAGCGCGTGGACGGCCAGGGCGAGGTGGACGTGGAACTGCCCCGCAGTGAATACGCCGCCTTGCGTGACAGCGGCATCCTGGAAACCGGCGCCACTGTGCACTTGAAGCCCCGCCGCGTGCGCCGCTTCAGCGTGGTCAACGGCGGCCGTGGCGAGTTCGTGGACACGGATCCCGCAGCAGTGATCTGATCCGCGACGGACGCTGTCCGTCATGAAGCATCCCCGACTGGTCGACAGGCCGCTCGGGGATGTTTGCTTTTCAAGGTTCTGGCTCCTGTTTTGCATACGAGAGGCTTCAAGAACCTGAGCAGGTGGTCAGGTTCTTGTCTGCCCCAACGGAGTCCCCCACGTGAAGCACACCGCCCGACGCACCGTGTTGAACTGCCTGGCCACGCTGGCCCTGGCCGCCGTGGCCAAAAAGCGCATCAAGGCGCGTGAGCAGGCCCGCAGGCGCTCCGCCCAGGATGCCGGCTGACCTACACTTATCCACAGCCGAGGTGCTGCGCACCCGGCTTTAGCCCTGGCTCAAATCTGAATCGGCACGGTGGCTCAAAATTCGGTCGGCGCCAACAGTCGCAGCCACAGATGGTGTTTGCACCGCTGTCGATGGCAACTGCCTATGCCATGGTGCCCTACACGCGGGCCGCAGCGTTGCAGGTGATGTGCCTGACGCTGGTGTTCGGCATGTTCCGCCTGTCGCCCTGGGAGATCCGGCGCATGGGGCTGGTGTCGGCGGCGATCCTGCTGGGTGCTGTGCTGGCCTTGCACCATGGCGGCAAGGTGTCTGTGCACGATGACTTGCTGCCCGCCCTGGCCACATGCTGCGTGCTGGCGGGCATGTCGGTGGTGCTGGGGCGTTTCAGCCGCATGCGCGAGCAGTTCCATGAGCAAAAACAGGTGCTGCGCCAGACATTGCGTGAGGTGGAGGAACTGGCCATCCGCGACAGCCTGACGGGCTTGTTCAATCGACGCCACATGCAGGAGTTGCTGGCCCAGGAATCGTTGCGGCATGCGCGCAGCGGCACGCCCTTGACCATCGCGTTGGCCGACCTGGATCACTTCAAGCAGGTCAACGATGTGCATGGCGACAGTGTGGGCGATGAAGTGCTCTGCAACGCCGCCAAGGTGCTGCAGGAACAGGTGCGCCGCTCGGACGTGGTGGGCCGATGGGGCGGGGAAGAGTTCCTGATGATCCTGCCGGACACGCCGGCGCAGAACGCCTTGCCTGTGTTGGAGTGCGCGCGGGCGGCGTTGCAGGTGACTGTGGTGTCTCAGGCCGCCCCGAACTGCGCATCACCTTGTCTGCGGGTTTGGCGCAGCGGCAGGCCGATGGCTCGATCAGCGTGATGCTCGATGCGGCTGACAAGGCGCTGTATGCCGCCAAGGCATCCGGCGAAATCGCTGTCTGCTTGATTGACCCACAATGATGGGCCACAACGAAAAAGGCCTCAGCGTGTGCTGAGGCCTTTCGAATTTTGGCTCCCCGACCTGGGCTCGAACCAGGGACCTACGGATTAACAGTCCACCCCGGAAATCTGGCTGCAGCCAGCGTAAATCCTAGCGATCTACTGTTGGCAGTGCTCATATTCCGTGACCGATCACATTCAAATCCTCGGGGCATGGCGGCGGATAGATGCCTGTATATGGAACAGTTCTTTAGCCGATTATTGCTGCAAAAAAGCCCGCGTATTGGCGGGCTGGGTGGGGATTTTCTCGGGCCTAAAGCGTTATCAAGTTCGGCTTGATCGATTCGCGGTATCGGGCCTTGATGTATTTCTCAGTGGTGGCCTTGTCGGCGTGGCCGCATAGCGCCTGGATCGTTTCGATGGGCGTCCCGCTGAGCCACATATCGGTGGCACCTTTTCCCTTCAGATCCCGGAAGCCGAAGTTCTCCATCATGGACAGCTCTCCACCTTTTTCCTTGTGGTCCGCTCGCACCTCGTTGATTGCCCGGCGCAGCATCGAGCTGAGCCCGTCGTAGGTGTAGAGCTCGCCGCTCAGGGTGGCCACGATAGGCTGCTTGAATTTCAGCACCTTGTCGTTGCTGCCCACGATGTGCTCGATCATCGTCTGGAGCCGGCCCACCAGCTCGATCTCCATCAGGCGGCCAGTTTTGCCTTGCCGGAAGTGCAGGATGCGGCCGTCACCTTTGCGCTTCACGATGGTGGTAGTCCACCGGATGATGTCCGACTCTGGGCGCTGCAGTGTCCGATAGGTCAACTCCATCATGATTTGCACTGATCGAGGGGCCACCTTGTAAACCGCCAAATACTCGGCGTCCGTGACGTAGCGCTCCCGGTTCGTTTCTGTGTTGCGCACCACTCCGGACGCCCGCATGCACGGATTCACCACCAGCGAAGGTGGCCTATCGTCCCGGCGTAGGAGCCAGCTGATCATCGATGAGAGGCAGGCACGCTCGCGGTTCGCTGGAACGGGCCTGCCTGCATCGGCGTGCATTTGGAGGTAGTTGGTGACGTTGTTGGGGCCGATCTTCTCCGGGTACATCCGCCCGAAGTAGGTCATCAGGTGCTCCTGAGCGTCCTCGTAGTCTTCGAGGGTGCGTTGGCTGCGGGTCTTGGCCGCCACCTGGGCGCGGAAGTCTTGCAGGAACAGAGCCATCCAGTACCGGGTAGTGCCGAAGTCGTCGCCAGGGTTGTTGTAGAGCCTGGCCATGCGCTTGGACTCGGCCACATCAGTGCCCATGTCTTCCCACCACTCGGCCCGGGCTGGTGTGCCGCGATGGCGGTACCAGAAGCGGCCATGGCGCCAGGCCAGACGCGTACCGGCCAAGCCCAGCGGATCACCGTCCTTGCGCTTTCGCCCCATGGCGGCCCTTTCGTTCGTTGAGCAGCGCCATGGCTGCGCCGATGTCTGGCTCTGCACCAGGGGGGCGATCCGCGGGCTTGGTGTTAACGCGTCCGGCGCCCAGCACCCGCTCGTATTCGCTGCGAGCCACGAGGGGTGCGCCGCCCGGCGTAGTCTTCACGAACAGGCCCAGGCCCTTGAGGAACCGGATGCGAGCTGCGTTCTGGGTAAGCGGGCGGCACATGTCGCTCAGCTCGCGTTCCGTCAAGTAAGGGGGAGGGGCTTCGAGTACTTCAGCCATGGTGTCACCTGATGATAGTCAAGGCCAGACCTGGCCCGAGCCGCCACCAAAGCCGCCACCAAACCGGTGGTACAGCTCGGCCGCCTTCCTCTGATGCTCCGCCATGCGCCGGGTCTCTGCGTCCATCGGGTCGGGATCTGTCTCGTAGGAGAAGGCCTCCAGCATGCCCTGGGCGTGGGTGTTGATCTCCAGCGCACGCTCGGACGTGGTGATGGTGTGCTCGATGTCGCGCAGCTTGGCTTCCACCATCGCCTTGATCAGGCCGGGGTCCTTCTGGAATCGGGCGAGCCGGCGCTCCAGGGCTTTGGCCCGCTTCGATGCGAGCTTGATTCGGTCCGTCATCTGCGACTTCACCTCGGCCAGCATGCGCTCGACATCCTTCACAGGGTTGCGGCAGCGCTCCTGCTCCAGCACCGCGTCGAACATCTCGCGCAGCACGCTCACAGCCAGGTTGTCCAGGCTGTCGGCGTTGCCGGTCTGGTCGTACTGAAGGCGGTTCTGAGGGTTGCTCAGCACCTCGTAGGCGGCATTGATCTCGGCCATCGCGGCGGCGTGCTCGACGGCTTCGGCACCCTGGTGCTTGTCCGGGTGGTGCTGGGCGCACAGCTTGCGCCAGGCGGCTTTGATCTCGGCCGGCGTGGCGGTGGGCTCGACGCCCAGGGTTTGGTATGGGTTCTTCATTGGGTGATGGGGGTGAACTCGACGACCCACAGCCACGGGTCGGCATCCCAGGAGGCAGCCCCGTTGATGGTCTTCCACAGGGTCTCGAAGCTTCGCCTGGGGATCACGGTGGTTCCGCCGCTCAGATAGTTTCGCCACAGCGGCACGCAGTCGCCCGGCTGCACGTCGGGCTCGATGCCTTCGGCGATAGCGTCTTCATCGCTGATGTCGTGCAGGCGCTCCACGCGCACGTCGACGATCTCGAGCGTGATCCGACTAGCCCACCGGGGCATGTGGATGGACGGGCGGCGCTTGAAGCCCCAGCCTTTGAGCTCCGCCGCTTCCTGATCGCCGATGCCGTCGGCGTCGTAGTAGTACGGTGCCCAGGTGTCAGCTCCCTCCCGGAGCATCTTCGCCGTGCGCTCAGGGCGCTCCCAGCCGTTTTCTCGGACCCACAGTCGGTCCCCGGGCCTGCCGTAGGGGCAGCGATCAACCTGGAAGTCATGTGCGCAAGACTGTTCGCGCTGGCCCTGGCAGACCCGCCGGGTCATCCGCTTGATGCCTGCTCGGGTGGCGCGCACCATGGCGCCGTTGAAGAGGATCGGACGCTCTTTCACACCATGCCTTTTTCGGTGGCAAGCCACTCGGGGATGAAGATGGAGGTGGTGCCTATGCCCGGCATGTCGTCGGGGCCGTCGCACCAGTCGCTGATCTGGGAGATGGGCACCCAGGCCTCGGCCTTGCCACCGTGATCCACCAGGATGGCGTGCGTAGTGGCGCGCTTGACGCGCACCTCGATCTCAACGTCGGCGCTCATGCGGGGCTTCCCTGCGCTTCCAGCGCCTTGATGATGGTCTGGACGCTCTTGCGGATGCGCTGCCCCATGCGGGACTCAGCGGCGCGCTTGACGGCGGCAATCGCGCCCTGGAGGCCGTGCCGGCTGACGCTGCGGGCAACGCCGTGCGTGCCGTCGTCGCACTCCCACTGGCACCAGACGTAGCAGTGCTGGGCGGTGCTGGTCCGGTGGGTGCGCCACTGGACGAAGAAGTAGGGGCCGCGCTTCATAGAAAACGCCCCGTTGTATCTGCGAGGCTGGCCTCTACGCGGCGCTGTTCGCGCTGCATCTCCTCGGCTTGGTAGGCGAGATCGCGGGCCTGGCGCAGCGCATTGGAGATGATGTCCTGAGCGATGGGCTTCAATGACCGGACTGCGTGGCGCTCCGGGTGATCGTTGGTCAGCGCGTCGGTCATGGCGGACACAGCGGCCAGTGTCTCGACAGCCTGATCGGCGAGGCTTTGATGCTGGCTCATGCAGGCTGCCATTCCTTCGCTGCCTGGGCAGCGCGGTGGGCGTCGGCTTCGGCCTTGTCTGCCAGCTCGAAGCGTGGATGTTCCTCGCCGTCCTGGGTGACCACCACCATGCGATGGAGGGGGAACAGGCCGCCCAGCGTCCAGTTGCAGGGCTGGCCGTCGGGTTCCTTGCGCGGTGAGCCTGCGCCGGTCCAGCGCCCAACGCATGAGAACGCCAGGTAGGTTTCCACCTCCTCGAAGGTCTTGCCGGCGCCGGCCGCGATCAGGTCGCGGGCGTTCTGCAGCGTGCGGCACATCGGGCACTTGAAGACGATCAGGTCGTGGCTGGCGGCCTGGGCCTTGCAGGCTTCGTGGAACTCGGCCAAGGTCATCGTCTTCATCGCTGACCTCCATCCACGACCTGAGGGTTGGCAGCCATCCGCATCGCCTCGATCACCGCCACTTGCAAGCGGGCCCGGTCCTGCGGTACATCGTCGTCGGTGAAAAGCCGGGCCAGGTCCAGCGCGACGATGTCGAACCACCCGGGCACGGCGGTGCGCGTAGCGTGGCCCGCGTCTACGATGAACTGCTGGGCCTGCTGTGCATGCTCAATGCTGGCGAATCCTGCGCGGACGACGAAAGCGTCGCCCTCGGGGCCGCATGTCACGAAGGTGCGCGCGCGCAATGGGCCGAAGTGTGTCGATGCACGAACCAGCGCGGCAATGCGCTCGATGTGGCTGCCGGCGCCACCGTAGGGCTCCAGAGCCAGTTCGACATCGTGCGCGAACTGCCGCAGTTCGGACGCCTCGGCGCAGACATCGAGCAGATCGGCCGCCCGCTCCATGTTGGCGGCCATCTCGTCCTCAGGGTTCTTTCCGCGAAGGGCGGCAGCGTCGTCGCCGAGGCAGGCGATAACCTCCTGCACCTCGCTCGGATCTGGATCTTCCGGCTGCTGGATGCGGTCAGCTGCACGCAGCACGGCCGCGTCATAGCGAGGCTTGCCCCAGATCGACACGTCCTTGCCGGCGTCAGGCACATGGAGTTCACACCTGGCGGCTGCGATGACATTGACGTCGATCAGGCCGATGCCCAGCTCGCGCAGCGCGATTTCGTTGGCCCGCTCGGCTTCCCGCAGCAGGCGGGCCAGGGGAGTCTCTTGGGTGGTGTTGCTCATGGTGTCCTCGCCTTGACGGCGCGTATGACTTGATTGCACTGCTCCACGTCGAACCAGCCGATGTGGCAGTGCTCGACGTTGGCGATGCCCAATTCGCCAGCGAGCCAGGCATAGGCCTCGTCGCGGGTCATCTGGCCGGACTGCCACAGCGGGTTGAAAAGATCCTTGGCGGCCTTGCGCGCGTTGCGGATCGGGGCCGTGGCCAGGGTGCCCATGGGGATGCCGGTGAAGGGATGCAGGCCCACATAGGCCCGGCAGTTTGGGCCCTGGCACATGAAGGTCCAGGGCCACTCGCCGTACTCGCGCCCGTAGATCTCGGCGTTGCTCACCAGGTTGACCTCGGCACCGCAGTGCCGGCACGTGGTCGGTACGGGCAGGGGGTTCTTGACCTTGGCCGTGGCCCGTCGCGAAGGGTTCCAGGGCGTCACGGGCGTGGTGCGCGCAGGGAGTTGGTCTGGCTTCATGCCGTGGCCTGCTCCGCAACAGGGCGTTGCATCGGGGTAGGGACGCCGGTGAGCGCGTCATGCCACTGGATAAGCCAACTGGGAGCACCCTCCCACGTCCGCAGGCCCCGGCTCATCATCTCGGCAAGTTCGCGTTGCTGGTCCGGCGTGAGAGCGCGAGGGATGTCTGCAACCGCTGGCGCCAGGGTGTGCTGCTTGGCTTCAGCCGAAAGACCAGGGCGGAGCGTGCCTGCGTTCCCTGTGATGCGGCTGTGCCAATGACGCAGTGCAGCAGCGGTGGTGATAGTGTGGTGTGCTGCCTTCTCGCGGTGGTAGTCGATACTGATCTGGTGCGCCTCCATGTGCTTCTCAAGCACCAACATGGACTGCAGGCGTTCTGCTTCCCGGTGGTGATGAGACGCTTTGCCGGCCAGCACGCCGATCAGCAAGATCCAGTCGTCTGAGGACTTGCCGTCATCACCAGCAGCGCCGTGACGCACGTCCTGGTGGGCGAACTCCAACTGCACACCACGGTCGAAGTCAGCGAGTTCGGGGGTGTTGATCAGGGCGAGAAGGCGGTCGCGCTCAGCCTGAGCGGCCAGAAGCTCATCGTGCTGGGCTTGGGTCAGGTGGATCATGATTGCTCCATGGGTTGAGGGTCGAGAACTTCGGCCACCAGGTCTTCGGGGATGCCGAGCTGGTGGGCGACTTCTTCGCGGATGTGGTCGGGGGCTGCGTCCGGCGTGGCCGCACGCACGCGGGCGATCGCTTCCACGATGGGGTTGCGGGCGGCGATGGTCATGCGGGCACAGCCTCCCGCTGCATGTCCTTCACGGCGAAGTAGACGGCCATGCAACCATCCACGTCGTTCAGTGCGTTGTGCGCGCCTTCCATCTCGCGGCCGAAGAAGTGAAGGTATGCCTCGGTCAGCTTCGGGGTCTTGGGATGGTTTCGGCGTGCGCGGACCATGGCTGCCGTGGGGGGCAGGTTGCAGATCTTGGTCGTCATGCGGGCCGTGCACTCGACGGTCCCGGCTTTCCATTCGTCGGAGGGTTGGACCTCCAGATCCGGGTTGCGGATGTCGAAGTAGCGCTTCAAGCCGATGCGCAGGATGCGCTGGTCGAACTGCTCGTTGTGAGCGATGCGGTGCCGCTTGGCCCACATGGTCCAGAAGCGCTCCAGGGCTTCCTCTTCGGGCACGCCCTCATCCATGGCGCGCTCCATCGTGATGCCGTGCACCTCGATGGTCTCGGGGGGGATGATCCAGCCGTCCGGGCGGATGATCAGGTCCAGCGTTTCCAGCGTCTGGCGGGTATCGAGGTCGACCAGCTTGGCCGCGAGCTGAACGATGTGCGGCTGGCAGGGATCCTCGCTGGGCTTGTGAAACTCCGGGATGCCCGTGGTCTCGGTGTCGAAGAAGAGGCCCAGGCTGGCGGCTTGGGCGATGGCCGATTGATCGGCCGGGATGGTGGTGGCGTTCATGCTGTGGCGGGCTCGCGGTTGGTGGTGGTCGAGGAAGGGGCGGCCGGGCGCTGGAGGTTCCCGCGCTCGATCCAGTGGGAGGTGATGGAGGGCTGCAGGCCTGTCGGCAGGGTCTTGAGCGTCCCGGTGATGAAGGCGCTGTCGATCTCGTCGTTGGCGACGAGGTTGTCCAGCCAGGCGAGCAGCTGCATGCGGCCGGGCGTGTCGAGGACGTCGAAGCGGTCCAGGGCTAGCAGGCGCAGGCCGGACATGAAGCTGATGGCCTCGGCCAGCACCGCATCGGCGCGCCACTGCTCGGACTCGGAGAGCATCGAGTAGGGCCGCCAGACGCTGCCGTGCTGCACACGGACGGCCATCTCGTCATCGAGCTTGACCAGCGGCCACAGCGTGTCCTCGGCGGCCAGCTTCAGCCGTTCGTTGAAGGGCTGGAGGGCTTCGGCCAGCAGCTCGGCGGGGATGCCGTTCGACCCGAGGGCATCGCCGATGGCATCCCAGGCGATCACGTCTTCATGGTGGGCCCGAGCGTCGGCGGTCTTCTTGTCGGCCTCGGCCGTGGCGCGCTTGGCGGCGGCCACGGCGTCCAGTTTGGCGGTCAACTCCTGCCGCTCCGTGCGCAGCACCCCGAGGCGGTTCTGGGCGGTCTCCAGGTCGGAGGCCTTCGGCGGGGCCTCGGCCGTGGCGCGCGCCTTGAGCGTGGCGTCGGCTTGCTCGGCCGCGACCAGGTCACGCCGCGTGTTGTTGACGGTCTTGGTGCACAGGTCCACCGAGGCCTTCAGGGCGGGGATGCGGCCCAGGTCGTCTTCGGTGCCCTTGGCCAACGGCCCGGCGCACACGAGGGCGCCGTCCTTCCAGATCAGCATCGCATTGCACTCAGGGCATGCGGTGGCCGATTGCGTCTGCTGGGAGATGGTGAGTTCGGCCAGCGCCTGCTGCTGGGTGGCCAGCGCGGCCTCGTCCGTTTGGAGCTTGCGGCGATGTCGCTCCAGCATGCCGGCTTGCTCGCGCAGGCTCTGCTCTTCGTGCTGGGCCTGGGTGTGCGCATCAATGCGGGCCTTGAGGGAGCCTACGTCCTCGCTTGCTTGGGTGATCGTGGCGTCGAGCTGGGTGACGCGCTGGTGCAATGTGCTGGCCTGCGCTTCGTCAAAGGTCGGCTTTTCGGCCTTCCAGCCGTTCGCCTTCTCTGGCCCGTAGACCTCTCCAGCCACTGCGCGCCAGGCGCCCTTGGCTTCGGTGGCCTTGCCCTTGGCGTCCTTGGACGCCTCCGCCATGCCGGCGCGCAGGAGCGGCAGGATGCGCTCAATGCGATCCTTGTCCAGGTGGCGCTTGAGCAGACGTGACTTGATCTCGGCCGGGCTGACCTTGACGCCCATCAGGTCGAACAGCATGCCGCGACGCGCCTTGCCGTCCATTCGGGCGAAGAGGGCAGGCTCCAGCACGTAGGAGATAAGGGGGTGCGGGGAGTACTCGGCCTGAGGCGACACGGAGCCCTTCGGCAAGAGCATCCAGGCCTCGACCGTCTTTCCGTCCTTCTCGAAGACCACCTCGGCCTGGCCGGTCTTGGCGCCCTGCAGGTCGCACACCAGCTGGGGGTAGTCCTTCTTGTACTGGACGCGCGTGGCCTCCTGCGTCAGGGCCATGCGCAAGGCCTCCTGAACGCTGCTTTTGCCGGCGTGGTTGTGGCCGGCCAGGATGGTGATGGGGGTGGAGGGGTAGATGTCCACGCTGTGGGCGCCAAGCACGTTGGCTGCATGGATGCGGGTGAGCTTCATGCGGTCTCTCCGGTGGTGGTGATGGTTCGGTTGCCGCGCGTGTCCATCGCGCTGACGAGGCCGCTGATCTCCATCGCTTCGAGGAGGCGAGCGGCGCGGTTGTAGCCAATCTGCAGGTGGCGCTGCACGAAAGAGATGGAGGCCTTGTGGTTGCCGAGCACTAGGGTTACTGCCTGGTCGTAGAGCGGGTCCTCACCGGTGCTGCCTGCCAGGACATCGGAATCGCTGGGCGCGTGCGTGGGCTCTCTGGTGCCCTTCAGCTTCAGGTCCAGGCGGGCCTGGGGCGACGGCTCTGGCTTCTGCGGCTCTTTCGGGGTGAAGAGGTCGGGGGCCACCAGGCCGCCCAGCGTGAAAGTCAGGTCTGTGAACAGGCCTGTCAGCTCACCGGTGGCGATGGCCAGGTCGGCATCCCACATGTCATCGGCTGCCACAGACTCGCGGGACTTGAGCGCGATGTCCAGGAACTCGATGCGCTTGATTTGGTAGGTGTCCGTGAGCAGGAAGGACACGCGGTCCTTCCAGGTCATGGCCAGCTTGACGGGGGCCTTGCCCTGCTTGATGTGCTGGCGGATTTCCTCGGTGTCGAGGTTGCAGCGCTTGTAGCTGGCGGTTGACTTGAACGCATCGCTCGATCGGAGGTCGCACTCCCGATCCACGGTGAAGCCGAAAGGCGGCTCCCCATCCATGAGCCAGCCTGTCATGGCCCGCTCTGGCGAAACCTCGGTCGCGAACTGCGCGATGCTGATGCCCGACAGGCACTTCACCAGCCAGGACATCACGTCGCCGGCCCGCGACTCGCTTGCGGCATCGACAACGACGCGTTGCTCGTAGGCATCGATCCACACGAAGTAATCCTGGGCCTTCGGGAAGGCGACCGGCAGCAGCTCCTGCAGGGCCGTCTCCTTCAGTTCCTTGCGGATCTTTTTGCCTGGCTTGCGGCCGGTCTCGTTCTCGAATTCCGCCGCCAGCTCGTTGACGCGTTTGTCCAGGATCTGTGAGGGCACGCCCTTGGTCTCGATGCGCAGGCGCACGACCTGGTGGTGACCTTGCTGCACGACCAGCTCACCGTGCTCGATGCCACGGGCCGGCACCCAGCCGAGCGTCACGGTCTGCGTGGCGCCGATGGGGGTGAAGGCGAAGCGCTTGAGCGCGGCCTCCATGTCGGCCGTGGTCATCGCCCAGGCTTCACCGATGCGGAAGAGGTTGGCGTTCTTGAACATGGCGAGCCTAAGGTCAGATCGTGTCGGCGGCAGGCGAAGGCTGCCCAGCAACGGCGCAGCGGCGCAGGTCTTCCAGCGCGTCTTCGTTCGAAGCGTAGAAATCGGGCGCCAGGCGGCCCGTGCTGGCCTCGTAGATGAGTCGGCCGGCGGTTTCGCTGCCCAGGGTCTCTTCAAGTCTTTGGCCGGCGTCACCGCCTAACACCACGGCCCAGCCTGCGCGGCAGTGAGTGGTGCCGCAGTGCCAGCTATCCATGCGAAGGTTGCCCGCCTCGGCCGCTTCCAGCACCTTCTGGTCAAGGCCTTCGATCACAGGAACCGCGAGGCCCTGGAAGAACTTGAGGTGGTCCACGGTGGCGGCGCTGGCGATGCTGAGCACACGGTCCACGGTGTCGTCGCTGGCGATGCTGAGCACACGGTCCACGGTGGCGGCACTGGCGATGCTGAGCACACGGGCCACGGTGGCGGCGCTGGCGATGCTGAGCACACGGTCCACGGTGGCGGCGCTGGCGATGCTGAGCACACGGTCCACGGTGGCGGCGCTGGCGATGCTGAGCACACGGTCCACGGTGGCGGCG